>ALYD01000008.1 GCA_000513555.1 Lachnospiraceae bacterium JC7
CGGGGGTGTATGTAGATGGCAAAATCATTTCTGATATGAAAGCTGAACATGAAAAAGTTTTAAAGAAGGTGGAGAAGTGTTTTGACAAATATCTTGAGATTTAGGGATTGGGTTATAAGCCTGTTTTGTAGGCGTAGCTTGCCGATGAAAATCGGCAAGCAGGGGTATTGGGGCATACTCCCCAACAAGCAAAATCGCATCAGGTGTACACCGATGCACTGCTTGCGAATTTGTGAAAGACCCAAAATCTGTTGTCGAAGGAGGGACGATTGCTATGAAGAATAAAGTGATAGTCAAAGACAGAGATGAATGGAGTTCTCTGGCAAATTTCATTGGAAATATAATAGCGAAGTATGCGGATGAGATTGACTTTGATTCATTACCGGATCCAGATGTTTATCTTCAAAAAAGGTATGTATATGAATCTTATAAGGCGTATATGAAATTCCGTAATAAGAAAATGAAGTGGAACATTGAAGGAAATTAGGAACTATGTTACAATATTCACCAATATGAATGTTATATAAGTGAATTTTGGGTTGGGAATATATAGAAGCACTTAACAATACTTACATATTTATAGGCTATATGTAGTGAAGATTATGTTACACAGATACTATTTCAGAAGATTGGAGGAAGATAAATGGCCCTTATAGATACATATCGACGCAATGTAACAAGGAAGAGAGATGAAATCGCTAAACTGACTTCAGAAAAGGCAAAAGAGAAGAATAAAATAGCCAAAGCAAGAACAAAAATTGACAGCGCAAATTCTGCAATTGGTCATACAAAAAACACATCAACTATAAAATCTAAATTGAGAGACATTTCCAATGCAGAAAAAGATATTACAGCAGCGGAAAAGAAAATCTCAGAACTGGAGAATAAGCTTTCTAAAGCAGAAAAAGATTTAGCAGAAGAACAGAAAAAAGTGGAGAGAGAAGAAGAAAAGATCCATAAGCAGCGCATAAAAGAAGAAGAAAAAATAGCAGAAAGAAACACAGAGGCAAATTTTTGATTTGAATAGAACTATGAATGCGCATGTGCAAATTCAAGATGAAATACAGTCACAAATACAAGAACTAAAAAAACTGCCAGAAAACATAACGGTACTTTTCCTGGCAGCTAATCCAATTGATACAACCTCGTTGAGACTTGACGCAGAGGCAAGAGCCATTCAAGAGACAATCCGCAAATCTGAGTATCGAGATACATTAAGATTCGAGACGAGATGGGCAGTTAGAACCTCTGATATACTTCAGGCTATAAACGAAGTCAATCCTGATGTTATTCATTTCAGTGGGCATGGAGCATTAAATGGTGATCTTGCATTTGAAAACATTAATGGAGAAATGAAATTGGTGAGTAAAGAAGCAATGACCCAAACAATCAGGACACTTTCAGATAAGGTGAAATTGATGTTCTTCAATGCCTGTTTCTCATCAACACAAGCTCAGAGCATAGTTGAATATGTAGACGCAGCCATAGGAATGAATACTTCGATTGGTGATAAAGCTGCACTCGTGTTTGCTTCACAATTCTATTCATCAATCGGCTTTGGAAAGGATATTAAAACGGCATTCGATCAGGCAAAGGCAGCCCTGATGCTTGAAGGAATACCAGAGGAAACGACACCTGAACTATATGTTAGAAATTCGCTTAATGCAGAGGATCTTGTGTTAGTGAAACCGAAATCGATGTAATTATATAGTTGATGATTTAAATGAATTATAAAGTGAGGTATCACTCATGATTATCAGTGAAAGAATTATAAAAGTTTTGAAAGAACGGAACATGACACAGGCGGAGTTTGCAAAGCAAGTTGGGATCTCGACCAGTACCATAAGTGAATGGAAGAAGAGAAAGACAAACCCAACCGTGGACAAAATAATGGATATATGTAATGTTTTGCAAATTACTCCGGAGCAGCTTCTTACCGGTAAAGGAATTGAAGACGAGAGAGAAATTGCTGCCTCTAGTCCTGAGAGTAAATTCACTCCGGGCGATGTTCAGATGATTGAAGATTATCACAATCTTAGAGAAGAACAGCAAAAGAGACTTATGGCATATATGGAGGCTTTGAAAAAGATAGAGAGCCTTGAGGATATGTAAGTAAAAGTTTTATCTTATTTGTGTTAATAAATATATCCGAAGATTTTGCGGCCGATTATTTCGACCACAAAATATCTTGGCTTGAAAAGGAAATTCTTGAAGTCACAATTTGTTACTTCAAGACTAAAAGAATAGTTTGAAAAGGAAGATATCTTTTATGGAAGATACTAAGGAAATCCTTACAGTAGAATCAATTAGAAATTGTGTATACATAATCCGCGGACAGCAGGTGATGCTCGATAGTGATTTGGCATCTATATATGGGTATGAAGTGAAAAGATTAAATGAGCAGGTCAAACGAAATATAAACAGATTTCCTGAAGATTTTATGTTCCAATTGACAAGAGAGGAAGTTGATTTGGTGAAGTCGCAAAATGCGACTTCACGGAATGATTCACTTTTTGAAGGGCAAGAAGGTGGTAGGAGAAAGATGCCATATGCTTTTACGGAGCAGGGGATATATATGCTTGCTACAGTACTAAGAGGTGAATTAGCAGAACAGCAGAGCATTTTCATTATGCGAGCTTTTAAAGAAATGCGTCATTATATCCGACAGAATCAGCAGTTCGTTACCCAGTCAGAAATGAGCATGGTCACTGCAAAAGTTTCGGAGCTATCAGTGCAGATGGCTGGAGCAATTGATTATCAAAAGAAAACGGATAAGGCAATTGAAGATATTCAGAAGAGCATTGATAACTTGAATGAAAACTTTGTATCAGATAAGGATTTTAAAAATTTTATAATCTATAAAGGTCAGAAGTTTGAAGCTGATGCAGCATACATAGATATCTATCAGCAGGCAAGAAAGTCAATTTATGTTGTTGACGATTATATGAATACTAAATCGCTACAACTATTATCTCAGAAAAATCCAGGAGTGGAAGTGGTGCTCTTTACAGAGAATGGGCATGGAAATAGAGGATTCCTTACGACATCGGTGGTTAGTGATTTTATAAACCAGTATCCTCCGCTTCGAGTTAAACCCAATCCGGATTGCCATGATAGACTGATTGTTCTCGATTATGGATTCCCGTCGGAACAGGCATATCATTGTGGTGCATCAAGTAAGGACGCTGGGCGTAAGCTATGTGCTATTAACAAGGTGGAATCAGTACAAATGATTCGCCCGGTTATTGATGCTTTGTTAAAGCTCCCGGATAAAATCATATAGAGGAGATGAATGGTTCGCAAATCGAATGCATCGCCCTATTGAAGAAGCAGTGAATATTCACAAGTGACGGTTCATCCCGGTGAGAACCATAACCATCTCAGTTTTAATGTCGATGATATAGTGTTCTTTGATGAACGAAAAGTGTCATGATAATTACGGTAACCAACTACATTCATGTTTAAGATTGGAGACAAATATGAAGAAAGCCATTCTATTCTCTTTGTTCGCACTGTTACTAACAGCATGCACAGGATATAGCAACGAGAAAAGCGTGATAGAAAACGGTGTTGAATACAATATCTCAGACAACCACAAGGAAGCCATGGCGGAATCCTTTCAGTGGAATGCCAGGGAAGATACTGTGGTTATCACTATCCCCGATACCCTATCAGACGGAACTCCGGTCGTAACGATGGGTGGCCTCACCGGTATAGGTGTTCCGTTACACTTCCGCATCGAGTATGAAGTTAACTGGCCTGAACTCCCGCAAAGCAGAAGCCGAAAGATGACAGAGGAAGAGGCTAATGCCTTTTACCGGGAATATGCGGAACAGCATCCGGATGAGCTTGTTGGACATCTTATAAAGGTGAACAATCCGGATGGCAGTTTAGCAACCGAATCAGACATCGATCCGGAACGCATAGTTTATAAGGACATCACTTTCACCATAAACATCGGCAAGAATGTTTCAGGCACCGGACCCCATATATCCGATTACAGCATTTTGGAGGAGATCTACAAAGACGGTATCATCCAGTCCGACGGCAGCATCCTTGTGTACCGGCCTGCACTGTATTTCAATGTCGATCCCGGGAACGAAACATATTATGCGGATGACGGCGTGCTTTACACTAAAGCAGACGGAAAGCCTGTGCTTTACGTAGCTGCTGACTAACATCCGGAAATGTACTACACCTCCTTCCAATCAGGCTGAAAAATGCTGATTAATATTTAGTTTTTGTCGACATACCAGTTAATAGGCTATGATACGTAAGTGCATAAAGGAGCCAACTAGATAGAGGTATTCCTAATTCGTTTTTTGATCTATCCATATATCCATATATCCATTATATGGATAGACTAGTATTACGGCAATTGAAGAGGTTAACGAGACCTTTTTGCCCTTAAAAAACATGAAAAGTCTCGTTAACTTCTTCAATTTAGGAACGCAAGACTCAGCGCTCGTCACTTGAAAAGGTAAATGCTTAATTTTGAGGTATTATCAGTTTTGCAAAGGTAACTGCATAATACCTCGATTTTTTATGCCTGAAAAACGGCGTAATTCCGTCGCAGTCCTGAAAAATGGGTATGGCAAACAGAAGTTGGGAGCTTTTTTTGAAAAACTTAATGCTCAACTTTGGAGGAAATGCGTATCTTAAGCATTAAGTCCTGCAAACGGCTGGTGAGTAAGAAATTACTGAATTTTGGATGTTACCGATTCCGGTAAATTATCGATGATCAGAAATCATTTGATCAGCAATAAAAGAATTTTTTCTGAGCAGATTCGGCTTCAGTATTACCTCATCTGCAGGGATTTTAGAGAAATTCATGGCCTTCAAGAATGTCTCCCCAAGAAGCAATTGTGCGACCTCATATGGAGAATGATTGTTGAGGCTCTTGCGTGGATAGCTATTGATGTGATTCATCATTAGGGTCACATCATCCTGGGTAAGGTTATCAAAACTGCTTCCTTTCGGGAGGATCTGACGTATGAATTCATGGTTCCTCTCTACGTGAGGCTTCTGCCAGGAGCAGTAAGGATCGCAATAAAAGACCTTGGTCTTTTCGTTATCCTGAGTGTCATGTTCAAGAGCATAGGGATTTGAAAATTCCGTGCCCCGATCGGTCAAAGTCACACTGAGCAATTCAGAGAACAACTCCACACCTATAGAATCACATATACTGTTGTAGGCATTGATAATGCTTGACTGAGACTTGTCATCGATCAGTATGGCTATCATCAGATTGCAGCTCTGGAAGATGATCGTGAACAGACATTTTCCACCTGGGGTTCCAATCACAGTGTCGATTTCACATACAGATGCTTCAGGATTCTCAGATATATAATCCTTGAAATTCTTGTATGTACGACCGATAGCGAAAGGTTCCCGGTTCCTTGAATTATCGTGCTTATAGCGCTGTTTAAAGTGGACTTTACGGGGCATATCGATATTTCTTGCAGTAAGTCTGCAATCATTCACATAAGAGTACAAAGTCCTCTCAGAGACGGGGATTTCGTCCTCGTGATTGATAAATACAGAGGATATAGAATGCCCATTCATCAAAAGCGGAGATACAAGATTGTCTAGCTCCGTCATATCTTCCGGAGAGATTGAAATACCTTCTCTGGACTCTTTAAGCTTATCCTCATAGGCCTGCTGAGCCATCTTGGCATCGTAAGTGAACTTTGGAAAATGGCAGGTCTGGGATGTACTGGAAGGGCAGCCGTTACATACGAAAGGTGCACCTGAAACATGGATGCACATAGCCATCTCGTAATCAGGGCAGTCCGGCTTGTTACATACCTCATAACAGCCCTTACAGGTTCTGGTACAGGATTCATCACCGCACATGTGCATTCTTTCGCAGGAGTTCCGAAAACGGCACGGATGAACCGTATATTTCCTGTCGGATACTCTGTGTCTGTTCCTGTTGATTTCTCTCCGGATAGAAGAGTCTACACGGTCAAGTTCTACCGCAATTTTATGTATTGATTTTCCGGCATCAAGACCGGTCTGAATAGCGTAACGTTCATCAAAAGTTAAATGTTTATTCTTCATGATGATACCTTCCTAAATATGATTTAGATACCACCAGTCATGGGATTTAATGCATTATTGTCGGTGCTAATGATAGCAAAAATATTCAATAATTCTTATCTTAAAACGTCTTTTAAAAAATTCATTAGAAAGCCATAAATATACCATTACTTAAAAAATCTTAAGTACAAAGAAAGAAAAGCTAAATGTTGTTATTAATTTGATGATTATAGTTCAAGGATTTTAACATTAAAGTAAAGAATATTCGGGTAAGAGAAGTATAATTAACTTAGAATTATTTTTGCGCAAAATCATTCAATAATTTATTTGATAAAGGAGTAGTATTATGTCTGCATTGACCAAAAAAATCAAAATGTTTTTGGCAGTTATGAGTCTAATTTCAATTATAAATGTACCAGGTTTTGCATTGACATAATTATGAATGATATGTTTTGGATAATACTCTGGTATATAGTATTAGTGGCAAGTATATTTATACGAATATATACAAAAACTTGTTTTTTCCCGGAGGAACATCAAAAGTTCATTAAAGAACATATAATTGCTATTATAGTTGTTTTGATTTTAGTACTTATAGCCATTCTCATGGATTATTGGTTTTTTAAAGGCGGAAATAACTATGATCAATTTCATAAAATGATTTCAATTTGGGAAGAAAAGATAATCACAAACGAATAGATCAAATTAATGATATTTTGATGTCACCAGTCTTAGGATTTAATGCGTTGTTGTCGGGAATTATGATAGCAAAAAGATTTTATAAATCTTAAATTATTTATAAATATGTATTTATTTAATATCTGGATCAACTTGAAACAAAGAAATCTCTAGCAAATTGATTAAAATAAATTTTAGTATAAACCGATAATTTTTAATTTCTTTTAAGAATTTTATGACTCATAAAAACCAAGGTATCTGTCGAATAAACGTACGAAATAGATACTTGATAATTCTTGATATACTTAATTCGTCATATCCAGTCGAGATTGTAATAAAGTAATTATGGTGATGGGAGAAATAATTGATATGGAGGCAATAAAAAATACAATCTTTAACAGATCATCAACAAATAATGTTTATAACAAGAATAAACCATCCAACTTGTCAAAAGAGAAAAATACAGGTCATTATGCAAAAGACACCGATAGTTTTGAGATATCAAACAGCTGCTACGACACCCCATGTGATATTAGAGCCTCTTATAGTGATTGGGAACTTGAAGTTTCTAAAATAAATGACAATACATTAACCATAAGATTTGCACATCCGACCATAGCTGAAAATATAGTTGAAAGTGGATACATCAATATAAACGGGAAAAATATTGCCTTATCAAATGAAATGAAAGATAAGCTTTTGCGTGTAAGTAAAGATGCTCTAAACCAACGTCTTGCCGTTTTTGATGATTATGTTATGAAATCTCAAATTAAAGCAGCCGAAGACGAAGGAAAATTCATGAAAAATATTGCCGATGAACACCAAAAAACCATGGATATACTAAAGAAAGTAAACAGTGGTAAAAGGCTTACATCAGAAGAAAAAGCATATATCATGAAATCAGCACCAGACTTATATATGATTGCAATTATGTTTCAGAAAAAGAATAGAAAAAATGACAAAGACAACGAAGATGAAACTAAAGCAAAAGAAGGCTCAGATAATAACAAAATAGAACCAACAGTCGAGGATGAAACCACATTAACTCTTCATGACACTCAAATTACGGTGTCGTTGGGTGAAGAACCTGAAATCACTGACATATCAGAAGCAGAGTATACAATTAACATGTAGATCATATCGAGGAGCAAGGTTTTTTATAGACTTGCTCCTATTATTCAGTATTAAATTTGCAAAGGTAAATGCCTATTTATGCATTAAGACTCACAATTGAGCTTTTACTTTTTCAATTAACACAAGACTCAGCGCTCGAACGTATCTTTGCGCTAAACCGTTGTTTAACGAAAAGATGTTAATTTAACGACGCTTTGATGTCAATTGCAATACTAAACGCTCATATGTAAGACTTAATGCTCAAATGAGCGTTTACCTTTGCGAATTTATTGTTATATAAAAGGCTACAGTTATTGCAGCCTTTTATTGTATGACTTATATAACGATAGATGTTTTTAATTTGACCTATTCGTTTGTGATTATATTTTCTTTCCAATCCGAAATCGTTTCATAAAATTGATCATAGCTATTTCCACCTTTAAAATACCAATAATCAGCGAGAATAGCTATAAGGACTAAAATCAAAACAACTATAATAGCAATTATATGTTCTTTTATGAACTTTTGATGTTCCTCTGGAAAAAGACAAGTTTTTGTATATATTTGTGTAAATGTAGTTGCTACCAATACTATATACCAAATTATTATCCAAAATATATTATTCATAATTATGTCAATGCAAACATAATACTCCTTTATCAAATAAATTATTGAATGATTGAATATTCTTGTGCGGCGGAGCCGCCTGTCCGGTGTAGCGAGAGCCACTTGTCCGGACAGACAGAGCCACCTTGTTTATAACATTTGATGTTACTGTGCTTCAGCAGGATCCAGTCCATACACTTCACGCATTGAAATGTCTTTTGACGGATCTATGCTTACGATGTTGATCTTGTACGAATCGTAAGTGATTCTATCCATGATAGCATCTGCAAGAGTTCCATTATCTCCCAGCTGGTCATACCATCCTTCTTCTAAAAACTGAGAACAGAAGATGGTGGAAGAATGCTTTCTTCTTTTACTAATTACTTCAAAGAGGTTGCGGACCTCCTGGTCGTTGAGTTTTATAAGAAGCCACTCATCAATGATCAGCAATACAGGCTTGGTATATTTTGCTAACACTTTTTTGAACGTGCCATCCTCACGTGCAGACTGAAGATCCAGCAACATATCCGGCATGCGGATAAATTTCGTAGAATAATAACGTTTGCAAGCTGCCATACCAAAAGCACAGGCCAGATATGTTTTTCCGCTTCCGGTTGCACCGGTGATAAAGATGTTCCTATAATCAGCGATGTAATCACAGGTCGCCAGCCGATTTATAAGGTCTCGATTAAGTTTTCGACCCGAATGATAATCAATACCGGCAATGCAGGCATCAGGCTGTTCTAATTCTGCTTTTTTGATAAGCCTCTTATAGCGATTGTTTTTACGTGTTGTGTATTCGGCATCGACAAGCATACCGAACCGATCCTCAAATGCTACTTCCTTCATGGTTGGATCACCTTCCTGAAGGATAAATGCATCAGCCATGGCAGATAGGTGCATTTCGATAAGTTTATTTTTGGTACTTGTGCTAATCATTGACGTTTACCTCCGTAATATCTGGCGCCTCTTGTAATGCCATATTTGTTTGGCTTCGTTGTTGTTTCTTCCTTGATTGTCACTTCAGATACATCAAGGTTAACAAGAAGGTTTTTGATACTTTTATAGCTTGGTGAAGAACTGTACTGAAGAGCTTTTTCACAGGCCGCTTCTAACTTTTGCGGAGTGTGCTTCTCAGCAAGTTTAAGCAGCCCCATACAGGCTCTGTATGATTGCTGTTCCACCCTGCCGGAGGTAAGTAATGAATTTATTACCTTAGCTGTGTTTATACCTATCGTTTCTGCCCACCTGCGGAATCTGTCACCGTTCCATTCCAGATACTTCTGATGGTCCTCAGGCATATGAGTCGTAACCGTCGAGTACTGTCCGGGACGTCCATAGATTCTTTTATGGGACGCAATTCGATCATTATGATAAAAAATCTCAATAATCGTATCTGTTACTCTAACATCGACCTTATCTTTGATATACTGATGAGGCACGGAGTAGTACATTTTGTCTACAGCGATGTGATAATTGAACTGTACGGTGGCTTCTTTCCACTCGCACATTTCAAAACGGGTAGCAGGTAAAGGTGCCAGTAATGGCTTTTCTTCCCCAAGAAAAATACTCAGTCTGCTACCTTCTTTTTTCTGGAATTCACGGGCATTGTAGGCTTCGAGTTTCTTGCGGATTGCCTGATTAAGTTCAGACAACGAGAAGAACTGTTCATTCCGTAATGCTGCCGTGATCCAGGTGGAAATATTTCCGACGGTGCCTTCTGCTCCCGGTTTGTCCTTGGGCTTACGAACTCGTGCCGGGATTATGGCTACACCATAGTGTTCAGCCATTTCATGGTAGACAGTATTGAGTTTTGGGGTATACCAGTCACTCTGCTTATGATTTACTGCAGTGGTACAGTTATCTGGGACAATTATTCTCGGAACACCGCCAAAGTATTCAAGCATGTGGACGTTTGCTGTAATCCAAGCCTTTTGCTTTTCGTTTATGAATGCTTCAACATAAGCATACTGGCTGTAGGAGCAAACTCCTACAAAGATCCATGCATCAGTGATCTCACCGGTGTCAGGATCAATGATGTGAGCCGGATCTCCGGCCCAGTCAACTTCCGCCTGTTCTCCCGGCTTTCTCGGGATATGCATGGTGGCGCGACGTTTCTCCTCGTCCTGTTGGATGTAATAGCAGAACTGTGAGTACATCAGGGGTTCTTTGTCGTCCATACGGCATAATTCGCAGTACTCCGCCCAAAGAAGTTTTTTGGTTACTCCGTTTCGAAGCAGTTCCTTGCGAACATACGCAAAGTCAGGCATCGGACGGTCGGTAGTAGTGTCGGTTGATGCTTCTTTTGGAAACAAAGTATCTTCCAACACTTTGTCAGTCTGAAATTCATCAAGCGGCCAGGCAATGCCTTTTTCATCAGCTGCTTTAATGACTTTCGAGACCGTGTTTCTGGAAACACTGCAACTAAGAGCAATGTTTCTTTCGCTAAATTTCAAGGCGTAAAGTCTTAAAATTTCACGATACTTGGTCATGGTTATGACCTCCTTCATATGTATTTACGCCAACGGCGCATGAATACAGTATAAAGGATGATTATATGTAATCAGAGATAGATGGCTCTGTAATTACCGGAATGATGGCTCTGTCTAAGCCGGAATGATGGCTCTCAAACTCCGGACAGGTGGCTCAACAAGGCCCGGATTATTCAGAATGATTTTGCAAAAAAAATAATTCTAAGTTAATTATACTTCTCTTACTCTAATATTCTTTACTTTAATGTTAAAATCCTTGAACTATAATCATCAAATTAATAACAACATTTAGCTTTTTTTCTTTGTACTTAAGATTTTTTAAAGTAATGTCATATTTTTGGCTTTCTAATGAATTATTTAAAAGATTTTTTAAGATACGAATCATTGAATATTTTTGCTATCATTAGCGCCGACAACATTGCATTAAATCCCATGACTGGTGGTATCTAAAATCATTTTCAGTTCAGTAATTTCTTACTCACCATCCGTTTGCAGGACTTAATGCTTAAGATACGCCGGCTTTCAGGCATAAAAAACGAGGTATTATGCAGTTACCTTTGCAAAACTGATAATACCTCAAAATTAAGCATTTACCTTTTCAAGTGACGTTTTTAATTCCGAATATGAAATACCTACTTTATTTAGCTGTTCTTATATCCGTGTCATCTCAGAACAGACCATTGATATACTCTGTAAGAGCCTTTCTGTCATAGAAGTTCATTTCATCATCGATATAGAAATCCGGCTCAGCGCCCTGGTCAATGTCATAAAAGCTTCCGTTCTTTGTGAAAGCCATACGAAGAGGACCTGAAATCTGGAAAACAGTTCCTGTAGCTGAAGTACATGGCAGCACCATACAGGAACCACCACCTGAAGTCTGTCCCAGAAGGGTAACCTTGTGAGAATTTTTGAAAATACTTGGAACCAGATTTCCGCATGAAAAACTATTGAAGGATTCAAGACAGTAAAGCTTATATCCCTGCAGAGAATCTTTCTCGTCAAACTTGTGATCAAGATTCAGATCTACATGAACATAGTCAGTCATCATCGCTCCTGTCATTGTGTTATGAATGGAATACATTCCTGTACCTAAAAATGTTCCGAGAACGAAACTTGCCGCATTGGAATCACCTCCGCCATTGTTTGAAAGATCCAGAACGACATTCTCTATCGGGCTTTCTTCTCTGGTAATCTGCTGATAAGAATACAGCATGAGACCTACCGTATCATTAGGATCTGCCTCCTTAGGAGGATTCTTATAGTAATCAGCATCTTCAGGGATAGACTTAAAACCATCAAAAGTAATATAGGCTGTATTTCCTACTTCCTCATATCCGGGACACCCATCGGGATAAGCCTCCATTCTTGCAAGACCGAAACGTTTCATTTCATCTATCATTATCGCTATGGAACTGCCGTAACCATTCTCAATTTCGGCTTCTGCGCCGCTTTCGTATGACGGGAGACTGAATCCGCTATGTCCATCATCCAGATTATGATTGATGAAATCAGCAAGTGCACTGTCGATCATCTTAGAATCAGTACTTAACAGTTTTTGTTTTGTTCCGGTCTGAAGGAATATACGATCAAAAGAACTGATTCCATGAGTTTCCTTTAATCCATAATTATAATCCAGCATCAGACACAGTTCGTTATAATTAAACATCGCCATGGAAGGACTGATCTTTTCTGCATTACCATCATAGTACAACTCGCCTATATCAGAGAGACTCTCATCTTCATTCTGAAGTCCACCATATTGAAAAAGAATGACGCTTTTGCCATTATAAACAAGCGGTATATATAATCTGTTCAGGATAAAATCATTTATTATGGCAAGAGGCATATAGTATTTATCCTTGTCTCTTATAAGATCGATTCCGTAGTCATCAAGATTTAAAATGATAGCATCTCCGTAACGTTCATAAGAATCTTCGGTATGTTCAAACATCTCTCTTGATGCCTCACTTTTCAATGAGTTTTCACCTACAACATCCAGTAGTGACTTCATATTAGAAGCTCTCAGGAAATCGTCAAGATCCAGGAATGTGATGGTATCCTCATCAAAATCCAGTTTCATCCAGGTGCCGTTTTCTCTTGTCAAGGTTGCAGTCCTGCCATCACTTGTGAAATTAAGTGTATAATCTTTATCGTTTGCCTGAATCAGGTAAGCATTCTTTAGCAACTTTGAAACATCCTCAAGAGAAATATAGGGAACTGCCTCATCAGGATCAAAGAAAGCCAAACTAATATTTTCCTTGGATTCGGCAGAATTATAATAAATCGGTACATCCTTAGTCTTTAGGACTCCCGGTTCAAATGCCCTATCCAAAGATCCGCCTTCTCTGATTCTGGTCAGCTCATTTACCAGCCATTCATCCATATTCCCGGCTTCAGCTGCATCTGCTTCACCGGAATCAGTTTTTTCAGTCTCAGTCTTTTCAGAATCAGAATTGGATTCCTTTATATTTGCCTCATCTGATTCTTCAGATTTTTCTGTTTCGGCAATACTTGTTTCCTCAGTTTTAACTGATTCCTCAGCGGATGTTTCCTCGACTGCCGGTGTTTCGGCAATCTCGTTTGAACCAGCCTCAGGTACTGTAGTAGCATTACATCCGGACAGTACCATACTCGCAGTAATCACTGACGCCAAAATTCCATTGAGTTCTTTTTTCATTCATGACCTCCATAATTTATGAATACCTAAAGAGGAAATTATTCAAAGATTTATATCGACCCAAAACCTTGTTTTGATAACTTCCAGATGTATTGAAGGCAGTAAATGCTCTTACCCATAGGATCGTGATGCAGATGGGGCTCGTTAACTTTTTCAAAAAAGTCGTGAAAATACCATTACAAAGACATGTAGGTATTGCTGCAATAATTAAATATTGCCGTAATACTTTTGCAGAACATAAAAGAACGCTATGAGTTAACCCCATAGCGTTCTTCATATCATTTTGAGATTTCAAATCCTGACGGTGAAAATCTTAATCTCCGATCATCTCGATCATATAATTTTCTATACCGATCTGATCGATCAGGCAAAGATGACCCTTGACCCAGATGTAGTGATCCTGTTCATCTATGATGAACTCCTCGATCATATGTCTGGTAACATAGTCGTCATCACACATTGAGAGTGCCTTACTCATCATTATTTTTGTGATATTCCTGAAAAAACAGCGATCGATGTGCTATGATAGCAATAATCTTTATAATCAGGACGTATTTATGAAAGCGGAGTACAAGACAAAAGCAAGAACTGCCCTGTTGGATTTCTTGCAGAAAAATTCAGATAAAAGTTTCAGTGCTGTCGAACTGTTGTCTCACTTACAGCAGGAGGTTGGCGGTATAAACGTGACCACAGTTTATAGAAATCTGGACAGACTCTGTGAACAGGGAGTCATTTTTAAATTCAGAGAACCTGATCACGATGCCTGGTTCTATCAGTATTCTTCCGAACATGAACATTGTGATTCACATATGCACGGCCAGTGTTCTGAATGTGGCAGGGTCTTTCATTTAGAGAACGAATTTGTTGAAGCATTTGAAGAGCTGGTCAAATCCTCTTACGGGCTTGATGTTGATCCCGGAAAAACCATCATAGTCGGAAAATGTGAAAAATGTAAACGGAAGTAAAACAATCGCGCATACCTGTTTAATTATATCTTTAGTTTAATCCCACCACATGGACTGGTGATATGAGCTTATCTTATTTCCATCCAGGCTGACCTCAAACACACCGGTAAGTACAGGTGCTTTTTCTCCATACTTCTCCGGCTCATCGGTATAGAGCTTATAGTTTCGCATTATCCATCCGTAGGGAGTATCTCCTTTTTCATATTCACTGAAATAATCGGTCTCGGCATCTTCAGCGAAAACAGTGTCTTCGGAGACGATCAGGTCTTTCTTCACAGAAGCTCCATCTGTTATATAAGGAATGGTCACATTGACATCATGCAGGATTATACTGTTATTCAGGAGCTTGATGCCGTTTTCAGAGTACATGTAATACCAGAACCTGTCGCCTGTGTAGGATCCTGTATATTTTACATAGGCATCCTTAAATCCGACTGCTCTTACTTTTTCAAGTGCCTCTTTGGCATCCTGTTCAGTTGTATAAAGTCCGGCTGTTACCGCATAGTACGGTTCAGGACTGAGTCCTTCGAAATCAGGAGTATACACGACGGGACAAGTGGTTAATCCCGCATCTTCGAGATCGCTCAATGTCTTGTCACAGGACTTTTCATCTTTGAAGGCCTGAATAAACACACCGTAAAAGGAGTCTCTCTGAATCTGTCCTAAAGGTCCGAATGAATCTTGATTAAAGACCACTTCATCCATTGTTGTAACATGGATATCCTGATCAGTTATCCGCCTGAATTCACCTGAGTTCGCCATTTGAGCCGGTATATCGGTACTCTGACTTTCTATAACCAGATTATCTCCGTCAAATTTATAATCTGCAGAAAATTCATAAGGCATACCGCCGTTCTGTATGAGATTCCCGTTGAAATCAAAGGAACCGTCATGGAAATCACATCCTCCTGCAGCGAAGAATACTTCTTCATCAGGAGATTTTTTATACAAATACATATTTGAGTCTGAAAAATGTATATAAAGATCGGCATCCTTTCCGTCGCATACCCAGTAACCCTGAAGTTTGTCATCGACTGATGCATTATCGTCTTTCATATACGAGAAGGCATCTTCTACGCGATCATCCTTAAGGAACAATCTGCTGTCATCATAATCAGGAACGAGAAAACCGTCATGATCGAAGCCCTCGAATACAAGCCCATCATCAGTAAGGGTAATAGTACCTGTACATCCTGAATCCCAGTATCTGCCGGCATTGGACATGATGGAAAACTTCAGCTCATTTACCTTGACCTTGTCGCCATCGGTACTTTTAAGCTCTCCGGCATCATACGGAATGAATTCAGACACCCAGAATGTATATGAATTGAAGCTTTCATAGTCATACGGCATTGCCTGACCGCAGAAAGCATAAACATTGTCCCCGAAATTCACCACATCCATGATAAAGAACTCTTCCTGTCCGTTCTCTCCCGAATAATGATAACTGTATTTTCCGGACATACGCTGAGCAAGGGATCTTCCGTCAGCTGTTTTTTCTTCCTTTCGTATCTCTCCTTCCCCGGTTTTCTCAGACTTTTCTAAGGAAGTTTGCTCTTTTATATCAGCAGATTTATACAGAACAGCTTTATTCTCTGTCTTTTCAGCAGATTCATTTCCGACAGGTTTATTCGCTGTGTCATCAGTGGTTTCATTCACGACAGGTTTATTTTCTGTTTCTTTGGCAGCTTTTCCACAGCCTGATAACAGATCGGCTATTGTTAAGCAAAGAATGAATGTTACAGATGCAAATCTCTTCATTATCAAAATTCCTTTCTCAGTTATATCTATATAATTGAACTGTAATCTCCGGGTGTGAACAGGAAACCCTTAACCTATATATAAAAATTTTCTTCTATTATCCGAATAATAGCAATAATTTATTCTTAAAAGTTTTCTTATTTTCCCGAAAAACATCTGATTATGAATCCAAAGTATCCTTGATAGAATTTTTACAAAATTACAATGCTTAATTCTAAACATTTTGTTGGCATATTTAATTTTATAAGATAATTTTTAAGTGATTTTATAAGTCAATGATAATTTTAACATTGTCTGTATCCATAAACTTTTGCTAAACTACCCGAGCAAAAAAACGAAGGGAAATGTGTAGAGATATGGGAAGAGAAACTGAAAGAAAATGTGATACCTGCAAACACTGTATGAGTAATTACTCAGGATCATTCTGTGGATGTGCGCAGAGCTCTGAGTACGGATTATTCTCTGTTTACGGATGGTGTGAACAGTATGAGCGCGATGTAAAATACGGCGGAGTTGACAAGACAAGTCTTCGTAAGGAATTTTATATCAACGATATGAGTATTACTTTCAAGGAGTCAATGACTCATCAGCAGATGAAGGAGTTGTTTGAAAAGGCTCTTGCAAGTATCGGTGTAGTTAATCAGAAAGGCTGTCCGGCTTAAAATTTCATTTTTGAAATCAATAGCTATAGAACACGGCTTTGATATAAATATAGATATAAAAAACAGACTCTCCTGAATTAAGGAGGGTCTGTTTTTTCATATATTCGTGTTCCGAAGGAAATACGAATGGGTTTTTATAAATGCTTCAGGGGAATTTGATCTATGCTTACGATCAATAAGGCTTAATATCAGATCTTCAGGGAACCACTGCAGATCAGCTTTCCTGACTTTCTGTCAAAGAGCAGGATGTCTTTTCCTGTGATATTGATCTTTTCTTCCTGACCGATCTGATAGATAACGCCGCCGAAGATAACGCTGGTGAGAAGGAAGTCTCCGACTCTGAGCTTCAGAGTGGACTCCATACCTGTAGGCATGGCACCGTAAATTGTAGTGTCAATGCTTCCCTTGTCATCTATGTCGATGGCTTCAGGTCTTATACCGATAACATAATCCTCATCAGTGATGACAGGCTCATCCAGCAGGCTGTCGTCTTCTTCATTGACCTTCTGGATATGATACTTGAAGACTTCATCCTTGTTGGTTTTTTCGACAGCACCCTTCTGACTTAATCTCTGGCGCTCAAACTCAAGCTTTTTCTGCTCTTCATCGTCACGATTTCTACGCCATTCGGCGATATCCATCTTATCATTAGGAACAAAGCTTGCCTTTATACCATCGAGCATGGTTACAGAAAAGCTTCCGTCACTCTGCTGAGTGCCCTTGGCATCGATGAAATTCATGGAAGGATTTCCGACGAAATCAGCTACAAAAAGATTTGACGGTCTGTTGTACACTTCAAGTGGAGCAGCATACTGCTGAAGCACACCGTTGTTCACGAGACAGATCTTTGTGGCGAGAGTCATGGCCTCCATCTGATCATGAGTTACGTATACAAATGTACTTCCGGTCTCAACATGAAGTCTCTGAAGCTCATATCTCATTTCAAGTCGAAGCTTCGCATCAAGGTTTGAAAGAGGCTCATCCATGAAAAGTACCTGTGGCTGCGGTGCCAGAGTTCTTGCGATGGCAACTCTCTGCTGCTGACCGCCGGAAAGCTCTGCAGGATATCTGTCCATGAACATTCCGATCTTAACGATTCTCGAACATGCTCTGACTCTTGAGTCTATCTCTTCCTTTGAAAGCTTTCTCTTCTCTTCAAGAACCTTTCCGTTCTTGGTCACCTCACACTTATCGTTAAGGGACTTACCTTCGTTTGCATATTTATTCTTTATGGTCTCCAGCTTTTTCTCGTATTCGGCCAGCTTACTCTTGGCAGAAACATTGGGATCGGATGCCTCATGGATCTTCATATCAAAGAGCTCTTTAGCCGAGTAAATGGATAAGCCGAAATTATCGATGAGCTTGATATAGGCCTTTTTCTCATCCAGCTTTCGGTTCTTGTCGAAGCACTCTTCTACAACTTCCTTGACTTTATTTCCGTTCTGAAGGGCTCTTATGAGATCGACGGTCTGCTTCGCCTCCACATCAAGAACCGGCATCTCTTCGTTAATGTTCTTAAGTCCGAAGGAGATATTCTCATAAACAGTCATATTAGGCCAGAGGGCATAGTTCTGGAAGAGGAATCCGACCTTACGCTTATTTGGCGGTACGTTGATTCCTGCATTTGAATCAAATACAACTGTATCTCCTATTTTGATCCTTCCTTCTGTTGGTGTCTCGAGACCTGCGATCATTCTGAGGATCGTAGTTTTACCACATCCTGAAGGTCCAAGTAAAGTAATGAAAGAATTGTTCGGGATGTTAAGACTTACATTGTCTACACCGAAAAACTTTCCCCATCTTTTTGTGACATTTTCCAAAATAATCTCAGGCATGATCATTTACCTCCAATTCCACTGTCCAGGCTCGCTCCTGTCAGCTTATTTACAAGTGTGTTAAATACTAAGATAGTGACGATCAAAATCAGGTTGATGGCACTTGAGAATGCATAAAGTCCCATTTCGTCGAAGTAATCAAGGGTCGTTGAAAGGATGAAGCCCTGAGTACACAGAAGCAGGAACAGTGACAGTTCACGAAGACAGGTCATGAACGGAAGCAGATATCCGCTGATGATGGATGACTTCTGAATAGGGATGATGATCCTAAGCATTCTCTTGATCCATGGTGTGTTCTGAATGATCGCTGCCTCTTCCAGCTCATTACTTATCTGAAGCATGGAGTTCAGTGAACTTCTGGAAGCGAACGGAATATATTTGACAACACCTGCGATGATCAAAAGTGTGTAAGTATTGAACAGGTTAATGTGCTCGTTAGAGAAAAGAATGAAGAACGCTGCGCCAACTGCAATTGACGGCATAAGATAAGGCAGGAATGCGACATTGTTCACATAGTTCGCCCACTTGTTTCTTCTGTTCTTTGCAACCGCATATCCGATAAGTGTTCCTATGGTTCCTGCTATAAGTGCGCAGACAACTGCAAGGAACAGTGTTCCGAAGAAGGCATGCCAGATGGTGTTGTTGTAAAGGATACCTGACTGTCCGTACATACCGTTCTCGGTAATGTTTTCATTTGTTACCCACCATTTTGTTGTGAGATGCGCAAAGTTTCCTGTGTAAAGGAAACTGTAATCTCCCGGATTCGGAAGGAATGTTTCCAGCGCGAACAACAGAATAGGCCAGATACTTGTAAAGAAAGTGATTATGATAAAGATGATTCCTACTATATACTTTCCTGCGTTACCGATGGAAAGCTTTGTGAGCTGTCCTGATTTACCGGTTACTGTGGTGTAGTTCTTTCTGCTCTTAAGGCTCATCTGGTTCATGCCAAGTATCAGAACACCGAATACCATCATGATGATGGCAAGGATACTTGCCTCACCTGTGTAGGTACTGTTCATGGAAATGTACTTTGTGGAAAGAGTCGTAAGATTCAGATAGTGCGGAACCGGGTAACTTCCCATGGCGCTTCCGAATACCAGAAGTATGGTTGAAAGGATCGCCGGCTTGATCATAGGAAGTGTGACCTTAAACATTATCTTCCACTTCGGAGTATCGAGAATAGTTGCAGCTTCCTCCAGGTTCGCATCCATGTTTTTGAAGATGCCTCCGATGAGGATATATGCAAACGGTGCATAATGAAGTCCCAGTACCATGGCACTCGGAAATGCTCCCTGACACCACCAGTTTGGAAAATAGATATTGAATATAGCTGCCAGAAGTCCGTCTGCTGTTCCTGTTACCTTGTTGCTGTAGAACATGTGCTGCCAAACAACGGCCAGTGTCCACTGTGGCATGATGTACGGGAAAATGAAGATGGAACTTAGATATTTCTTGAATTTCATGTTTGTTCTTGTTACCAAGAACGCGAACAATCCGCCAAATAAGATGGAGATCACACAAGTGAGAACCGACAGAATGATGGTATTTAAAAGCGGTGTCCACAAGTTTGCCTTTGCAAGTCTGCTGGTAAATAAGTCTGTATAATTTACGATTGTGTATCCGTCTACCCTGCCGGTCAGATGCTGGTCGATGGTACCCGGATGTATCTGGAATGTATCTTTTACTATCGCCACAATGGGGGCAACAGTACTGAATGTCAAAACTATGCCAAATAAGAGCAATATTATGTTCTGAGGCTGTGAAAACCAGGTTTTCAGCTTGTTCCTGAATATTGCACCGTTATCCGGTTGAATGCTTCTTTCCATTACCTACCTCACTAAATCATGCGTAATGAGCTGCCATGCTTTACCTATATGCTACTGCGGTCAATGTCTCTGCTGTAAACATATGCTCACATGGGCTTTCGATCATTTGTAATCCTATTCATGTACTTTTTCATTAATAAAGGATGCCGCTTAAAAGGATATATGTTTCTCTATCAAGCGACATCCCTGGATTTTACTTTTCAGTCAGTACCTGATGCGTTTTGAGGCAATCAGGATATTATGCCAATTGTTGAATCTGTAATTGTTTGAAAATAATCTTCAAATTATGCGCCCGGTGTGTACTTATCAAGTACATCGATCCAGCTTCCTACTGAGAATGAAACCTCTGCACAGTATGCAGGATCCTCGAGAACCAGCTCGCCCTGGCCTTCGCCTGTCCACCAGTCATAACCACGGTCGTTCTTTGCAGGGAACTCGTCTCCGCCGCCTGTGCTGTGGCTGTACTTTGCCTCAACGTCAGCTGCTACCTTAGGATTTGCTGAATATCCGCCCATATCCTTGCCCCATGCATCGAAGCCTTCTTCTGTACATGTCATATAAGCGATAAATGCACATGCTGTCCATGGAAGCGGGCTGTTCTTTGTAAGGAAGAGATAGTGGCAGTATCCGTATCCGCCGATACCTGTGTAGCCATCCTCGTAAGCAGCAACCTTGATGTTGTTAACAGAAACTGTAGCTGACTCTTCAACTGAACGAAGCTTTGAATATACAAGGAGACCTGCCTGATCCTTTGCTGAAGCATCAACAAGTGTGTTACAGATAGGACCGTCATCAGTCTGCTCGTTGTAGTTGTTTACCCAGAGCTTGATCCATGCAAGTGCATAAGCACCGTTTGCACCGAGACCTAAATCTGAAGCATCGGACTGCATAGCCTGAATTGTAGGCTCGAAGTATGCCTTCTTGGTATCGTCAAGCTTGTCGAAAGCCTCCTTAAGCCATGTAGCGTACTTGTCTGATGTGAGCATCATAAGGAAGTTCTTTCCAACGATCTCAGAATCAACGCCCATGAACAGAGGATGTGAACCTTCATATACGAAATCCCAGCAGTTTGTGTATGTAGCACTGCCTGTGCAGTTGTACATAAATACCTTGTTAAGTGTCTGAAGTGGAAGGAATCCCTTATAATCAGCAGGTGTTGTACCATTAGCCTCTGCCCACTCCTTAGGAACGAACTTCTTCAGGATGTTTGTTTCTACCATCTTGGACTGAATCTGGTTACCGTCCTGAATGAGAGTCATGGCAAATGTACCCTCGCTCTTAAGAGAATCAGATGTGAGCTGCTCAAAGATCTTGTTGTTCTTTGGCTGCTGCCACTCGAACTCCATGTTGTAGGATGGATCGATGGTCTTCAGGTACTCGATAAATACCGGAAGAGCTGATTTTCCACGGCTGGAGTTACCTACGCCGTAAAATGTCTTGCCGTTTGACTCTTCGATAGCCTTCTTTGCAAGTTCTTCAAGTGACATGGTCTGAGCTTCAGCTATGATAGCATCGATACCTGTAAGCTCCTCAGCCTTTTCTTCCTTTGGACTTTCCTGCAGTGCAGCTGTTTCCGCAGCTGATTTTGTCTCTGCAGCAGCACTTGTTGTAGCTGTGCTTGAACCGCCGCAGCCTGCCAGTGAGGCAACTACCATAGAAACAGTCAAAATTGTTGATAAAACTCTTCTCACGTTTACCCTCCTTTGATTTACATCACGTAAACTGATCTAATGATGTGTGTTAATGTTTAGATCGCGACAATATGTGAGATTTTCGCGCAATCACATCATTTATTACTTATACACATATTTTAGTTGTGCAGTTTGATGTTTAAAATGGGGTGATTCTGATATTTGTTGTAAAAAAGCGACATCATTTTCATGAAGAAAACGATGTCGCCTGGTAAATATTATACATGATTATTTCTTGAGACCGTATGCCTGATAGTCCGAAGGTGATGTACCCACCAACTTTTTAAATGTGTTGGAAAAATAAGCTATATCCTGATACCCTACCATTTCCGCCACTTCATAGACCTTTACCTTTACATCCTTAAGCTCATCCATGGCCTTTTTTATACGGTACTTCACCAGATAGTTGTTTATGCTGTTGTTTGTTTCTCCCTTGAAAAGTCTGCTTATATGACCTTCACTTACACCTATGGATTCAGCAAGAGCTGTAAGTGAGAAGTCCATATTCATATAATGCTTCTCTATATACTCTATGGCACTCTGCACATATCTGTTGGAGACCTCTGATCTCTTTTTGAGACCTAACAGTTTTTCCTCCTCCGATTCTTCCTGTTCACCCTTTTCCTCAAGTGGATTAAGATGTATGAGTCTCTGTATCGACGCCTCCAGTTCTCCGTCCTCGAAGGGTTTCAAAAGGTAATCGGAAACTCCTATACGAAGAGCCTGTCTCGCATACTCAAAATCACTGTAGGCAGTCAGGAGGATAAGCTTGATATCAGGAAACAGCTCCACCAGATTCTGTGAAAGCTCAAGTCCGTCCATTTCAGGCATACGTATATCGGAAACCACAAGATCGGGTTGAACTTCCCTTGCCTTTTCCAGGGCTTCTATGCCGTTTGTGGCCTCCGCCACAACTTCACAGCCTATGAGCTCCCAGTCTGTTTCCTGTATTATTCCTCTCCTGACAAATCTTTCGTCATCAACTATCATTACCTTTATCATTAAAGTATCTCCTCTGTTGCAGGTATTTCTCCGTCTGAATTTCAGACTTGATCAGAACGGTCTTTTTCATCATATCCCGGATTCAGGCTCCTCAAATGAAAGGGGCAGCTTTACTGTGATAAGTGTGCCTCGTTCTGTAAGTCTTGAAGCATGAATTCCATAATCCTTTCCGTAATACATGCGGATGATGGTATTGACATTGTTCATTCCCAGGTGTCCTTTCAATGTCTCCACATCATCATTTTCAAGAGCCCGTATGTATTCGTCCGTGATACCCTTTCCGTTATCCTGGATCTCTATATAGAGATCACCATCTTCATATGCTCTTACATCAATGTGTCCGTTTTTCTGTCCATCGAGTCCATGTATGATGGAGTTTTCTATAAGGGGCTGGAGTATCAGCTTCGGGACTATGGCATCCAGCAGCTTTTCCTCCACCTTTATCTCTATATCAAAGCAGTCGTCAAACCTTATCCTCTGGATGTCACAATAGTTTCTGATCATTTGGATCTCCTGAGAAAGCTTGCAGAACTGTTTCTCGGAAATACTGCTTCTGAGTATTCCGGCAAGTGAAGCTGACAATGTTGCTATTTCAGGAACCTGATTGGCTTTTCCTACCCACTTGATGGTATCCAGAGTGTTGTACAGGAAATGCGGATTCAGCTGAGCCTGCATCATGGCGATACGGGTCTCGTTGACCTTTCTTTCAGCCTTGACCTGATCCTCCATGGTCTGTTTAAGCTGACTGGTCATCTTGTTGAAACCGACTGCCAGCTGCTCGAACTCGTCTTCACGGTTCAGCTCTATCTTCGTATCGAAATCACCCTTTCTGAATCTCTTCATGGCCTGATATAGTTCGCTTATGGGCTTTGAAAATACGACACTGAAGCGGGATGCAACAAGAAGACAGACAAGTACACTGAGTAGCGCAAGAAGCATTATCACACGATAGCCCGCATTGATGGCACTCTGCTCAAGGACAGGGGGCGTGATGTAAATACTCAGTATATCCGTGTCGGGAAGTTCTGACATGTATATGTTATCTTTAAGATCGTGATTGTAATTCTTTGCAGTCAGGAGATTTTCTCTTATGGACGAAAGGACCTTTCCGTCAGCTGCCGTTCCCAGGAGGCAGAACGGTCTCAGATATCTGTTCACCAGTATGAAACCGTCTCTTGCATTGATACCGTCCTTTATCTGATTTTCTATTTCGGTCTGTCCTATCCTTATGACAACAAAACCCGGTTCCGTTCCGGAAACGATTTTTCTCACCATCAAAAGCTCTGAACCTGAATCACTTGCGTGTCCGGGATTCAGTGAATATATGGTCGTGCCGGATCTTCTTGATGCTTCATTGAGTGCCGAATAGTAATCAGGCAGCGAATCAGAGCTGTTGCCGCTTTTAGTGCTGTATCTGCAGTTACCGCCTCTGTAAAGCTCGATAACTGAAAAGTTTCTTATATCGTTGGTGATCTCATACAGGTCGGCATAGACATTGAAAGAATTACGTCTTCCTGTAGTCAGAGCTTCAATTATGGCATCGCTTTTCTGTATTTTATCGATTGCGGCATCAGCTAGACCGATCATGTCCGATATGCGTCCGGTCACATATTTCTGCTGTTCCAGATCTCTGTTCTCGTAGTCCAGCACAACTCTCGCCTGGAAAGTCTGAACCGTCACCATTCCGCCAAGTATAACGAGAAAAAGAGAAACGGAAAGAAACACCGCAAATATCTGTCGTTTAAAGGATTGTCTGATAAATCCCATATTAGTTTCCTTCCTGTTTTGTGATTTCACGCCAGATCTTCATGGCTTCTTTTTCTTCCGATGCGGATTTTTTGATATCGAAATCCATGAGATCTATTCTTCCGTATTCACTGAGAAGCTCTACATCTGTCCTGACAGGACGTCTGTGAAATTCTTCCATGGCAAATTTCTGTGTATCCTGACTTACGATGAAATCGATGAATTTTCCCGCATTGTAGCTGTGGGGAGCATTCTTGACTATGGCACAGGCATCAGGAATAGCACATGTACCGTCAGAAGGATAGATCATGGCTATATCATGACCGCTCTCGATATATTTTTTTGCAGTTTCCTCAAGAGTTATTCCCACAAGATATTTGCCTGACTCAACAGATGGAAGTATGTCTCCTGATGATGCGAGAATGTTTCCGTTCAGCTGTTCATAGAACCTTGGAATAAGGCTCTCCGGTCCTTCATCAAAAAGCTGCTCCATGGTGGATATGATGGTATAGCTGGTTCCCGATACCTCCATATCTGCAAATGCTATGAGACCTTTCCATTTGCTCAGAAACAGATCATGCCAGCTTTTCGGGGCATCTGTCACGGATACAAGCTTTGGATTGTAAACAAATACAATGGGGAGTTCTGTAAAAGGAGTCCATAGATTTTCCTGAGACAGGTATGCCTGATTCAGATTTTCATTTTCTGATGTACTGTAAGGTACGAAAAGCTCTTTTCTTGCTTCGTAGCTCTCCGCACCGCCTCCGAACATAATGTCACATTCGCCGTTTTCCAGTCCTGATTCGATCTTGTCCATCATTTCAGCAGTTCCACCGGTTCTGATCTCGACCCATATTCCGGTTCTGACTTCAAACTCCCTAATGATAGGAAGATATACCTCTTCTTTATGTGAGGTGCAAATGACCAGCTGCTTTTCCTTCGGCACGCTGTACTTTTTTGAAAGCTGCTCTATTTCGGTTTCTCTTGCATCCTTTCCACAGCCTGAGATCACGAACATTAGACAAAATACGGCAAGGAGTAATGAATATATCCTTTTGGAGAAATTCTTTCCTTTATTTCTTTCCGCTTTCAAGTGTGCCATATCACGCTCCCGAATGTTAAATATCTCTCAACATTATGCTTCAAAATATTTCAGCCTCTCTTTTTGCTCCGCTATGGAACTTAATAAGATGTGCCTTTCCGAGAGCAACCATTATTAACGGAATAAGAATCAGCTGTAAAACAACTCCAGGAATAGTATTTACAAAGTATCCTGTCATAAAAGCCGCAAGACTATACTGTCCTCCCAGTAATACAGCCTGTACAGCACCGCCAACGATACGTCCGATGATCATGGCAGGGATCAGGGCCTTATATACAGCGATGATGCACTTATACTTTGATCTCGTGTAGAGATAACCTGTGACCAGACCATATGTCAGAAGCTCAAAGGCCATGGCGATGGCTCCGGGAAAAAGCTTTGGCATCCCAAAGGTGACTGAACGTAAAAGAGGAACTACAAATCCGACTATGGCACCATAAACAGGGCCGCATATAAGTCCGCACAAAAGTACAGGCAGATGCATAGGAGAAAGCAGCTGGCCTAAAGACTTGAGCTGCATGGTGGCAAAGGGAAGTACCAGACCCAACGCGATAAACATTGCCGATAGAACTATTTTATGAACATCAATCTTTTTCATACCCCATCCTCCGATATTCTTCTTAATATAATATGATGACGATTCCACACTGTACAACGACGGTGAATGACATCATTTGTGAGTGGATAAGATCACCCACTCACGTACTAGGATATCAGATTATAGATTTGTCTTCAATTAATTGCTGGCAATTTATTTTCAAAGACCGCTTTCAGATCATTACGGATCATCACAGAATTTTTTCCTCAGCATCTGTCATTACTTTAATTTAATAAGTTCTCTTCCGATCTCATTTTATCTGTGAAAGCTTTTCTGCCATTCTGTATATTCTGGTAACATTTTGCTGTATCTGTTTCCTGGGAACAGAACCATCACTTATGCCCTTAAGGAGTCTTTCAAAATCATTTTTCACTCCCGGCATGAATACATCACCTCCGGCTTTTGCCACTTCTGTGATGGTTGCATTTCTGTGCTCTTTACCAAGGCTCTGAACCCATTCCACCACCCAGTCTGTCATTACGATTCCGTCGAAGCCGAACTCACATCTTAAAATATCCTCTATAAGTCCTCTGTGCTCCGAAGTATGAACACCGTTCAGTAGATTATAGGAGGTCATCAAAGCGCAGGGCTTTGCCTTTCTTACACAAATGCCGAAACCCCGGAGATATATCTCACGCATGGCTCTTTCGGATACCTTACTGTTATTGAAGTATCTGTTGGTCTCTGCATTGTTGGCGGCATAATGTTTTATTGTAGTGCCGCAGCCTTTATGTTTTTGAACGCCTTCGGTAATGGATGCTGCCATAAGTCCGGAAACAAGAGGATCCTCCGAATAGTATTCGAAGTTACGTCCGCAGAAAATGCTTCTGTGGATGTTAAGTGCCGGAGCCAGCCATAACTGAACACCGAATCTTTCCATTTCGTCCCCCACTATATCTCCGTAGGTACCCGCAAGCTCACAGTTAAAGCTCTGTGCAATGGCTGTTCCGATAGGAATCGCTGTTGCATACTGCTCCTTTATCTCTGACTCATCTGCCGGAACATTTTTTTTCATCATTTCCTGAAGCTTTTTGATATTATCCTCTCCCATGTAATCCAAAAAGCTTTCCGGAAGATCTGAGCCTATGGAATGAACTCCACTCTCATCTTTATAATATTTCTTTGAAAGTCTGAGACCCGCAGGTCCGTCTGCCATGACCATGCTCTTAAAGCCTTTGTTCCGTAAAAGTGTGGTGGTCTCACCTGCCGCGCCTGCCACTGCGAAGGAAGCATTACCGATGACGCTTTGATCCTTCGCATCAGGATCAAAGGCACCGACAGATACATAGGAAAGTTCCTCATCCGATAACTTCGAAACAAGCTCATCCACAGGGTAATCCCTGTCGTATGCTACTGCCAATGTTTCAAAGTCCACGCCTGTCAGCCTGATTACACTTACTCCCTCCGGAATATCTGTTACATGTTGCTTCGCAACATGATCCTTAAATCCGGGATCTCCAAGACAGTTTCTGGTTTTTAATGTTGTAACTGTTTCATCAAGGACTATTGCACCGGCAACCTTTGTAGAATCACTTGAATTACCAACACGAATTATATAGTTGCCAGCTTCAAGGATAAATGCCTGAGCTTCTTCGTCGTAGGAAGCAAGCTCTGAAAGTCTGAATGAGATCTCGACCTCCTCTGTTTCACCCGGCATCAGTTCTTTTGTTTTTTCAAATGCGGCAAGATCCTGATATGGCTTATCGAGCCTTCCTGATGGTGCGGAGACATAGACCTGAACCACTTCCTTACCGGAAAATCTGCCCTCATTGGTAACTTTTACACTTACGCTTATCTCATCGTTTCTGTTAAAAATCACCAGAGGCTGTAAGCTGAACTCTGTGTATGAAAGGCCATATCCAAAGGGAAATAAAGGCTTCACCTCATCTGAATCAAAGTATCTGTAACCTACGTAAATACCTTCTGTATAGCTGTTGTTGTCAGGGTTTCCGAAATCTTCAAATTTAAAATAGTCCTCAGGCTTTGCCCAAGTTGTGGCAAGCTTTCCCGATGGATTGGCTTTTCCCAGAAGGATATCCGAAAGGACAGTTCCTGTTACAACTCCAAGCTGTGAAAGCAGCAGTATATTTCCAACCTCGGAAACAGGAGAAAGATTCACAGGACCTCCAACATTCAGGACCAGCATGAACTTTTCATATTTCCGGTTCAGTGCAAGAATATCCCGAACTTCCGAGTCAGTGAGAAGCACATCTCCCTTTTCAACCTTACGGTCATTTCCCTCTCCGGAATTTCTCGCCAGCACATAAACACAGGCATCACCTTCTCCTTCCAGAGGCAGGGAATGCTCGGGTTCTGGATCTATCTTTCCCATACCATACATTAAAGGTTCTACCTGAAGAGTCTTTGCCTCCTCCTTGATTCTCTGAACGAAGCTTTTATGATTTTCGGCTTTAAGGTTTTCAAAGACATCAAGCCATTTACCTGTTGTTATCTCAAATCCGGCATCTTTAAGTCCCTGCTCCACGTTTATGGCGAATCTGCTGTTGACTTCACCGGAGCCTGTTCCTCCCTTTACGGTATGACGAACACCGTTACCGAAGGCAGCTATCCTGCAGGGGCTATCAAGTGGAAACCTATCATCCCGTTTTAAAAATAATGTACATTCTTTTGCTGTGCGCATCACATGCTCCAAATGTTCCTGTTCGTATTTATTCATCATTACCTCTTTTCACATTTACTGTCACGGATAAAAAACAGCCGGAGTCTGGACCCCGGCTGTTATTATAAGTCTCAAATGCACTATCTGTAAGACCTGAATCAGCCTTTAGCGCTGAAAAGCTTCTTGAACGCTCTCACTCCCGGTGATTCCAGTCTCTTCTTTTCCTTGGGAAGATGTCTCTCTTCAAGAGCTTCCGCCTTATCAGCTCTTCCTGTTTCTCTGAGTCTCTTTGTATAAACCGGAAGATCATTGTCAGAAGCATGGAACGGGCCGCCCTCATGATATACAGTCCACATAGGGTCTATCTGGGAAGCGTTCTTCTTCATCTCCTCGTCAGTCCAGTCAAGTATGATCTTTGCACCCATAGCACACATCTCAGGATGCTTTTTCTTTACATCCTTCTGCTCATAAGGGTCATCCTTAAGATTAAACAGCATCTCTTCATCATAGAGATGGAAACCGTCATGGATAGTTCTCATGTAGAGCCAGTCTCCGAATCTTGCTGATCTCTGACATACGTGGGCCATCTGTGATATTACAAGTGAATCTCTTCCTGTGTCGGTTCCGTTTTTCAATGTCTCCACATAGCTCTCGCCATCCCATGTATCTGCCTTGTCTACATTTAAAAGATCACAGGCTGTGGGAAGTATATCAAGATTATAATGAAGTCCTTTATCAACGGTTCCCTTCTTGCAGCCCGGCCACTTGATGATCATAGGGATATTACAGCATGCCTTATCTGCGGTTCCGTGCTCGCCGTAAACTCCAAGCTCGCCGAAGTTCTCACCATGGTCAGATGTAATTATGATAGCACATTCATCATAGATTCCCATCTCCTTCATCTTGTCCATGATCTGACCAAGGCAGGCATCCATATATGCAACGCCGCAGTCATAACCGTCGATGGTCTTCTTGAGCTCCTCCATGTTGCGGATGTGACCCGGATTTCTCGGAAGCACATCACTTTCGTTGTCATTGAACATGTTAAGCTCATGTGTGCAGTGAGGTCCTACAGCCTCCTGATGTCTCTTGAGATCCTCCTCTGTCATCCAGAATGCTTTCTCAAGGGGCTCGTTTTCGAAAGGATTACCGAATCCCATAGGTACTCTGTAAGGTGTGTGTGGATCCCAGTAATGAACGTGAAGGAACCAGTCCTCTCTCTTCGTTCCGTTCTGCTCCAGCCAGTTAAGAGCATACGGGGTAACCTTGTCTCCGTTCTCAAGACCTATATCACCCTCGTTGAAGCACTCATTGAAGCCTGCATTGAACCACCATGCGGAATGTCTCTCTGCAAAGGTGGAAATAGATGCTGTGTAAATTCCGGCTCTTCTGAAAATATTGATGAAATTCTCAACATCCTGAATATCCTGCATGCCTCTTCCCTGTGGGCAGATCCTTCTGTCCGCAGCGGTTCCGCCATGTCCCACAACTCCATTTCTTATTCCGAATCTGCCGGAAATAAGACTAGCTCTTGATGGGAGGCAGGGTGCATCTGAACAATAATAGTTATCAAATCTTACACCCTCTTTTGCCACCTCATCAATGTTGGGGGAAGTATTTCTCTTATAGCCGTAGCATCCAAGATGATCCGGTCTCATGGTATCGATATCAACAAATAAAATCTTCATAATTTCTCCTCTTATATTTTCAACCTACTCTCAGCTCCTGATTGCCGCTTATTCCTTTTGCAGCAAGCTCATCCAGTTGTCTCTGCATCTCATCTTCGCCCTTCTTATCCATAGGATAGAAAGCCATAGCAACTACTGATGCAATGTAGCCGGCTATAGGTGTCAGGGTGCAAAGAAGAAGTATCGCCCTTAAGCATCCCGGTGTCTGCTGCTGAAGCTCGGCATTGTAACCTGTTGCACTGAGGATCATTCCGCTGAAGAACATGGAAAAAGCCTGACAGCATTTATTGATAAATGTGAATGTTGAATTCACAAGAGCGGTTCCGTCTATACCTGTTTTAACGAAGGCATAATTTGCAGAATCAAGTACTGCAGCTCTGCTGAGCATGTTGTTGATGGTTCCTGTAAAGGCTATGGCAAGATATGTGAACATTACCATGGCTACCGAATATGCTCCGCTCATACCGGTGAAAAGCATCGGAAGAGTGACTATGATAGCGATGGCTTCGATAATGATTATGGCCATCTTCTTACCCAGTTTTCTTACCATAGGCTGAATAAAAAGCACCATGGCAAAACCACAAATGGTAGTTGCATAACCTATGTAAGTGATCAGGTCTGTTCTTCCGCTCATGTTATATTTGAAGAAATACATACGGAGTGCGTTGCAGATCTGAATTGCGAACATATCTGTTCCGTAAGCTATAAGGACACATACGAGAGCTCTGTTGTTGGTTATTACAGAGAAGGTCTCGGAAAGGCTCATTCTCTTTCTCTCTGCTGCAGGCTTTCTCTCAGGATCGTAAACATCAAGATTCTTTACTGACATAGCTGAAAGAATGAACATTACAACAGATGCGATTCCGAAGATCATGGTGAATTTGAACCATGCTGATGGCTCGTCCTCTCCGCCAAGCATATTGAGTATCGGAAGTGCCCATGATGCGATGATGAGAGATGCTATGGTTCCGAAGGCCTGGAAGATCGCCTGGATTCTGGTTCTTACCGCAAGATCGTTAGTCAGTATCGCAGGTAATGCAAGCTGTGGGATCTGTACCACTGTCCATGCAAGGGAATAAATGATGTATGTCACAAAGGCATATACTATTTTTCCGCCGGCTGAAAGGTTCGGAACCGAAAACAAAAGCACGAACATGATTCCGAGGAACGGTGCACCGGCGATGATGTAGGGTCTGAATTTTCCCCACTTTGTATTTGTCTTATCGACTATCATTCCCATAAGTGGATCTGTAAAAGCATCCACAAGTCTTGCCACCATGAATATGGTTCCGGCAATTACCGGGGAAATACCCAGGAGGTTTGTGTAAAAATAACTGATATAGGTTCCTACCATCAGGAAAATGATGTTATTTGGGAAATTTCCTATACTGTAAAGCCAATACTGCAGTTCACTGCCCTTTTTGATCTCCTTACTTTCTGTGTTCATTTTTTTCTCTCCATCCCTTTTGATCAGTGATCTCAAATTTTTAATTTGTTAAATCTTTTAATGATTTGGCCATAAAATATGGCCGGGTTCCGGCCGAAACATTATTTCTTAAAACTTTTAATAAATATAATTTAGCCTCTTATCTTCCCTTTTTCAATTAGCATTACTGTCACTAAATCAGGCATTGTTTTTGTGCAAATTAGCCAAACACCTTGGCGCGCAGAAGGCTTAATTGCTAATTTGTTGACAATAGTCATAAGACTGACACGTGATCTTCAGGGGGGATTTGCCCTACTCTATTGAAGTCCAAAATAACACATGCACGGATATCGAATTTCACGGGAAATACAATATCCTGTAGGTGAAACAAGCTCTGTTGTGCTAAACTATGTATGGAATCAGGGAGCACTTCTATCTTCCCTATTTTCAAATTCTAATATTTATTTCGGAAATATAGTCACATGGAAAGAAAAATCGGCAACAGTCTAATTGAGACCAGGAAGAAAAACAGGATATTAATAAAAAAACAGATCTACCATCAGGCTATACCAACGAGAACTCAGATAGCGGAAAACCTGGGGCTTACTTTGGCGACCCTTTCTACCAGTGCAAACGAGATGATATCCCAGGGGATAATCGAGGAAATTGTTTCAGATCAGTCACTGTCCTGTACAGGTGCCGGCCGAAAGCCAAAGATACTGAGATTCTGTTCTGACAGTGCCTGTGCCATAGGCATTGACATAGGTCCATATAAAACAAGAGCTGTGCTCATGGACATGGGCGGAAATATCATAGACAGTCTGGAAGCCGAGGCCGTACAGCATGACTATTCCAGAATGATCGAAATGATAGAAACATCGGCAAAAAAACTCATGTCGCAAGTCACCGGAAACTTTCTCGGAGTAAGTGTCAACGTTGCGGGAATAGTAGATTCCAGCAGTGGCACCATAGTAAAAGGCATAGTTTTTACAAACCCTGGAGAAGATGCTTCTATCCGGAAAAATCTCAAGTCTGTACTTGAAGAAAAGCTAGACTGTCCTGTCCTTATCCAGAACAATGCAAAATCAAGAGCCTTTGGCCACGCCATAAAAAACCATATTAAGGACACTACCTTTGCATACCTTTATGTTTCACGAGGCATCGCATGTCCTGTCATGGAACCGAATGAGATGCCTTACGGTTATTCAGCAAGTATCGGAGAGCTGGGCCGTATGGTCATGGAATGGAACAGCCCTGATGGAAAGCGTCTGATGACCTTAAACGAAGTTGCCGGTGAGCATACCATCATCAATCGATGCAGGGCAGAAATGACAGCCGGAAAGTTAGAGACATTAAAAAGACTTTGTGATACCGGTACAGAACTCAGCATCGATCTCATCATGAAGCTTGATGCCGATGGGGACACAGAAATACGACGTCTCTTTGAAAGCTCCTGTGAATATCTCGGCATAGCTCTTTCAAATATCAGCTGCATGATAAATCCTGAAATGATAGTCATCGATGGATACATGTTCAGTAATCCACTGAACAGAGAGACTCTTAGATCTGTATATTCCGAAAAATGTGAAGCTGTGGAATGTTCTTCCGCAAGCCTTTTCTTCATCGATTATGACAGTTTTGCCGGTGCAAAAAGTGCAGCCTACTGTGCGTTGGACAAGCTGTTTCTGAGTGTTGAATAAAAAAGCGTAGCAGTCAAAAACTGCTACGCTTTAAAAAATCCAACTTTTGTATGTCACTTCAGACTATTAAATGTATACGCTCATTTTTTCAGATCATGCCAGAATATCTCAGACTGTTAAAAATGCTTATACCGATGATCAGCACCATGAGACCTGCGAAAAGCTTCTCTACAGTTTCATTGTTGATCTTTTTATTCACCTTTCTTCCCAGCATTCCGCCCAGGACACCGCCTGCCACCATGAGTCCAAGGGACAGTGGACTAAAGACAGGAACCGTTCCGGTAAAGATCGTGAACAGAAAGCTGGTTATCTGGCTGAACAGAATTATATACAGACTGTTTGCAGCAGCCTGCTTTGTAGCCATGCTGAAAAAGAAATAAAGTATCACAAGATTTATGGGACCGCCACCTATTCCCAGGAAACTTGACATGATACCGAGAGTGAGTCCCACTATAACACTGATGGCAGCATTATCTATCCTGTAGGTTTTTATCTTTGATTTATTGAGAGTATAGACAAGGGTCATTATGGTCATGATGGCAAGACATACGGACTGTACTGTTCCTACGCCATCAGGGTTTCCCGAGGATTTTTTTACGACATCGAAAAGCAGCTTTCCTGCGATACCTCCTATGGCGGCACCCAGCGCAAGGGGAGTTACAGATTTCAGCTCAACAGTCTTTTCACCGGCTGCCATGGACTTCCCCACGGAATAAAGTGACATGGCAAGTACTGTACATCCCGACATGAAACTGATCGTAGAGACACTGTCACTGCTGAACATGTCAAGTACCGGCTTGATGATGACACCTCCGCCTATTCCGCATATGGCACCTACTGTTGATGCAAACAAACTTATAGCAAAAAAGAACAATTTTTCCACCATTTCATAATCTCCTCCCATTTCATACTTCTTCAAGTGTATAGCTCTTAAAAACGCTCTTGTCCACCCTTATTTGTCATCAACGTAAAAACAGAAACATTGATCACGGATATAAAACATGCAGAATGATCACGCAGAAAGCGCCGGAATATCCAGTAAATCAGAGAATCCTTTAAGATTGTAATCACCGGCTTTTGCCTTTGATGCATCTCCGAGACATGCGACCTTCATACCACCGGCATGTCCTGCCTTTGCACCGGATACCGCGTCTTCCACAACCAGACACTCTTCCGGCGGAATGGAAAGCATTTCAGAAGCTTTTAAGAATACCTCCGGATCGGGCTTTGATCTCCTGATGTTATTTCCGTCTGAAACGGCATCAAAGAAATCTGACAGTCCGATCTGATTTAAGATAAACGGCGTGTTTTTGGAACTGGAACCTATGGCAAGCTTATAACCTCTCCGGTGAAGTTCCAAAAGACTGCTTTTCACTTCCTCGCTAAGATCTTTGGATGACATATTTTCCAGATATTTTCGATAGAGCTCATTCTTCTTTTCTGCCAGAGAACTCTTTTCATCAGCACTGAGTTCACCATCATACCGCTCAAGGATTATATCGAGGCTTTCCATCCTTGAAACACCTCTTAACCGGTTATTGATCTTTCTGTCAAAATACACTCCAAGCTCATCCGCCATAGCCTTCCATGCCTGATAGTGGTATTCATCCGTGAAACAGATGACTCCATCAAGATCAAATATTATTGCTTTGAAATCCATACTTTACCTCCTGATACCTGCATCTTTATAAATGCGTATCCCATTTTCCGCAGAAAGGATCGACGGGATTTATGCCCTTGAAGCTGCTTCTGCCAAGGAGCTTATCTATGAGTGCATCAAGCACACGCTCATTTCCGGAGTAGCAGTTTATGAAAGTACGTACCCTCGGAAAATCCAGAAGATGATATGGATTTTCAAGTGAAACGAACACAGTCGGGATATCATTCATATAGTGACCGCAGTCTGCACCCATGGGCTGCTTCCACTCGATTCTCACAACGGTCTGATTACTCTTGGTGGAAAGGTTCGCAACATAAAGGATAAGATCATAATTGTCCACTATCTCCTTATATTTTATGGTGAAGCCTTCTCCATAGGGCTGAGGTACAAAGTTATCGACTTTTTTGAAACCTTCTTTGAGAAGTCTTTGTCTTATGGCTTCACAGGCAGCATTGACTTTATAGGCGCCTTCTCCACCTGCAGGTGGCTCAACAGGATAGAAAAGAATACGGGGATAACGTTCCGGAGTTATAGGTAAAACGCCCTTTTCTTCTTTTACCAGTGTTATGGCCTTGTCCGCACACTCTCCGGACCATTCCATATGCCTGTCACATCCAACTATCTTAAGTGCCTTCTCTTCATCAACCTCAGAAACACCTTTATGAAGTCCCAGAGCCGCCTTTACAGCAAGCACTCGGGTAACAGCCTCATCCAGACGCTCGGGAGTTATGATTCCGCTTTCGATTCCGTCAAGCATAGCCTGAAAATCCTCTTCAAGATTTCTTGCAAAAAGGAACATATCCGCTCCTGCAGCAATGCTCATGGGCACAGCCTTGAGACGCCCCATAGCGGTAGTGTATCCGGCCATGGTGGTGGCATCCGTCACTATAAGTCCGTTAAAACCAAGCTCATCTCTGAGCAGGCCCTTCATGAGTTCAGGAGAAAGACTTCCCGGCATGATATCCTTATCTTCGATGCCCGGATTAAGACGGCGTGTCCATGCCGGCTGCATGATGTGTCCCACCATACAGGTAAGAGCCCCTGCGTCGATTCCCGCCTTGTAGGCCCTGCCATAGGTATTCATCCACGTATCGCAGTCCATATCATTGATGGATGTCACGAGATGCTGGTCACGCTCATCCTGACCATCCCCCGGGAAATGCTTGATGGATGCCGCCAGCCCCAGCTCCTGGACTGTTTTCGTATATGCTTCACCAAAGATACGGACTCTCTCTGGATCACTTCCGAAGGTACGCGTGTTGGTGATAGGATTTCTGAAATTGGTGTCAATGTCTATGATTGGAGCAAATGCCCAGTTGGCTCCCACAGCTTTTCCCTCAAGTGCACAGACTCTGGCCATCTTCTTTACCATCTCAACATCATCTGTGGCAGCAATTTCCATAGGTGAACCTACCAGAGTTCCCTCACTGACTATTCCGTTTCCTCCCTTTTCAAGGTTTGCAGCTATAAGAGCCGGAACCTTCAGGCTTTTCTGCAACATATTGGTAAATTCCACAGCCCTCTTTGTGGGAACAACACGGTACATGCATCCACCCGGCTCCAGTATGCCCTTTACATATTCAAGCTCCTCCGGCTTTGCCTCCTTAAACAGAACGCAAAACAACTGCCCTGCTTTCTCTCTTACAGACATTGAATCCCGGGTCTTCTCCACCCACTCTATAGCTTCATCATCCAGATAAAACGGATTTGCACGTAAATCCATAAGTATTCTCCTCTTGTATATTATTAAAACTTTTAACAAATTGTCTAAGCATAAGCTGCATGCCTATGCTTCCTTTACCTTTCTTTTTTCCGATAGCTCACGGCAAAACAGCTGAAGTTTTCCGTGGCTGATTCCTTCCTTTATTTTTTCACGAACCAGAGTTTCGTCCTCCGGAGCCACCATCTGACGCACCTTGGCCCACATCATCTCAGGCGTAAAGCGCAGGTCGTAGTCAAATGGTACTATGTCATCCGTAGCCTGAAGCCACTTGAGCATATCAAGGCGCATCTTCGTAATGACTTCGAAAAATTCCGGGTCATCTATTCTGTTTTTCGTCTCCCCGGGATCCTCTCTAAGATCGTAGAACTCATCATTTCCGAGACTTCTGCTTACATACTTGAAGCGTTCCGAACGCATCATGATGCCTTTTGAATGTGCCATATCGTCAGTCTGTGCCATCATCTTCGGCCAGTATGGCAATGTCTCCGGCGGGCCGTTCTTTCCTGAAGCATGGAATTCATCACAGTGATACTCTCCCGGCATCCTGCCCCCTTCACAGAAGACGTATTTCCTTGCGGGGAGTTCCGGGTTTTCAAGCTGGGGACGAAGACTTCTTCCAAAGTGGGTATGTGACGGAGTCACTCCGGCAAGATCCATGGCAGTGGCATAAAAATCCACAAGCTCCACAAGAGATGGAGAAATACCGGGTCTGCAGGATACTCCCTTCGGAGGTTTTATAAGAAACGGAACTCTGGTGAGGCAGTCTTCAAAGCTGTTCTGGGCTTTCTCTGAGAGACCGTAATCTCCTGTAAAATCTCCATGATCACTGAGAACAAAAATCGCACAGTCATCATATATGCCCTCATCCTTCAGAGCTTTAACAAGTCGCCCGAACTGAGCGTCTATCTTCATGCACATTCCGAGATAGACCGCACGAAGCTCATCCCAGTCAGACTCTGTGTAATCCTCCATTCCCTGATACTTTCTTATCTCCGAAAGTATCTTCGCCTTGCCCTCACAATCCCCGGGGCGTATACGTTCTGCAAGTTTTTCCCTCTGTATGGCAGAGAAATAGGGCTCCTCCACACCATATGGTGTATGAGGATACATTAGTCCGAGAAAGAGGCACATGGGTCTGTCATCCACAGGATTTCTGAGTCTCTCTATGGCTGCATCCACCACTTCGTCATCCGAAGTATAGTTACGTCCCTTTTCATCAAGTCCAAGCTCACCTTCGAAATGTGAATAGTAGTCCTTATTCCCGGGACATCCGCGCACTGATGCATTCTTTGGTCCCGGTGCTTTCCTGCACTGACCACTGTAAAAGATCTCGTCAGCATTGGATTCTGTCCATCCCGGAATCTGCCCTGCTGTAAGGTCGTTTCTGTCATTCATCCAGACATAATAACCGCTTCTCCTTAGTTCACTGAACAGTGAATCCTCTCCCGGACGAAGCAGATGTGACATGGTTCTGTGGCCTTTCACATGGGGATACAATCCTGTAAAAAAGCTGCAGCGGGATGGAACACACACTGGGTTCTGACAGAATGCTTTGGAAAAGGATACGGCATCCTCTCTTGCGAATGCATCCAGATTCGGTGTTACTGCAGCCGGGTTACCGAGATGTGCCAATGAATCTGCTCGCATCTCGTCAGGATTAAAGATGATAATATGCGGTCTTTTATTCATATATTCTCCATTCTGCTGACTTTCCGTGACAGCAAGGCTTTTGTTCCAAAAGATTTACTTAAGCATCCATCATACGCGAAGTAGAATGCTTCATGATGATCCGCACTGTATAGCAGAATTTCACATGATTTTCCATCATATAACTGAAATAATTCCACATGAAACAAAATGTAACAGAGTGCTAGATAATGCTTTTTTCTTGCGCTATACTCTACATGGCGTTATTTCTCAGTGAGAGCTTCGTTTTTTATGCATATTTCCGGATAATTTCGTGCTGTAAGCGGTGTATTTTCCCATCGCTCCACGTCATGTTCACCGGAAAGAGCATTTTCATAAGAACGCATAAGAGAACTTCTGTAAGTATGCATTTTCTGAAGTGCCACAGACTGTTCAGGCATGGCGATCTTTTTTGAAGCTTCACGAAGTTCCTTAAGGACTTCAGGAAGCTCCTTTGCAAGATTACGACGTTCTTCCGGATCTTCTGCAATGTTGAATAAAAGCTCACAATCCGGATCATCGAAAAAGCTCATGTACTTATAGTCGCCTCTTCGAAGCATGAAACAGTAACTGTCTGCAGGGTCTTTCATACTGGTACGTTCGAGAAACTCGCCATAGACTTCATGCTTTGTTACATCATTCCCCTGAAGTGCAGATGCAAGGCTTACGCCATCAACATCTATCATTTCGTGGGCACCGACATGCTGAAGTATCGTAGGACCTATATCCATGATACTCACAGGTGTATTACATACCCTTCCGCTCTCAACTCCGTCACCGGCAAAGATAAGCGGAATCTTGGTGGATTTTTCATAGAAAGTGGATTTGGCGAACATGCTGCGGTCTCCGCACTGATCGCCGTGATCCGATGTATAGATAAAGAGGCGTCCATTCCCTCTCCTGTCGCAGAAAGAATCAAATGCCTTGCGAACCTGTCCGAGTTTTTCATCAGTCTGTTCCACCATTGCGGAATATGCTGCTCTGATTGAAATGGCAAGTTTTTCAGATACAGGCTGAACATGACGCGCAAGTACAGGTGTGGGACATGGATCATGGAAGGATTCCGGAAGAGTAACTCTTTTAAGATACTTGAGATACAGTTCTTTATCTCCTACATAAGGAAAATGAGGTCCGTAAAGACCTACCATGATGAACTGAGGCTTTTCATGATCTTCGGAAAGATATCTGATGGCAGAATCAACCACATACCGGTCATAGTACTCAACCGTAGATTCTCCACCTCCGACTACAGCGGTACAGAAAGGCTCACCAAAAGAACGTGTCAGAACGCCACGATCTTCCTTCAACTTATGACGAGGTGCATTCCAGCTTGTGGGTGTCAGCTCATGAGCTATTCTTTTTGTAAAGCCGTGTCTCTGGTCATTGCCCAGGAAGTGCATCCTACCGCACAGTACCGTCTCATAGCCCTGTTCCACAAGGTAATGAAGAAATGTGGGAGTCAGATCCGGTAATGCATCATCAAGTGTGAATATTCCTGTCTTTGCAGGGCGAAGACTGCTTAGCATGGATAATCTGGCAGGTACACATAAAGGACAGTTGGAGTAGGCTTCGGAAAATCTTATTCCGTCTCTGCACAGCGAGTCCATTTCCGGTGTATCAACATTATTGCCGCCGAAACCGGAAAAATAAGGTGTATGTTGATCGGACATAAAAAATAAAATATCAGGCTGACTCACTGTTATTCCTCCTATTTTTCAAAACATCATTCTGTTACATTTTGTTTCACGAAAGCGCAAAAAAATATTCTCAACAGCGCTTTGCGAATAAGACTATACAGTACACCAAAGGAAGAATCAAGCCTGTTTTTGACATATTAATTATTAATAACCAAATAACCAGAAGGATATTCAGCTATTTGCACAAAATTTCGGCATATTATTTGTGTGACATTCCGTTTCGCATTCGTTGACATTTTGTTGCGTGGCTGTTACATTTGTTTCACAGAAAGCGGTTAAGACATCATGAAAAAAACAACAATCAGAGACATAGCCCGTATCGCCGGCGTTTCAGCTGCCACAGTTTCCCGTGCCCTAAACGGTACCGGAACCGTAACAGAGGACACGAAACAGAGAATTGCAGATGCGATTCGAGTTACAGGCTATCAGTTATCAGGGCCTGCGCCCAGCGAATTCACTACAAAAGAAGGCTTCATTTATTTAGTTATGAGGAACGCCTCTACCAATGTTTACTCACGTCTGCTGAATCATCAGCTGATGCTTGCAGCAGATAAAAGAGGAATGACATTGGTCACAGCAAACCTTGAAAAACAAGGCGGTTTTTTCGAAGAAGATATTTCTTTTTATCTTCGTCAGGCTCACCAGATCCACGCCAGAGGCTTTATCATATCGGGATTCACAGATAAATCCATAAGTCCCGATTCGATCAAAGCTCTTGAAAGCTGTGACATTCCGGTAGTAAGCATCAGCAGGACCATGTTCCGTGCAAGTCACTCCTTTAACCATATACTTACGGGAAGTGAGCGCGGCGGTTATCTGGCCACCATGCATCTGATAGATAACGGACGGAGACATCTGTTAATGGTCTCTCTGCCGAATCATCACGGAAAGATCCATGGTTTCGAGGATGCCATACGTTCCAGTGAAGTAGAAGGAATTCACAGTCAGATAAGATTTGCTTCTGACGAAAGTGCTGAAAGCTGCACAGAAGCTCTGAAGGCTGCATTAAAAGAAGATCCTGCCATCGACGGGATACTCTGCTGCTCCGATGAGGTAGCCGCTTATATTCTTCAGGCATTGAACGCTATGGAGAAAAAGGTTCCGGATCAGATAGAACTGATCGGATACAACAACAATCTTGCCCCACTGCTTAATCCACCCATAAGCAGTGTAAGGGTTCCTCTTCCGGAACTCGCGGAGCAAACTATCGATCTTCTGATGGATGAAGAACAGAAGGCCCCCGGCGCGCCTTCCAAATCCGTACTGCTGGAGCCACAGCTTATTATCAGATGATCTCATGTCACATGATGGGTGGAGTTTTATGACCGGTCATTGATCATTCAATATTCAAAATAGACCGGAAATACAAAAAAGATTTACAAAAATCATATTTCAAGGAGAGAAACAATGAAAAAAATCAATTTACTCCGCTCGGTATGTGCGCCTGTTCTTTGCGCAGGCCTGAGTCTCAGCCTTCTCAGCGGATGCGGAAGCAGTCAGGCACCTGCCGCATCAAAAGCAGAGTCCGTTGCTGAAACAGCAGCTGCCGGAACCAGTGCAGCTAAAGAAGCTGGAACCACAGAAAATGATGATTTCGAAGCCAAGGTAGCCGATTGGAAGCCGGATCAGAATACGATCACTCTCAGAGTCTCCACCGCTGCAGGAAGCACAGGAGATCTCATCTACCGACTCATAGCCAATCACATTCAGAAAACCACCGGCACCACTACTGTCGTGCAGAACATAACCGGTTCAAACGGTTTCCTCATGGCAACAGATCTTACAAGCTATGATCCTTCTGCCTGCGAACTCATGCTTGGTACAGAGGCTCTTTTCGTTGTAGCACCTCTTTTTAACGAAGGTATAAATGTCTCCATGGATGATTTTGAGATCCTTTACGGTTCTCCTTCAAATGCTCCGTCAGCTTTGGCTGTTCCTGCTTCTCTCGGCATTAAGACCTGGGATGAATTCGTTGAATATTCCAAGAATAACCGCATTATCGTTTCCTCCAATGTTCCGGGAGGTATGACACATATCCAGGCAACTGCCCTTATGGGAAGCGCAGGCATCGAATTCGGTTCCGTAACAGATAACGGCGGAAACAAAAACATTCTTGCCTGCTTAAACGGAGATGCAAATTGCGTTGTAGTAAACACCACTGCGCTTCATGATTATGTTGAGTCGGGACAGATGGTTCCACTGGTACAGTTCAGCAGCGAAACCTTCAATGATGATGCATGGGGACTTGATCCTATTCCTAGCGTTTCTGAAATAGGTTATCCGAAGATCGCCGTTTCTCCATGTACTGTTCTTTGCTGCCGTAAGGATGCCGATCCTGTAGGCGTAGAAGCCATGCGCCGAATCATCACAGATTATCTGAACAGTGATGAAGGTAAAAAGGAGCTTCTGGAAATCGATTCAACTCTCACTCCAATTTCCGCTGAAGAAGCAAAGGAACACCTTGAGAATGAGATCGAAACAATGAAATATATCAAGGATACATTCTATAAGTAATGAATCTTATCTTGAAATACTTCTTTTGCCCCTCTGCCTGTAGTTCGGGCACAGGGGCATTTTAATGCAGTAAATACACTTGAAAGGAGCACTGTGATGTCAAACAGACGCCCTAACATCTTACTAATTATGGCAGATCAGTTCAGAACAGCCACCATGACCGGTCTTGGTGACGGCATTGAGACACCGAACATTGATCGTTTACGCTCCATGAGCATTTTCTTTCCTGAAGCTGCCTGCACAGCACCTCTCTGTACTCCGAGCCGCGCTTCTCTGGCCACTGGAAAGCTTCCTCACAACTGCGGAGTTGTAAGTCACGATGCAAATCTCCCATTAGATCAGGCCACCTACTATCAGGCCCTAAGAAAAGCCGGTTACAGAGTTTCAGTAGTCGGAAAGACCGATCTTCATAAGGAGTCTCGTTTCATCGGAAAGAAGGGTAATCTTCCTGTGATCTATCAGATCGGTTTCACTGAACCTCATGAAACAGAAGGAAAGATAAACTGTTCAAGGATACTTCGTACCACAGAAGATGGAGCGCCAAGTCCTCTGGGCCCATACCAGGACCATCTTCTCAGCAAAGATCCGTCTCTTCTCAAATCTCTTAATGACCGTTACATGAACTATATGAAGGGCGGTCCAAATAAAAAGGTATACTCAGTCTGGGAATCCGATCTTGATGAAGAGGATTTTCTCGATAATTTTATCGGCCGGGAAAGCTGCAGACTCCTTGAAGAAATGGACGACGAAGCTCCATGGCATCTTATGGCCAGCTTTGCAGGTCCTCATAATCCCTGGGATCCTCCACGTTCCGAATATGAAAAAACAAAGAATATCGATTACCCTCTTCCGCCTGAGGATGATATGGAAGGAAAACCCAACTGGATAAAGAAAAGAGCTGCAAATCAGACCAAAGGAATGACCAGAGAAGATCTCTTGAATGTAAAACGCCACTACGCAGCTTCCGTTGCTGTCATAGACCACTGGGTGGGTGAGATGCTGGATATTCTAGAAAGACGCGGACTTATGGATAATACCGTTATCGTCTTTACAGCAGACCACGGTGAACTCATGGGAGATCATAATCTCTTTGAAAAAACAGCCATGTACGAAGGTAGCGTCCGTATCCCCATGCTGTTCCATATGCCTGGAGACAATACAAGAAAAGAATGTATGGCTCTCGCTACTCTCATGGATCTGGCACCCACATTTATGGATCTGGCCGGTGCCTCCTATGCTCCGGAGGATCTTGATGCCAAAAGCCTTCTTCCTGTTATCTCAGGAAGCGAAAAAGATATCCGTGAAGTACAGATCAGCGAGCTTACCAACACCATCATGCTCTATGATGGCCGTTATAAATGGATACGTTCTTTCAATGATCAGAATGAATTATATGATCTTCAGGAAGACCGTGATGAACTTCATAACTGTATCGAATCTAATCCGGAAGTCATAAAACGACTTCAACAATACACTTTCCGCGTGTGACGGGAAAGGAGAATAGGACTATGGAAATCAAATATCATTCCAATTTAACCTGTGGCATAGCTGCAATACTTTTCTCTGTTGTGCTCTACTTTTTGATCCCGTCTCAGATCGCCATGAGTTCAACTGTCAGTTACGGAGTTTCATCCCGAACCATCCCATACGGAATCGCCGCAGTGATGGCCTTTTGCGGAACAGGTCTCATCATTCAGAGCCTTTTACTGAAGAAAGACAAGGTAAAAGTCATAAAGCTAAAGGAAGAGGTTCCTGCAGCACTGATGCTCCTCTCTTTTATCGCTTATCTCTTTGTATTTGAAAAAGAATGGCCAGTCAGTACAGCTGTTATAGGATGTATCTCCCTGGCACTTTCAAAAACAAAGAAATGGTACTATTACCTCTTTGTGATCCTGCTCACTATGGCCCTTTACTTTGTCTTTGTATATGTATTGCACATCCGTATTCACTCTGTGATATTCGGATCATGAGGAGGTGATAAGCATGATAACAGAAATATTCCAGAATCTGTTCACTGTCGGTAATCTGATCTTCATAAATATCGGAATGTTTATCGGTATCATCTTTGGTGCCGTTCCGGGAATGAATGGTAATCTTGCCATCACCATCTGTCTTCCCTTTACATTTCAGCTAGACAGTGTAGCAGCTCTTTTAATGCTTACTTCAATATACTTCGGTTCTATGTTCGGAGGTTCCATCACTGCGATCCTCATTAAAACTCCGGGTACCGGTGCCGCTACAGCCACTCTCCTTGACGGTGCACCTATGGCGGAAAAAGGTCAGCCCAGAAGAGCTCTTGACTCTGCACTTGTGGCATCCACCTTCGGAGGTGTTGTGAGTGCCATCGCACTCCTCGTCTTTGCACCTCAGCTCGGCGCCCTGGCCATGAAGTTCGGATCTCCCGAATACTTTATACTTGCCCTGTTCGGACTCTCTGTTATCTCTTCTGTAAGCGGCGACAGCAAGCTAAAGGGTCTTATAGCAGCATGCCTCGGTGTGCTCCTCGGAACCGTGGGTATAGACAGTGTAAGCGGAGTTCCCCGTTTCACCTTCAACAACATGACTCTTTTCAACGGTCTCAAAATGATGGCCTGCATGCTCGGACTATTTGCCATCTTCCGTATGCTTGAGAGAATCAAGCGCGGAGCCGCAGGAAAGACCGGAAAGACTGCTCAGGAACTTAAAAGTGCAAGTGCCGATGACAGATATTCCTTTTCGGATTTCAAGAGAAGTATCGGTACCATGTCATTAGGCTCAGTCCTTGGAGCTCTTGTAGGCGCCATACCGGGAACTGGCGGAGCTGTTGCCAGCTATCTGACCTATAACATTGCCAAAAACCACGCAAAACCCGGTGAAGAATTCGGAAAGGGAGAAGTAAAAGGTATCGCGGCTCCTGAATCCGCAAACAACGGTGCGACTGCAGCATCTCTCATTCCCATGCTTACTCTGGGTATCCCGGGTTCAGCAGTTGCAGCAACTCTCATGGGCGCATTCCAGATGCATGGTCTTGCATCCGGTCCGAAGCTTTTTGAGGACCATACAGTAGCTGTTTATACTATTCTTTTGGGTTGTCTCATAGCACAGTTCTTCATGTTCCTGCAGGGTAAATATCTCATGAAGATATTTGTAAAGATAACAAATGTGCCTTTCAGACTCCTCACAAGCTCACTTATCGTTATCTGCTGTGCAGGAGCCTATGCCATAGCAAACCGTTCCTTTGATGTGAAGGTAATGATCATCATGGGAATAGCAGGATACTTCCTTAATAAGCTGGAGCTTCCGATGGTTCCCATGGTTCTCGGACTCATACTGGGACCTACGGCTGAATCCTATCTCCGTAATTCACTCAGTATCGATAACGGAAACTGGCTTATCTTCTTCAAGCGTCCGATCTGTGTAGTTTTCATGATCCTTCTTGCAGTGCTTCTTGTAGCACTTGCCCAGGGAGAGAAAAAGCAGAAGCAGAGAGAAGCAGAATCAAATAAAAAGGATGCTGCGGTTGCATGATGAGCTTTCTGAAATTCAGTGTTTCGGAAATGCCTTCTATTATCTTGCAGCACAGGATATGATATAAAACTATAATAAAAAGACTGTCTGATTTGTTCACGGAACTAAATCAAACAGTCTTTTTTCATACATGAGTCATGCACGAATCCGGCTTACCCGGATCCGTATATGGCCCGGACAGTAGTTTAAATATTCACTTTCATACTTATCATCTCATTCCGGAAACCATGAGCTCAGCTCTTACGATCTCCTGCATTCCCGGCATAGCATGATCAAGAAGTTTTTTAAAGGCTATACAATAATAGTTCTTAACTCCTGAAGGAGTCTCTACCCAGTCTCTCTTGCAGCCTCCGTTACAAACTTTACTCCAGCGGCAGGAACGGCAGTCTTCAGGTTTTTCTCTTCCCCATTTAAGGAATTCAGCCTGTTTCTCTCCTTCTGCCATTTCCTTGAGACTCTGCTCTCCCAGTTTACCCATACGCCATTCATCAAGAACGAAGAAATCACATGGATAAACGGATCCGTCACCTTCCACTACGAAGTATGAACCGCAGTTTCCACAGGTGGCACAGGTGCTTGCATGATCTCCCAGTAAGATGTGAATATAGTCATCAAAAAGACGGATACTATGATATTTGCCCATCTTCCAGTCCTTATACCAGAGATCAAAAAGACGGCAAAGGAAATCACCATATGCCTCAGGTAAAAGAGAAAACTCCTGCTTTCCTCTTTCCTCTCCCAGAGGATCAAGGCAGGCTATGAACTGGAGATAATCAAAGCCCAGATTCTTCAGCTCTTTATAGGCAAGCTCCGGCTGCTTCGCAAGCTGTCCTGTGACAACACAGAGGACATTGGTATCCACACCATGCTTCTGCAGCATTTCAGCCGTCTTAGCCGCCCTCTTCCATGTGCCGAGACCCTGAGTATCAACTCTGTGGCGATCATGATTCAGCTTATATCCGTCAAGAGATATTCCCACAAGGAAATTCTCCCGCTTCAGGAATTCCGCCCATGCTTCATCAAGAAGTAACCCGTTGGTCTGAATCGAAAACTGAAGACTAACATTTTCCGGACAGTTCTGTCTGGCAATGCTTACAAAATGCTCAAAGAAAGGAAGTCCTGCAACCGTAGGTTCGCCACCCTGAAAGGCATAGCTCACCATCCCCCCGGGAGATACAAGCTCATATGCCTCATGGATAAGGATGTCCGCAGTAGTTTCTGTCATGACTCCCATGCTTCTGTCTGTACGATTGTCTGCCTCATCTTCATAAAAACAGTATTTGCATCTCAGATTACAAAGACTGGAAGCAGGTTTGATCAAAAAACTGACAACTCTCACATTTACTCCTTTACCCTTTACTGAAAAAATCAAAGCTTTCCATTCCTTCCGGACCGCTGAATCAGCCTTGCCTGCTTGCCGGAACGGAAACATATACCTTAAGTATCCCCCTGAAAAACGCAGACACTGTAAACTTGCTGCCTTCAGAATCTGCCACAGCCCCTGCGGGAAGCGACAGAAAAGTCTATCTCCCATTTTTGTTCAAGAACAAATGGAGGATAGACTTATGATATTTATGTCCTATTATTACAATTATTATCCCCTTTTTCAACACTCTCTGCTTCAAGAAAATCAAGTCCCGGCCATATGGGATTAGGAGTGTTTTTCTGAGGTTCTCCGGGTGTACTTCTTCCCAGTCTGATGTAAGCGGCTATCTCATTAAGAAGCTCCTTTTCGATTTCATCACAGGAACCGTAAAGGTTCATTCTCTCTGTTACATCCCCTGCCATATTGTATAGCTGATAAGGTTTTTCTCCCGGAAGAACCGAATCCTTCGCTCCGAAATTTCCGCTGTCTTTACAGAATTCAAGCTTCCAGTCACCCTTTCTTATTGAATATCTGCCCATTGCGGAATGATGAACCAGTGCATCCCTCACCTTTCCGGTTTCTCCTGTGAGTACCGGAAGAAGCGATACCGAATCCTCTCCTGCATTATCCTCGTAACTGATTCCTGCAATCTCTGCGCATGTGGCAAAAAGATCCACGAGACCTGCCAGTGCTTCGCTCCGTTTTCCGGCAGGGATATGCTTCGGCCATCGCGCCACAAAGGGCACACGATGACCTCCCTCCCAGATATCTCCTTTCAATCCGCGATAAACATAGCTCGGATTGTGACCTTTGGAAATAAGAGTCGGAAAATCCGCTACTGCACTGCAGCCATTATCCGAAGTGAAGATAACAAGGGTATCATCTTTTATTCCCTTTTCTTCGAGCAGCGCATCAAGTCTGCCCACAAATCCGTCAAGCTGAAGAACAAAATCAGCATAGGCATTGAGTCCTGATTTTCCCTTATATTCCGGGCTGGGCATCAATGGTCCGTGAACAGCGAGAGTCGCATAATACAGGAAAAAGGGGGCTTCTCCTTCTGCATATTCTTTCACAAGAGACAGTACCTTTTCATCCATTTCCGGTACGATCTTTGATGGATCAAAACCTTCTTCGGCAGGGCCGTACTCAAGCTCGAACTGCTGACTTGGATCATGACGGTGCAGATTCTTTACTCCCATCATCACTTTTGGAACATTTACTGCTCTGTCATTTTCAATGTGAATGTAGGGAGGCTGATCAAGACTTCCAGGAAGCCCGTAAAAATAATCGAAACCCACAGCATTTGGTCCATTCTTAACAGGCGCGGTAAAATCTATCCCATCCATAATTGTCTCAGAACTTGCATTCGGCTCAAAATAGGTTGCCGGAAGTGTATAACCATTTTCGGTCTTCCAGTCCATGCCGAGATGCCATTTTCCTACAGCTGCTGTCCGATATCCCTTTTTCTTAAGAAGACTCGGTATGGTCTCCCTCCCCTCTTCTATGAGATGAAAACTCTGTCCGGGAAGAACCGAGCTTTTAAGACGGCTCCTCCAGTTATATCGTCCTGTCAGAACAGAATATCGGGATGGAGTACAAAGGGCACTTGAAGCGTGACAGTCAGTGAGAACCATTCCCTCTTCTGCTATTGCATCTATATTTTCAGTATGAATGCCACTCCTTTCATTCATGCATGAAACGTCGCCATATCCCAGATCATCAGCGAGTATCAGTATAATGTTCGGATGTTTCTTCATTGTCATCGTCCTTCTCCTTTAAAAAATCGAGTAGGGAAAATCATCCTACTCGATTCCGCGTTAGTTTTTATCTTAAGAAGCACATACCTTTTCTGCCGCCAGATTCATGGCAATTTCTTCAGCTTTTCTTCTTTCAAGCTCAGCTCTTACTTCCTTCATGTACTCAGGTGTCAGATTGTAGAACTTCATGCATATAATGTTAACGATAAGTCCCATAAGTGAGAAACCGTAAAGCCCGAGGATACCGATAACAAAAAGCGGTGTGCTGAACTGAGACTCTGCTGTAGGAAGTGAATCCTTAAATCCTATCATTACGCACATAACAGCAACAACTGTAGGTCCAAGTGATGAAATGATCTTATCCGCAAGGTTGAAAAGTGAACCTATGGTTCCCGGACAGTACTTTCCGCTGCTGTAATATTCATAGTCTATGACATCTGCAAGCATAGGGTTAAGTACATTACTGCCTATCATATTGAAGCCCTTCATGACCACTGTGAGCACAAGGAAGATAACTGTAAAAGTAGTCCAGTTCGTGAATCCCTCAAATCCCGGGAAATTAAGTGATCTGAAGTTTCCGAAACTCCATAAGAGAATTCCAAGTGTACAGGTGATCACTCCGCCCCAGCTTGATATAAGCATTGCTTTTCTGGTTCCATACTTACGGCCGATGGCACCAAGGCCAAGTAATATCATGATGATGCTTGGTATCATGGTGTAGCTGTTAATAGCCGAATTGAGCTTTGCATTTCCTGCCGCAATAGCATACATTATGATAACAACTGTAGCATTGCCCTGTAGTGTTGTTGCCAGTTTGTCTGTTCCTGCTGACAGAATAAGCATCAGGAAAGGTCTGTTTGTCTTGAAAAGACGAAGCGCGTCCTTAAGGCTGATTTTTTCTCTCTTTGACTTCACGCTGCTCTCTACGCTCTGTCTGTCATACTTATTGTAGATGCAAAGATATACGAGAAGACATATAAATCCGATTATTGTAGTCACACTTATCAGTGTCTTAAAGAATTCAAGATTGAATCCCTTCTTTGCAGGCATCAGCTTTGAATAAACAAAAACATTGATGGCGGTATAGTAAATGGTGAGGTAAATACCATTTAACATTCCGTAAGTAGCACGTCCCTTTTGAGTCTTAACGCACACCTGAGCTGTGGATCTTAAACCGCAGACCTGCATGGTGGTGAATATAACAAATAAAAGATATAGAGCAACGAAAACGATCTTTCTCACATTTCCTTCCGGAAGTATAGGTGGAAGGTTTATCATTGCATGTCCTGTTATCACAACACCGATTCCACCTGCCAGCATAAATGGTGTGAATCGGCCAAATCTTGTATTGGTTTTGTCAGCTAAAGATCCCATTGCAAGATCCGTTACCGCATCCCACACACGGAAGATAGTGACAAAGCTGCCTGCAATTACTGTACTGAATCCGATAACATTATTGAGATAGTAGCTTAAATAGCCTGTAAGTGTCAGCATCAGATTTGCTGTGATCGCAACCAGTGGAAGTGCCATGAATTTCAGCGCATCGATGCCTGTTGTCTTAGTGTCATCATTCATTGTAAATCTCCTTATCGCTTTTACTTACCACCGGATCGTCTGGTTTAATGTCTGCCAGAACAACCTTCTCTGACGATCCGGCTCCCCTTCATTCGGTAAGGCAATTATAAGAAAGCCTATATGAAATCCCTTGTCTGAATCCGAACATTAAGTTCCGGTTTTGTCAAAAAGCACAATCATTTTAGATGCTCACTCTGCCACTGTCCGGGTGTTTTACCGTATATTTTCTTGAATGCATGACAGAATTGAGATCCGCTTTTATAACCGCATTTTTCTGCCACTTTAATTATTTCTTTTTCCGATTGCAGATAATAAGTCGCAAATCTGCATCTTATCCTGTGAACAAGTTCCGAAAAGGAACAGCCGCAGTCGGTTTTTATAAGTCGCGACAGATAATCATAGGATACCCCGCAAAACTCCGCAGCCTTGGAAAGGGTGAGGTCTTCTGCCAGATTCTCTTCCATCCAGTTTACACATCTGGATACATGAAGGCTGTATTTCGTTTGTTTTGCTTCTTTTACCTTTTTACAATACAGGAGGCTGAATTCACGCCTTAAATTGATAAGCTGCGCAACATTTTTACACTGCAGAATCTCCTCTGAATAGTTCGCGCAGATCGTTCTCATCAGCACACTGGACGCACCCCCATCCTCCGCAGCGCGACAGTAGACACTGTTTGCACTTAGTATTCCGTGTCTTGCTCTCGTAAGCTGTGATTCACCTGCCAGCATATGATCCGTCGTCATGTAATAGTTTTCGTCACAGCATTTTTTTACATACCCTATATCTCCGTTTGTTATTGCGGTACGTATATTTCTTTCCTGACGGGCATTATATCTGATGTGGGAAGTGGAAAATGAATTGTTAAATTCCCTTGCATCAAATTCTCTTTCAAATTCTATTTGATCTGCCGATGCATCCACACGGTAGTTTGTATCCGATGCTGCACCCGGCACCTCTCTGAACAGAGTCAATGCCCCCATGAAGTCTTCTATTCTGTAATTAGGAAGATCTGCTTCTATAAAATCCTTAACACTTTCTTTTAGATAAAAAGGTCCTATGACAAGATATAAATTTGAGCCGTCAATATGTGTCACTACACCCTGAAAATAGTAGGAATCTACCTTTACAGGCGATTCATCACCAAAGTATTCCTTGTCGCTGACAGCTTTTTCCAGAAAACCGTCGATATATTTCTTTCTTGAGCTCTCTCTTCTCTCCCTTATGATCTTGTGCTTCGAGTTCTTTACATAATCCGCAACAACAGAACCGGACCTGGTCATAAGAACCAGATCCAGATTGCTCAGATTATTCAGTTTTTTCAAATATTCTGTATATGTTTGCAAAAGCATTTCATTCATAAATATCACCAATGAAAATGTTTAATTGTCAGATAAGATCCGAAAATTATATATAACCAGGCGGTTTGCTAAAATCGGGAATGTGTCGACGACCTACCTGAATGAGACCTGTATCTTTGTTGATATCATAGGTGAAGGTGCATCTTCCGCCATTCCTTCACGGATCTTCCATTCATCCTTTATCTCATGACGACACCGTGAAATGATATCGGTGTTAGCCTTTAGTTCATCGATCTCTTCCATAACAGTTTCCGGACATTTCAGATTGTCCCTGATGTATGAGGAAAGCTTTCCGGCTATTTCCCTGTTTTCCCCGATGATATTCTTTGTTTCATATGGATCTTTTTCCAGATCAAACAACTGATCAGCATCAGGAAAACCGCTGAAGGTCACATATTTATAATTCTTCCACTTCGCCATACGCCCTATGGATGAAACACCAAATCTATTTATAAGCTCTGAGATCACTATTCTGTCATCATCAGATTCAGTACCTTCCATAGCTCCTACAAGACTTATACCCTTCTGTTTAGGCGGAAGCATTGCTCCTGCTATATCGCAAAACGTAGGTCCCAGGTCCAGTAGACTCACTGGACTGTGGATCTCTTTTCCCTCAGGAATTCCGCTTCCCGAAAAGATCATAGGCACATGTACAGATGGATCAAAGAAGGTATTCTTACCATAAAAACCATGCTCTCCATTCGAATCCCCGTGATCCGAAACATATACCGCGATTCCTTCCCGTCCGGTTCTCTGGAGATAGTTTTCCCATGCATCAAGTATCTTCCCGACATTTTGATCCATGAACTCTGTCATACCATAGTAAGCCGCCATGGCAGCACGAACAGTTTCTTCGTCTTTATCCCTGAGCTTACCCTTAAATACAGGGTGTTCATCCCCATGAAACGATTCTTCTGGTATCACAACCTTATCATAGTAGTAATCAAAAAGCTCCTTCGGGGCAATATATGGAAAATGCGGTGCATACATACCCACGCACAAAAACTGAGGAACATCATAATTCTTCGAAAGAAAATCCACAGCAGCCTGAGTGACATCTCTGTCATACTCAAGCACAGTAGAGTCTCCGCCGCCCATACATTGTATAGCCAGATGCTCTATACGTCCTCTGTTCCACGGAAGAGCCCCCACGCCGTCTCTGTTCCATCCCTTCTTTAAGGTGGTAGGAGTAATGTCTCCGACAAGACGTTTTGTGAATCCATGTCTCTGATCCGGCCCTACAAAGTGCATGCGTCCGCACAGTGTTGTGTCGTATCCCGAAGCGTTCAATGAATGCACAAATGTGGCAACATTGGAATCAAGAGATGCATCGTTTGTGAGTGCCCTTATCTCGCTTGGATATCTTCCACTCAAAATACTGAGTCTAGATGGAACGCACAGCGGACAGGCAGCATAGCAGTCATTCATGACTGTTCCGCTCTCGGCAAGCCTGTCGAGATTAGGAGTTCTGACTATCCTGTTTCCGGCATATCCCTGCAGCTTGTATGAGTGCTGGTCTGAAATTATAAATAATATATCTTTAGCCATTCCGGTACGATCTCCTCTAAACTTCTACGACAAATCTTTTTCTGCATTCGTTCATGAGCATGAACATATTCTCACCGTTTTTGATCTTTCCGCGTATCTCATCCTCATACTCCTTTGGAACCATGTTTTTAACTTTTGCCCAGATCATCTCATCTGAGAACCTTTTATCGTAATCATAAGGAACAACATCCGCTGTCTGCATCAGCCACATACATAATTTCTTTTCGAGATCATGTATCTCTTTCTCATACATTGGATTATTTATCTCATTGATCTTTTCCTTCGGGTCCACAACGAGATCATAGAACTCATTTTTACCGTTCACCCTTGAAACAAGCTTGAACTTATCTGTTCTTACCATGTAGCCCCTTGCATGCGCATCATCATCCACCTGGGCAAAATGTCTAGGATAGTAGGGACTGAATTTGCTTGTTCCTTTCGGTCCGCCTGCATGAAATTCATCACAATGTCTCTCTTCCGGGTTTCTTCCACCCTCACAGGTCACAAAGTCCCTGATCTTTTTGTCCCTGTCGGCGATGACCTCTAGAAGTGATCTTCCGAACTGACTGTGACATGGTTCTATTCCTGCCATATCCATAGCTGTCCTGTAAAGATCCACCATTTCAATAAGACTTTCCGAAATCCCCGGATCCACTTTCATTCCCTTAGGTGGTTTTACAAGAAAAGGAACATTGGTGAGAAAGTCCTCAAAGCTGTTCTGAGCCTTTTCCGAAAGTCCATAGTCACCTGCAAAATCCCCATGATCCGAGAAAAAGAAGATAGCTGAATTATCATACTCTCCTGCTTCCTTCAGGGCATCACACAGCTTTTTAAACTGATAATCCACCTTGGAGACCATGCCTAGATATGTGGCTCTAAGCTCCTTCCACTCTTCCTCTGAGTATTCCTCAAGCTTCTGATTTTTCCGTATGGCATCAAGGATCTCAGCCTTTCCCCTACATTCTTCGGGTCTTACTCTTTTCGGGATCCTGTCCTTTTTGATTTTTGAATAGAAGTTCTCCTCAACTTTATATGGAGGATGAGGATAAAGAAGTCCGAGGAAAAGGCATAGAGGCTTATCCTTTGGTTTGTTGTATATTGCTTCAATGGCTGCATCGAGATCTTCATCATCGTCAGTATAGTTAATGCCATACTCATTGGCAGGTACTATGCCCTGATACATGGCATTGAAGTTCTTTGTCCCCGGTCCGAAAGCATTGGCAGGACCTTCACCGGTTTTCTTTTTATTCCCGCCATAGTAGATCTCACTGGCATGAGCCTCAAGAGCACCGGGATACTGAGCCGCCACAAGATCATTTCTTGAATTCATCCAGACATGATAGCCATTCTTTTTCAGCTCACTGAACATTGTCTCCTCACCCGGCCTCAAAAGATGTGACATAGTCCTGTGTCCTCTGACATGGGGATAAAGTCCCGTGGAAAAGCTGCATCTGCTCGGAACACATACCGGATTCTGACAATAGGCATTCCTGAAGGAAACCGCTTCATCCTCTGCCATTGAATCTAAAAACGGTGTAGAGGCAGCAGCATTACCTAAATGTCCCATGGAATCTGCTCTCATTTCATCCGGATTGAAAAAAATAATATTTGGTCTCATAATTATCTCCATCTTTTGATATTCCGATACATCATATATTCTTCACAGATATAAGCCGGAAGTACCGGCGCATGTACCTTCACATCGTCATGTGATTTAATGCATGCATAAATTTCTATTGTGGAGCTTAGTATAAACCTGAGTTGTCAGATTTTGTTGTCTGTATTTGCTGATTATATCCCGGATTCGACCATCTAACTATTTTTTTCACAAAAAAGTCTCAAATCAGAGAATTCACTGACTTGAGACTATCTATTACAATATTTCTATTCTTTACTTATTCCTGTTCTTTTATCAGAAGCACATATTCCATCTTCTCATCCAGAAGGTCGTTATAGTAGGCTCCGGTAGCTTTGTTTTCAAGTATCAGTGCCTTTATGGGTACACGTCCGTTTCTGTAAAGCTCTCTTCTTATAAGCTCTGCCATAACGCTCCCGAGCCCGAGATGTGACGGATCCACGCCCATATAGAGATAGACCATTTCCTTAGGAGATCTCTTTATCCAGAGCACTTTCAGAAGCTTGATAAATGTCATCCTTCCAAAGAGATTCTCATAGAAATTCGGAACACTTATGGAAAATGCCGCAAGCTTTTGATCCTTGTAAATCAGTATCACATCATCGGCTGAAAGAACCATCTTCAGGTTATGAAACAGCTCATAAAATGCTTCGTAACTGATTCTTCTATATCCCGGGAAGGATGCGTACAGCTCTATCAGAAGGTCATAGATCTCACGGATAGTTTCATCGAATTTCTTGATTTCCAGATTACGGAACTCATATCCCTTTTTCAGGAACTGCTCGACTCTTTCCACGTATTTGGGCTTTCCTTCTTTTTCAGTGATTTTATTCAGCCTGAAGGAATAGTATTTTTTCCAGATTGAAAATCCGCACTGCTCCCAAAATTCTGTATAGTAAGGCTTATTCCAGGGTTCTCCGGTATATGGTTTATCTGAATCTATATATGCATTTTCTAAACGGGAATTAAATACCTTAAACCTGTAACCTATCCATATAGAGGAATCCACAGGTCCGATGATATCATTCTTTCCCTTTTCTTTGACTGTTTCTTCAGCTTTTTCAATGAGCGCCCTGCAGGCTTCTATATCATCGATACATTCAAAAAATCCAAGATAGGCACTATCTTCATCATCATAAAATGTAAGGAGTCCCCTGGCTGCAGCATCACACTTTTCATCCACTGCCACCAGAGGAACAACAGAAAAATCCTTGCTTAAAGGATGTATTCCATCAAGTATTGCTTTCTCTGTACTAAAATCCTGTGGACAGATTTCTCCCTTATAAATCTTTTCCGGAAGTTCCAGAAACAGGTCTTTTATTTTCTCATCATTTCCTGATAAGCATTTATATTCCAAAGATTCATCTCCTCCAAATGCGTGTCACAGTTCCTTCATATGCATCGATCTCAACCATATCTCCGGTCCTTAACACTCTTGCAGCGTCCCTGACATTGACAACAGAGGGCTTACCAAGTTCTCTTGTGATGATGGCTGTATGACTGAGCATCGAACCCTTTTCAGCAATTATCCCGAGAGCCGGTTTTATGAGGAACACCCATCCGGGATCAGTCATTCTGGTCACAATGATCTTTCCTCTTGTATCCAGCTTCTGATCAGCTTTCTCTATGACCAGGACCTCCCCCTTCACTTTTCCCGGAGAAGACGGGATACCCTTAAGAATTTCGGAGCTACGGGCTATATCTGTACATATATTACAAACAGGCTTGTCTACCACCTTGTCGCCATAGACCAGTCTGCTGTATGCAGGGATTTTTTTGAAGCCTTCATATCTCAGTTTTCTCTCCTGAATGAGTATCAAAAACTCTTCATTTCGCTGAATCATTTCAGGACAAGCATGAAATCTATCACTATTTATTCCTGTACAATCATGAAGTCTGTCAATCTTTATTCCTGTACGATCCTCTGGTTCATGTGAACATCTTTCTGCTTCCTCTCTCAGTTCATCAAGAGTAAGATAGAACACATCCCGTATTTCCGAGATCTTTCCCTGCTCCTTCAGAATTTCACCTATCTTCAGCATGATACTTCTCACCATACCGAAGATCCTCGTTCTGTTCATTCTGGATATCTCACGGTTCGCTATTCCGAGCTTCGCACGTTTCACGAGAAAAGAACCGCTTTCAACAGTTTTATGCTCGGTTTCTTCCGGAATGTCATCAGAAATGCGGGTCCTTACATATTCATCAAAAAGCTCCGGATCAGTTCTGTATGTTCTTGTTTCAAGCTTCAGTTCTTCAAGACAGCGGTCACCGTATTTTTGAATGTAGTCTTGCTTTGCCTTGATATATTCCAAGTCCTTCTTTGCCAGTCTTATGATACGGTTCAGGGTTTCCACCGGACGCATGCTCTCAAGCTCTTTTATATGGGATATCTCTTCAGGATGCCTCCTTCCTGCAAGATATGTATAGATAAACGCATACATATCATTTACAAGCGTGATATCCCAGAGAGGGATCAACTCTTCCTCTATATCTCTGTATATCTTCAGTAAACCTCTTATTCCTTCGGTGGCTTTTCTGCCATATCCCTCTATCCTTTCCATATACCCGGGATAAAGCTCGGAAAATCTGTTATTAAGCTTTGCCATTTCCTCAGGTGTGGTATGAAGATACTTCAAAAAAGAAAAGAGAACATGTCCCTTTTCAAAGAAGCCTGCTTTAAAATCAACAGATATATCCTTATTGCTGACACCCAGCATTTCCTGCCATACTGAAATTATCTTTCCTGAAAACGGAAGGATCGAGAGGACGTTATACCAGTTTGTGATATCATAGTACACTCGACCGTTTGCTTCTCTCACCATGTTCTGAAATACAGGCTCCATCTTTTTTACCAGTTCTTCATTACCTGTAAGCCGTCTTACCATGGCTCTGAAGATGTCTCTGTATATTTCTTTTACGAAGCTCTGTGTCATGGGCAGCGATATCCCGGGATAACTCTCTACGATGTTACTGTTATCAAGGACTATCCTGCGGCTGTAGGAAAGAGTTGTGATGGGACGAGCCTGAAGGACGTAGACCTCGGCATCCTTTACTGCGAACTCGATGTCCATATCCTTTTGAAATATCTCTTTTATACGTTTTCCTGTATCAACCAGCAGCTTTATGACTTCGTTTCCGGCAAGTACCGCATCCTCCTGCTGTTCATAGTAAAAAAGATCGTCATCGAGATTGTAGTAATAGGCGGTGGTATCGCATCTGTCCTCCACCACATTTTCTCCGAGCCCTCTTCCTATGACCACTACAGACTCATTAAGGATACCCAGCGGATTTGCGGTAAAAAGCACTCCTGCGTACTCCGCATCCACCATTTCCTGAATTATGACCTTCATGTGAGATCCATACTGTTTTCCGCTTTCCATCACTCTTTTTACAGCAGCGGAAATATCGGATTTTTTCACATTAAGCTCTGTATGGAACTGTCCCGCATAGGACATTTGCTCTCCGTCCTCAAGATCTGATGAGGAACGTACCGCATATTTTCTATCGGGAAGTTCATTTATGATCTTTTCATCCGGGCTTTCCACAACGATAAACTTCGGAACAGGAAATCCCTTTTCTTTTAAAATCCTCAGGTTTTCAGCTTTCATTCTATATTCCTAAAATTTGATATCGTCCCGCTACTCATTTCTGATATCAGCAGGTCAACCATTCAGTCATGAGAAACGTGTTACAGTATCTTTCCAAATATCAGATACAGCACAACTGTCAGTATCATGGTGCTTTCCTGAAGGTATGTATATCTCTCCACCTTTGTCACTATCCTGTACTTAAGGGGATCCTTTTTATATTCTATGAATTTCCAGCTCATCCAGAGTACAAGTATGAGAAGGACCAGAACAGAGAGTTTATTCAGATTCCATACAAGTATGAAGTTTGTAATGATATCGATCCAGGTGACTATAAAGACAAAATTCACAGACTGCTTATATCCGAAAAGCTTTGAATATGTCACATACTCTGTTTCCTCCTGAGGGGCTCTTATCTTTCTTGATACCTCCCAGATAAGGGCAGGAAAATACAGGGTAAAGCAAGCAAGAATGTTCATGAGATCCACCGGTCTCACATTATACTTTATGACAGTAAATGAAATAATGTAGATGTTCATCAGTATCTGAACCGGATTGTGAGTCACCAGCGCGAGGGGCAGTGACTTCGCTATCTTATGCTTCTGAAAGAACCATACCGCCATAAGAGAACCGTAGGTATAGAGGATAAGACAGAATATAAAATTCGGCATGTACAGATAGTTTATGATAAGCGTAAACGCTATAAGAAGCCCTATAAATACGGCGAGATCCTTTTTATGAACTCTTCCGGAAGGTAGCGGACGTGTATTGAAAAGTCTCAGATCCAGCTCATAATCCTTGAAATCGTCTGCGATCCTCAGCCAGAAAAGAAAGCTGAACACTGTAAAACCAGCTATGACCTCCTGTATTCCGAGATTAAATGATGTGATTCCATGATTAAGCAGGATGATAAAATATATCTCTGCCGCAACGATATATCCGAGAGCCAGTCTCGGCAGGATCGGATACATTTCCTTTTGATAGATATTCAGTCTTTTAATTGCATTGATCATTTCTAACCCCTCTTCCATACTCTACAGATTTCTTCTTACTTTCAATTTATAAAGAACCAGATTCACCGATATATGAGTGAATCCTCCCACAAATATATAAAGGAAATACTTCCACACAGGTATCCTGCTGGTAATGAACAGGATAAGCATCACTCCGAAAAGACTGTCTATCTGGTCGATGACAAAAAACAGTGTATTACTAGTCTTTCCCGGTTCTATATCTATACGTCTCTTCACGAAACTGTTCGGGAGCTCGAAAAGCATATAGGAGAATCCAAAGTAAGCTCCGACGGAGACATTGTACCAGAAGTCATTTCTGTAAAATAAATACAGCTCATTCATTTCTTCGAGTCCTGTGACATTGCATATGGCTCCCCATATCACGGAGGTAACAATGCTTATGACTATCATGCTGAAGAAACCGATCCATGTCTTGTTGTCCCCGAATATCCGCTTTCCGTCCCTGAGACAACGACCTCCGTCTATCGGATATTTACATCTTTTGTACAGAGGTGTTTTCACGAAGATCATGTTGAGGATACCGGCAAGGATAACCGGCATCAGGGTTATATACATACCTAAAATCATTTTCATAAGCTCTCGATCATCTTCCCAATGTCTCTATAAGGATCATTATCTCAACCGAAAAATATCCGAATCCCCAGAAGAGAACTGTGGCAGCAGCTATATCCTTCACTGTACCGAGGGCTGGATGTATATCGGTTGAAATGAAATCACAAAGATGCTCCACTGCAGTGTTGATAAGCTCTGCGGAAATTACCCCAGCAACAGTAATGGCATAGGCAATGTAAAAAACACTTCTTACCCCTATATAAAGATTTAAAAAAAGGAAAAATAAAGCGATAAACAGATAATAAGCGAAATTCTTCTCGGTCCTGAAGGCTGTTATCATACCCCGGGCAGCACAGATTATGCTGTCCAGAAAAGTCTTGTTTTTGAATGTTTCCGTAGATACACCTGTGGCTTCGATCCCACAGCTCTCAATATGCTTAACCATTCCACACCCCTAAAATACAGAGAGTAAAACAATCAACTATCCTGTTTACTCTCATAGATTCAAAAAATCAGAGTTACACAGGATTTTGCCCCAAAAAGGAATCTGAATCCTACATAACTCTGACATCATAGCACAGCTTTTTTATACTCCAAAGAGAATTGGATATAGTGTAAGTTTACTGTAAATTAATATGTTCACTCACTCTTATTCTTTACTTTTTTCACATCTTAACAAGCGCTGCATATTCACTTGGCGACATGTTTTCGCTCTTCTTAAAGCACTTTCCGAAATATCCCGGATCCTGAAAACCGACCTCATAGGAGATCTCCGTGATACTTCTTCCGGTCTCCCTTATGAGTTCCATACTTCTCGCGATCCTTATCTCTGTAAGATACTCCGTGAAGGAGCTGCCTTCCTGAGCCTTAAAGCTCTTACTGAGATAACCGGAGCTCACCTTCAGTTCATCGGCAACGCTTTGAAGTCCTATCTGCTCGGAATAATGCTTCTTCATATACGCCTTCGCCTTACGCACTATCAGAGCATTTCCGGTAAAGGAGGAGTCACTTCCTGTATCTTCAAGTATCGAAACAGCCTCTGCAAAAATACACTCAACACCTTCCCCTGAAGATGAAACCGTATTTTTATCGCAAAACATCTCCTTTATCCTGAGGGCCACATCTGTAGGTATCCTCTTCTCCGAGTGATGATTAAGCTTTCTGATGAGAGACATCATAAGATGCCAGAGATCCCGCCTGAGCATATTTTCTTCTGTCTCATGCCTCCTGAGAACATCCATGAGGATGCCGCGGTACTTATCTGTCTTATCATGATTTCTTGATAAAATATGGAAATACAGCCTTTCCTCGGCCTCGCACAGCTCCTCTATATCCGTGAGCTCATTTCGGAAAGTATCTTTCAGTTCAGGAACCGCATAATCTTCAATATAGCTTTCAGCTTCTCTGAAGCTTCTTCCCGCATCTTCCACCGAACTGTAGCTTCCGCTGCTGCCGCAGAGTATAGGTTCTGAAGACAGGTCTGAAAGGTATTCCCTTGTCTTTCTGATGGCTGCATTAAGCTCGCTGTAGGCCATCTCATCGTCTGAAAATATAAATATCACCAGCTGACTGAAAATACTGCTCACCAGGACATGATCGGAAGACTGCCTGAAAAAACTCCTTATGACTTCACATCCGGCACTTCCTATCCTCTGTATGCTTTCATGATAAAAAGCGACACATTTGTAGTTTCCGGAGCTTACACCAAAAAGATTCAGCTCATTTTTCAGCATCCTGCTGCCTCTCATCTGAAAAGCAAGGGGCCACACCATATCCCTGTCCGCGTCCCCGTAAAGTATCTCCATGTTTCTGGTCTGCTCATTTATCTCTGTATCATCAGACACATCCATACCGGCCATGATGCGGTTCAATGTCTCCATCAGTTCTTCATCGAGATAAGGCTTCACAAGAAAATCTCTTACTCCAAGCTTCATAGCCTGCTTGGCATAGGAAAACTGTCCATAGGCTGACAGTATCACCAGCTCTGTCTTCGGAAGTTTACGCCTGAGTTTTTCAGCCGCTTCGAGACCGTCAAGTCTCGGCATGCGGATATCCATAAGAATGATCTCGGGTCTAAGCTCAAAAGCTTTATCAAGAAGCTCAGCTCCGTCCTTGGCAGAAAAGACCAGTTCCAGAACATTGGCATAATTCTCCGCTATGAATTTAGTCAGATATTCTCTTTCATACTTTTCATCATCAGCAATCATTATCCTGATCATTCTGTCACCTCATTGATCATCATTTTATTCATAAACTTCAGTTCGATGCTCCGCAAGTAAAATTCCATCGATTCTTTACGATTTAGAGATCTCAGCGGAACCATCGTTGTTTTTAAAGAAGTAAATAGCTATCTCTGTACCTGTATCCCCGGTTGTTATATTCATGACATCCTCACGATGGTACAGAAGCTGGAGTCTCTCCAGAACATTCAGAAGCCCTATCCTTTTTCCTGTCCTGTGAGCCTTTAGATCATCCAGAGTCTCCTGACTAAGTCCGCAGCCGTTATCAGATACCTTTACTTCGATAAAATCAGGCTTCTCAGTGATAGCTATGGAGACCTTTCCGTTCTCCGTGACATTCATAAGTCCGTGACTTATGGAATTTTCAACCAGCGGCTGTATGATAAGCGGCGGTACCAGTACATCCTCTTCCATATAGGACTTTCTCACATCCAGCACCAGCGCGATCCTGTCCTTACAGTGCACTCTCTGTATATAGAGGTATGACTCCAGAAGCTCTATCTCCTCATCAAGAGGTATGGCCAGAGCGTGTGTCTCTATACTGCTCCTGAGTATCTTCGATATAGCCTTTATGAGCATTACCGCCGTCTTGTTCTCCTCAAGCTGTATGCTCCTGATAACGAGACTCAGGGTATTGAAAAGGAAATGAGGATTGATCTGCAGCTGAAGTTCCTTCATTTTTGACTCTGCAAGACGCCTTTTCTGTTTCTCATTCTCCAGCATCTGTGCCGACAGTTTATCCTTCATTTCGAAGTTTCTGTTTATCTCTTCGATCATGTCCCGGATGGTGTGCTTCATTCCGTTAAAAGCATTGACCACCACATGTATCTCCTCATACTTGTCATCCGGCACATCCTCTCCCTCGAAGTTCCTCTTACCGATCTCAGAAGCCGCATCCCTTAGTTTCTTTACGGATTCAAATATCTTATCAAAGAGATATCTGTTCAGAAACAGTATGCTGATGTCTCCGAGTGCAAGTAAAAGGTTGATAAGTATGAGACTGAAACCCTGAGTCTTTACTGTTTCCTCATAAGACGCAGTGACATAGTCAAGATAAGAGGTAGTGAGAAGATTCAGGTTGCTCTCTATGAGGAGATCGAGTTCTTCGATATAATCGATTCCATGCTCTTTTTCCAGACTTCCCGGAGACACATATCCTTCGATGACCTCGGTCCTGTGATCCATCATCTGGGAAACAATTCTCAGCATCATGCGGCTCTGCCGGTCCCCGGACACATCTCTTCCTATGGATTCCAGAAGTTCACTGATCCGGGAAAGACTGTTATCATACAGCTCGTATGCGGAGTCCTCCCTCTCCTTGTTATATAGATGAAAGAACTTACGTGAATCGTTAAAGGCTATCTCAACCTTGTTTATCTTCCTGTAATTACTCATGTAATCCGAGTATCTTCTCATGAACTGCATGGACAGAAACAGGTTTATACATATGATGAGCACCAGACTCACACAGAATATAATGTGATTTTCTTTGATTTCTCTCTGCAGGCTTTTCATTTACTTCGTCTCCCGGATCTCCTGAATGAGTTCCTCATTTCCGGCTCCGTACTTTTCGTACACAGGCTGAACCGCCGCCTTCCATTCATCCGGATCCTCCGGTTCTATGATCTCCACCTGAGAAAGTCTGCTGTAGGCATCATCCTCTGCCTTCTGTATCTCTGACTGATTGTACGCTTCAGTCATTTCGGCTGCTTTTCGTATGACTTCTCTGTCCTCAGGTGAAAGATGTTTCCATGTTATTTCACTCATGACCACAACACTTGGAGCATACATATGACCTGTTTTTATGTAGTAAGGAGCCACCTTATAGAACTTGTTGGAATAGTAACTGGATACAGGATTCTCCGCTCCGTCTATCTCTTCCTTCTGCAGAGTATTGTAAAGCTCGGCATATATGGTGACTACAGGAGACGCACCGAAGGCACTTATGGTATCTGACAGTATATCCGACACCATGATACGTATGCGTTTACCCTTCATATCGGAAAGCTTCCTGACCGGCTCCTCTGCCATCATGAGATTTCTCACTCCCTCATCAAGAAAGAACACTCCAACCATCTGTGAACCGCTCTCCCTTATGTTCTCAAGGATCCTGTCTCCTATGGGGCCACTGCAGACCTTCCAGAAGTGTTCACGATCCCGGAAAAGATACGGAAGTGACAAAATGCTCACTTCCATATCATTGAGCTTGCTCAATGAACTTCCGTTGGCACGATAGAAATCCAGAGCTCCCATCTGAAGCTGCTGATAACTCTGAAGTTCATCCCCAAGTATCCCCGAGGTGTAAATATCTATCTCTATCCTGCCATGGCTCAATTCATTGACACGATCCGCAAAATAATGTGCGCTCTCTACAGTTATGTTTCCTTCCGGATTTACATCCCCGTATCTTAATACCAGTTTCTCATCTTTCTGATCACTATTTCCTCCGTATTCCATCATTACCGCAACTGAGATGAGAGCCACAGTAAGCATGAACACTGAGAGAATAATGTAAAATTTAGCTTCCTTCTTCATCATATATACACCAAATGGTCCGGCTCCACTTCCCTCTCGGGAGCGAAGTCAGACCACTGAAAAATATACTTTTATACTATCAGAATGACCCATACCCCATTGATCACTCCATATTTTATTAATTCCGTTATACTGCGGATGCCTTATCCCGAAACACCGTAAACAAGGTTCGGAAGATACAGCACAGCCTGCGGGAATAATATCATAAACAGTATGACGAGAACAACCGCCGCATAGAATGGCCATCCGTCCTTGAAGGTGTCTCCGATGGAACACTCCATGATATCCGATGTGGCATAAAGTGCGACTCCCACAGGCGGTGTCATGACTCCAAAGGTTACCGTAGTCATCATGATCATACCGAAAACAACTTCATCCACTCCCACGCTTCTCATAACAGGGAGAAGAATAGGTGTCAGGATCAGGGCAATAACCGTGGTCTCCATGAACATTCCGCAGATACACAGGAAAAGGATCACAAGAAGCAGCAGAAGCACTGAATTTGATGTGACACTTATGAGGGCATTGGCGATAGTTACAGTTATGTTGTCATACACAACACCATAGCCAAAAACTCCCGAAAATGCAAGGATGATGGTGATGACTGTTATGTCCTTGACCGACGCACGAAGGGTCTGAAGCAGACTTTCCCAGGTGAGCTCATGATAGATGACTGTTCCTACGATAAGGGCATATGCACAGGCAAAGGCTCCTGATTCCGTAGGACTCATGATGCCGAAACGTATGAGCACTATGAGAAGTATGGGGAAAAGCATTGCCCAGATACTCTCGAGGAAGGTCTTGAAGATCACGCTGAAGGGAGCCGGTTTTTCATGCTCGGGCTTATAATTATACCTTTTTGCGCTCCATGTTACCGCAAGCATCAGGAGTACGCACATAAGTAAGCCTGGAACCCAGCCTGCCATAAAGAGACGGCCGATGGATACTTCACCTACTGTTCCGTAGATTATGAGACCCATGGAAGGCGGAATGGTTGCAACTATAAGTCCTGATATTCCGTTAATTGCTGCAGACCATCCTCTTCTGTAACCGAGTCTCGTCATTTCAGGTCCGAGGATCCTGCATTCCATGGAAGCATCCGCTACCGCAGAACCCGAAACACCACCCATAAGAGTGGACATGAGACATGAGACCTGACCGATGTTGCCGTACATGTGTCCGGTACAGGCATTACAGAACTTCAAAAGTCTTTTGGTGATCCCACAGCTGTTCATCAGGTTTCCCGCAAGTATGAAAAGCGGTATGGCCAGCATGGTGAAGCTCTGGGAAGTGGAAATGGATTTCTGCACCAGCACCGTCATGGGCAGATCCCTGATCATAAAAAATGTAAAACCGGAAATACCTATAGAAAAGGCTACAGGCATACCTGCAAGAAGCAGTACCAGAAATACTCCTATAGCAATGAACATTATCCTACTTTCCTCGCTTTCTCCGATGTATGGTTATCGTCCCTCATGGCTCTCACCTGCTTTACGAGGCTTATGGCTGTGGAAACGATCATAAGGATCGCTCCCACAGGTACTGCCATAGTGACCCAGCTGTAGCTGATGTGAAGTGCTGTTATCTGACGGCTCCATCCTTCAATGCACATCCTGTAGCCGTTGAAGGCAAGAACCAGCAGGAATCCGATGATGAGACACTTATAGATTATCTCCAGAGTATTCTGAAAAGCCTTCGGGAACTTCTTTATGAGAAGATCCACTCCGATAAGTCCTGTGCCTCTTACCGCTATATCTCCTCCTATGAAGATGAGCCATGCAAATGCTACAAGCGCCACGTCCTGTGCCCAGTTCAGAGGATGATTGAAGGTACGGAACAATGCAGATGCAAAGACAAGTATTGCAAGTCCTGCCAAAAGTACCAGTGCTAGATTTTCTTCAAAGCGGCAAAACTTTTCGTATATTTTTTTCATTGCTGCAGCTCCTTTTGTGATCATTGTCAAGATAATTACTGAAGTCCTGCCTCTTTATAGATAGACTCTCTGAGACCTGTCCAGCCGAGCTCCTCGTAAGCCTTCTTTGCTGCTTCCTTAAATGCTTCCTTATCTACATCAACAACAGTCATTCCGTTCTCCTTGAGAGTCTTCTCCAGATCCTGCTGTGCAGCGATAACGTCCTGAGCATTCTTATAAGCACACTCCTGGAAATCCTTTTCAACTATTTCCTGATACTCTGCAGGAAGCTGATCGAACCACTTCTGTCCGCATACTACGAAGTTAAAGAGGTTGATATGCTCAGTCTTTGAAATGAACTCACAAACCTCATACATCTTTGAAGAAACTGCTGAAGTGTACTGAACTTCACATCCATCGATGGACTTTGTCTGGATTCCGTTATATACCTCTGACCATGCGATGTTGTATGGTGTTGCACCAAGAGCTGAAATAGACTTTGAATAAGGATCTGCACCCGGTGTACGGATAACTACACCGTTAAGATCTGCAGGTGTCTTGAATGCTTCGTGTCCCATGAATGAACGTGCACCGTCGAAATAGTTATAGCAGAGAGGGTGAAGTCCCTGAGTATGAAGCTCACTGTCCCATCCCTTGAAGGTCTCTGTATCCATTACCTTCATACCGTCATCATAAGTGTCTACAAAATATGCCATGTTGAGGATACCGATATCATTTACATAACTTGAAAGACGTCCGGCATCAGTAAGTACTGCGATTCCCATTCCCTGAAGAGCCTGATCGATCATGTCTTCCTCGGCGCCGAGCTGGCTTGAAGGATAGATAGTTACGAGAACGTGTCCGTTTGTATCCTCCTTGATCTTGTCTGCAGCAGCCTGCATACCGGCATAGATCATGGATGTATCAGTCTGGGTAGTAGAAAGCTTAAGCTCATATACCTTTCCGTCATCTGCAGGTGCCTGCTCCTTGGCAGCCTCTGTACCAGCAGCCTTTGCATCACCTGAAGCTGCAGCTGTTCCCTGTCCTCCGCAAGCTGCAAGACATGCTGTCATGGCAGCAACCAGTGTCATGGCTAAAAATTTTCTCTTCATACACTTCCTCCATTTTTACATTGTTTTTCAATGTTTCCGCATTCCGCGGTATTCATATTTGTCATGCAAATTATAAAAACCGGCTCAGTATCAATGAAGGAAATATCATACACTCACTGGTAAATATTGGTTCAAAAATTCCAAAAAAATAGAGCATCAGACTTACTGATACTCTATCCTCTGTAGATCTCTCCGTATACAAAACTGCAGAACTCATTCAAGGTCCTGTGTTCCGGATGTCTATAGTAATCCTGAAGGAGCCTCATATATCTTTCGTTGTGCTCTCGTAGCCTGATGTCCGATATACTCTGCTGTTTCTTTCGGATCTTAAAATGTTCCTTGAAATCTCTGAAGAAAAGTCCGCTTCCGTTCCTGTAAAGTTCAAAATACTTATATGCCGCGGCGCTTCTCAGAAGCACGGCATCGGAAACATTTTTAAACTTTCCGGGTTTTTCCTTTATGAAATCCATGAACCTGAACTGGTAATCCGTCACACTGCTGTTCACTTCTCTCAGTAGTCTGTCATCCGACCAGTCCAGACTGTTAAGTACCGAGTCACAGACGTCTATCACCAGCTCATTCCTTATGGATCTCTTATCTATAAGATATTCAAACTGATACGGATGGTATTTTTCTATATAGTTACTGAGGTTCATGTTGTACTCGGCAGCAGCCTCTCTGTAGCTTTCAGCCGAAGCCACTCCTATATCCAGTAGCTCACCGGCTATGGTGGACTTCTCCTGTTCAACCTTATCGATAAGATAAAACTCTTCTGTCTCAAAATACAGGGCGATCTCCGGAATAGTCGGAGTCACAAGGCAAGTATTGATAAATGCGGTGTCCATATGATCCGCATTGATACAATACACCGCATCAAATCCCAGATAATCAAAAATAGCTCTCTTCTGTGTCGATGTTCTCCAGTCGTAGGGTTGAAAAGTCAGAAATCTCATACCGCCAATGCTTACCTCTGCTGTCATCACTAACTGTTTACCCTATTTATATCGTGTAAAACACCGGCAAATATAACTTTTGTATCACTAAAGAATCCTGGTGATGTCTTCTGCATACCGGGTTGAGGACAGATATATTTCGGAAAAAAGACCTCGGATTGCAGGAATCGAAGCAAAATCATTTATCGGAATTCTTCGATTATTTGTGATCACTCTATTTTCCGTTTCATTGAGATGTGTTACAAGAAGTGAGATATTCATGGCTTTATGGCCGTATTCCGATATATCTTTTTTTATCGATGAAATAAATCCTTCTTCACTTTCATGGGCAGCATAGCGTATATGGCCCTGCCATTCATTAGGTTCGTTTGTCAGATCCTTATCTATACTTCCCAGTATTTCTTTATCACACTCACACGGAAGATACCCTGCACCATGCCTGGTCACATATGATCTCGTCACATACATGACCTCGTCGAGTTCCAATCCCATCCTTCTCAGGAAAGCACAGGGATTATGTATTCCTGTCCTTGATGCGGTAACATGAGGCGCATACTCCTCATTTTCACAGTCCAGAAGCAGCCCCTGTCCGGTTTCAAAAATCAGGGTTTCAATATCTTCTAAAAGTACTTTCAGCGACTCTTCAGTCAGAAGCTTTATATATTTAAAATTTTCGATCATAGTTTCAGAGGCATTTAAAAGCACATTTTCATCATGAAGAAGTTCAATATACTCAGAAGCCGATTCATTGATCAGACCGCTGAGCTCTTCAATCCTTTTCCATGTATGGGATCTTCTTATTTCCGACAGTCTCCGTAAGAGCCCCTCGGTATCCAGATCTCTTATCTCTCTGAGTGTCAGTCCATACCCTGCCCCGGTACGTATATCACATTCATTTATCCCCATGCCGCAGCTCCCGTGTCTTTCTTTTCCGCGGGAACTTTCCAGAGCCATGTTTATAAGTATGTCATCGGGAATGGTGATGCAGGTGTTCTCCATCGCATAAACAGAAGGCACATAGCCAAAGGTTGCTTTGAAGTTTTCCGCCTCCTCTGAAAGCTTATAAAGATCCGGATAGAAGCTTTCTATCCAGAGGGTATCAGCATGACGCAAAGAGCCGGAGGACAGCTCGTGAAATACGAAGCGTTCCCCTCCGGCACTTATCATATCATGGGAAGTCACTCTGTTTTTAAGTTCGACAGTGTGCCCTGATTGCGCACCCCCATTATGTCGAACCACCAGAGCTTTGGAAGAATGAAGGGAAAGGTAGTCGACCGCCAGTCCCTTTCCCTCATCACCGAAATTTTTTCCTACTACAGCTATTGTTTTCATAATGTGATGGACTGTCCCACATCTGAAAGACTGAGCTGATTCAGTGCGTTGTAAATAAGCAGCCTGTTTGCATTATCATAAGGCTCAAGAATATCTGTAAGTTTTTCTCCCTTTTGAAGACGTATAGCTCCGAAAATGATGTCAGGAATAACATTGACAGCACCATCTCCTATCACGATCTTGCGTCCTGACAGGATGTCCCTGTTTCCTTCTCCGCCTATCATGATATGGATAACATGGAATTTCTTCTCTACTTCGGTCAAAAGACTCTCTACAGAAGCCTCCGGCACATCATCACCTATAACTCTCTTTATGGTCTCAGGAACTGTATCGGTCCTTATATCAGCACCGTCTCCGATGGTAAACAGAAAGCCCTTCTCTCCTCTTTTATTGATGGCATCGATATTCGTATGTCTGGAAAGGAACTCCCAGAGACAGGTAGGTACAACCTTGTTGTTTCCATGATTCTCAAAATAAATATCGAGAAGCTGCTCAGCTATACGGATATCTGATTCGAACTGAGTGACCTGAAGTGGTGACTCATCCTTAAAATCACCGTATGCCGCGCACATAAGTGCCGGGTCTTCGATGGTGCTTGTGGAATAAAGCTTGGTAATGAGATCATTAAGAGCCTCTGTTGCGACCTTTACCGCAAGATAACCCATAGATGCAGTAACATCGAGTCCCACAACTATAGGTGTTGAGTGGGGATGATCCTGAGAATCGAAACACTCTCTGGTTCCTATAAACCTTGGATCTAATTTCGGATCACAGCTTCTTTTTTTGAAGACTTCTTCCACATTCTGATCATTGGACAGCTTTCTGCTTGATTTAAGCTTTGACCAGTCACTTGCCGAATAACTACCATATCCCATAATCTATTATCTCCTATTCTTCGGGTACTCCGTCCCGTTTTTTATTTCCCGTTTCATGACATGTCCCATAGACTGATGTCAGACATCCATCTTTCTGAAATTGTGTCCTCCGAAACCCTTTTCTATGACCTCATCCCATTTTTCGAAGTCGGAATAAGCGTCCTTCGCCGGTTCCGAATTTAAAAACCGGTACATCTCTTCAGGTTCTTTTGTATTCTCAGCAAGAAGTATCGCTGTTTTTCTTAATGCTTTCAGATCGGCATTACTGCTTAAAGTTTTGACCCTTCTCCAGTCTCCAAACAGTATGCCTTCGTGGGTGAACGGATTAATCCATACTGAATCCGCCGATATATCCCCATGCTCAAGCTCAGAATACTCAAGAGCGCAGCATATATTCTCCATCCTTGATATCACCCATGCGATATGCACCGATTCCCATGGGGCAAAAAACTCTGCCGGATAGCAGTTGGGTCTCCTTTTGAAAACAAGCGCATGCCTGTTTTCAAGTAATCCTATTTCCATCTTAAGTTCGGGAAAAGATCTGTGAAGCTTGATATCCGCCGAAGGAAAAACGAGGCGTTTCAGTTTATTCAAAAACGATATGGCCTCTGCTTCAGCATCAAAGACATATACAACAGATTCTCTGGCCAAATAGACTGAAAGCCCGTCTCTATCGTACTTTTTCATATACTCGATATTCAGCATCTGACCGTTCTTCATGGTATAGCTGTCACGTCCTGTATATGACCATAGACAATCGGTACTATAATCCACATCCTTTTTTTCAGCCTCTGCCTTATAGTACTGAAGAAGCATCTTGCGGAATTTCTCGTTGCCCTTGAAATCATCATCGGAAAAGAAAGATTTTGAACCACAGAAAGGACATGTAAGTCCGACTGAACCGTCGAAGTTCATCTGTCCCCCACAGTTTTTACATTTATATGCGATCACCCTTTATACCCCTCATAGTTTATACGCAAATCTAATCCGAATATTACCTGAAATGATCCCTGCTTTCAATAAATCATTTCTTATAAAAATCTTTCATATCTGTTTCCCAGATAAGCTCCTCCAGAGTCTGATACAGATGCTCCGGTTCCACAGGTTTGGATAAATGAGCATTCATGCCGACCTGCAGAGAGCGCTGTACATCCTCGTCGAAGGCATTGGCAGTCAGGGCAATGATAGGAATGAGCTTTGCATCCGGTCTGTCCAGAGCTCTTATGGCTTCGGTTGCTTCGAGTCCATCCATTTCCGGCATGCGCACATCCATAAGTATCGCATCATAGTACCCCACAGGGCTCTTCTCAAACATGGAGAGAAGTATTTTTCCGTTTTCAGCATGATCTATCTCTGCTTCACGTGAAATGATTATCTGCTTCATGATCTCAGCATTGATAACAACATCTTCTGCCATGAGAATATGTCTTCCCTTCAGGTCAGCACACTTCTTGGGTTCCACATGATTTGCGGATGACCCATGATGCTGACAGTTGGTCAGAGTTATGACAACCACAAATTCAGTACCGACACCCTTTTCCGATTCCACAGAGATCGTACCGTTCATAAGCTCAACTATATTTTTGGTTATGGCCATTCCGAGGCCGGTGCTGCCATACTTGTTGCTCCTTTCGCTGTCCTCCTGGGCAAAGGCGTCAAATACTTTTGGTATGAATGCCTTATCCATACCTATTCCGGTATCCTTAACTCTGAATTTCATGGTGGTATGATCTCTGAATACGGCTGTTCGTTCCACTATAAGGGTCACATCGCCGGGGGCCTCTGTGAACTTTATGGCATTGGACAGGATATTTATGAGGACCTGCTTCAGCTTCATATCATCACCGATATAGCAGTCACTTACCCCGCCCACTACTTTACACTCATAATGCAGTCCCTTTTCACTGCACTGGGACATGACCATTGTGTTGATCTGCTCCAGCATGTCACTGAAAGAAAACTCCTCTTTACGCAGTATGAGACGACCGGCCTCTATACGGCTCATATCGAGGATATCATTGATCAGTCCGAGAAGATGCCGTGCGCTTCCGCCGATCTTTTCCAGATATTCTCTGGTTTCCTCCGGAAGGGATTCGTTTCTGAGTGCCAGACTGTCGAGACCGATTATTGCATTCATGGGTGTACGGATCTCGTGGCTCATGCTGGACAGAAATGCGGTCTTTGCCTTATTTGCTTCCTCAGCCGCCGCAAGAGCCTCACCCAGAGCCTGATTCTTGGCCATGGATTCACGCATCTCTGTATCAATTACAGTGAGCCCGAGACCAACCGCATGGACTATGTGATCATCACGGTTCTCGACATGACGGACACCTGCCATTCGTATCATTTCGTAATATTCCCTGCCGTCACGCTGGGCCAGATACCGGTATACTATTATCAGGTCTTTCGCCAGAGCCTCACGTACATGACCGGGATCGATGAACTTCAGGAAGCCTTCCCTGTAGCTTTCCGCCACTGAGTGCTCAGCATACCAGGAAAAACGCTCATAATACGGAAAATGAATCCCTTCCGGCGTCTGCTCATGGTCCGTTGGATCCGCTCTGTAGCATACCGCATCATTCTTATCGAGATCCACATGATAAACGCAGCGATAGTCCGAAGCCAGAGCAGTGATCATCCTGTCCTGCTGTTCACGGCGCTTTTGCTGTTCCAGCAGCTCTTCCTGCAGGGCGATGCGGTCTTCCAGTTCCTGCTGCTTGGTCCTCTGGGTCTCCGCGAGAACAGCATTGGCCCTCTCCAGCTCTTTTCTGGCCGTTTCCTTATTCTGTATCTCACGCTTCGATCTGTTTTTATCCCGCACAAGAAAAATGATCATAACAGCCGCAACAAAAAGAGCGATGCTCACGAAGATCGCCATGTTGTCACGAAGCACATCCACGATATCGTAGGAGGAAAGTCCCTCTGTATAGCGATAGGAAATATTCTGGGCATAATCGTTTCCCAGAATATTTATACCTCTGTTAAGCAGCTTCAGCAGTCCCTCATTTCCTATCTTCACTCCGAAGCAGCGGTCATCGTTATAGCTGGACTGTCTGATGGAAAGATTTTCATACTTCCTGTTTTTAAGTATGTCATTGACACGAAGACCGTTCAGTGTTGTGCATCCCACTTCACCGGAAATAACTGCCGCAAGGCTTTCGTCTATAGACGGATAAAAAACTATCGCGGCATCGGGATAATTCGTCTTCACATAGTAGTACTGCATGCGGTTGTTTTCATTTATGGCAAATTTATCCGTTGTAGTTTCTCCGAATTCGCCCTTGTAGATTATGGCTGTCGGTGACGAGGCAACAGCATTGGACTGATATATACCGTTCTCCTCAGAGTAATACAGTCCTCCGCCTACTGGGAATGCCACATCTATGGCTCCTGAGCTGATATCCTTTATCAACTCATCATAGCTTTTGTATCCGGTAAAGCTGACACTTATATCCGGTATCCCCAAAGCACCCAGAATAGACGGAACCATATCCTTGATCACACCGGTCACATTACCGGATGCATCAGTATCACTGTAGGGAAGATAGTTTTCCAGATAGCCGACACGAAGGGATGTGTGGTTGTTCATCCACTCATGCTCCGCCTGAGAAAAAGCTCTGGCTGTAACACTGATGGAATAATACTTTGCACTCAGGGAATTCAGGAAATTGGGCTCTTCCGCCGCAAGCATCATCTGTGCGGAATTGAGCTCCGATAAGAGATCCGGACGGTCAATGTTTACACAGAGATAATATTCCGAAGAACCGAAAGCCGTCAGAACCTCTGCATGTTCCCTTCCATGGGCGCCGTCACTCTCAGCTGCAAGTATATCCACTTCATGGGAATCAAAGGCGCTGAAAAGCATGGTGTGATCCGAATAGGTCACAACTTCAGCTTCAACATGATGGTCAGAAAGATACTTTTCCAGGACACTTACCATGGCACTGTCCAGAACCCCTATCCTGCAGCCCTTCATAGTGGCGGGATCTGCGGTTATTCCATCGTCCGTATCATGTTTAACAAGATAGTATGACTCATTTCCCATGATGTTTTCAGGATAACCGATAAGAGAAGCCCGTTCCTCTCTCCAGGCTAGACCTGCCAGAAGATCGATATCTCCATCCAGAAGCATCTGATACAGCTCTCCGAAACCGCCATAAACGTATTCATATTTCCAGCCGGTATACTCTGACAGCTTATGATAATACTCATAAGCATAGCCGGTCTTTACAGCACCTTCCTCGGCCCCCTCCTGAAACACTTCATTTTCATAATAACCGACCCTGACAGTCTTACTTTCTATTTCATCTCCATAGGCCGGAACGGAACACAAAATGAACAGAAAAAACAATCCAAACAATATCTCACAGCATATTTTCCGTGTATAAATGTTTTTATTTGTCATAGTGTTCCTCCGGGGCATCGTTGAAGGCAAACATTCTGAAGATGTCTTATATACACTTAAGAAAGTCAGCGGACAGGATCTGGGTAAAAAAGTAACTACAGACGCAGAAAGTATCTTGTAATGATCAAGAGGCCGGGGATCGATTCCTCAGCCTCTTTTTCTTTTCCTTATTTTCAATTATACAGGCAGGACCATTTATATCAAAGTTCTTTCTCGGCTATCTGCAGGTATCGTATAGCATTCCAATGGGTCGGTTCCAGCTCTATAGCCTTTCTGAATTCCTCAGCCGCTTCATAAGCGTCACCATAACCCAGCTTTCCGAGTCCTATCAGATAGTGGCAATGTGCCCTGTTTCTCTTTGTCCAGTCCTCATCAAAGATCTGGAAGTCGGGAAGGGACACTGCAAAATATCCTATCCTCACCTCGTCTCTCATATGGCGTTCACCATAATCGATCAGTTTATTGAAATGTGCCTTTCCGGCAACTTCTTTCCCCAGCTTCTCAAGTGCAAGACCCTCAAAATAGATCATGTCCGCAGGTTGATCGTTATAGTACATCATGCCGGCAGGCTCGTCGGTACCGATGGTAGCCTCTGTAAAATGACCCCGGGCGTCACCCTCACCTGAATGTTCTTCACAGATTCCGATATAGTAGTTAATATTGTTGTCCTTTGTGCCTTCAAGTTTGCCTTCTCCGAGATTTTCGGGATATACCAATGCCTCCTCCAGAAGAGCCTTCGCCTCAGGCCAGTGTCCCTTCTTCATTTCCTTCAGGGCCATACCGGTCAATGCATATACATACTGGGTCGTGATCTTTCCTTCTCCGCCTTCCCAAGGATGGAAACGGTTTTCTCTGATAAACGAGATCGCCTTTTCGAAATCACCCAGCAGATTCAGTAATGTGACATACTCCACCTTCAGATCATCCCTCTGAGAAAAAACTTCCGGATTCTCTTCATATAATTTGAGCCTGTCCCCATGAGAAACATTAAGCTTCTTCAAAAGCTGATCATGTTCAAGGAAAATCCTCGGATCCTTGGGCGCCAGTGCATAGGCCTTTTCCATAGCCGCCTTGGATCTTTCAACATCATTTCTCTTGTTAAAGTACGCAATGGAAAGATTTCGCCAGATGGTTGCAAACTCAGGACGTCTTTCAGAAGCATTTTCCCATGCCTCGATGGCCTTGTCGTATACTGTCTTGTCATAGTAAAGATCACCGAGATAATACCAGGCGTTGCCATCCTCTGGATCATACCTGAGGGCATCATTCAGCACCAGAATATCCTCAAGCTTATTCGGGAATACATAGTCTGTAGATGCTTCTGCCGCCTTTTTATAAAGAGCCTTTGCCTCCTCTTCTTTTCCCTCGCATGATGCGATATAGGCTTTCTCATACTCAAGCATTGCCCATTTCTCTGTACAGAGTCCGAGAACATCCGAAGCCTCCTTATAAGCTCCGAACTCCACGTAATCCCTGGCTACAGTAAGGAAGTTTTCATGATAGTTTCTTGCGATCCTTATAAGCTCCCTGCGTTTTTCATCGGAAAGCTCCTTCCTAGATGCAGCATCCATAGCAGAATCTGTTTCATACAGATAAGACTCTTCCATACGTGTGACATAATCAAAAGGATCTATCCTGAGATTTTCCTTTACTACAGCAAGTGCCTCATCTCTCATACCAAGCTTTCTCATGAGATACAGCCTGAGTCCGCATGCTTTTACATTATGGGCATTTTTTACCAGAGCTTTTTCAGAAAGCTTAAGAGCATCCGTAAAATGGCCTCGTTTCGCCTCAATTGCAGCAAGATAATAAAAACTCATTTCCTGCTGTTCTGCAGACCAGCTCGCTTTATAGAAGGCTTCAAATGCTTCATCATCACGATTCTGATAAAGAAGTACAAGTCCCAGATCATAATATGCCTCAGAGTCATAAGGATTTGGATTTTTCCATGTAAGTCTTCTTATAGCTCTTCGGAAATGTTCCTCCGCCTCTTTAAATAATCCGCGGCGCATCAGTAAAGAACCAAAGGCATTATTTATGCGAATGTCTCCCGGGTCTCGCTTCAGTCCCTCAAGATAATAATCATCCGGGCGGAAGGTCGCATGACGGTACTGTTCGATATGCAATCCCGTAAGGTACAGTTCCTCATTTGTCATGATCTCAGATGGGGCCTTGGCCGCTTCCGCAGGATGAGGAAGCTCGGGTATCTCCTTCTTCAAAGGGGAATAATGCACCAGTTCACGCCCTTCTGCAAAGACTGCGAAACACAGCTTCGTTTCGTCGGAAACATTATGCCTGATAGTCTTACTGTATGTGGAGACCGGACTGAGATGTGCAGTTTCTTCCGAAAGTACTTCCCCGTCATAGGTAAGAAGGAACCTTGCATCCGGATAATCAGCTGTTCCATAGGCGATGAGACTGATCTCTCCATCTTTAAGTTCCATATTTACAGCCGCTTCTTTTGTGGCATTCTTGATTTGACCGACTGCTTTATACGGCATAAAATACTGTGTAAAGGTCTTTTCCTCCATGGGCTTAAGCCATGAGAAATCAGGCTGGTTGTCTGTGAAGACACCGCACATTAGCTCTATATACGGACCGTCTTCATCAGTCAGGTTTCTGTCCCATGCTCTTCCGAAATCTCCGCATCCCCATGTCCACTGTTTTTTGCCCGGAGACACATGGTGATCCGCCACGTGAAGAAGACCTGCACCCACCTTATAATCATACCCACCGACGAAATCGAAATCAGACTTTTCAGCCATATAGGAAGTCGGAACAGGAATATTCTTATAGCGTGAAATATCAACACCCGCACTGTAGTCATGCTTGTAATAGACTCCCGTTGCTATAGGGAAACGGGAAACATCTCGCTTTCCGTGATCCATGACTGCATGAACATCCGGCGGAAATACGGATTGTGTATGGTCATTTACGGGAACCGCAGGATTTGCCCACCAGAGGAAGGTCTGGGGTGTAGAGGTACGATTATAAAGCTGTCCTTTTATCTCGAGATACGCTTTTCCTGGATATAATGTAAAACTTGCCTCGCCGCGGGTTCCGTACATCTGATCCATATCAGAGATACGGCAGGTCTTGGATCCGTCCGGGTTTTCGACCAGAATATGATCCACAGGCATAAATGTGGTCGGTCTGTGGTGCTGAGGCCAGTTAAACTCTATACCTCCGCTGATCCACGGTCCGAGGAGTCCCACCAGAGCAGGCTTTATGACCTGATTATAATATACGAAGTCATAACCGTTGGTCTTATCATAGGCACGCTGTATCCTGCCACCGAGTTCAGGAAGGATCATTATCTTTAAATAATCATTTTCCAGAAAAACAGCCTTATAATGCTTATCTTTTTTCTCATCATATATCTTCTCGATGGTCGGATACGGATATATCCTGCCGGAACTTCCCTGATAAACTCTCTTTTCCATGAACATAGGATTTTTATCAGGTTCACCGACACCATAGGTTGGGATGATGACATCCTCCTCCCACAGCTTTACATCTCCCATAATTTCCTCCTTAATTGCCCGAAAAATATTTGTTAATTTATGTTTCTTGCTTATAATATAAAGTGTAATTACTTCTATTACATTAGGTTTGATTGCTCATTAGTTTTTAAATCTTGCTCTGTGAGGCACATATGATCTCAACTGAAAACCATATTAAACCGGGATCTGATTTTTACGTTTATACTCCCGGAGCTCTGGCCAAGCGCCTGTTTCTATACCCTATGATCGTAGGTAATTTCACCTACCTTCCGGGTTACACTATCCGCAGAAATGCCTTTGACAGTTTCCTCATCATGTATGTAAAGAAAGGTGAATGTACTGTAGAGACCTGCGGACATATATACCATGCCCATGAGGGCAATGTCATATTTCTGGACTGTTATGCCCCTCATTCCTACGGTACGAGCTCTGGCTGCAGTATAGAATGGATCCATTTCGACGGGATAACTGCCCGGGAATATTTTGAAGCCATCACAGAAACCACCGGTCCCATCATCACTCTTCAGAATTCCTATCGCTTCGAGAAGTATCTCCACCGTATATATCTGGGATTCCGTGATACAGTTGCCGTTGGTGACCCTCTTCTCAACAATTATCTCGTAAATATCCTGACAGAACTGTTCCTCGCCAAAAGCCAGGATATAGCAGAAGCTTCTGCAAGCGGAATCATAGAGGACACCGTTGCCTACATCTCGGATCATATACATGAAGAACTGTCACTGGAACAGCTGGCCTCCCAGGCTTCTCTAAGTACCTTTTATTTCAGCAGGCTTTTCAAACGCGAGACCGGTTTTGCACCTCACGAATATGTCATAGAGACCCGTATCAATGCTGCCAAATTCTTTTTACAGAATGCAAAAATGAGTATTAAAGACATCTGCTACAGTTGCGGTTTTTCCTCAGAATCAAGCTTCTGTACCACGTTTAAAAAGGTCACCGGGATGACACCTTCCAGATACAGATCCGCTGTCAACTCTCCGGAAAAATAAAGAAAGCGCTATTAAAAACAGCATATAGAAAACACTTTTGTTTTATTGATTTAATCAGGATCTGATAAAAATTTTTTCAGCAAAGGGCAGCCATGCAGGCTGCCCTCTTTCTGCTTTTACTTATTTTTTACTCGCATCATTCTGCATCTTTACCCATAACATCCTTATAGTTATCAGGTGTTACGATAACCGCGTCAACTGCAGTCTCCATGTCAGGAGTCTCGCCATTGATCAGCTTATAAAGAACATTTACAGAACCCTCACCAACAGACTGAGCGGAGAAATATGCAGCTGCCTTCATGCAGGTGCCGTCTGCGCCCTTTGTATTCCACTCATCCTTGGCCATATATCCGCCGAGACCTACTACACATGCATCCTTATCGAGGCCTGCAGACTCAAGGGCACGGCATGCACCGATGGTACCCTCTTCATTGGCACCGGTAATGAGCCATGTCTTGACCTCAGGATGTGCTGTGATAACTGATGCGGCAGCAGTATTACCCTTATCTGTTGTTCCGTCATAGTCAGCTTTATAGATCTTACTCTGATCAAAATCAGGACAGTCTTCTGTGAACTGAGCGATCTCACCTTCTGCACGTGGAACGCAGGAAGATACTGTGTCCATAGTCATGATCAGCATACCTACATCATCCTTGCCGGCGAGATCATTATCCTTTACATACTGTGCGATCCACTTACCATTTGCCTGACCGATAACATAAGCATTGATACCTACCCATGGAGCAAGCTTGTTGCCTGAAGTATCCTGAAGTGCATCATCGGCTGCAACGATAGGGATTCCGGCTTCCTTTGCCTTATCAACAGCTGCCTGAGACATGGTCTGGTCAGGAATACATGTAACGATACCCTTTGCGTTGTTTGCGATGGCGTTATCTATAGCCTTTAAATACTCTTCCGGATTCATCTTTGCATCTACATATGTAAATGTGTCGCCGTTTTTCTCAACGGCAGCTTTTGCTGCATTTCCTTCATCGATGAACCATGTCTGATCTCCGGCCTTGTAGATACCGTAGATAACTCCGGAACCTGAAGAAGCAGCCGGTGCAGCACCACTTTCTTCTTTCTTTGTCTCTGCTGATTTTGTATCAGCCTCCTTTGCAGCAGCGGTTGTAGAAGTCTCACCCTCTACAGAACATGCCGAGAGTGCTCCCACCATCGCCATAGCCAGTCCAAGTGCCATTGCCTTTTTGAAATGTGATTTTTTCATTTTTCCTCCTTAAAAATGCATTTGCATATTGTGTTTAAAGATTCTTCATGGACAGTTCGAGAAGTTCCTTCTCTCGACGCTGTTTACGTACATAGTCCGTTGCCAACGCGAACAGAAGCAGTCCTCCCTTTGCAACGTATTGCCAGAATGACGGAACATTGACCATGGTAAGACCCGTATTGAAAGCCTGGATCAGAATGATTCCGAGGAAGGTACCTCCCATATCACCTACACCGCCTGCAAAGGATACTCCTCCCAGAATTACAGCGGTAATAGCATCAAACTCCAGATTGACATTGGCTGCAGGCTGTCCTGAATTCATACGTGCAGAGAAGATAATGCCTCCCACCGCACACAGCGCACCCATCATGAGAAAGCTTCTTCTGATGATCTGCTGGGGATTAAGTCCTGCGAGTCTCGCTGCCTCTTTGGAACCGCCGATCGCATAAATGGATCTTCCGAATTTGGTCTTTGCGAGAACTATACCGAAGACCACGATGCAGAGAAGCATTATCCACACAGAGAGAGGGATATTCAGGATCCTGAGTTTTCCAAGAAGCAGAAATGTGGGATCGGCAATGGCCACAGGTTTTCCTCCGCAGAGAATATAGGCAAATCCACGGATAACAGATTGTGAAACGAGAGTGGCTATGAATGCTTCCAGCTTAATCTTGTTGACCATGAAAGCATTGCACAGTCCTACGAGCATTCCTGCAACAATGGTGATAAGACAGGTCAGTACGAAAGGAACACCATAACTCACCAGTGTCGCAGCCAGCACTCCTGAAAACGCTGCAAGAGAACCCGGGGACAGATCGTTCTGACCTGCTATGATGAGGTAGGTATGTCCGATGGCAACAAGCCCTACCAGTGAAGCCGCAATAAGGATGTTGATTATATTTGTCAGTGACAGATAATTGCTGTTAAGTGTCGTAAACAGAATAAATACAGCAACAATGGCAGCTACAAGCACCAGCTTATCGCCGTTTATCTTTAACTTTTTCATGATTTTTCCACCTTCCCGATCATTGCAAGACTTAAGAGATTTGTTTCGCTTGCTTCCTGCCTTGAGATCTCTCCGGAGATCTGTCTGCCCTTCATAACTATGATGCGGTCAGATAATCCGATGACTTCCGGCAGCTCTGAGGAGATCAGTATCACTCCGATACCCTGCTTGGCAAACTTACAGATCATATTGTAAAATTCCGACTTCGCACCTACGTCGATTCCCTTTGTAGGTTCATCAAGGATCAGAACCTTGGGATCTGTACTGAGCCAGCGGGCAACTATGGCCTTCTGCTGATTTCCACCGGATAATTCCACGATCTTTTTGTCAGGAGAAGGTGTCTTTATGCTGAATTTCCTAATTCCTTCTTCAGCTGTCTTCTTCTCTTCCTTTTCATTTACAAAACCAAATCTGTCCGAATGCTGATCCAGAAGGGAGATATTGATATTATCCGCAACAGAGAAATTGGAAATGATACCCTGCAGCTTTCTGTCCTCGGGAACAAGTACTATTCCCTGTTTCATTGCATCATGAGGTGAATGTATCTCGGTCTTCTTTCCTTCCAGTATCACTTCACCGGTCTTCATTTTATCCGCACCGATGATAGCTCTCATAAGCTCTGTACGTCCTGCTCCAACGAGGCCCGAAAAACCGAGGACCTCTCCTTTTCGAAGAACAAAGGAATTTGGTTTGACATAATCGGAAGATACATTTCTGACTTCCAGAAGTACATCTCCTATGGTCTTGTCACGATCGAGATTGTTATAGATATCTCCGAGATCACGGCCTACCATCATGCGTATCATTTCTGACTGGGGACATTCTCCCGTCCTTACGGTATCCACATAGTGACCATCCTTGAAGATAGCTACCTTATCGGTTATTTCTTCGATCTCCTCCATACGATGGGAGACATAAATGATGATCTTTCCTTCTGACTTTAACTTCCTTATGATCTTAAACAGAGCTTCGATCTCCGAATCACTGAGGGAAGCTGTCGGTTCATCAAAGGCAATGACCTTCAGATTATCTCTGGAATAGGCCTTCATTATCTCGACCATCTGCTGATATGCGATACTCAGATCCTTTACCTTTGTTTCCGGCTTTATGGGAAGTCCGAAATCCTCGATGATCTTTGAAGCCATGACATTGGCCTTTGTTGTGTCAATGATTCCGAATCTACCCAGAGGCATCCTTCCAAGGTATATATTTTCAGCCACTGATAATTCCAGAAGGATCTGACGTTCCTGGTATATGATGGAAATGCCTTCCTCTATAGCCTCATGAGGTGTCTTAAAGTGCTTTTCCTGACCATCAAGTATGTACTTGCCCGATGTAGGCTGGTAATCTCCGTTCAGGGTCTTAAGCAGGGTGGACTTGCCGGCACCGTTTTCACCAAGGAATGCCAGAACTTCACCGGAATATGCCTTAAAAGACACGTCATCCAGGGCCTTTACTCCGGGAAAGTATTTGGAAATGTGTTGGAATTCCAAAACATGTTCCATGGTATGCTCCTTTCCTCTTTTATTTCACTTTTATGAGTTTCTCTTCATCCGGGTTCTGTCCTCATACTTCCGGACTCACTCATCAGGTTCAAAAACTCACTGTAAAAATCTCTTTAACTAAATCCATTTTAATCCTGTCAGTTTAGAAAATCATTGTTTCAAATTGCTCAGAACTTTCAAATTCTTGCTCTCATTATGGATTTTCGTTTTCAGATCGCATATTTCACATATACTGAATAATAGATAAATATTATGGGGTTATGACGATGAAATTAGAACATTATGTCGATAAAAATATTAAATCACGAGTCAGATTCAGAACTATTAGCAGTATGGGCCTTATGGTGGAACTGAGTACCCTCGGAGCAGGTATTCAAAATATTGCTCTTATAATCTCTGAAGATCCCCTATATTTCCTGAATCTTGTTTTAAGTTATCCTGATGATGAACAGTTGATTCAGTCAGGCTCTTATGCAGGAAGAACTCTATGTCCAAATGCAGGGCGTATCAGCAGTCCCGGACTGTCCATCCATGGTCAGCACTTTCCTCTTGAAGCCAATGAAGGAAGGAATCAGCTTCACGGCGGTGCCCACAATCTTTCATTTTCAGACTGGAAAGTAGCGGAAACAGAAACCGGAACGGATTTTGTCAGGGTGACCTTTACAGCATCACAGCCTGACGGCATGGACGGATATCCGGGAAATCGTGAGTATTCTGTCTCATATACGATCGAAGACATGGGGTGTATCACCATAAACTACTGCGCAGTATCAGACAGACCTACTTATATCAATATGTCAAACCACACTTATTGGAATCTTCACGGGATCAAAGCTATTTCCGGTGAAGATCCTCTATCTCCTTATGAAGTTGATATCACTTCCGGAAACAGGCATACCCATAGGATGATTTCAGGTCTGGATCAATTACTTGAGATCAATGCCAACAACGTCATGCTGAATAAAGATGACCATTTGCCTTCTGGAATGATCCCTGTGTCCGGTACCCCCTTCGATTTTCGTACTCAGGTATCTCTCGGACAGATGCTTCATTCCGATCAGCCTATAGATCATGTTTTCCATAAACAGATCAAAACTGCCCGCGGCTACAATCATGCCTACCTTCTGGCAAAAACAGATCTCAGGAGAAAATTCAGAGGAGTGAATCACTACGAAAGCATAAAAAAAGCCTGCACTCTGCAGGATCCGTTTTCTCATAGAAAACTAACCCTGATGACAGATGCACAGGCTATAGTATTGTATTCAGGAGGTTTTTTAGCTGATCCCTCTCTCTTTATCGCTCTGGAAGCTCAGGATATACCCGATGTCTGCAACATACTGCCGGAATATATGAAGATCACAGACAGGGATCATCCTTTTCAAAGAAGGATACGCTTTCATATAGGATGAAATATAAAGTATTAATTATAAGATCCAATTACCTGAGAGCTCATACCTTACGTTTCTTCAGGTAACTCTTGTTATCATACATGATCTTATCGGCACGATTGAACACCGTGATGACATCCTCGTCATTATCATATCTTGACATTCCGCAGGCAATGATGATTCCGCCCTTTTCAATGGCTTCTTCATTATGTCTCGCTATCAGACCGATCAACTCATCAGTTCGATCGTAATCTTCGTCCTGGGATATAACGACGAACTCATCGCCTCCGACACGGTATACAGGGCTTCGTTTAAAGGTCCGGCAGATTATATCGCAGGCCTCACAGATGCACTTGTCCCCTGCTTCATGTCCCAAAGTATCGTTTATCGTCTTAAGATCATTTACATCGAGAACTATGATTGCAAACTCCGGCTGACGCCTCTCTCTGATTCTGCGATTCATCAGTTCTTCTCTTTCCTTATATGCATTCTTATTCTTGATTCCCGTCAGCGCATCGATTTCAGCCATACTCTGAACCATGGCAAGCTTCTCCACATACTCACGCTTGATACGCATGGCGTCCGTTACATCCTGACATAGTCCCAGCAGACATTCTCTTCCGGTATCATCCGTAAACTTAAGCTTTGTTGTCTGGAACTGCCTCGGATTTCCGCCGGCATCCGGAACATCTTCATAAAAGATGTATGGTCTGTCCATGGCCAATGCCTTTTTATCGTCTTCGATGAAATGGTATGCCGTGTCTGAATCGAAGATCTCAAAATCCGTAAGACCAACAACGTCCTCCGGTGTCTCTTTATTCGCATAATCCGCAAATGCCTGATTACAGGCCAGATACTTACGGGTATGTACATCCTTTGAAAAGGTTATGGCCGGCATATTGGTCAAAAGAGCCGAAACGGACCTCTTAAGCTCTGCAATCTTTTTGCCGGCATCCGCCTCTTCTTTTAATTTTTCATTTTCTTTCTTAAGCTTAACATACTCACCGGATATGATTCTAAGTTCAGTACTGTCCCGTGAACTTCCCATTGTGATATTTGTATCAACATGATCATCACATCCATTAATTATGTTCTTTTCGTCACTGCCATCTGCGATATACGGCCCAAGATCCCTGTACCAGATAACCGCCAGTTTTACTCCGTTTTCCTTATAGATATGCTGCCCATAGGAATGGATGATCCTGTATTCGCCATCCCTTTTAAATCTGTATACGACATCATAGGCTTTCTCTCCCGTAGCGAAACTCAATACGGCTTCGCCTATTGCCGAAAGATCATCTGGATGCGTATCCTGATACATATTGCTGTCCATCAGACCGTAGACTTCTTCTTTGGTCATCCCTGTATATCCGGACAGTTCGATAAAGCCCCTGGAAAGAGCAACTGTTATCACTTTATTATCTATAAACTGATAGACCGCAAATGGCACAGAACTTTTTTCTATGAAATCCTGTTCCGCTTCGCTATATCTGTATTTTCTCATACTACAATCTTGGATACCATATTCTTGAGTTCCGTCGCATGTTCATTGAGCTCCTGGCTGGATGCAGAAGACTGCTCTGCTGTCGCACTGTTCTCCTGAACGACCTGGGCGATCTGCTCGAGACCCGTTGTTATCTCAGCTATGGAAACAGCTTCACGCTGCATCTCGTTTGCGATATTTGCCACCAGCTCCTTGGACTTCTCAGAGCTTTCCTTGACCTCATTGAGACTCTCTGCGGAAGTTGTAATAAGTTTCGAACCATTTCGAATGGCCGTAATAGTATCTTCAATAAGGGCCGATGTCTCTGAAGCTGCAGATGCCGACTTTCCGGCCAGGTTTCTAACCTCGTCCGCAACAACAGCGAAGCCCTTGCCGGCAGTTCCGGCTCTTGCCGCCTCAACCGCTGCATTGAGTGCCAGAATGTTAGTCTGGAAGGCAATGTCATCGATGGTCTTGATTATATTTTCAATCTGGGCAGACTTATTGGCAATCTCGTCCATGGCATCCTTAACATGGCCCATCTGCTCATTCTCGGCATTGATCCTCTCTGCAACATTGGCAGAGAACTGCTCAACATCGTTAGCTGACTTCGCATTTGCCTTTACCTTATCTCTGATGTCCTGAACTGTTGCTGATAACTCTTCAAGAGTAGAAGCCTGCTCTGTTGAACCCTGTGACAGTGACATGGCACCGTTTGCGATATGACTTGATCCAGTTTCTACCTGCTCCGCAACCTCATTCATTCTGCCGAAAATATCATTTAAGTTGCTGTGTATATCTCTATAAGCTGTGATGACTTTTGCATAATCACCTACATACTGATCCTTGCACTGGGACTTGGCAGCAAAGTTACCCTTTGCCATCTCCGTAAGTTTATAACATACATCCTGGATGACCTGTGATGTCTGGTCAGACATATGCTTTACCGCTCTGACCATGGTACCTATCTCGTCTTTACCGAATCCTGATACATCGATATCAAAATCAAAGGAACCATTCTCAAGATGCTTCATAGCACCTACAACCACATTGACACCTGAAATGATGCTCTTTGAAAGAAGTGAAAAGATGATCGTTGAAGCAATTATGATGACAACAAATGTTGCAGGAATGACGATCATGACAGTATTACTCATTTTTTCCGACTCGGCGATCATATTCGCTGCGTCTTCTTCACATTGAACACCTATAGCATCAAGGGTATTCATAAGCTGCATATGAATGGCCGAATCTTTCGTACTGAAATTTTCGTCATAATAAAGCTCGGACGCATTAAGATCACCACCCTCAATGATGTCTAAAAGCTCATAGGCCTTTGTTGTATATGTAGAGAACATAGACTGAAGATTTGTTTTCAGAGCCTCGTCTTCTGAATTATTACATATGGTATCCAGATTCTTCTGCATGGAAGCAAAACGCGACTTGAAATTTTTTCTCTGATCCTCAACCGAATTTCCTTCCATATCACTCTGATAAAGAGCTGACAGGAAACGCTTCGAAATACCGTTCAGATCTTTTCTGATAACACACTCGGCATAGGTATTCTCATATTCAACCGCTCCAAAATGTTTCATCATGCTACTCAGTTGATAGAAAGAAGTCAATGCTACCAGCATCATCACTGCGATGAGTATAATTATGCCTATCTGAGTAATGGTAAACCTGGTTCTGATACTTAAATCTTTAGTCTTCATTTCATATTCCTCTCTTATTATACAGGGACTTGTTTATCTGCTCTTCAATTAAGCTAATCGACTAAAAGCTGTATAAAAATTATAAAGATAATATAAAAAGACTAAATGTTTTGAACAACGGCATGGATTCACCATAAAAAATACCTCATTACCGGTTAGTCCGGTAATGAGGTACTTATCAATATGAAAGTTGGAGCTATCTATATTCAAAAGGTCACCAGAGTGTTCAGCATAAATCTGTAGACCTCTTTTGTTTCGTCTTTTAAATCATCTGCACAGATATACTCGAGTTCCCGGCATCTCCAGCTTTCGCCAAGTATTTTATAGACTTTCACTTCGTCTGATTTTACTTCCCGGAATCCTGCCGCTCTGTAGCAGTAATATGCCGGTTCGTTGTTTTCAAATACTCCCAGTGTCACTCTTCTTGCACCGTATATTTCTTTGGCAAACTTTAATCCCAAAAGGAGCATTCTTTTTCCGTAACTAAGTCCACGGTGCTTCGGATCTACGATCACAAAGCCAAACCTTAATTCATCAAAGGAATTTCCCGGTCTTCTCATGGTAAAAAATCCCACCGGCTCATCATCCTCAATAGCTGTAAATGCCATGAGCTCACTGACAGCATTAAACTGTTCGCCCGAGATGGGATAAGTACCGAGTATACCTGCTGTCCATTTGTAAAATGTTTCTTCGTCTTTGATCCATGAAAGAACAGTTTCTGAATCCTTTGAAATATACGGTCTCAATCTCAACATCTTCACTACTCCTTTTCAATTACCACTCACGTGATAATATACTTAAAAAGTCAAAAACAGACCGCCGCTACACAGCAAACGGTCTGTTTTACACTGTATTGATGATCAAAAACCTGAAAAAAGAAACAACAAAACCATATGATCACTTAAAAGACAGACTCACAGATCTTATACATGTCTTCTCGGATCCAGCTTACCCATGATAGAACCTGCGATCTCATCGATCTCTCTTAATTCTTCCTCAGTGAAAACAGTGTTCTCAACTGCTCTGATGTTCTCAATGATCTGTGATGGCTTGGATGCTCCGATAAGAACAGAGGTGATCTCCTCATCCTTCAGATCCCATGCAAGTGCCATCTGTGGCAATGTCTGACACCTGCGATCGGCAATATCAGCAAGCTTCTGAATAGCCGCAAGCTTCTCGGCGTTAATGTCTGAAGCATGGAGGAATCTTCCATCCCTTGCAACTCTCGAATCTTCAGGGATACCGTGAAGATACTTCTCGGAAAGCATACCCTGTGCAAGAGGCGAGAAACAGATTATGCCCATACCGGACTCACCTGCGTACTTCTTGAGACCGTTTTCCTCTATGGTTCTGTCCAGAATAGAATATCTGTTCTGATTGATGATCAAAGGCAGATGAATCTCCTTCGCGATCTTCATGGCTTCTGCAGCACGTTCCCCGTTATAATTCGAGATTCCCACATACAGAGCCTTGCCGGAGCGTACGATCTGATCCAGCGCCATGATAGTCTCTTCTACAGGTGTCTCAGGATCCATACGATGATGATAGAAAATGTCTACATAATCGAGTCCCATCCTCATAAGTGACTGATCAAGAGATGCAATAAGATACTTTCTTGAACCCCAGTCACCGTAAGGTCCCTTCCACATGGTATATCCGGCCTTCGTGGAAATGATCATCTCATCCCTGTAGGCTCTCATATTCTTTTCAAAAATATGGCCGAAATTTTCTTCTGCAGTACCATTATCAGGGCCATAATTATTAGCCAGATCGAAATGTGTGATACCATGATCAAATGCAGTGAAAAGCAGTTTTTTCATGTTATCGACATCATCCTTGGAACCGAAATTGTGCCATAGCCCTAAGGATACCTTTGGAAGCTTAAGTCCTGACCGGCCGACTCTCTTATAGAAACCGGCCTCGTTGTCATATCTTCCTTCAGCCGCCTTGTATTCGTCAGTGATATACATTTAAAATTATCTCCTTATGTTCATATTTCTGCTGCGGTATGAACAAGCTTAGCATCAACAGATGCTGCTCCCGGAACATACTCACTGAGCTTCTCGGCAGTTTTACCTATACCGCTGCCGCCTGATGTTGCAAAAGCGTGAACAGTCTTTCCGCTCCAGTCATAGTCTTTGCAGAAACTGTACACCACTCTTGGTGCTGCCCCGTACCAGATAGGAAAACCGATGTATACGGTATCATACTTCCCAAGATCATCTATCTTTCCCTGAACAGGAACATCCTTCTTGCTGAACTGTTCCTTGTTACATCTGGCCAGAGGATTGACCCATCTGATATCCGCTGCTGAATACGGTACTTCAGGAACGATCTCAAAAAGATCTGCACCTATCTTCTCAGCATACTCCTTGGCGAGCTTTGCAGTAGTACCCTCTGCACTGAAATATGTTACTAATGTACTCATTTCATCACTCCTTTATCAAATGCAATATACGTAATTATCTTTTCTTGGAGCTGCCTCCTTCAAAGGCGCTGCAGCATAGCCGAGAGCACAATGGCCTATACCCTCATAATCTCCCTCTATTCCAAGCTTCTTCAGGATCTCTTTTCCGAACTCGGATTCAAACTCTTCCTTGGCTCTGTGGATCCATACGCTGGATACCCCGAGGCTCTCTGCAGCATTCATAAGATTTCCCATTACAAGTGAGCCATCATAAACATGAGTTGGTACACTCTTATCGGAAAGAACTATAAGTATTACAGGTGCGCCATAAAATGGATCGAATCCTTCCTTCCATCCGCCGATCTTTCTGTTCTCTTCGGAGATCTTATCTCTCAGTTCCTTATCAGTAACGGCAATAATGATAGGGCTCTGCTTACCCATTCCTGTAGCTGAATATGTTCCGGCATTGAGGATAGCATCAAGCTCTTCCTTCTTTACCATGTCCGGCTTGAAATTTCTGCAGCTTCTTCTCGACTCCAGTACCTTTAATGTCTCGTTCATTTCTTACCCCTTTCATTTAAACCTAAGTCTATGGACGTAAACTCTGTTTACTCCCATAGACTTCCTCTTTCCATTCCTATCTACTATAGCACGACTAATAGTTTAAAGCAATTATGTTGTGCACAATTAATGACTGCAAAAATCCCGAATGCTCTCACCGATTTTTGTCTTATGGATAATATAGGACCCGTGATCCTCTCCATCCATGATACGAAGCTCTGCTCCTGGTATGGTCTCTGCAATATGCCGGGTCTGTTTCTCTACGATCAGATCATTACTTCCTGCCAATACCAGTGTCTTTGCCCTTATTTTTTTCAGAGTTTCGTCTTTTATATCAGGTTCGCGGAACATCAGCTTTATCTTAGGATCCCTGCCAAAAAGATACATCATTCTAAACAACAGTCTCCAATGGAATTTAACTCCTCCGGGATCAAGGTTCGCACCGCTTATGATAAGATTCTTTATCCTGTCACATTTTGCCGCCGCTATAAGCCCGATGATCCCGCCATCACTGAACCCATAAAGCGTAACATCACTAAGATCCATTTCATCAAGAAAATCTATTACATCATCAGCCATATCGTCATAGTGAAATTCATCAACCGGAGAGCTCATTCCGTGACCTCTGCTATCTATGCAGTAACACATAAAATCCTGTTTAAGAACTTCAACCGCTTCATCAAAAATACTATGATCTTCTCCGTTTCCATGAAGCATCACAAGTGTTTTTCCTGTTCCAGTCTTTTCATAATACAGTTCCAGATCATTGATATGTGCTATCATTATTTCCTCCGAAATTTAAATCGATCACTTTATTGCCGAAACAAAAAGTCGCTCACTCTAAAATCTATAGTAATGGTTTTTGTTAATGCATGCAATAAATCAAAGAGACCTCACAAAACAGTGAGGTCTCTTTAATGGTCATATATTTCGTTTATATATCGCATTATTACTTGATATGCTGCACCAGGTTAATAATATATCCTGATGGAGATATCATTATCGCAGACTTTGAGCTCTTCATTTCCACAGTCTTATCTCCGTAGAAATTTGTGAATCCATGTTCAGTAAGCAGCTTGTATGCTTCATCAAAATCATATACATTCATACGTATGGCTGTAAGATCCTTAGGGAGCTTCATATCCGGAACGGAGATATCCAGATAAAATCCGTTTGCATCTTTCATCCTGATACCTTCAACCTTTAAATCACCGATTCCCTGAGGATTGTGATGCTTCTCAAATCCGAGAGCCTCAAAGACTTTGACTATTGATTCCGGGTCGTTTGTAATGATCTGTGGATTAAATGTTGTTATTTTCATATATGTTCCCCTTTCCGGAAAATATTCCTTCTAAGGTTATCGACATATTATAGTCCTAAATAAGAATACACATATCCAAAAGTCGACATCGAATCGTTCCGCGCAGAGCGGTTCCGGGATTACCAGCCCATCCGAATTCGCTTCACGAGGGTTGTGCTATATGACAATTCCTGCGAAATCTGCCACGAGGCTCACGATTCTCCCGCATCCAGATTTCTTTCAAACTGCTTTTTCTTTTCTACACCGTAGTCCTCATATGAAAGCTTCAGGAACCTGTCAAGAGCTGTTGTACGGAATTCTGTCCAGCTCTCATCCTCATGCTTTACAAGTATGGGATAGAACAGAACTTCATTTTCTTCCGCAGCCTTTCTGTCTCCGGGAGCGTCTCCCACCATCAGGATATGATCCTTCTCATATCCCTTTTCAGAAATCATCTTGATGCAGGCGCTCTTACTGCCCACCTCCTGAGTACATACCACATCCACCATTTCGAGAAGTCCGAATCTTTCCCACTCTTTTCTAACAGCTTCAGGATTTGCACTGGAAACCACAGCGATGTCAGCTGATTCATGAATGAGAGAAAAGGCTTCCTTCACTCCTTCAAATGGCTTTATCTCCTCCTGAGAAAGCTTTTCTATCTCTTCATTGACACTCCGGCTCCATCTGAGAGCCTTTTCAAAAACAGGTGAAGTACCGATCATTGCCTCCAGGGCAATGTTACTTAATTCAGGAGCTGTTTCACTCCATACACGTAATTCCTCTACACCATCGATCTTCCTGTATTTCTCATTTATCTCTGAAAGAGCCATGCTGAGTCCCTTAAATCTGTTGATTCCACGGGTGAGAGAATAAAGATTTATCTCATTCCATCTTTCAAGTATTTCCTGCTCCCACTCTGAAAGCTCCCATTCCTTCACCATGCAGGGTCCAAAGCATCTTATATGCTTGATATTCATGGTGTCCATGGCACAGCCATCTGAATCTATACATACGATATGATCGTGTTTTTTCTCAAAATCCAAAACAGACATAAAAACTCCTTTTACATCGCATTTACTGCAAACAACGTAACTCTATGATAAGCAAGACCCGCACACATTTACGTATGTGACCCAGCATGATACTTAAATCCAAGTCTCAAAGTCTCGTATCCCATCTGTCGCACCATACGATATCGTTGTACTGCCCCTTGAACTCTGACTTACCTGTAAGCTTTTCAACCAGCTTACGGATGTACTCAGGACTTGAGCCGTAGGCATTGACAAAGGTCTTCATCATAGGAACATCGTAAAGATGATTGGTGTAGTTAAGAGAGACAGCCACTGTCGGTACTTCCCTGACAAACCATGGAATCTCATGTGAATGAGAAACGGAATAGGTGAGTCTTGTGTTGTTCTCCTTTGCATAGCCCTTCATGTCGATGACGAAAAGCACCAGATCCGTGTTCTTCTTGAACTCTTCCCTGCTTTCATGCTCCATCATCCTGAACTTATTGAACTTCGACGGAGACTCCATCTCATACTCGTAGTAGTCCTTGGGAGCCTCGACCTCAAAGCCTGCTCTCTCAAGTTCATCCACCAGAAGCTTCTTCGCAGGATCTGCCCCGTCAAGTGATGAAACAGGTGCGCTTTCGATAAAATATAGTAAAACCCGCTTCTTCTTTTCAGGATCCACAGGAAGGATCTTCCGGGTATCCTTTACAAGGGTAATGCTTTCATCCGCAGCCTTTTCAGCGAGCCTCTTGTGCTCTTCACAGCCTACGATGTTAAGATCCTCCTTCTTAGGAAACACAAGCTCATCAAGACCGAGATGTGCCTTGAGACCGAGAATCCTATGGAGTGCATCGTCAAGCCTTTCCGCTGTGATGGTTCCGTCCTCTATACCCTCTCTTACGTAAGCTATATCCTCTTCATGATCATTGAAGAAAAGTATCATATCGCAGCCTGCTGCCACAACTCCCTGCATGGCATGCTTTCTGTCTGCCGCAGCAGTGAGACCTGCCATATGTGTCGCATCGGTTACTATAAGTCCGTTGAAACCAAGCTGTCCTCTGAGAAGTCCCTGTAAAAGTTCAGGTGAAAGAGTTGCAGGAAGGATATCCTCATCCTTTATCTCAGGGTTAAACTTCTTTGTATATGCTCTCTGACAGATGTGACCCACCATGACGCTCTCAAGCCCTGCATCGATTAGCTTCTTATATACCTTTCCAAAGCTCTCGTCCCACTCTTCTGTAGAAAGGTCATTACAGCCCATGACAAGGTGCTGGTCTCTTTCCTCACTTCCGTCTCCCGGGAAATGCTTAGCTGCACAGGCAAGTCCTGCCTTGTTCATTTCCTCCATATAGGCGAGGGATCTTTCAGCAACAAGCTCCGGGTCATTTCCGAAGGCTCTTGTATTTACGATGGTGTTTCTCCAGTTGGAGACCACATCACAAACCGGGGCAAAGGTCCAGTTACAACCAACAGCTCTTGCCTCCAGAGCTCCGACTCTAGCCATGTCTCTTACAGTATCGAGAGTTTTACTTGCACCGCAGGCGGCTCCAGTAGCTATAAATGTACCTTCAGATACTGCGCCGTTTCCTCCGGCTTCACAGTTTGCGGCTATAAGAACAGGAACCTTGCTGTGCTCCTGAAAATACTTATTCTGTTCGTAGATTTCCTCAAGAGTTCCGCCCTGCCAGCGGACACCTCCGATATGGTATTTATTCACCAGCCTGTCGAGGGTCTCAGGGTCTCTCTGAAGTGTAAGATTGATGAAAAGCTGTCCTATCTTCTCATCAAGAGTCATGTTCTTTATCGTATCCTCCACCCACTGAATCTTTTTGTCGCTTAAGTTAAAGGGCTTTGCTTTAAGATCTACCATTTTTTTATCATGCTCCGGTCATATAACAAATACCGGAGGCTCCTTTCCTTTTTTTATTTAAAAGTCAACTATCAAACTCTTATGCAACCTCTTTTTTATCTGCAATGGTCTTTCTTATCTCGGCCATCTTTTCAGCAGAAAGAGGATAATATTTCATTGCAACGATGTTGGCTACAAGTCCCAGTGAAACGAGACCATACATCAGGAATATGCCTACTCCCTTAAGTGCCGGTGTATATGGTGTATCCACATCAGGCATCTGTGTGGTGAATCCGATAGCAGCAAGGCAAATGCTGGAGATCAGCGGCGCAAGGGAAGAAATCATCTTGTCTATAAAGCTGAAAAGTGTTCCCATAAGTCCCGGAACGTAACGTCCTGAACGGTAGGTCTCATAATCTGTGCAGTCAGCTATCATGGGAACAACTATATTGGAGCTGACCTGCTGGAATCCGCCTGTGATAACAGTCAGTGTAAAAAGTGAAACCGTGAAGAAATTGAAGCCATTGAAGCCCTCATATCCGGGAAGACTGAGACTTGTAGGATCACCAAAGCCCCAAAGCAGCATCATTAACACATTTCCTATAAGTGCTATCCAGCTACTGAGCACCATGGCTTTCTTCTGTCCGCATCTTGTGGCGATAACTCCCACACCCAGGATAACGAAGATAACATTACCGATTGTGGTATAAATCTGGAATCCGCCGGAAAGAGCAAAGTTACCTGCAACTATGGCATACATGATGAGCGTTACTGTTGAAGTCTTCGCAGCTATTCCAAGCTTATCGGTTGAAGCAGCTATGATAAGCATCTGTATAGCCTTGTTGTTTTTTATCACTTCGAAATAGTCCCTGAAGGTGATCTTCTGGACCTCTCCTGTACCGAAATACTCTCTTCTGTCCTTAGGCCAGATGGAAATGACCGCTATGGCTGTGAAAATAGCTGAAGTAACCGCAACTATAAGCCAAAACTCGTGGAACATGGCAATGTCTTTTCCGAGACCATGGTACTTGGCCGCAAGATATGAGGAAACGAAAACCTGTCCTCCTGTGAAAAGGATCATATTGTAAATAGCATCGAATACTGTGAAAAGGGGACGCTGTTTCGGGTCATTGGTCACGCATGACTGTGCTGCCTTTGTGATAACACACTGGAAGGTGTAACCAATATAGTAGACTGCATTTACAAGTATGAAGAAAAGTATCCTCGGTGCTCCCTCAGGAAGTGACGGGGTCACAAAAAACATGAGGAAACTGGAGATAAACAGGATAAGATTTCCTAGGATCATGAAGGGTCTGTTCTTTCCGAACTTTCCGTCTGTCTTGTCAACTATAAAACCGATTATAGGATCGGTGACACCGTCCCAAAGACGCATTATCATAGAAAAGCTTCCCGCAAGAACAACTCCGAGACCTACCCATCCTGTAATGTAATAGGCTATAAAACTCATAAAGAAAAGATAAAGGTTTGTTGCTGTATTGTTCAGGGCATACCCTGCTATTCTCCATGTAGGAACTCTGTGAATTCCGTTTCCGACATCATATTTACTGCTTCCCATTTCAGGTCCTCCAGATTGAACTACTAAGTATTTGATTCGCTGTCCCGGAAATCATAAACATAAGGTGATGATTTGATTGCCTTTTGCTTCGTATTTCAGGACATATCAAATGATGTGAGTGTCAAAAGTCGACATCGAATCAGAATTTAATTCTTTCGATTTCGCCCATGGTTTTTTCCGAATAATATGCCGGCACGATATTCAGATATTTCTTTTCATGGCTCATATCATTTTTACTGAACAGTTTGAATTTCAAGTGTCTTCATGATAATCTGTTGTCAGGATTTGGACAATGCCTATATTTCGTATTTATAGTACGATATTTGTCATTATTGATTTAACATAAATATCGTATTATCTTTAATAAATATTGTCTGTTTAATGTTTGCTTTTGCAGGTACAGTGTTCGGAGGCACAGTGTTTTTCTGCATTCGTAAGTCGGAAATCAGGACATGTAAAAAACATTACACTAAGGGAGATTCATATGCAGAACTCATTTCTTGAATTTACCAAAAGTTATTTTGACAAAATGGGAATTCAGACCCATATCGTAAATATCAGAGAACCTCTTCCTTTAGATCTGGATATGGGGCTCCGAAAGACCATTCTGAATAAACGGGATGCTGAAACCATTTCTTTTAAAGGCATCAGTGATTCCTTTACTCAGGAAAAGATCATATATTATGCTGCAGACATCTATAACTGCAGTTACATACTTTTGCCTGTTCCTGAGCAGGAGCTGCCTATCGCCATGATACTGGGTCCTTATCTTGTGGAATCTCCGGGCATACAGCGTACACAGGAAATATGCCGGAAACACAATATACCGGAAGGCCTCTGGCAGTTTATCAACCAGTACTATACTTCTCTTACCTACGTCGAGAATATCAGCACTCTGGAAAGCTATGTTGAAACTCTGGCAGAAACCATATATGGAGCAGGTAATTTCAGGATCGAATATATAAGACAAAAAAATACAGAAAGTGAGATATATCTTACTTCTGCAAACAGTACTTCCAATGAAAACACCATGCAGCAGCTGGAACATAGATATGATCTGGAAGAAAAGGTAATGGATGCCATTTCCGGAGGCAACTTCGACCGGGCTATGCATTACAGTTCAGACATCGCTTTCCGAGGTCTTGATAACAGATCCTCAAATACTCTCAGAAGTAAAAAGAACAACCTTCTTGCTTTCAATACACTTTGCAGAAAAGCTGCGGAGAGAGGAAAGGTCCATCCAGTTCATCTCGATGAAATGTCGCGAAGAATGGCCATAAGAATCGAAAACATGACCACACCCACTGAAGATAAAGAGGTTCACAGGGAGATCCTGAAAAAATACTGTCTTTTGGTGCAGCAGCAATCCACCGCCGGATACTCTCCCGTTATGCAGAAAATTCTGAACCATATCTCACAAAAGCTCTCGGAGCCGGAGCTGACACTTCAGGAAACCGCAGAAGACCTTGGTCTGAACAAAAGTTATCTTGCCTCTCTTTTCAAGAAAGAAACAGGCAGTACCTTTACGGGATTTGTGAACAAAAAAAGAGTGGAACGCGCTATATTCCTTCTAAATACCTCGGATTATTCGGTACACACCATAGCATCCATCTGTGGTATGAATGACATGACCTATTTCAATCGTGTATTCAAAAAGGAAAAGGGAATTACACCTACACAGTACAGGAAAATGATACGACAGGAATAAACTACAGGAGACTATTATTATATGAAATATCCAAATATAACCGCCGCAACTTTTCTAAAACGCCCTAATCGTTTCATCGCAGAAGTAGAAGTAAACGGCTGTAAAGAAACTGTCCATGTAAAGAATACAGGACGCTGTAAAGAACTCCTGATTCCGGGATGTGAAGTCTTTTTGACTGAACCGGGAACACCGGGAAGGAAAACAAGATATGATCTTGTGGCAGTAAGAAAAAACACAGGTGTCCTTTTCAACATAGACAGTCAGGCACCTAATAAGGTTGTAAAGGAGTGGCTCAGCACACAGGACTTTGATATAGTCATCCCCGAATATACCTATGGAAATTCAAGAATAGATTTCTACATGGAACGCGGCGATGAACGTTATCTAATGGAAGTCAAGGGCTGTTCTCTGGAAGTTGATGGCATCGGCTATTTCCCTGATGCCCCTACTGAACGGGGCGTCAAGCACCTTAGGGAACTGGCAGCTGCTACACAAAAGGGATACAAAGCTATGATCGCCTTCGTTATACAGATGGAGGGTGTATCCGAAGTTCGTCCAAACATCGAAATGCACCCTGAATTCGGAACAGCTTTTGAAGAAGCAAAGACCTCCGGTGTTGATATTCTGTTTCTTAGGTGCCGGGTGGAACCGGATAGTCTCATGATCTCTGAGATATGAAGTTCAGTACCCCTCCACCATATGAAATCTCTGCTCATACTGAACATAGATCTTTTCAGAATCGTAACTGCCATCAAAGGTCAGTTCCGCTTCATCGTGTTTCTGATGGTAAAGCATGTCTTCATTGAAATGGATACATTCTGAACCGGCTATATCAGTTCCAAGGTAATATACAACTGTTGCTCTGCAATCCAGAGTATTATAGTCTTCAAAATCAGGATGATTCATGGTGTCACCCGCATCCACTGTGAAAATTTTCGCTCCGTCAGATTCTATTATTTCAACTGCAGGGGGCGTTAATGCTTTTTCACGATTCACATATGCTACAGGCGCCATAAGCCAGAACACAGAGTCCTTTTCGAATCCAGGATTCCAAAGAAGCTCTTCTCCGGGTTCAAAATGCAGATGCTCTGCACCGGCTTTTCTGTCTCCACTGTAAACTATTGCTTCATTTATAAACCAATCCAGCCTGTTAGATGTGAGATTTACCGCATGTATAAGTATCTGACCGTCAGATGTCTTTAGAAAACTGTATTCTACAGAACCATCGGGACTTGTGTATTTTGTTTCACCATCTGTCTTTGATTCAAAGCCTGATGAACGATATTCGTTATAGATGCTATCGGGAAGTGCAGGAACATTCTCCACAAGCTTGTCTACAAGTACTTCGCAGTGGTCAAAATCATCTTTATTGTATGTGCTGAATTCCTTTCCGTTTGTCCATATTGGACTATAGTTCAAAAGATATCCATCGGCATCATAGAAAAGAACCACTGCATCACCAATCGCTGATTCGGAGGCATTGACAGTCACATCCACTTCATTCCATCCGTCATACCGGCCGCCTTTTACCTTCTTTCCCGCAGTTACCTTTACCTTTGAAGAATCAAATCTATCTATCATACGTACAGTATTCGGTGATTTTTCTTTTGCGTATGCCGTAAGTTCCACAGTATCGAATCCGCCGGACCGAATGGTATCTTCAAATGTAAAGCCGATTATATCCTCTGCACCATCAACCAGAACAGCAGTATCCTGTGAAGCTGCAGTAATTACTTTTTCATCGGCATCCTTCAACACGCAGGTAACCATAGCACCAGCGGGAAAACCATTTCTATTCCTTACATGAAGCAAAAAATCACTGTCACTTCCGCATAGCTTTTCTGTGGTGAGCTCGAAGTCTCCAACAGCTTTTTTGATCTTTACCTTCGATTTAAATTCATCGGCTTCTCCGGCAATTTCAGGAGAAACTCTGAAATCTGTTCCCTTTTCTTTTATTGCTCCACCGGCACCGCTCTTGCCTCCACTTCCGCAGCCAAAGAGCATAAAAGAGGCTAAAAGGGTGAATGCGAAGATATTAAAAGACTTTAAAACCGGCTTATGGCCATAACTATTCACATCTGTTTTCATGATGATCACCATTTTTCAATAAAGCTTCGTATATTCTATTTATCGCCATAATGTATCCGCCATATAACGATGTCATTTTAAATCACCCGGCAGCCTGACTTCTTTATGAGCATTAAAAAAGCGGTACTGTTCTATACGAACAATACCGCCTGATATCTTTTAAATATTCATTCATTCGTTTTGTAATTCCTGATATCTTTCACTGAATTACCTGAATTGAATGTAACAGGAAACTGATATGAATAATTATGATGAGTCCACTCGGAATCATTCATCATACGAAGAAGGTTACGTGCAGTCAGTCTTCCCAGTTCGAACTTCGGGTGGACCACCGATAAAACCTTCACAGCTACGGTTTCCTGCATTTTCGCATCATCAAAGGAGACCATGGATACATCCTCAGGCACTCTTACACCCCGTTCCGTAAGAAAATCCATATACCTATAGGCGATCTCATCATTGTAGAAAAAAAGTGCAGTACATTCCTTCGTTCTTCGATAGAACTCCATCAGACTTTTCTTACTGAATTTATCCTCCATATCCTTGGTGGAATACCAGCGTATCCAATGATCGTCATAGTGAAGTCCAAAGTCCGACAGACACTCGGTAAATCCGCGATACCGCTCCATTCCCTGTATATCATCATACTTGAACATACCGCCTATCTTTCTGTGCCCGCTTTCTATCAAATGCCTCGTCAGCTCATAACTGCCTTTGGAATCAGCCATTTCAACACTGTCAAAGTGAATGTTGGCATAATGATTATGAATAAAGATAGTCGGCATATTCTTGCGTTTGATCTCTTTATACAGACGATGATTCGGATTCGGGAAGCTGGTACGTGTACCCTCTATGATGAGCCCAGATACTCCTGACTTCAGAAAATTCTCAAGGTACATGGTCTCCTCATTGAGATGATTTCTCGTGATTGCCACATCGATCTGAAATCCCTGTTCCTTCATTACCGATTCTATCCCCGCATAGACCTCGGGAAACAGATAATCGGCAAAATAGCTGAGGATCAGACCGATATGCGGTTTATCATCACCATCCTCACCGGCATCCGTATGATAAGAGACATAGGTCCCGCTGCCTCTGACTCTTTGAATCAGGCCTTCCTGCTCCATTTTTTCAAGGGCCACACGTACTGTCTGTCTGGAATAACCAAACTTCTTTTCCAGTACGTGCTCAGACATGAACTTGTCGCCGTACTTCAAAACACCGCTCAAAATCAGTGTTCGTCCCCACTTATACAGTTTCTGATATTTCAGGTTTTCGTTGATATGTTTATCGATTTCCTTAGTCATGTCATTCACTCTTTACAGGGCGTAAGGGTCAAGCACTCCATGAGGCACCACCGCCATTTATTTGATAACCTGCAATGACTGGCGATCAGCAAATATAGCCACAAATACAAGAAATACTATTCCCTGTATGAGCTGCATCATCTGTGTGGAAAATCCCATCATGGTCAAACCGCTGTTCAGGACGATATACAAAAGTGAACCTACGATGATATTTTCAAAACGTACTTTCGCACCTCCGGAAATCGGCATACCTCCAAGTACCAGAGCAATCAGTATCTGTGTCTCTAACTGGTTGCCGCCGGAAGATGTGACCGATCCGACCTTTATTACATTCACAAATGCCGCAAAACCCGTGATAGCTCCTGATAATACATATACCCAGAACTTCATGAGATCAGTACGAACACCTGAAAACATAGCCGCCTTCTCTCCGGCACCTATAGCCTTTAGATATGTTCCGAATTTTGTATATCTGAAAAGAACAAACCCGATCACAAGTATGATCAATGTCAAAAGTACTTTTAACCCTGTACTGTCATAATTGATAAGCGTTGCTGATCCGGCAACCGGTGCATTGGTTGTCATATACTTTATAAATCCGCGGAACAGAAACATGGTACAGATAGTTACAATAAAGGATTTGATCTTACGGTATACATAGAAGTATCCGTTAAATGCACCTATAAGCGCTCCTGCTATAATACCACTTACGATACTGAGAGGAATACTTATTTTAGATACCATACACACAACTATGGATGCAATTCCCAATATAGAACCCTGTGAAAAATCGAGTCCTCCCATGGTCATGATAAAAAACACACCGGTGGTAGCTATCATGGTCACATAGATCTGAGAAAGGACCAGTGGCATATTTTTGATCATTCTGAAATTTGTCAGTACATTAAATATTAAAAAGACGATGATCAAACCAACGATCGGAAGAAACGTCCTGACCATGGACATCTCGGAAACTTTCTTTACCTGTTCCTCTTTATTTACTGTTGTCCCAGCTTTGCCTACTGCAGCCATAATTCCTCCTTATACCATCATGGTGATCAGGTTATTTTCATCCAGAGTTTCATGTCTTTCTATCTGTCCACTGATCATTCCATCTTTCATGATAATAATGCGGTCACACATTCCGATAAGTTCCATCAGCTCTTCCGAGATCATAATGATAGACTTGCCATCTTTTCTCATTCTGTCCATAAGCTGATAGATATCCTGCTTTACTTTGATGTCGATACCTCTTGTAGGACTGTCCAGAACAACTATGTCAGAATCCTTACCGATCCATCTGGCCAGTACCACCTTCTGCTTGTTTCCGCCTGAAAGATCCGATACAAACTGATCAACATTTACCATCTTTACAGACATCTCCTTTGCGAATTTATCCGCAAAGGTCCGAAGAGTCTTATCATGAAGCATATGTCTCTTATCCGACAGCTTATCCAAAGAAGGAAGACAGATATTGTCCATGATACTCTGATTCAGAACAACAGATTCGTTATCTCTGTCCTTTGATGTATATGCGATACTGTGGCTGATTGCTGTAGGAATGTCATTGATCTCTGTTCCATCGGAAAGCTTAACAGTACCCTGCCTGTCATAGGAGGCACCGAAAATAGCCTTTCCAACCTCATGCATACCGGATTCTGACAATCCTCCAAAGCCCAGGATCTCTCCTTTATGAAGTTCGAAATTAAGATTGCTTAAAAGTCCCGGAACCGAAACATCCTTAACTGAAAGAACAACTTCATCAGAGATCACACTGCCATAATCTGAACGGTAGTAATCTCCGGTAACTTCACGTCCAACCATAAGGCGCTTTAGATCTTCTTCCGTAACATCCTTACTCTTTACAGTGTCAATGTATACGCCATCACGCAGTATGGTTATGGTATCAGAATGATCCAGAACTTCCTGAAGGTCATGAGAAATGAATATAATGGTATTACCGCTCTCACGTATCCTGTCCATCACCTTGTAAAGCTCATTACGTCCTTCCTGCGAAAGGGCTGTTGTGGTCTCGTCTATGACTACTATCTTAGGATCGAAATATGTAGCCTTAACGATCTCAACAAGCTTTCTGTCCTCAAAGTTGTAATCGTCGATCATACGCTGTGCCTTGATACGGTCAAAGCCATAACGATGCAAAAGATCATTGGCCTCTTTGATCATCTGCTTTGTATTTTTTATTCCGAACTTTACAAACCTGTCTTCATGTCCGAGGAAAATATTTTCAGCAACAGTAAGACCTGACAGTGTTCCCAGCTCCTGAACTATGATAGAAACTCCATGATCGTTGGCATCAACCTGATTTTTGGGATGTATTTCTTCATCATCCAGTATGAAGGTTCCGCTGTCGATAGTGTAGATACCGGTCAGCATATTGGTCAGTGTCGATTTTCCCGAACCGTTTTCTCCTATAAGAGCATGAACCTCTCCTTTATTGATAGAAAACGAAACATCCTGAACTGCCTTCGTAATACCGAAGGACTTGCAAAGATTTTTTACCTGTAAACGAATTTCACTCATTGCTTCCTCCTGTATCACTTAACGATCTCACCCTTCTTGATCTTTGATGTCACGGTAATGATTATCAGGAGTGCAAAACCTGTTATTACATCCTGAATTGCCGTAGGTGCTCCCAATGCGATAAATCCAAAAAAGATGATGTTAATGATAAACTCTCCGATGATGATGGCCTGCAGAGGGATGCCGTATTTTTTAAATGCAACTCCGAAGAAGCAGCCCATTGTAGGTACGAAGTTTCGGCTCATGGATGCCATACCTGTAACCGCAACCATGGAGGATCCGTAGCTTATAGTCAGGACCGCCATGATACCTAAAAATCCTCCGCTTAAAATGAAGGCAAGAACTTTATATTTATTTACGTTGATACCCATGTTCTTGGCTACAAATTCATTGCTGCCGATGGCGTAGGTATACGTACCTATTTTCGTATAGTTAAGAAAAACATAAGCTACCAGAAAAGCAGCTATAGCAAGAACGATGTCTCCCGGCATCTGTCCGAACATTCTGAGATCCGCCGGTAAAGTCTGCTCCACGCCGCCTGCGATGTAGTTGGCAACAGCCTCATAGATAAGCGCCAGACCCGTGGTAACTATCATTGATGGTATACGGAGCTTGACATAAAAGCTTCCGTTAAATAATCCTACCATGCAGCCGCAGAATAAAGCTCCCAGAACCAGTCCGATATATCCAAGACCGAATTTTGTTGCAAAAACACAGCCCACAATGGCGGAAAGCATTATATTTGCGCCTATTGAAAAATCAAACATGCCCATGACCATAACAAAATAAAATCCTACAGCGCCTACACTGGCGATCAGGCTGGCCTGAAAATAGCTGAGCATATTATTAAATGAACCAAAATTATGCGGTGTCAGTATTTTAAAGATACCCCAGGAAAGGACGACCAGAAAAAGCAAAATCAAATACCCGCGAAGGCTTCCTGTAATCTTTTTTTGTCCCATTGTCACAGTGGATGAACTCATCTCATTACCTCATCATACTTTTTAAAAACCGAGCCGGTATCTGTGCCCACGCTCGATACCGGCTCTTTTTCTGTCTCATAACAGATCTATAGTTTATTTTCCTGCACGAGATGCTGCGTCCTCAATAGAGATCTTTGCAGCTGCATTCTTCAGTCCATCGAAATCAAGCTTGGACATCTCAACAAGCTCGTCATCAGTATATGGAAGCTGATCTACGAAATACTTCTCATAAGCCTTGTAATCATCAGCTGATGAAACATAAAGATATGGGAATGGAACGTCATTGAACTTACCTTCAAATCCTGTGTAGTTGCCCTTGATCGCATTGTAAACCATCATGAATGCGATCAGCGGATCACAGTAATGTCCACCGGACTCACCGGCCATGGAACCGTTTGCAAGTCTTTCTCCAAGGTCAGGAAGGAAGTCTGTTGAAACGATATCGATATCCTGTGTCTTTCCTGCACGCTCAACTGCTGCGATAGCGCCCTGAAGAGGATCTCCGCCGCCACCTGCAGGAATCAGTGCATCGAGAGTAGGATCTGCAGACATCAGAGCTTCAGCAGCCTTTGAACCGCCCTCAGATGTTGTACCTGCATACTGTGGCTCAGAAAGCTTAGCCTGATCATCCGGATGCTCCTTGTTCCACTTCTCTACACCTGCCTTATATCCTTCCCATCTTCCGAGCCATGTAGCATCGCCCTGCTCCCAACCGATGAGACCGATGTTACGATCGCCCTTTTCCAGAAGGATGTTTACAAGCTTCTCACCATTCTCGGGCTCGTTCTCATGAACAGCACCTACGAAATACGGAGAATCTGTAGCGGCTTTATAAATGTCTGCACTGTTGTCCTTTGAAATTACACGGAAGAACTGTGCAAGATAAACCTTGTTATCATTACATGTCTTGATTGCAGAAGTCATTTCTGTATCGGAAGAGTTACAAATAACGATTCCCTGACAGCCGGCTGCTGCAAGCTGCTCAACAGATGCTGTTACCTTCTCGGAAACATGTCCCTGATCCACGTACTGAACCTGAACTCCAAGAGACTTTGCAGCCTCATCGATAATCAGCTTACACTGTGATCCAAGAACATCTGTAGAAGACCAGATAGACACACCGATCTTAATGTCCTTGTTTTCGATTGCCTGTCCGCTGCCTCCTGAAGAAGCAGAGGAAGAAGAACTACCACAAGCTACAAGTCCGGTAACCATAGCTACGGACGCTGCAACGGCCGCAACTTTTTTGAGAATTTTTCTCATCACACAACCTCCATTATTAAATTATCCACGAACTTCGTTGTTTTTCACAACTATTTACCTGTAGTTTAACAGTGTGGTTATTTATTTGCAATAAAATACAACGTATTTGCACTCAGAAGTTGTATTGTTTTTGCACTTTTTCAGCGTCATCAAACAATGTTTATTCTTTAACAACATGAATAATGCACAATTAACGGCATTTTGACCGTGGTTTGATTGTCATAAAGCGATACATATGTAATTTGTACTACAAGAAAACAATACAACTTCGTATTTGTATTGTAGGATGATTCAAAAAAACGACGATGGAATCAAATACATAATTCCATCGTCGTCTTAAACCGCTTAGTTTACGCAGCTGTCTTCGTTTCAGCTGCTCCTGTATCAGCGGTCTCAGGCTCTGTATACTGAGTATCCGCCTTCGTAATGTTCTCCGGATAAATCTCCGCAAAATCTGTCTTCATTGAGACAGGTATATATCCCTGTTCCTTATACTGTGCAGATTTTTCTTCCCAGTTCTGTGTTCCCCACTCGCGTACATCATCATCCGCCACAACCATGAAGGCCGCTGCAGGATACGGATTTCTCTTATCGATAACATAATTCATCATACTGGTATCGCTGCCGCTGTTTCCGAAAGCAAGTACAGGACGCTGA
>ALYD01000009.1 GCA_000513555.1 Lachnospiraceae bacterium JC7
CACACTGTCATCAAGCATTAAAAAAGGTGGACGGAATCATATTAATGAATCCGTCCATTTTATGAAGAAGCGTTTATTTATTAGCGTAAATAGCTGTCAAATAATTCATTTCACTTTTCTGACTTTGCTTTAACCCTTGCAGATCTTCTCCTAATATACTCTTCTGTTGAAACACCTGCGATTGCTGCAGCAAAGAGTAATAACCATCCATTTCTGAAAGGCTTATTCTGTGTTACTGATGATAATTCTGAATTAACATTAGTGTTTTCGTTTGTAGAAGAATCACCGGCTGTGCTGAATCGTGTTGCACCGAGGACAGCCTTGTCTTCGTCTATTGCAGATTTAAGATCAGAGTTCTTCTCGTTTATTGCAAATTCAGAGTGAGAATTCTCTTTTACTCTTGTAGCGCCAAGAACTGCTCTGTCTGACTTGGCAGATGCTCTCTCCACAGAAGCTTTCTTTGTGGCTGTTAAATTATCTGAGCCTGTTGTAACTGCAGAATTATCGATTGTTCCGATTCTTGTAGCACCAAGAACTGCCCGCTCTGCTTCAGCTTGCTGAGGTGCATTAATTGTAGTTGAAGCGGCTATGGAGTCAGATTCAGCTGAAGATGAATCTGAACCACTTGAAGAAGAACCTGAGCTACTTGAGCCTGAACCACTTGTTGAAGAACCAGAGCCGCCTGCTGAGGATCCTGAGCCACTTATTGAAGAACCTGAACCACCGTCTGCCGAGTTTGATCCGGCTTCAGCTACTGCTTTATCAAGCTCCTTCTGCTTGCTGTCAAGGCTTGCCTTGGCTTCTTCAAGACTTGTTTCTGCAGCTTCCAGAGTTTCCTTAGCTGTTTCAAGCTCAGTCTTTGCATCTTCGAGCTTACCGTTAAGAGTTTCTATAGTTGTAGAAAGCTTAGCCTTGTTAGCTTCGTTTGATACAGAGAGTTCATGTATCTTATTCTGAAGTTCATTAACCTTTATCTGAGCAGACTCAACATCTGTTAATGCAGTAACTGCTTTTTTCTGCAGAGCATCATAAGATTTGAGTGCATCTTCACAAGCCTTAGCAGCTCTCTCAACAGCTTCGTTGTCCCTGTTTTCGGCTCTGGTCATAGCTGCATTTTTTATATTCTCTTTGTTTTTTGCAGCTTCTTTAAGCCTGGAAACCTCGTCTAATAGGTCTTTGTATTCTTTTGCTAAAATGTTTGCCGTTTTTTCTGCATCAGCTAAAGCTTTGTCAGCATCCAGCTTATTGTAGACTGTCTGCCATGCATCGGATAGTTTCTTTTTCTCTTCATAATCATTATTGGCTGCAATAGCTTTAGCGTTGGCTTCGTTCCAAGCAGTTATAGCGCTTTCATCAAAATTTCTGTAATTAGATTCGGCGGTTTCGGCTTCGGATTGCTTTGTATTATAGTTGTCGTTTTTTATTTTAGCAGTCTCTTTTAATACGGATAGCTGTTCATTTGCTGCTTTTCCTGCATCTATGGCAGCCTGTTCAGTCTGGCTGACTCTAGTATAGTTTGTAAAGGTGTTTGAAACTAAATTTGATGCAGCTGTTTGTGCATCGGTTATGTAGCTGTTTCTGGAAATTAGGATTCCACTGGTTTCGCCAGAAAAACGTTCACCTTCTACTAGCCATAACTTATATTTTTCGCGGAATCGTTCAAAAACTTCAATATTATTACCTTTTTCATCAGTGTGAAAATCAAAGTAACGATCGATGCCGTCTATGTTTACTTTAAAATAGTGGGTACCTATATCAAAGTTTTTATCTAGAACTGAACTAATAGCATGTCCTTTATATAGTTCTTGAATAAGTGGAAATGCTACATGCGCTAAATTATACTTAGGAGCAGTATTTTCATGTACCTTAGCTATAAATATATTTTTTTCAATATCTTCATTAAGTTTTGTTTGTGCAGCTAAAGCGTTATTATACTCACTTTCGGCGGCTGATACTCGTCCGGCTGCTTCATTTCCATCTTCAATAGCCTTGTTGGCTTTTTCTACTGCTCCATCTGCAGTATCTTTTTCTGTTTTTGTTATTTCGAGAGCTGCTGCAGTATCGTTCATTTTCTTTTCAGCAGTTGCTTTATTTTGTAGAGCAGAATCTTTAGCATCTGCTAAAGAGGTTGCTTCTTTTTCTGCACTGTTTTTCAGCCCTTCAGCTATACAGGTTGCCTCGTTTGCTTTCGCTAGCTCATTTTTTGCATTATCGATGGAAATGTCTTTATTTTCTGATATAGGATTATTTTCTAAATTCTCATACTCTTTCTGAGCTTTTTCTGCCCGACTCTTCGCTTCTTCTACAAGACCATCGGCAGAATCTGCCAGTTCTTTCTTGGCTGTAGCGAGATCGTCTGCTTTTTTTACAGCTTTCTCAGCAGCTTCATAGTTTTCCGTAGCAGTTTTTGCGGCTTCGTCAATCTCATCTTTTACAGCCTGTTCTACAGCGGACTTCTTTTCTTCTACTGTTTTTTTGGCCTCGGTTATCTGCTTTTCAAGAACCACAGCCTTTGTCTTTGCTGTTTCAAGGTCCTCTTTTGCCTTTTCAGCATCTTCACCTGTCTTTGAGATGGCCGCATCATAGTTCTTTTGAGCTATTTCAAGTTCACTGAGAGCCTGAGTGTAATCCTTCTCGAGGTTTTCATAATTTGCCTCTGCAGTAACCAGTTCTTCTTTTGCTTCTGTAACGGCTTCTTCCGCCTTTTTAACAGCTTCGTTGGCTTTTGCCACGTCTGTTGATGTACCTTCTTTTATAGTTGCGGCTTTAACAATTTCCTTTGTTTCCTTTAAGTTTCCGTTTATCTTATTGACTGTCTCTTCTACGCTGGCGGTTTCCTTAGTAACAGACTCAACAACATCAGTGGTACTTTCGATTTTATCTGCAGCCTCGGCTAAAGCTTTCTCTGCGCCTGTAAGTTCAGTGATGTCTCCAATAAGGGCGGCCTTATCTTCACCGGTTACAGTTTCAACTGCATCTGATAATTCGGAATATGACTCCTTGACAGCCTTATTCTTTTCTTCTCCGACGATAGGCTCGGTTTTGTTTTCTGAATCCGATTCTGCGCGTGTATCTGATACAGTAGTGGTACTTTCTGAGCCGGAAGTTACTTCATCATCAGATCCGGTACCCTCAGTTTCTGCGCCGGTTTCATTTGAGTCAGCTGCGTTGCCCTTGTCGTTTGTGCTGTCAGCAGTTTTATCATCCTTTACACTGTCATTTTTTTCAGCTGTATCGATGGCAACTTTTACATCATCAACACTCTTCTCTACATCAGCTAAACTATCATTAAAGCTCTTATCAGCGTCTTCTACATCATTAGATGTGGTTTCATTAGAAGTGTTTTCTGTAACAGATTCATAAGCTGAGTTATCTTCAGTTGAGTGTTCTGACACTTCCTCGGCAAGCGCTGTCATGGGCTGAAGGACCATGCTTGCTGTAAGACCGATTGCCAATGTTGTTACGATCTTCTTGTTAATGTTATTCTTTTTCATACCATACTACCCCGTTCTCCAGTGATCAAACACAGCACATAAGCCGTGTAGCCTAATGGGGACATGCTACAGTATGAACTATTAAAGAAATCATCAAAAAGGCATAGGTGGAGTGTATTCTTAACAATAATTATTAGGTGGAAATTTCGTTTTATTTAAAAACACTGAAAAAGACATTCTAATATCATAAAAAATCAATGTTTTTTGCCGTAAAAAAAGATCCATAGCACTTAAGCTACGGATCTTCATAAATACTATAGATCGGTTCGTAATATGTAATTCAGGTGAAATATAGAACCTGTCTGTCAGCCGGGTGTTCAGTCTACCTTAAGCATTCTGTATCCGATGCCTATGTGTGTCTGAATATAATGCGGAGAATCCGGGAGGGCTTCCAGTTTCTTCCTCAGTGTAACCATAAAGACTCTCAGGGATGCTATATCATTGTCCCAGCTCTTTCCCCAGATATTCTGGGTGATGTAAGTGTGAGTAAGCACCTTGCCAGTATTCTTCGCCAAAAGGCAGAGCAGCTTATATTCCATGGGAGTGAGCTTCAGCTCCTCTCCGTCCAGATAGGCACAGCCGGCTGAGTATTCTATCTTCAGCTTGCCGTTTGTGTAGACCGAACTGTCGGAAGCAGAATCATTCTTCATAAGAGCAAGACGCCTTACGGTAACTCTGAGTCTGGCCAGAAGTTCTTCCACGGAGAAGGGCTTCGTCAGATAGTCGTCTGCACCTGCGTCCAATGCTTCTATCTTGTCTGCATCATCGCTCCTGGCGCTTATGACTATGACAGGCATGTTGGACCAGCTTCGTATCTGTTTTATGACTTCTATTCCGTCCATATCCGGCAGCCCGAGATCCAGAAAAACCACGTCAGGATTGTGTGATGATGCCATCATGACGGCCTCATTTCCGTTCTGGGCTTTTAAAAATCTGTAATCATGGGTCTTTAATGTGGTTATGATGAGATTCTGTATAGGGATATCATCTTCTACCACCAAAACAACAGGACTGTTGGAATTATTCATTTGAACCTCTTCTGTTTGTTATTTCGCCTGAACCATCATTCAAAAAACCGGTCAGGCTTCATCATATAGTTATCTTTGCAGCGTCTGAGTCCGTCGGCAATTCTATTTCGAAGCAGCAACCTGTGGGAACATTGTCCCTTAAGGTTATCTTTCCGTTGTGAGCTTCAATTATGGATTTGCATAGTGCAAGACCCAGGCCCAGCCCTCTTCGTCCGTCAGCCACCTTGGACTGTCCGGTATAGAACATTTCAAAGACATGGGGCTTTACAGCATCGGGTATGCCGGGACCGTTATCAATGACACTGACTACCACCGCATCCTTCCGCTGTTCGCTGCGAATGCAGATCTCGGAGCCTGTCTGGGTGTTCTTTATGGCATTGTTTATGAGATTGATAAGTACCTGCATGATGAGTTTGGCATCCATATTGACGAGAATAATGTCGTCGTTGTTCTCAATGCTCACATGATGCTGGCATACATTTCTGTCCACATGCTTCAGGGCTTCATCGATAACGTCGTTCAGTACATCCATGGACATATGGAGTTCCATCTGACCGTTTTCGATACGGGAAATGGAAAGGAGATTTTCCACCAGATCCACCAGCCATTCGGAATCGTCATAGATATCCGAGAATATCTGCTTCAGTGTATCCTTATCCAGCTGCTCGAAGTGTCTCAGGAGATTACTGGCATTTCCCGATATGGACGTGAGGGGTGTGCGGATATCATGGGATATGGAGCGCAGAAGGTTGGATCTCAGCTGCTCATTTCGAACCATGATGGAAGCCTTTTCCTTTTCCTCTGCATTTCGCAGGCTTTCAAGTGCCAGTGCACACTCTCCAAGTATAGACATAAAAACGCTGTTTTCAAAGGTCTCCAGTGGAATACCGTTCAACCGGATGGCGATGACACCGTAGCAGTAGTCATTGAGACAAATGGCATGATACTGGGCTCTGGCCAGACTGTATCTTTCCATCCTGAGTCCCGCCGCCTGCTGGTTGTTGAATACCCAGTCTGCTATCTCGCGTTCATTTTCGTCTGAGGTCTCATCCTCATCGGAAAAGCTGGATGAATTGAAGGCAGCTTCCCTTCCGAGATGTCCCTTTTCATCCCGGGGATATACGATAACATCCTTATCCAGAAGGGTAATAATCTGAAATGCCGTTATTCTGATCACGTCCTCTGACCTTTCGGCCTTCTGAAGAAGCTGGTTGGTATCAAAAAGGACCTTGGCCCTGAAGGCTTCCCTGGCAGACTGCTGCGCATTTTTCTTCAATTTGTTGGCAAGAGATCCTGTGATCAGGGATGACAGCAGCATGATTCCGAAGGTGACAACGTATTCAGTCTCATAGGTGTGAAAGCTGAATTTTGGCTCGATAAAGAACCAGTTAAAAAGAAGCACGCTTGCAAGGGACCCTATTCCACTGTAAAAGGGGCTTACTGTTATGACTGAGATCACCAGAACTCCAAGTATGAAGACTGTTATGATATTTGATTCTGAAAAACCGAATAATGTAAAAATCAGTCCTAGCCCTGTAGATGCCATAAGTAAAAGCAGTGTAAGTATGGCATCCTTCAGTGTTGGACGGATCTGATCGGTGATGTGGGTTTTTTCCTTTTGCTGTTTCAGGTCTGCAACGGAGTCCGGGATGATATAAACGTCCACATCGGGAGCATTGAGAATGATCTGCTCAGTAAGTGACATTTTTCCCAGAAGGTGACGGCGTCTGGTGCCGCTCCTTCCCACAACTATCTTTGTGGTATTGGATATGTGGGCGTATTCTGCGATCTGAAGAGGAACATCATCACCGATTATGGTGGTGATGGAAGCACCGTTTTCTTCGGCGTATTTTATGTTGCTGCGTAATCTGAATTTGTCTTTTTCCGGAAGGCTGTCGTAATTTGCCGGTTTGATATACAGGGCCGTGAGTGTTGCGTGAAAGGCCTCCGCCATTCTGGCGGCAGCTTTAATAACTTTGGGATTTGAGGGAGATGGTGATATGCACACCAGTATATGCTCTTCCTGTTCCATACTTTTGTTCATTATTCTGTTCCTTTTATATGATATAAGTGTCATAAGTCTATCTCACAGAGCCCGCACGGGCGGTTGGATATCGACTTTTGACACTCATGTCTTTTTTATATTTCATAAATGTATCACATGTGGAAGCATTTCCGGATGGATCTCTGTTCACCCAGCACCAGCATGGTCTTTCCGCTGTCCAGTACCATCTCCGGCGTGACGGTCAGGTTCATTTTACCATTTTCCTTCACAGCCATGATGTTTATGCCGTATTTCTTTCTTATGTCAATGTTTCCGATGGTCTTTCCTTCCCACTCTTTAGGTATAGGCACCTCAAATATAGCATAATTTTCGTCCAGTTTTATGTAATCGAGGATATGATCCGAGGCATAACGTATGGCTGCCCACTCTGCTATCTGCTTTTCCGGACTGATGACTTCATCCGCACCGTTCCTTAAGAGGAACTTTGCCTGAACCTCGCGGTCTGCCCTGGACACTACCATCTTTCCCCCCAGCTCCTTGAGAAGTGATGTGGTTTCCAGCGAGCTCTGGAAATCTCCGCCTATGGTCACTATGCAGACATCATAGTTATTGATACCGAGGGAACGAAGGAAGGCCTCGTTTGTGCTGTCTCCTATCTGGGCATCCGTAACGAGAGGAAGGATGCTGTTTATACGATCTTCATCCTTGTCCACTGCCATGACTTCATGACCGAGTGAATGGAATTCTCTTGCAAGGAGTGAACCGAAACGATTCACTCCTATAAGTAAAATTGATTTCATTATTGCCTCCAAAGGACAAGAGTGAAAAATGAATTCTGTTTCATCCTACATTTATCTTCTCTATCGGGCATCTCGCCACTTCCATGCCGGTACTGTTCACAGCGGCGAAAAGAAGTGTAAGTCCTCCTACTCTTCCGAAGAACATGAGAAGTATAAGTATCATATGCGAAAACATACTGAGGCCTGGGGTGAGTCCCAGAGACAGTCCGACGGTACCTATGGCTGAAGCTGTTTCAAAGATACAGGTCTCGATTGGGACATTGTCAAAAACACTTATGATAAAGGCTCCGAAAAGAGTGAGGTAGATATACATCAGCATAAGGGTAGCCGCACTTTTAACTGTAGAATCCTCTATGCGGCGGTCAAACAGCTGTGGGCTCTTCTTTCTCCGGACTATGGCCATGAAATTGGCACAGAGAACACCCAGAGTTGTGGTCTTCATACCTCCTGCTGTGGATCCGGGAGAGCCTCCGATAAGCATCAGCACCACAATGAGGGCGCGGCTCGCACTGGACATAAGAGAAAGGTCAAAGGTATTGAAGCCTGCTGTACGCGGAGTTATGGCCTGAAACAGAGAAAGGCATAAGCGTTGCTTCAGAGGGAGCATGGAAAAATCGTAAAAGAAAAATATGGCTGTCGGTATGGTTATGAGCATGAAGGTGGTTGTAAGTATCACCTTGCTCTGCATCCTGTAGTGCTTGAAATCAAGCTTATGGACAGCCAGATCCTCCCATGTGAGGAAACCTATACCTCCCACTACGATAAGAAGAGATATGGGAAGGATGATGGATATGTCATCACTGAGAGCAGTTAATGATGAGAATGCTCCCGACTTGTTGCCCATAAGATCAAATCCTGCATTACAAAAGGCCGACACTGAATGGAATATCGCCATCCATATGCCCTTTGTACCGAATCTAGAGCAGAATGAAGGCAGCATCATGAGGGCGCCTGCAGCCTCTGTCAAAAAAGATACCTTAAAAATGAAGGAAGTCATCTTGACTATGCCGCCGATATGGTGGGCGGAAATGCTGTCCTGCAGCATGCTTCGCTGAAGAAGAGATATCTTTCTTCCGGCAACTGTTGCTATAAATGCTGTTACGGATATGATGCCCAGACCGCCTATCTGAATAAGAAGCATGATGATAAACTGCCCGAATGCTGACCAGTAGCTTGCGGTATCACGGACTACCAGACCTGTAACGCATACTGCGGAAGTAGAGGTAAAAAGAGCCTCTTCTACTGAGGTCCAGTGCCCGGAGGCTGAAGATACAGGCAGCGTAAGAAGCAGCGCGCCTGCAACTATCACGCTAAGAAAACCTATTATTATGATCTGGAAAGAAGTGAGCTTTTTCTCCAGTATATCTATATTCATCATGACCCTCCATAGTCTTATTCCTGTCCATTCATGCCCGTGCTGACATCGGATAACTCAGCCCGGGGCACTTTCACTTATGGTATATGATACAGATGATCTGACAAAGATGGTGTTAAGGATATGATGACTGATATTAAGATTGTATTAATGAATCAAATACCCATGCCGGAACCTGACAAAGGTTTTATTTCGGCATGGGTATCGTAAATTTATATCGGGTTTTATTCGGACTCCAGCTTCACCCTGAAGGATATCTGTCTTTCCGTAGGCATGTCATCGAACTTTATGGTGTAGGCATTCTTATCCATATCCACGTCCTTGATGGTGCCGGCTCCGAAGGCCTTATGCCGGATCCTGTCACCGATACTGAAAAGATCAGAGTGGGCGGTGACACGGAAATGTGAGTCTACCAGCTGTATATAGCTTCTAGTCTCCGACAGGAGGGAAGCCTTTGGAGCTTCCGTATAGCTGAGAAGCTCAGGATCTATATCCAGTATGAATCGTGAAGGGTATCTGGGAGACCCATCGAAGTTCCGGCCTGCAGCTTCTGAAATATAGAGCCCCTTTTCAGCACGGCTCATGGCGACAAAGGCGAGTCGTCGCTCCTCTTCCATTCCTTCCAGAGTGTTGGTCTTTTTGGACGGGAATATGCCCTCCGACATACTGCAAAGGAAAACGTAAGGGAATTCAAGGCCCTTTGCGGTGTGCACTGTCATGAGACGGACTCTGTCAGTGGTATCCCGCACATCCATGTTGGAGAACATGGAAACATTTTTAAGATAGCTTTCCAGGTCTGTCTCCTCGCCGGCGCTTGTCTCAAATTCAAAAACCGACTGCTTTAATTCAGCCAGATTGTCGAGACGTTCCTGGGAACCCTCGGTGCGGAGCATCTTTTCATAACCGGATTCGTTAAGTATGGAAATAAGCACCTCGGAAATGGTCTTCTCCTCATATGAGGAGGCATACTTCTCGATGAGGGCTATGAATTTCTGAGCCTGAGTCCCCTTGAAGAGCTCGTTATCCACGTTTTTAAGCAGCGCTTCATAGAGAGTTCCTCCATGCTCCTGTGTATAGTCTTCGAGAAACTTCATGCGTCGTACACCGATGTTCCGCTTCGGGACATTGGCGATGCGACGGAAGGACAGATCATCCTTGAAAACCACCATCCTGAGATAGCAAAGGGCGTCCTTTATCTCCATTCGTCCGAAGAACTGCACACCGGAATAAATGGTGTAGGGGATCTTTGATTTCAGGAATACTTCCTCTATGGTTCTCGTGACATAGTGGGCGCGGTAAAGACAGGTGATGTCCTTATACTCCACTCCCATCTGATGGAGGGTCTCAATGTTTTTCACTATCCATGTGGCTTCCTGCACAGAGTCGTCTGCGAGATGGCACACAACAGGGACCCCCTCCGGTAGAACAGGCCTGAGATCCTTGGACACTCGCTGCTTGTTCTTACTGATGAGAGAATTGCAGACCTTAAGTATCTCCGGTGTGGAACGATAGTTATCAAGCATCATGATGGTCTTCGTGCCCGGGAAGTGTTTGTCAAAATCCAGGAGGTATTTAACATTGGCACCTCTCCAGGTGTAGATGGTCTGGTCCGGATCTCCCACTATGAAAAGGTTCTTGTGATAAGCGCACAGAACCTCCATGAGTCGGTACTGAAGAGGGTCAATATCCTGAAATTCGTCGATCTCTATATACTCGAGCCTCTTCTGCCACTTGAGGGCTATGTCAGGGTGCTCCTGAAAAATATAGAGACTGAGTATGATGAGGTCGTTGTAATCCACAGCAAAGGTCTTTCTCTGCTGGTAGAGGTATCCGTAGAAAAGGATGTCATTGACCTCAGTGGCATCCGTATATTTCTTATGAAGCTGGTCTATGGGAAGATTTATCATATCGAGGAAATATGAAGGCTCGGATATGCACTTTCGCATCTCGAACATATCCCTTGCGTTTCCGAAGGTCTTGTCCCGAAGGGTAAGTCCCCTCTCCTCATATATGATCTTCAGCATCTCATCGATGTCACTGTTATCCAGTACCATGAAGCTTTTCGGATAGCTGATGGCATGGCTGTCCTCCTGCAGGATGTTGACGCAGAAGCCATGGAAGGTGTTGATATAGCCGGTGTCGTTATCTCCCGTCAGCTTGTGAATACGCTGGCGCATCTCATTGGCGGCCTTGTTCGTGAAGGTGACACACAAAATGTTCCCGGGTAAAACACCGAGATCATTTACGAGATATGCAAATCTGTGGGTCAGTGCACGGGTCTTTCCGGAGCCTGCGCCTGCGATCACACGTACGAAACCTTCGGTTGATGTGACGGCTTCGGTCTGTGCTTCATTTAATCCTGCGAGTATGTCTTCCATAAAACATTTTCTTTCTGTTATCAAAGTGTTACAAGCGGAGACAGCTTTCCGTCTGCCAGTATGATTATCTTCTCTGTGGCTCTGGAGATGGCTGTGTACAGACGGTGTCTGAAAAGGGTCCTGTCAGGATATTCACCCGCTGTTACATCAGGAAGGATGACTGTGTCAAATTCCAGGCCCTTCGCAAGCTTCAGCTCCATCATGACTACTCCGCTCTTAGGGAGCGCCTCGTAGGAACGGACTACATGAGGAGTTTCATCCCCGAGACTTCTGGTGATGAGGTTAATGCCTGAACGGTCTTCGCAGATGATGGCGGTCAGCCCCTCTTCACGGGTATTTTCCGCGATGACAGACTTAAGCTTTTCTACGTATTCATCGTGGGTCTCACAGGCAAATACAGTTGGCTCTATACCCTCTCTCTGAACAGAGTTTGTCTGTATGCGGATCTCCTTCGGAAGAAGACCTGTGAACAGCTTTGTGATCTCAGGTGATGATCTGTAGCTGGTCATAAGTGAAAGGTTTGTAACTTCTTTTCCTAAAGAAGTGAACCAGTTTTCGATATCCTTGAATGTGGCGGTTCCGCTGTGAATGGACTGGAACTCATCACCGAGCATCATGAAATGAGCATTTTTAAAATACTTCGTCATGATCATGAGCTGCGCTTCTGTGTAGTCCTGAACCTCATCAACTATCACATAACGTGTGTTATGATCACTGAAACCTGTGAGGGACATCTTGAGATAGGTGTACTCTGCAGGAGTCAGATCATCCTTTCCGAGTATGTGCTTTCCTATGGCGTGGATATCCAGCCAGTCAAGGCTCCTTATCTTCTCTGCCACGCCTCCGAACTGATTCTCGTCAGGATCCTGATCATCGAAGCAAATGTCATCGGCACCGAGCTCCTTGTTCTTACGCTCCATCTTTCTCGCATTTTTACGGGCAAGCTCCTGAAGATCCTCGATCGCTGTCTGGATGATCCATGAGGTGGATGAAGAATTTCTGTACTTGCGGAGAACTCCCGCGATCTGCTTCTTATCAAGGACGCGGACACGCTTCAGATTGATGTTGTGAAGGTAATGCTCATCCAGCCTGAAGCCCTGGAGTCCTTCGTCTATCTGATGAAGTGAATCGGCTTCGGTAATATCTGCCTCTCCGAGACTGTCAACACCAAGAGAACCAAGGAAGTCTGACCAGGTCATGGTGGTAGGATTGGCCTCTCCCATTTCAGGAAGTACATGATCTATGTACTGCTGGAAAACAGGGTTAAGAGTTATGAGACATACCTGATTCGGACGGAGGGTCTTACGTCTTCTGTAGAAGAGATAAGCGATTCTCTGGAGAAGAACGGAGGTCTTTCCGCTTCCTGCGATTCCCTGTACGAGAAGAACAGGCACATCAGGATGTCTGATGATGGCATTCTGCTCCTTCTGGATGGTCTCAGTGATGGACTGCATCTTGTCGGTACGTTTTCTGGTGAGAGAATGTATAAGGAGCGGGTCTTCCAGTGCTATCTTTGTATCGAAATAAGCCTTCAGCAGATTCTGTTCGATGTCGAACTGACGACGGAGCTTCAGATCCACCGGGATCTTTCTTCCGTCAACTTCGTAGGAGGTTTCTCCCATCTGCTGATTGTAGTAGACCTCTGCAATAGGGCTTCTCCAGTCGATCACGACGGGTTCATGATCTTCATTGGAAACAGAGGTGGTTCCGATATAATAGGACTCTTCCTCAGTCTCCTCCGGGAACTGCACATTGATACGGGCAAAGTAAGGCCTCGGTAAAAGTCTGTTGACCTTGGAAAGAGCTGTACTTACTGTACGGCTGCTGATGTTAAGCTCCTCGACTGCACGGCTCATGGTCTCGAACTCGATGAGAGTCTCCTGAGATTCCTCGATACCGACGAAGTCGTACTGAAGGTCATCACTTACTGTGTTCTTCTCCTCTGTTGCCTGATTCTGGAGATCTATAAGCTCTGCCTCCATCTGGGATTTCATATTGGTGAGCTTGTCATAGAGCTCGGTCAAATGTGTCTGTTCTTCTGTAAAAATATTATCCTGCATATCCTCTATTCTTTCTGTTAAACGGTGATCGCTCCGGGAAAAAATCCTGCTATTCTATTTTTATCGAGCTTTTCACCGATTATTATTAGTACATCTTCCGTCTGTTTTGACATGGAACTGATGCTCAGGTCTTCTTTTGTGGCATTGATCTCTAAAAATTCACTGTCTGACAGTGCCATAAAGCCCTTGATCCTGATAATGTTTCCGGCGTCAGGATCCTCTAAAAGTTTACTGATCCGATCCCTGATATCTGCTTCGTCTGTTCTGAAACCAAAGTAGAAAAGGGACTGAAAATCACTGTTATCCGAAAGCGGAAGCTTCACATGACTTGCATGCACGAAGCCTGCGTTCCTGACAGATTCAAAGTCCTGATCTGTAAATGTCTCCCAGTCCTTCGCAATTACGTCTGTTTCCGTGGAAAATCTGCGTCTGCAGTTATACTTTTCCATGGCTTCGTTCAGGCGGGTCACGATCCTTTCACTGAACTGCACATTGGATGGATCTGTGGTGTCACGAAGCTTGCTTATCACCAGTTTTCCGGCACAGGCACTTTCAGACATGAGAAGGTACTCCGCTTCCGGAGAAAGCTCTTTTGAGCTGCCTCCGTCTACTATGCTGATGACAGAACCTGTCTCATACCACCTGTCCAGCGGACTCTCGCAGAGAGTATCAAAGAACTCGTCAATATCATATATTCCGCTTGGCTCTATGATGACTCTCGTGTAACCGAGCATACCCATGCTGATGAGCTTGGTCCGGAATCTTCTCTGATGGGCTTCGTGTCCGTCTCCGCCCACGACCATCTCAAGCTCGCAGTTCGGCCCTAAAAGATCGTTCAGCATCACCATGTCAATGTTTATGGCGCCGTAATCGTTCTCCAGGATGCAGATCCTCTCACCCTGATCCATCAGGTATCTGGCATATTTTTTAATAAAGCTTGTTTTTCCGGAACCCAAAAATCCGGTGATAAGATCTATTTTGATCAAGTTGCCATTCCTCCTGTTGAGGTATAGAAGTACACATCCATGAAATATCCAGGATGTGTACGGTTTTCAATCAAGCTCCTTCCTGAGCTTTCTGATGGCTCTCTGCTCCCGCTGACGTATAGCCTCGATGGAGACACCGTAAAGTCCGGCTATCTCCTTGAGTGTATGCTGCTTACCGTCATATAGTCCGTAGCGAAGCACCAGAGTATCCCGTTCGTCGTCGGAAAGTGTATTAAGTGAACGGTAAAGTTCCTGATGAAGCTCCTGCTCTATGACCGTATCCTCAACGTTATCAGGGGACATCTCCAGGTCTCCCAGCTCAGAGGAGTCATCCTCATCCTTACCTATCTTTCTGTTGAGAGAGGTGGTGCCCAGTACAATGTTGCTGAGACGGAGACATCTCTGAACCTCTTCTTCGGAGAAACCGGTATCCTGCATGATGGCGTGGATCATATCCGTACCTTCGAGATGTTCAAGGTCATATTTTCTTACTACGGACTGAACCTTGAAGATCCTCTCCAGCTGGTGGTTCGAAAGGCGGATCCCGAAGCCTGCATTGTATATCTCTTTTACTATACTGTCGCGGATCCAGTAGACCGCATATGTTGAGAATTTGGTGCCGAAGGACGGATCATAGTTTTTTGCCGCACGTATGAGACCTATCTTTCCGACGCTCTCCAGATCCTCTCCGCTCAAGGTGTGGTTCGATAAGTTCACATAGTTTCGGACTATCTGCATGATGAGACCCTTGTTCCTGTTACAGAGTTCTGCTTCAGCCTGAGATGTACCCTCGCTGTTTTGAATAGCTTCCACCAGTGCCCTGTTCTCTTTTTCCAGCTCTTCGTAATCGATGGATGTCTTGTCCAAAATAAGCCTCCAGAAAGTTTATGATCTTCGTTTTGTCCGAAATAATCTATCTATTGTAACATTACAAAAGTGACATGTGAAGTGGTCCGATATCGACTTTTGACAGTCAGGTCAAAATAAGGTCATGTATCGGGATACCTTTATAGAATAGCATATATAAATTAAAGCAGAAAGTATGTTCTTTAATATTCTTTGTTATGACGGCAAAACTGTGCTATTATGTTATGGCGAAAAAAGACTGATTTTTAAGGCGGGAAAAAATATGAAATACAAGATGATAGCTCTGGATCTGGACGGGACACTTACAAATTCCCAAAAGACAGTTTCAGAGAGAAATAAGGAAGCATTGAAAAAAGCAGCGGATATGGGCGTGCATGTAGTGCTTGCCTCAGGACGTCCTCTGGTGGGTATCAGGCCTGTGGCTGAAATGGTCGGACTCAGTGAGATCGGCGGCTATATGCTTGCATACAACGGAGCCCATATAGTGGACGGTGTTACCGGAGAGACCATCATGGAGACCATGATCCCTGAGGAGTACTATCAGGATATAGTGAAATACGGTTCCATGTTTGAGGATGTTACGATATTGACCTATAACCATGAGGGCGCCGTGACTCTTGATGATACAAACTACTATGCCGTTCTTGAAGCAAAGATAAACAGGGTTAAACTGCAGAAGGTATCTGATCTTTGCGAAGCCCTGGATGGCCCTGTCTGCAAGTTCCTCTGTGTAGGTGAGCATGATCACCTTCGTGAGATAGAAAAACTCCTCAAGGAAAAGTACGGGGATAAGCTCAATGTCTTCTTCTCGGAGACCTACTTCCTCGAGATCGTACCGCCCGGAATAGAAAAGGCGGCCTCTCTCAGGCAGCTTATGAAAAAGTTCGGCATCGACCGTAGCGAGCTTATCGCCTGCGGTGACGGTATGAATGATATCACCATGATAGATTACGCGGGTCTCGGCGTCGCCATGGAGAACGCTCAGGATGCTCTCAGGTCAAGGGCCGATTACATCACCGACACCAACGATAACGATGGCGTTGCGGAAGTTATAGAAAAGTTCATTCTTGAAAAGGAGTGATATAAAAAAGGCGGTTCCGGTTTTGTCCGGAACCGCCTTTTAAAAAGCATCGGTCTTTGCATGATGCGGTGTCATATGTATCGCCGCTCACTGATGAGTGCTCATGTGCACAGCATGTACAAGGCCTGGTTGTTTATTTATTTCTTCTTGAATTAAGGCTGATAACGTTTGAGCCTTCCTCGCCGTTCCCTGCAGCAGGAGCCTCAGGTGCAGGCTTTGCAGCCTGTGGTGCTTCGGCAGTCTGAGGAGCCTCACGACGCTCGATGACCATGCCCTGTCCCTTAGGGTTGATGATGATACCGTTGTAGTTGCCGATAAATCTGTTCACTCCCTTGAAATCAGCGCGGATAGGCTTGAAAGGAGTATCTCCGAAGCTCTTTGAGAACTCAAAGATATCTGTGAATACAGGAAGCATATTCTTGTTGTTAATGCTTATAACCGGTAACTGGATACGATGATTCTGCTTCTGTGCATTTTCTGCAGCAGCCTCTGCATCTTCGGTAGCCTGATTTGCGGCATCTGTGCTTGCAGGAACATCAGACGGTTTTGCTGAATCATTCTCTGTCTCATACGGGTTCTCAGGCTCACCGGCCTCGATGGTACGGAGAGGAACAATGAAGGTTGACTTCGGAACGAGCTGCATGATGCGGTTGAACTTGCCCTGAAGTATCTCCTGACGCTTTCCGTAGTTTACAGGCCACTTGATCTCTGCCACATAGTCGATAAGAGCAAAGCTTAAAGCCGGATTGTATGGAGGGATCTTCTCAGGATCCTCATTGATATAGAATGGTGCGGAGATCTCACTGCGGCGAAGGAAACCCTTGTACCAGCCGTTGTCCACGATCACGTTCTCGAGACCGAGGAAATACATGAAATCAAAGATCTTGAGCTGGATCTTTCCGTCAGGTCTTTCTGTATTGACAGACATACCCGGAACCTCGATGACACGGGTCATACGGAGCTGCTCATCATAGAGCTTTGCTGCGATGTTTGCGTGCTCCTCGTCGAGATACATCTGAGCGTAACCTCCGTCCAGAAGAGGATATCCTGTTCTGGCATCATAGATCACATAAAGCTTCTCAGCTGAACGAACGAGGTTCAGGAACTGGTTGCGTATCTTCTGATGATTCTGCTCGTAGTTGTCGAGAGCCTTCATTCTGTTTGCTGTTACCATGGCAACCTCAAGGAAAAGGATCTCCTGGAGATTGAGCTCCTTAAGCATCTCAGGTTTTAATTCAGGCTCAAAAATGAGCTTGCCGATCTCTGCCTTGCGCTCCTCGGTAAGAGGATCCTCAATGTTTGTTGATGGCATAAGCGGCTTTTCGTTTGCTTCGGCAGAAGCTTCTGTCTGTGCAGGAGCCGCTGTCTCAACAGCCTGTGTCTCTGTCTGTGAGTCTTCGCTGCCGGCTGAACCGTTCACAACTGTAAGGTGAGGCTTCTCCTCGGGCTTACGTACAAAAAGGTTTATAGGCATAAGTCCCGGCCACTGAAGGTCCTTATGCTCCTCTTCCTGACGCTTCACAGCCTGATCGTGCTGTTCCTGCTTCTGCTCCTCTATTTTCTGCTCAGCTTCAGCTTTCTTCTTGTTTCCACCAAAAAAGTCAAATAATGCCATTTTCTATGCTCCTGTAGATTTATTTTGCGGATACCGTTGCTTATTTCGTAAGGCATAAGCTCCTCATCCAGCTTTTGTACTGTGTGAATAAGATTTACATACTTTCGAAGATTGCCTTTGTTTATCCACCAAGATTGCTGCTCCTTTTTCCCCTCATATTTCCCTAAACGGAGATACTCAAGCTGCAGCTTTCCGGCCGTAAGGCGCAGAGTTTCCAACTCCTGTTTCTTTCTTTCGTAAAATTCTTTGGTCATTTTAACCCCACATAAGTGAATATTATAACAAAAAAGCCGAAAGCTTGCACTAAAATTAATGTCAGGCTTTCGGAAAAAAATATTACATGTTGAGAATCATACCAGTCCCAGTTCCTTTATGGCATAGGCGATACCGTCCTCTTCCACTCTTCTGGTTATGAAGGGGTCAAATGCCTCAAGCTCCGGAGCGTGTTTCCCCATGGCTATATTGTTGCCGCAAGCCTTGAACATCTCGATGTCGTTGGTGCTGTCTCCGAATCCATAGGCGTCATCCTTTGTGAGCCCAAGGTACTGGAGCATGCGGTCTACTGCATTGCCCTTGCCGTGGCCCTTGGGAACATTCTCATAGAAGCCCTTTCCACGGTCTATGATATGGAACATACCTGAGTATTCCCTGAAAAATCCCTCAACATCCGAAGGATTATGGCTTGCGAAGGCCTCGCCTCTTCCGTTTCCCATGCCGTCATCGGAATGGACGCAGAACTTGGATATCTCAAAATCGCTGTCGTAGTCTGATGCGTCAAGGCCGTTTTCCGAGCGGATAAATGCATCCATATATGTGTAGTAGTCTTTTAACAGCGGATGAGCCTTTAGAAGTGCTTCAGAAGGCTGGCAATGCCATCCGCCCCGTCCTTCAAGGTACAGAAGCATGCCGTATTTGTCGGAGGCCTGTTTGATCTGCTCCTTGAGATCTTTTGATAATTTATAGTAGTAGACCGGAGAGCCGTTATAGATCAGCTCTGTTCCGCAGCCGCAGAGATAACCATCCACAGAGATCATGCCCTGAACCTTTTTCAGCATGCCGCTGGTCCTGCCGGAATTGATAAATACCTTGTTCCCCAGCTCTCTGGTTCTTTTGATTGCGGAAAGTGCGCTTTCCGGTATCTTATGTGTTTTTTCGTCAAGTAAAGTTCCGTCTACGTCAAAAAATAATGCTTTCATTGTATGTCCCACGATGTTGATCTATATATGTTTATCTTTCGGGAAGTCAGTGGTCATTCATCCGCATTCTTAAGCGGTTCGTCCCTTACTTCCACTACCTGTATGCGACCGTTTCGTTCCTTCTTTGCCTCGTACAGAGCCTTGTCCGCATTCTGGAAGAAGTCCCATTCCCTGTCGCTTTCAGCAGGTGTTTTAATGTAAAGCCCCTGAGATATGGTGATGGGCTCTTTTACACTGATTCCGGCTGCCACGATATATTCCTGCAGAAGATCCTTGACTGTCTTTGTGTAGGAGATCATTTCCTTGGGGTCCATGCCGTAATACAGTATGAAAAATTCGTCTCCGCCGAATCTGGATACGATGATCTCCGAATCCTCCAGAAGCCTGAGATGTTTCTGCTCCGCACCGGATGATGCGGTCTGGGCTTCAAACTTTTCAGCCTTGTTCTGCTGGTGTGTCAGTATAAGTTTTTTGAGTACCCGGCCTAAAGTCTTCAGTACTATATCTCCGATCTGATGACCGTAATTGTCATTGATCTCCTTGAAGTGATCGAAGTCAAGCATCTCTACTCCGAGAGGCCGTATGTTGTATGAAGCTTCAAAATACTTGGTCAGCTTCTCTTCCATGACACGTCTGTTGGGGATCTCCGTAAGTGTATCCATACGGACTTCTATCTCCAGATTCTTCTTTTCCTGGCTTATCTTGGCGATCTCTTCCTTGGAGTCGAAATATGACAGCAGCATCTTTCCGCTGGCTATCTCCGCAAAATCCTGAAGCTTCCAGTATCTTTTAAGCTCCGGCAGCAGCTTTTCTGTGTTGCCGGTCTCCTCATAGTAGTTTATCCTCTTCCGGCTTATATCCTGAAGGTGCCAGTAGTAGTTGGTGTTTTTCAGTATGCCTTCAAACATGTCGGCCACCTTCAGCATATTGTCATAATGCTTTATTTCAGACAAACGATTAAGGAAATCGTTGATTATCAGAAGGTACTCTCCCGCATGGTCTGCGATCTCGATGCAGTTTTCTATGGCCTGCTTCTCCACAAGAGCTGCGTCGGGAGCATTGGTCCAGTACTTAAAGAAAAACTTCGGAACATAGTGGTACGGGGAGTTTTTGAACATGGGCTTCATTTTCAGAATGTTGTCAAAAGGCTCCAGATATTCCCTTGCCGCATCATACTGCTTCAGTGCAGTGAGGGTCATGATAAGTGTCGCATAGTGAATGGGCATGGAATCTGTCTGATTTATGAATTCCGGATATTTCTTTACTATCTCATCCGCCTTTAAGGAGTATGTCAATGATTCCTTATAAAGGTTTTTGAAGTACAGGCACTGTGCGAAATGCATGTAGCTTTTGTAATAGGATAATGGAAGATTCTGCTGTTCCGCGATCTTCAGTTCTCTTGAATAGGCATCCAGGGCACTGGCCAGATTTCCCTGGTTCATATATGATACCCCCAGCATGGATATGACATGGCAGGCGGTATCGTAATCCTCATAATGAAGTAAAAAATGACTTGCTGTATTGAAGTATCTGGTGCAGTTATCTGTATCGGACAAAATGAAATAAGCATAACCCAGGGAGTAATAAAGCTCGCCGAGAACATCATACTCGTTTGCCGCGTTGGCCTCTCTCATGATTTCAGAGATCAGGGTTATACATTTTTGCGGATCAGAACGGGAAATTTTTTTGATCTTGAGATATTTTTTTCTGAAGGTTTCCGAGTATTTTCCCAATGTCATGGTACACCTCAAGTAATACGCAGATAATATAAAAAATCGGGGTTTTAAACGTCCTTTTAAAGGGAAATTATAAAATCCAACTCCTTATACTTTACTATATTTTGGGCAAGGTCACAATCCGTATTAAATTTAATGGGAAAAACCGCAGAATGAAAAGAGATCATTCCGCGGTTTTCTATAAAGGAAAAGAACTGATGTGAATGCACAAAACTTAAATTCTGTTCTTTGAAGTGCCGTATCCCGCTGTTTCAGAACAGAAGATTCGGTATGAACAGTGTCAGATTCGGGAAGTATGTGACTATAAAGAGTGCCACCAGCAGTGCCACGATAAAGGCCACATCTTCTTTTACAAATTCAGGGATGCTGCACTTGGTGATGCTGCACACCGTGAACATCATGGAACCGAAAGGCGGTGTTAGACCACCGATCATGATATTGACTATGATGATGAGACCGAAATGAACGAGGTCAACACCCATAGTCGAAACTACAGGAATAAGGAGCGGTGCAAGGATGATCATGGCAGCTCCGCCCTCCATGAACATACCTACGATGAGAAGTATGCAGTTGATGATGAAGAGCATCAGGTACTTGTTTGAGGTGATGCTGAGAAGTGCCTTGGAGATAAGTCCGGGGATTCCCTCCCATGTCATGTACTGGCCGAAAACATTGGCAGCAACGATGATGAGAACTACACCTGCTGTACCTTCAACAGTTTCTCTGAGGATAGGTGCGATGTGCTCAGGCTTCAATTCCTTGTAGACAAATGAGCCGACGATTATACAGTAAAGTACCGCTACTGCTCCGCACTCTGAAGGTGTGAAGATACCGATACGCATTCCTCCGATGATTCCGAAGGGGAAGAATATAGCCCAGATGGAATCGAGAGCCTGACGGCCGATCTCCTTTGCTGTGGCAGGCTTCTCTCTGGTCGGCTTATAGCCTCTCTTCTTGGAAATGATGTGTACGGTTATCATAAGGCAAAGCGCCATGAAGATGCCGGGAATGTAACCGGCCATGAACATCTTTCCGACGGAGACATTGGCGATAAGAGCGTAAATAATGAGATTGATTCCGGGCGGGATGACAGGTGTTACTGCGGATGAAGCAGCTGTGATGGCTGCAGCAAATCCTCTGTCGTAACCGCGGCGTTCCATCTCGGGAACCAGCATCTTCGCCTCCATGGCGGCATCTGCGTTGGCAGAGCCTGAAACTCCTCCCATAAGCATACTGAGGAGGACATTGACCTGAGCAAGTGCGCCCGGCATATGACCTGTCAGTACGTCCGCAAAGGACATGAGCTTCTTACTGATTCCGGCATAGTTCATGATGGAACCTGCCATTACGAAGAACGGGATCGCAAGAAGGGAGAAGGACTGTGAACTGGTGATGAACTTCTGAAGGATCAGATGTGAAGGTGATCCTGTGTTTGCAAATGCAAAGTAGGTAAGGGTCGCGCCAAACAGTGCATAGGCGATGGGAATACCTGTGAAGTATAAGATCAACACAATAAAAAGCGGGGTTAATCCTGACATCTTTTAGGCCTCCTTTTCTGTGTTTTTCGGAAAATCTCTGACCATCTTTACAAGATGAAGGACTGTGTAAAGAGTTGTAAGTCCGAATCCGACGATGAGGGATGAGCTTACCCATGCGGAAGAAATTCCTAGAACGGATGTAGCGATCTTGTGGGTCTTGTCAACGTAAATGCAGGCAAGGTAAAGAATATATGAGTTTACGGCGAAAAGTACCAGCTGAACGATTATCTTCACGATCTTCTGTAGTGTCTTCGGCAGCATGTTTACCAACATGTCGATGCCTAGCTGTGTACCATTCCGATATGCTCCGGCACTTCCGATAAAAATCGCCCACACAAAGCAGTTGGTGGCGACTTCTTCGCTCCAATATATACCTTTGTTCAGAAAATATCGGAAAAATACATTAGTGAGGACCAAAACCGTCGTGATGACGATCAGGAGGGCTGCAATGGCTTCCTCTGGATTCTGTCGTATGAATTTTTTCATATGAGCTCAACTCCTGTTTTATTTTTTATGGGAAGGAGGCGCGCCCCCTTCCCTTTTGATTTAGCTTATATTATTTAGGCATGTTCTTGATGTACTCCTGGAACTTGTCATAGAGACCAGGTGTAACACCCTTGTTTGTCTCCATGTCTTTGTAAAGAGGAGCTATCTTCTCCTGGAATGCAGCAGAATCTACTTCGTTGAATGTGATTCCCTGATCCTTCTCGAGAGCTGCCATCTGAGATGCTTCGCTCTCGGTGATCTCCTTGACCATCTGAACTGCGCCCTTGTCGAACTCCTCCTGGAGGATGGTTCTGTACTCTTCAGGAATGCTGTTGTAAACGTCAACGTTGATGTAAGCGCCGCAAACACCGAGGAGGTGCTTTGTAAGAGCCATCTTCTTTGCTACTTCTGCGGAACCGTTTGAACCGTAAGCGTCGATGGTTCCCTCGAGACCGTCAACTACGCCCTGCTGTACAGCTGAGATAGTATCTGCAAATCCCATAGGAGTTGCTGTAGCGCCCATAGCATTGATGGTGTTTACATAGAGCTCTGACTTAGGTGTACGGATCTTCATACCAACCAGATCATCAGGAGTCTTGATATCCTTGTTTGTCATCATGGAACGGAAACCGAAGATATATCCGAGGTTAAGGATCTTGATGCCCTGCTTCTCGAGCTGAGCTTCCATATCCTGTACTTCAGGTGTTGTAAGAAGGTACTGGTACTGGTCATAGCTTGTAACGAGCATAGGTCCTGCAAGTACGTTGAAGTCCTTGACATAGTCTGCAAGATAGCTTGGGTCCTCAACGGAAATGAAGTTCGCACCCTGAGCAACCTGTGCAACACCGTCCTGATATACAGGAAGCTGTGACTGAGGGAAGCACTGGATGTCGATGGCTCCGTTTGTCTTCTCTCTTACATTGTCAGCGATTCTCTGCATGTTCTTGGTGAGAGCCTCGTTAGGTGCAAATACATGGCTTAATTTTAATTCAAGATGGTAGTCGCTTGGTGCTGCCTCTGCCTGAGCGGCTGTTGTTGCAGCCTCCTCTTTCTTTGCTTCTGTAGCTGCTGCTTCTGTTTTAGCTGCTTCGGTTGTTCCGCCTGCGTTTGATCCGCCGCATCCTGCGATGGTTGCTGCAGTCATGGCTGCTGCCATGATAACTGCAAGTGCCTTGTTCATTTTTCTCATAAATGACCTCCTTGTAAAAATGATTTATTGATAATGCTTTACCCGCACATCTCTTTTCTGATGGCTGAGATCCTGTCAGGGAAGTTTCCGATGATGGTATCCACGCCAACGCTTATCATCGCCCTGATATCTTCTTCGTTATTAACGGTCCAGGTGTTGATCTCTATACCCTCTTTTTTGATCCCCTCAACGATTTCCTTTGTGTTGTTGTAAAAAATAGGATGATAGCACTCTACTCCGGCATCCTTCACATACTTTCCGGGATTCAGTAACCATGACTCTGTGAGGAATCCGCACTTTATCTCCGGGCAGATCTCCTTTGTTCGCATAACGCTGTAGTGGTTGAAGGACGAAATGATGATCCTGTCTACCATGTCAAATTCACGTACCAGATCCATGACCTTCTTTTCTATGCCCTCATAGACAAATATGCCGGTCTTAAGCTCTATATTCGTAATGAGCTTTGTGGGCTCCAGAAGCTCCAGATACTCACGAAGAGTCATGATCTGCTGAGGCTCTACCTGACCTGCAAATCTGAATGAAAGGTCTGCCTTTTTCAGCTCATCAAGGGTGTAGTCCTTTACATAGCCCTTCATGTTTACTGCAGTACGATCCAGAAGCTCGTCATGAATGATTACCAGCTCTCCATCCTTCGTAAGGTGAACGTCCATCTCGATTCCGTCACATCCGGGTGTCTCGATGGCCTTTTGGAAAGCAAGCCTTGTATTCTCCGGATAGTTACCGGAAAAACCACGATGTCCAAAATTCCTGACCATTTTTTTCCTCCGTTCCGGCAGTATGAGCTCATTCATATTTTCGGGAATAGCCATAGGATAACCTCTGCCTTGAACTATCATTGAAATGATATATGCGTAGAAAAAATAGCCTTTTCTTATAATTTTAAGCTATTTGCGTTAGAAAATAAGTTAAAAAGCCAAAAAAATACGTCCGACTAAAAATCATCTGACAGAGCAAATGATTTTACAGCTGAACGTCGTCTCATCTCTCCAACACAACCGCATATCTTGTTACTTCCCTATAATACCTCTTAAGCGGCATTTTCTCAACAAGGAATTGTTATATTTGCATAATAATTTGCGAGATTGTTAAATAATATACATAATATTGCACAAAATCATAAAGATAATTAAATCCCGAAATGCGATTGCAAAAATCCATTTTTTTATGAGTACCGGATCATAAATGAGCTTTATTTGTTTCGCCTGTTTACCGTTCAGTGAGCATGAGTAGAAAAAACGGAATTTATTGTTTGTGTGATTCAGCCGATATAGATATTAATATAGTTTCGGAATCGGGATTTTACGAAAGGAGCACCACCATGACCTATATGTTAAAGAAAAAGATCACAGCTGTTCTGGCAGTTGCTGTCATTATATGCGGTCTGCCGTTTACAGCATTTGCAAAAACGAATGCGAAGAGTTTTTCCAAGGGAGACATCAAAGACAACAAATATGTTAATGAATATTTCGGATACAGTGTCGGGGCTCCCAAGGGATATACCTTCTATAATGATAAAGAGCTTGCTGAGTTCAACGAAGTAACCGAAGCTTATATGTCAGATGCTGAAGCCGTTAAAAAGAGCATTGATGCCGGAGAATCTGTGATCGTAGCCTATGCAGAAGGAAGCAATGGATACAACAATTTGAATATAGGTGTATCACAGGGCGATGATGCCATCGAAAAGCTTGATGATGTAAAGGACATATATGTGGAATATATGGATTCCGTCAAGGAGACCCTTGAGTCTATGGGATTCACGGTTGAAAAAGTGAGTGTTATGGATGAAAAGATCGACGGAGAAAAGGCTTATGCCTTGTGGTCGAAGTCTACCATCAAGGGCGTGGATATGTATCAGAAACAGACCATGTTCTTCAAGGGAGACTATATCATGACCATAACCGCAACAACCATAGGCGATGATGATACGGATGCCATTTTCAAGAACATTAAGAAGCTCTCAAAATGAGCTTAAAGAAAGGCTGTGATCAACGACCACAGCCTTTTAAATTGCGAGTAGTTTTTACAGATCCTTATCAGCCGACTTTGGCGATATTTCTTGTGGCTACAACGGAAACTCCTGTGCCTGCCACGTCTTCGATCAGTACGTCACCGATATGTACAGGTGCGTCGCATTTTACATGGTTGATGTCATGCATAACTGCGAAGATCTTGTCCTTAGGGATATCTGATGCGGTCTTGCAGCAGACTCTTGCCTTGTCTCCCCCTGTGACAGCTATGGTTGAAGTTACGATACGGGTAGGGTTCGTAACCTCCTTTCTGGCATAGATGTCGCCTCTCTTACAGGTGTTTCCGGAAACGGATACGACCTCTCCCTTTTCCATCTCGACTGTTACCTGGCAGCCCATCGGACAGCCGATACATGTTAAATGTCTCTGTTCCATCTTCTGTTCTCCTTTCAGTCTTTCTCGATCTTTATGGTGATGGTATCCATATCAGGTCTGTCTAAAAGATCCTGCTTCTTAACGATTACCTGCTCCATTTCGCCCGGTGCGAGGATCTGGCGCTTTCTGTGCTGAACGCGCTCCTCACCGTAATAAACACTTACATAGGAATCCTTGTAAACATCACCTACTCTGAAACGGACTGTAAGGTTATCATCCATACGGCCAGGATCGATGGTTGAAGGAACTGTGTATCTTGCGCCCTCAGTTGCAGTGAGCTTTATCACCTTGCCTGATGCGTTGCTGTCCAGAAGTCCCTGAACATACTTGACCGCATTAAGACCTGCACGGCCTGCTTCCTCGGAAACATAGTCAACGAGATCGTGAACGTGGAGAACATTACCGCAGGCAAAAACACCCGGAATGTTTGTCTCCAGACTCTCATTAACAACAGGACCTGAAGTGATGCGGCTCATCTCAACACCTGCCGACTGTGAAAGCTCATTCTCAGGAATGAGACCGCAGGAAAGAAGAAGTGTGTCACAGGTGTAGCGCTCTTCTGTTCCAGGAACCGGCTTTCTGTCCGGACCAACCTCAGCGATGGTAACAGCTGTGATGTGCTCTCTTCCCTCGATGTCGATGACTGTGTGTGAAAGCTTGAGAGGGATGCCGTAATCGTCAAGACACTGAACGATGTTTCTCTTGAGACCGCCGGAGTAAGGCATGAGCTCTGCCACTACCTTTACCTTTGCGCCTTCAAGTGTCATACGTCTTGCCATGATGAGGCCAATGTCTCCGGAACCGAGTATTACGACTTCTCTTCCCGGCATATATCCCTCGATGTTTACAAGTCTCTGAGCGGTACCTGCCGAGAAGATTCCTGCAGGTCTGTAGCCCGGGATATTGAGGGCTCCTCTCGGACGCTCGCGGCAGCCCATGGCGAGGATAACTGACTTTGCCTGGATCTGGAACATACCGTCTTCCTTGTTCATGGCTGTGATGACCTTTTCAGGTGATATGTCCATGACCATGGTATTTAACTTGTATTCGATTCCGAGTTCAAGTGCCTGTGTTATGAAACGGCCTGCGTACTCGGGACCTGTGAGCTCCTCCTTGAAGGTGTGGAGACCGAAACCGTTATGTATGCACTGATTGAGGATTCCTCCGAGCTCTGAGTCTCTTTCAAGGATCAGAATGCTGTCGCAGCCGGCATTCTTTGCGGCTACTGCTGCGGCAAGACCTGCGGGGCCGCCGCCTACTATTACGATGTCAATTGTATTCATTCTGCTACCTCCTTGGAGTGTTCAAGAACAATGTTTGATTTTCCGCCGCTCTTTGTGATCTCTGTGAGCGGAAGTCCCAGCTCTCTGGAAAGGATATCCATAACACGAGGGCTGCAGAAGCCTGACTGGCAGCGTCCCATGCCGGCTCTGGTCCTTCTCTTTACGCCGTCAAGAGAACGTGCACCGAGAGGTCTTCTTATGGCATCAAGGATCTCACCCTCTGTAACTGACTCGCATCTGCAGATGATCTGTCCGTAGGCGGGTTCCTTTTTGATGAGCTCGTTTCTCTCTTCAAGAGTGAGCTTCTTTGGATCGAGGATATCTTTTCTTGTGCCGATCCAGTTTTCCTTTTCTGTAAGACCCATCTTGTCACGAAGAAGGTTTGCGATGTACTCTCCGATGGCAGGTGAGCTTGTAAGTCCCGGAGATTCGATACCTGCACAGTCGATGAAGCCCGGTGCATCCTTTACTTCGCCAAGGATAAACTCGTGATGATCCTCATGGGCACGAAGTCCTGAGAAGGAAGTGATAACTGATCTTAAAGGAAGGTTCTTTACATTCTCGGAAGCCTTTGCCGAGATCTCATTGAGACCGAACTGAGTTGTATTTGTGGCATCCTTGTCTTCCTGATCTATAGCTGTAGGACCTACCAGAAGGTTACCGTGAACTGTAGGTGCTACGAGGATTCCCTTTCCGTACTTGGTAGGCTGAGGGAATATGGTATGACTTACGTGATCGCCGACTGTTCTGTCCAGAAGATAATACTCTCCGCGACGCTCGATGATGTTGATCTTTTCGGAGCTTACCATGTTGTGGAACACATCTGCGTAAACGCCGGCAGCATTGACAACATACTTCGCTGTGTACTCGCCGTTGTTTGTGCGGATATGCCAGAGACCGTCTTCCTTTCTCTCGAGCTTCTCGACGCGTGTGTTGAAGCGGAAGTCTACGCCGTTGACATTGGCGTTCTCAGCCATGGCGATATTCAGCTTGAAAGGACATATGATGCCGGCTGTTTCTGCGTAAAGAGCACCCTTTACGTCATCGGAGATGTTCGGCTCCATTTCGAGAGCCTCTTCTCTTGAAAGAAGCTTCATGCCGGGAACACCGTTCTTCACGCCTCTGTCATAGAGGTCCTTAAGTCCCGGAAGCAGCTCCTCATGGATGCATACAACGAGGGAACCGTTTCTCTTGAAAGGAATATCGAGATCCTTGCATAACTGGTCCATCATTTCATTTCCGCGGACATTCATCTTTGCCATATTGGAGCCCGGCTCACAGTCATATCCGGCGTGGATGATGGCACTGTTTGCCTTGGAAGTTCCGCAACATACATCTTCTTCTTTTTCAAGTACGCATACTTCGGTCTGATAGCGGGAAAGCTCTCTCGCCACAGCCGCGCCGGTTACGCCGGCACCGATAACGATTACATCATAAGTCATATTCTATCCTCCCTTTTAAGAACTTATGCCCATAATATTTTGCTTTGCAAAGGGCTGTCTAACTCAACAATTTTCTCTGTCCCATCCGAAGGTGGCCTTTACTGCCTGATTCCATCCGCGGATCTCTTTTTCTCTGTCCACATCCCGCATCTCGGAATTGAACTCTCTGTCGATCTGCCAGTTCTTCTTGACGTCTTCCTTGCTGTCCCAGAAGCCTGTGGCAAGACCTGCGAGGTATGCCGCACCCATGGCTGTTGTCTCAACGCACTTTGGTCTGTGTACAGGAGCGTTGATGATATCTGACTGGAACTGCATGAGGAAGTTGTTCTTGCAGGCTCCGCCGTCAACCTTCAGTGAAGTGAGGTGGATGTCAGAATCCTTTTCCATGGCTCTCAGAACATCGTTTGTCTGGAATGCCAGAGACTCCAGTGTTGCTCTGATGATGTGGTACTTGTTTACGCCTCTCGTAAGTCCTGTGATGACTCCTCTTGCAAATGGATCCCAGTATGGTGCGCCCAGGCCTGTGAATGCAGGAACCACATAGCAGCCGTTTGTGTTCTTTACTCTTGTGGCGAAATACTCGGAATCTGCCGAACTGTCAATGACACGGAGCTCATCACGAAGCCACTGTATAGCGGCGCCCGCAACATATACGGAACCTTCCAGAGCATAATTTACTTTTCCGTCCAGTCCCCATGCTATGGTGGTGAGAAGTCCGTTCTTTGAGAAAACCGGCTTTTCTCCTGTGTTCATCAGCATGAAGCAGCCTGTGCCGTAGGTGTTCTTTGCTTCGCCCGGCTCGAAACAGGTCTGACCGAAAAGTGCACACTGCTGATCTCCGCCTGCTCCTGCGATCTTGATAGGACCGCCGAAGAATTCAGGATCGGATTCACCGTAGATGTAGCTTGATGGCTTGACTTCAGGAAGCATACACTTAGGAATGTTCAGCTTCTTTAAGATATCCTCATCCCACTCGAGTGTATTTATATTGAAAAGCATGGTCCTGGAAGCATTGGAATAATCTGTTACATGAACCCTGCCCTTTGTGAGCTTCCAGATAAGCCAGCTGTCTACGGTTCCGAAAAGAAGTTCGCCCTTTTCTGCGCGTTCCTGTGCATTAGGCATGTGGCTCAGGATCCACTGGAGCTTTGTGGCTGAAAAATAAGGATCGATGATAAGTCCTGTCTTCTTCTGGAATGTCTCCTCAAGACCTTCTGCCTTTAACTTCTCGGCTTCTTCAGCGGTTCTTCTGCACTGCCATACGATAGCGTGGCATACAGGCTGACCTGTTAGCTTGTCCCATACGATGGTGGTCTCTCGCTGATTTGTGATTCCGATCGAAACGATGTCCTCGAAGGTTGCTCCTATCTTCTGCATCGCCTGACGGGCAACCGATAACTGTGACTGCCATATCTCTGTGGCGTCGTGCTCTACCCAGCCCGGCTGTGGGAAGAACTGTGTGAATTCCTTCTGTACTACTGAGCAGATATTTCCTGCCTTGTCGAAAAGTATGCAGCGGTTACTGGTTGTTCCCGCATCCAATGCCATTACATATTTAGCCATATCCTAGATGTCCTCCTGTTCTCGGATAGTTGATAACCTGATTAGTGTTCTTTTTATTTTTTCGTTAATGCTTCACTTTTACATTTCCCAGATAGCCTGATTTGTGGTTGATACCGAAATGACTCCGTTGTTCAGGGCGTTTAGCACCTCTGTCTTGTTGGTGATGAGTCCGCTGGCCATGAGTCTCACTCTCGATATCTTTCTTATCTTCTCGAAAAACTCAGGAAGCAGTATGCCCGGAAGCACTTCGATGATGTCAGGCTGTACGTCTGCATGACTCTGTTTTTCCACATTCTGAAGTGCGATGCTGTCCAGCATGAAAAACCTCAGTATGGTGTTGAGCCCCAGTTCTTTGGCATGCTTTATAAGGTTTGGTTTTGTTGTGATGATGCCGTCTGCCGCAGTGTAGTTCCTGATGAAATCGAGAGATACTTCTTTGGAAGAAAGTCCGTTTATAAGGTCCACATGGATGACCACGGTCTTTCCCGCATCTTTGATGCGGTCCACGATCTTCGGGATGCTGCAGACATCGCCATAGAGAACGAATATGACGCCAATGTCGGTTTCCAGACACTTTTCAAGTCCGGCGTCGTCCTTGATGGCTGCGATGATCGGATTGTTTTCAATTTGTTCGATGAATTCTTTTCTTTGCATACATTGATTTCCTCAACATGTAAATTTTGCTGCTTAAACTGAATGTATCCGAATTTACGCACAAAAAAAGAGAGTACACGCAAGCAAGCAGCCTTTCTAAACTGCTCACTGCCATACTCTCTACTCTCTACGGCAAAATATTTATGGATTTATTTTAGCACCTAAAGACAGGCAATACAACATAAAACAGTTTAAAGATTAAAAAAAACTTCTATTTGGTCGTAAATGATAATCTGAAGAAAAATCAGGTCATCCTTACGACACAATATATCCATGATACCGCATTTATGTCGTATATGAAAGTTATGAAATGAAGAAGTACCGCCTGCATTTATGGCAAATAAAAATCCCTCAAGTTTAAGATATAGGGAGGACAAACTTGAGGGATCCTTACAATAACTGATGCCATTGGATTGGTCACATCAATTAATTACTTTTGTGACTTAATTGTAACAACGGAAATGTCACAATAGTGTCACAAATTAAGTAAAACTTTGCGATTTGTTTAAATAAATTACAAATATTTTACTTTGCATTAAATATATCGACAGCGGGATTCGGAGTATTAGCACAAATTGAAAAAGATTTTGAGTTTATTTGAGACCATGCATTATGTGCATGGTCTCAGATAATTCAGCTCTATAAAACTCAGATCGCGGTGTCTTCGTACACTATATTTCCGCTGCAGATCGTGGTTTTTATCTTTCCGTACAGACTCATCCCGATGAAAGGAGAATTTGTGGCTTTCGAAGCGAACTTTTCAGGTACGGTCCACTGCTCTTCCGGATCAAAAATGACGATATCGGCAGGTGCGCCTTCTGAAAGGCTGCCGGCATTGAGCTTATAAAGCCCCGCCGGATTTATGGTAAGAGCCTTTATGACCTGTGACAGAGAAAGCTGCCCGGTGCGTACCGTATGGGTGATGACAAGACCGAGTGCTGTTTCGAGACCGATCATGCCGCTTGGTGCTTCAGCTATGGGCTTCGATTTTTCTTCACTGCTGTGAGGAGCATGATCAGTTGCGATCATATCTATGGTTCCGTCAGCGAGTCCCCTTATAAGAGCCTGACGGTCCTCTTCTGTCCGGAGCGGCGGGTTTACCCTTGCAAGTGATCCCTTCGACAGCACCAGCTCTTCTGTTGCCGCAAGGTGCTGGGGAGTTACCTCGCCATAGACCTTTATGCCCATCTTTTTTGCGGCCCTGAGTACATCTACAGTGACGCCGCTTGATATGTGCTGAATGTCGAGCTTTGCACCTATCTTTCTGTTCAGCATCACGTCTCTCGCCGCAAGTACATACTCCGCTTCGTCAGGAGCGCCTCCCAGACCGAGCTTATCGGAAACTGCCCCTTTATTTACACCGGCACTGAACATAAGAGCCGGATCCTCCTCATGAAGTGAGATGGGAACGTCCAGTTCTTTGCATTTTGCCAATGCTTTTACCATGAGCTTCTCATCGGCTATGGGCACACCGTCATCGGTAAATCCAACTGCTCCTGCGGAAAGCAGCGCATCCATATCTGTAAGTTCCTGCCCCTGCATGGATAGCGTGACATTGGCAGTCTGAAAAACATGGATAGGAAGCTGTTTCTCTCTTTCAACGAGCTCCGTAAGAATTTCGACAGAATCAACGGAAGGCTTCGTGTTTGCCATGCAGATCACTGTGGTGTAACCGCCTGCAGCAGCTGAAGCGGCGCCTGTTTTTATATCTTCTTTATAGGTCAGGCCGGGATCACGGAAGTGAACGTGTACATCCACGAAACCGGGGGCCACCACCTTTCCGCCTGCGTCTATGACTGCGTCGTATGAAGCTCTGGAATCAGCTGTTCCGACGCTTTTTATCCTGCCTGAATCATCGATGACTATGTCGGCGATACAGTCCTTATTGTTTGCAGGATCGATGATTCTTCCGCCTTTTATTAATTTCATAATTGCCTCCCGGGATTTTCTTATATACAACAAAAAAGAGGTAAGCCATTGTATTGGTCACTTACCTCTATATTGCTGTAGGTTTCATTGGTCCCTACCTCCTACATATCGTAGAATTTTGCTTAAATTTAGTATAGAGTAACGCAAGACTTTTTGCAAGATTTTCGTAAGATTTGCGTTATAAAAATTATATATGGCGGGCATACAGATATTAGATAAAAGATAAACCTGAAGTGCTTGACATCAATATCTATGGGAAACAGAAAACGCTCTCCCCTATATACATTTTTTCGCCTGGGAGGAGGATCATGAAGAAAGGAAGATGCGGAAAGAAAGGGAACATATAACAAAAATACGGTAGCCGTGAAGATCACAGCTGCCGTATTTTTGTTATAATTACCCTCTTAATTCTTCTTTATCCTGCAGATCGACTGGGTCATGGTTCCCATCGGACAGAATGTACACCAGCTACGTGGCTTGAAAAGGATCATAACTATGATCCCTATGAGAGTCGATGTAAGCATCAGACTGTAAAAACCGAAGCTGAACTGTGCTATCCAGTCGTAAGTCATGCCCTGAGTGTATGTCCAGCCCCAAGGTACTTTGAAGGTCCAGAAAAGCTTGATGACCTCACGGAGATTTTCTGCGCCGGATGCCACCAGCCATGTCTGGAAGACGATATTGCCAAACATGCAGAGGAAAAAGACGAGAAAACCATAGCGGAACCATTTTGAGACCATCCACTTTGGGGTCTTATGGTTGCGGGAACATTTTAGATCTGTACCGAGCTTGTTCAGGAGCTGCCCTCTTCCGCACATGTTGTTGCAGAAAAATTTGTTGCCGCCGAAGATGGCGAATATGAGGGGCAGCATAAAATCTATCATGCCCAGCCATGCGAAAAGGATATTGAAAAATCCAAGCGCGAAATACACTATGGACCATATCCAAAGATAGTCATACCATTGTTTCTTCATGATGCTCTCTCCTTTATAAGTATGCAGTCCGCCGGACATGTCTTTGCGCATTTGCCGCAACCGACGCACAGTTCTTCATTGACAAAGGAAAAGCATCCGTTTATTACGGATATCGCCTGTCTCGGACATACCTTGGTACATGCTCCGCAGGCAACGCAGATGTCCTCTGAGACTGAGGCTACATTTTTTGATGCCATTGTTTCTCTCCTGTATAGTTAGATTTGATCGTTATGTCTTTTCTCAAAAAGGAGAATGAAGTTTATTTCGAACCTGCATCTCCCCTCATTAAGACATGTGATAAAAGCAATAAAATAGCTGCCTTTTTATATCAAAGGCAGCTATCAGTAAAATCAATGAAATGTTGTACTTTAGATAAGCTTGTTGAGCTTCTCTTCAAGCGCTTCCTTGGAAATAGCGCCAACAACGTTCTCTACTACCTTACCATCCTTGATCAGGAAGAATGATGGAATGCTGCGTACCTGGAAAGATGTTGCGAGATCCATCTCTTCGTCGGAATTTACCTTGCCGACCTTGATCTTGCCGTCATACTGCTCTGCAAGTGCCTCTACTACAGGGAACATCATCTTGCATGGTCCGCACCAGTCTGCGTAGAAATCAACCAGTACAGGGATGTCGCTCTCTAAAACTTCCTTCTGAAAATTATCCTTTGTGAACTTGTATTCCATATCTAATACCTCCGTTAATACTTAAACCACTACTAATATTTACAGGGCTGTAAATTGCCTCCAAACAGATCAACAGCACAATTAAGTTGTGCGCTATTTAACTGTATAACATAAGTATACACAGAATCGGAAACTAATCAAGTACTAAGTTGAATTTTTTCCTGCTAATCTTTTTGTCTCTCTCCTGGCCATAAAACTGAGCACTATACAAAATGCAAGGAAAAATAACGCTGTTGCAAGCATTACTGTTGCTGTATAAAGCCTGTCTCCTCCGTTTTTTACAACAGGCGTATACAAAATCCAATTGGTATTTAAAGTATAGATTTGGGTAAAATTCCTTTCCCCGATTTTTCCCCAAAATCACCTGCGGAATTGGGACGTAACTTCTATGGAATTGTTTTACGGGTACTACATAGCGGGATCTCCGAGAAACAAAACAGGCTATAAATCAACGGAAAATCGTGATTTATAGCCTGAAATAGTAGTGCTTTTTGAAATAAAAAAAGCTGGTAACCGGAATCGGACCGGTGACCTCCGCACTACCAATGCGACGCACTACCGACTGTGCTATACCAGCAATATCCTCTCAATGAGAACTTATTAAAATTACCATATGAACAGAATAAAGTCAAATGGAATTTTTATTTTTGAGTTACGGGTAAAGGTGAAAGAACCAGACGGTTGTAGGTTGCGATAACACGCCCTACCCCTATAAGGGACAGTAATGTTCCTATTCCGATCCCCACGAGACTTCCTGAAAGTGTGAAGCTCATCACACAGGTGATGGAAACGCATACCGCATCCAGGCAGTTCTTTACCAGACCTATATCCTTTTTTGTGAGGTCGGAAAAGGCCTGTACCATTCCGTCTGCAGGATTCGGGATGATTCTTGAATTGAGCATCATGGCGGCTCCTACTCCCGTAAGAACTATGCCTAAACCGAGAAACAGGATGCGGCTTGGCATGCTGCCCCAGACTGAGCCGCTGAGATCTGTAAGGAAATCCGGGCATCTGTCCTTAAAGATATTTAAAAATCTTGTGAAAACAAGACTGAAGGCGATCTGAAATAGATCAACTATGATATCCCGATGCTGCTTTAAATAGAGATGTATCAGGATCTCAATGAACACAAATATCACATATACGATCAGTGTCACATTCCCATAGTCCTTACCAAGTATGACCGAAAGACTGTAGGGCATCGACATCACCGGTGCCACCCCGAGATGAGTCTGGGCATTCAGTGTGAGTCCCATGGCAAGGATTATCATGCCGATGCAGTATATGGTTATTCTTGAAATGTTCTTTTTACTCTTTATATTCATAAGTTTCCTAAAATTAAACGGACCGTAATTTTGTTATATATTGATATTAATTCGCGGAACGATCCTATATCAGATCATGACGGCAATATCAAATCTTAAAATACTTCTCTTTCACTGTCTCTACAGGCATCTTCTGTCCTGTCCAGAGCTCGAAGGCGGCAGCACCCTGGTAGAGGAGCATATACATGCCGTTAAAGGCATTGAGACCGCACTCTTCTGCCATCTCAAGAAGCTTTGTCTTTCTTGGATTATAGATCACATCAGAAACGGCGAGGGGTTCCGTGATGCCGGGCGCCCTTTCCGTAAGCCAGGAAGCGTCCTTTATGAGATTACCGTCTGAATTCGGTGCCATGCCGATGTTTGTAGCATTGATAAGAAGTGCTGACTCTGAGATCTCCCTTTTGAGACTTGAATCATCGTAGTCAAGGACATTTACCCTGCAGGAAGTACGGGAATTCAGCTCATTCACGACCTTCGCGGTACGGCCTCTGAAGCGGCTTCCTGCGCGTTCGAACACAGTGACCTCTCCCGCTCCGTCCAGGGCCAGCTGAACAAGGATAGCTATACCGGCTCCGCCTGTTCCAAGTAAGGTGACCTTCTTTCCTGCAAAATCCACCCCGGACTGACGTGCTGACTCGGTAAAGCCGATACCGTCTGTGGTGTGTCCTGTCACAGTTCCGTCCTCTTCTATGACAACTGTGTTCACGGTTCCGGCGATCTCTGCAGCAGTGCTCAGTTTATCGCAGAGGCCGACCATCTCTGTTTTCAACGGCATGGTCAGATTGAAGCCTCTTACGCCCATTCGTTTGAAGCTGTCCAGAACACCCTGAAGCTCACCTTCCTTGATATCGAAGGCGAGGTAGCTGTAATCGAGATCCAGCTGTTTGAAGCCTTCATTGTGCATGGCAGGTGAAAGGCTGTGGGCGACAGGGCTGCCGAGAAGGCAGATCATTTTGGTTCTTCCTGAAATTTCCATAAGGCAACTCTCCTTCAGATCATCGTCAGATTAAACATTATCATAGTCAGTTGAAGTGCTCTTTCTGCTGCACGGAATATGATGTGCAAAGCAAAACGCTTTTGAACTAAGCTATCAGTGTCCGTGGGGTGTTACGGCAAGCAGCTCTCTTTCGTAGGTCCGGTCAGCATAAAGCAGCTTTACGAATACTACGAAAAGTACGACTCCCGCACCCCAGATGGAGTGGTAGCCCATGAATCTGCATCCCAATGTTCCTGCCAGGACTCCTGCGGCAAAGATCATCATCATGCTTCCGTGAAGCCTGCATTTTCTGCCTGCCGAGCTGTTTTTGCTGCGCAGGAACTGAACCATGTATGATCCGAACTGTCGTAAGTGATTTGTGCAGAAGGTGGTGGCCATGCCTATTCCCTCAGCCTGTCTGAAGGTGTTGAACTGCATGGCGCAGATAAAGTTGAGAGTCACCTGACAGATCTGATCAGGCCATGAGGCAGGCATAAGTCCTAACAAAATTACGGCAATAAGTTCGAAGCCCACAAGAAGTGTGTCCCAGCGGAGAAGGTGGAATTTCTTGATTTCCTTGGCAAGTACCTCAGAAAGGACTATCCCGCCGAGATATGCGGAGAAAGGGATAAGGTAGTAGGCTGCCTGACTCCACTCACCGTTCCCGAGATGCATACTGAGAAGCACGATGTTTGCGGTCTGGGCATTACAGAAAACCCCGCCTCTTAAGCTGTAGGTATATGCACCGTAAAATCCTCCCACGAAGATAAGTGCCCAGAAGACCCAGATCTTTTCACATTCGAGGAACGCGGCTTTTTCGGTTTTTTCTTCAATGATTCGATTCATGATTATCAATTACTCCATATTGTGATGCGAGATACGTATAAGAATACGCCTTTTTAAAAAAAAGAAAAGCCGGACGTCATGCCCGGCTTTCATGTTTGCTATAAAATACTGTTTTCAGTCCAACACCCTTAATTCAGTCGCTGTCTCACGATCTCGTAGGCGAGAACTCCGCAGGCAACGGAAGCATTGAGAGAATCAATGTCTCCGAACATAGGTATGGATGCTATCATATCACACTTCTCCTTTACGAGACGTGAAACGCCTTCGCCTTCGTTTCCGATGACGAGACCGATGGCGCCCTTTAAGTTAAGGCGATACATGCTCTCTCCGCCCATATCGGCACATACGAACCAGAGACCTTCCTTTTTGAGTTCCTCGATGGTCTGTCCGATATTTGTGACCTTTGCGACTCTTGTATGCTCGAGAGCGCCGGCAGAAGTCTTCGCAACCGTTGAGGTGAGACCTACTGCACGTCTTTCGCGAATGATAACGCCATGTGCGCCTGCGAGATTCGCTGTACGTATCATGGCTCCAAGGTTATGAGGGTCCTCGATGCCGTCAAGGATGAAGATAAAGGGACTCTCGTTCTTTGAACGCGCATAATCAAGGATCTCTGGAACGCTGCTGTAATGGAATGCAGCGAGATATGCGATAACACCCTGATGTGAGCCACCCTGTCCCGCGATCTCATCAAGTCTTTCCTTCTTAACGAATTCCGGCTTGATTCCGGCCTTCTTTGCTTCTCTTATGATGGTTGATACAGGACCGTCATGTATTCCGTCCTGCAGGAAGAGTCTGTCTACAGCCTTGCCTGCACGGAAAGCTTCAATTACCGGATTTCTTCCGATGATGGTAAATTGTTCGTCTCTCATTTTTACCTCTTACTTTAATTCCTGCAAATGCTTGATTCCCGCAGATTCTATCTCCAGCACTCTTTCGTACTGTCCTGTGAGATACAGGTATCCGAGCAATGCTTCAAAGCCTGTGGCCCTGCGGTAATCCTGGATGGAGCTGTTCTTGCTGTGTGTGGTAGACTTATGGTTCCTTCCCCGTCTGTACACAGACATCTCCTCTTCTGTAAGCATGTTGTTTCCGATGAGCCAGCCCATGATCTCCGCCTGTGCATGAGCACAGACAAATTCCGTCTTTTTACGGTTAATGTCATTGACGGCTCCCGGAAAATGAGTCACCACGTACTCGCGGACTGCCATGTCATAGATGCAGTCGCCTATGTACGCAAAGACAAGCGGTGAAGTTGTCTGAACATCCACCGCTTTGAGATCAAGTTTCTCTTTGTAAAGTTCAAAAAAATTATCTGTCATAAAATACCGGCTTACGCTCTGCTCCACTTAACGCCTTCGCGGGTGTCCTTGAGAACGATTCCCATTGCGAGAAGCTTGTCGCGGATCTCGTCAGCCTTTGCAAAATCCTTTGCCTTGCGGGCTGCCTGACGCTCTTCGATGAGCTTTTCAACAGCACTGTCAAGGTCATCCTTTTCTACTACTGTTCTGATGCCGAGTACGCTCATGAGAAGCTCAAGCTTTTCAAGTACGTAGTCTGTAAATGCCTTGGTGCTCTGTTCTGTGGCAGAGACATTGGCAATCTTCACAAGCTCAAATACAGCTGTGATGGCATCTGCTGTGTTGAGATCGTCATCCATCTTCTGGTTGAACATCTCCTGCTGTGCATCAACTGCCTTCACTGCCTCAAGCTCTTCCGGGCTCATTTCTGTTCCCGCAGCCTTTGCACTCAGCTCTCTCAGACGCTCGATGGCAGTCTGGATACGCTCAAGGGAAGTCTTTGCACTGTCCATAAGGTCTCTTGAGAAGTTAAGCGGATTTCTGTAATGTGCGCTCAACATGTAGAAACGAAGCACGCGAGGGTCATACTGTGAAGTGATGTCACGTACTGTGAAGAAGTTTCCGAGGGACTTGGACATCTTCTGGTTGTTGATGTTGATGAATGCGTTGTGCATCCAGTAGTTGGCGAATTTCTCGTTGTGAGCCATCTCATACTGGGCGATCTCATTCTCATGATGAGGGAAAATGAGGTCCTCGCCGCCGGCATGGATATCGAGACGTCCGCCGCAGTACTTAGGTGCCATTACGCAGCACTCTGTGTGCCAGCCCGGACGGCCTTCGCACCATGGAGACTCCCAGTATGGCTCGCCTTCCTTCTTCGGCTTCCAGAGAACGAAGTCTGTTGAAGTTCTCTTTCCGTCCTCTCCTGAGACCTTCAGGTCACGGAAACCTGACTGAAGCTCGTCGATGTTCTTGTGGCTGAGCTCTCCGTAGTCCTTGAAGGAAGTGGTATCAAAGTAAACTGTACCGTCCTTTGCAACATAAGCTGCATTCTGCTCGATCAGCTCGCTGATAAGGTCGATCATGCCCTGGATCTCTTCGGTTGCCTTCGGATGAACGGCCTCCTCGATGTTGAGATCGGACATATCCTTCTCTACTTCTGCGATGAATCTGTTTGTGATATCAGAGCAGGAAACACCCTCTTCGATGGATTCCTTGATGATCTTATCATCTACGTCTGTGTAGTTTGAAACATAGGTTACTTTATAGCCCTGATACTCCATGTATCTTCTGAATGTATCAAAAACGATCATAGGACGAGCGTTGCCGATGTGGATGAAATTGTAAACAGTAGGTCCGCACACATACATACGGATCTTTCCCGGCTCGATCGGCTGGAACTCTTCCTTCATTCGAGACATTGTATTGAAAATCTTCATAACTTTCTCCTTTGCCTTTGGGAGCTTTCATGCTATCCGTTCCTGAAACAGACTTTTCTGTATAAACGGTGCATGAAATGACCATATTCGCCATGAATTGCGCGTCTCTCCGCAGGCTTACATGCCAATTATTGTAATATTTAAGGCATCATGAGTCAATAATAAGAAAACAGGCGCTCCGGAGTTTTCACCGTGGCGCCTGTCATGGATAATTCATTTGGTTTTATACCGGGTCACAGATATCCGTGACCTGCCGGACAGTGGCTGTTTTTTGATGTAAGCCGTCTGTCATCTCTGATACTGGTTGATGAAATCCTGAAAAGCCTTCATGATATCGTCCGGGCTGATGCTTCCGCCGTTACCATTCTGACCATCTGAGCCGTTGTTTCCGGAATCACCGTTTCCGTTATTTCCGTTACCGTTCTGGCCGTCCGGGTCGTAATCTCTTGAGAACGGGTCATTCTTTCCGCCGGCAGAACCGGAATCTTCCTTTATAGTAGCGGAAGTTTCTGCGGAGCCGAGAACCACCTTCACGGTTATCTCATCATACTTGTCGCCGTTAGGACGCTGAACTGTGAGGGTTACGGTCTCTCCGGCCTTATATTTTGAAAGGATGTCTCCTAGTTCGTTGAAGTTGGTTACTCCCTGACCTTCGATGGCTGTGATGATATCCTTCTCGTGAAGATCATCGTTCTGAGCATTGGAACCCTCTGTGTGCTTGTAAACGAATACACCCTGAGGCATGTCAAAGCTTGCAGCTGTCTGTGCGTCAATGGTCTTTACGGTCACACCGAGATAACCGCGCTCTTCCTTGGAGACCTCCGGACGGGTCTCGATCTTTGAGAGTCTTTCCACAACCTTCTTTGCTGTTGAAGAAGGTATGGAATAACACATTCCCTCTATATCTGTTGAAGCTGATTTTGCAACATTGATACCGATGACCTCTCCCTTCATATTGAGAAGGGCACCGCCGGAGTTACCCGGATTTATGGCTGCATCGGTCTGAATGAGACCGGTTCTTGAGCCTCTGTTTGTGGTAATGTCTCTGTCCTTCGCAGAGATGATACCTGTGGTTACTGACTGTCCATAGCCGAGGGCATTACCGATGGCCACAACCTGTTCGCCGATCTCGGCTGTATCACTGTCACCGAAGGTGGCGATGGAGATGGCGTTCATGGTCTTGGTAGGGATGTTCTCCAGCTTTATGGATAAAAGCGCAATGTCAGCATTGGCATCAGTACCCTTTATCTCTGCATCTAGTGTTTCATCGTCTATGAAGGTCACTGAAAGAGATTCTGACGATGAGATAACGTGGTTGTTGGTGAGGATAAGAAGTTCTGTATCGTTCTTTCCTATGATGACACCTGAACCGCTGGCCGGAACCTCAGTCTCATAGCTCTGATAATCTCCGAATATAGAGAAACCGTTCTGACGGTACTTCACCATGTTGGTGATGGAAACAACAGATGGCATGGCGTTTTTTACGACATCTGTTATACTGCCGGCAACGCTTGAACCTGTAGCTGTTTTTAAAGTTGTATTGCTATTCTCTGCCGGAGCGGTGGTTTCCTGCTGAGCGGCAGCTGTTTCTGTCTGAGGCTGTGTTTCAGTTACAGCGACGGCGGTCTGCTGATATGCTACACCTGCTCTCTGGGCGGCTACATTGACACCGACCATGGCGGCACCGGCAACTGCTCCGAATAAAATTGCCCCCGCGATTATTCCTGCTATTCGTTTCATTCTCTGTTACCCTCCTGAAACTGATCCGATGATATAAGTGGCATATGTTTATCTCCGGTCTGTGCCCGAAAAAAACGGGAGACAGACTTCATGACACGCCATGATACCGGCTTTTGATACCATATCATCATATTGAGTCGCATCTTGATTTTGCTTGTATGATACCTATATTCTGTGTTCAATTTGTGTTTTCAATAATAAAATTTTCATATAGTGAAAAATGGCAATTTTTGTTTTATTTTTATACTAATTTTAGAAATAATCCGGGGGTTCGATGCTATACTCTGTGTGTGTCAAAAACTGGAGGTTCAATGTATTATTTCATCATAAATCCGCATGCGTCTGAAGGCAGAGGACGTAAGATCTGGGATCAGGTTCTCAGATATCTCAGTAAAACGCAAAATGCCGAAAACTTTGAGGCTTATATAACCGAAAAGAGCGGAGACGCAAGGGAATTTGCCCGTCAGCTGTCTGAAAAGTGTCAGGTGGAAAAGACCATCACTGTTATTGGAGGGGAAGGAACCTTCAACGAAGTGGTAGACGGTATAAATATGGATTGCAACAGGGTGTCCATCGCATATATCCCTACAAAGTCTGACAATGACATCGCACGCTCATTCAGAAGAAAATATAATTTAAAAGCCCAGCTCAAGAGACTGTTCAGTGATTCCGATGAGATACTTCTGGATTACGGAGTGCTTAACTGCACTTCTCTGAACCGACGCTTCGCCATCTGTTCCGGGATCGGTCTTGATGCTGCTATATTTGATGATATCTACGCAGTGAAGTGTACCTGTGAGAATCAGCCGAAGAAACTCAATCATATAAAAAAAATCAGATATTTAAAGACCATGATACGGGAGTTTTTCAAGCTGAAGCCCACCAGGGGATATGTGATACTGGATGGGGAAAAAAGGCATGAGTTCAACAACATCATGTTTATTTCCGCCCATGTACATCCCTATGAGGGAGGGTATCTTATCTGTCCCAATGCCAGCGGCGTTGACGGAAAGCTGGATATCTGCATCGTGAGCACCAAACATAAGTGGCGTTTGCTCTGGATCATGCTTTCGAGCGTTTTCGGTACCCATGTCACACGTACCGGTTTCCATCTCTACAGATGTAAGGAAGTGGAGATACATACTTCAAATCCTCTTCCGGTTCATGTGGACGGAGAAGTTGTGGGAAAGAATTGTGATTTCACCCTGAACTGTATACCGAAGAAACTGAGACTGAAGATATAAGTATCATAAAAAAAGTAGCGGGAAACGTTTCCCGCTACTTTTTTGTTCGTATTACACCAGCAATGCAACAGCCTGTGAGCTGATGCCCTCTCCTCTTCCTGTGAAGCCGAGATGTTCCTCTGTGGTGGCTTTTATGGATACCTGGCTTATATCGATGCCGAGAGCGTCTGCAACGTTCTTTCGCATCTCCGGCAGATAGTTCATAAGCTTTGGCTTCTGGGCGATGATGGTGGAATCGATGTTTCCGACCTGATACCCCTCTCTCGCCAGAATATTGCCTACCTCCTTTAAAAGACTGATGGAGTCGGCTCCTTCGTATTTCGGATCGTTGTCAGGAAAGTGCTGGCCGATATCACCGAGGGCTGCAGCTCCGAGGAGCGCATCCATGATGGCGTGGGTGATAACATCCGCATCGCTATGGCCTAAAAGTCCCAGCTCATAAGGGATAGTAACTCCTCCTAAGATAAGTTTTCTGTCCGGTACCAATTTATGTACGTCATAACCTGTTCCTATTCTCATAGTTCTCCCTTCTCCGTTTCCACATCAATGTAATTTTTTCAACAGCTCATCGACGGCTGTAAGCATCTGTCTGTCGTCCTTTAAAGCTATCATGTAATCTTCTGCATTGCTGCCAAGCTCTACTTCCACGTCCGGAGTGATACCTACCATGTGGATATTGAGTCCTGACGGAATGTAGTAGTAATGTGTTGTGAACTCTACCGCAGAGCCATCCTGAAGTGATGAAATGGTCTGGACTATGCCCTTTCCGTAGGATCTGGTTCCGACGATAACGGCACGACCATAATCCTTGAGACAGCCTGAGAAAAGCTCTGCAGCAGAAGCTGAATTCTGATTCTGGAGCACAACTACAGGGATGTCGATCTCATGTCCGTCATCGGCATACCATTCCTTGCCCTTTCCGTTCTTGTCTCTTGTGTATGCGAACAGGGTCTTCCCCTGCTGGAAATCACTTTTTCCTTCAGTGTATTTCGTGAGATCATCAGGAAGGAAGTAATCGAGAAGTGATGAAGCCACCTCTATATCTCCTCCGCCGTTTCCTCTCAGATCAACGATAAGAGCTTTGATATTTGCCGTGTCTACAAGAGTATCCAGAGCCTGCTTCGCCTGTCTTTCCTCTACGTCATAGAAATTGGCAAATGAAATATAGCCTACGTCCCTTGGAGAAAGTGATGAAGCTCCGCCGGAAGAAGGATCCTTAAATTCGATTCCGATCTCATCAAGGGTACCGAAGCGGACCTTGGGAACCTCCACGTTGCCTCTTGCTATACGCATGGATATCTCCTCGCCGTAACGCTTTACAACACAGTTAAAGGTGGTGCCGTCCTCTCCCTGGATCAGGTTCGGAAGTACATAGGATATAGACATTCCGGAAATGTCTATGCCATCGATCTTGTAAAGCACGTCGCCGACCTGGAGACCTGCCTCTTCTGCGGGACTTCCCTCGTAAACCTTTGTTACTACGATCTCGTTGGTGCCCTCAAGCTGCTGAACCATGGCTCCTATACCATGATAGGTCGATTGTTTGCTTGAGTTGCTTTCACGCATCTCTTCTGCGCTGTAGTAATGGGCATAGGGATCGTCGTCAGTAAGTGAAGCGAGCAGGCCCTTATAGATGTAGGTTGCCGCCTTGTCCGGGTCCTCAGGGAAAAGGTAGTTCTGATCGATGAGGCTCTGAAGCATGCCGAGCTTTCTGGTAACAGCCGCCATGTTGAGTGAGCTATTCACCACATTGGCAGAGGAATCGCCTTCTGTTCCGGCAGCAGTTCCGTCTGCTGTCAGCTGATAACCCTTGTCTCCCGACTGAAGCTCAGATGCACTGGCCAGAGTCAGAGAAGCATTACCGGCACCACGGTTTACGAGATAATCGTTGAGAAATGGCGGTATACCGAAGAAGTAAACGTAAAAGGTACTTCCTCCGATTATGAACATGACCGCAAGTCCCAAAAGGAATCCGTAGACGAAGTCGAAATTTCCAAAAAGTGGCTTCTTTTTTTTCTTTGTTGAATTTTCTGTTTCGTTAGTTTCTGGTTCTTTGTTTAAATTTAAATCTTCGTTTTGCATATCAATTATTATATGTTGTCATTTCTATAATTCCAAACTAATTTTTCTTAAAGAATGGAATTAAAAAGGCGGCTGACCTGAAGTTGAATTTCAGATCAGTCGCCTTTTGATCAAAGGTAACTCTCCGGGTCCACATAGGAGCCGTTCTTTCTGATACCGAAGTGAAGGTGCGGGCCTGTGGAGTATCCCGTCGACCCTACGGCGCCGATGGTATCACCCTGCGAGACTTCATCCCCCTCTGAGACATTGAGACTGGACATGTGCATGTATACAGTATAGGTGCTGCTGCCGTGGCTTATCATGATGTAGTTTCCGGCACTTGCGGAGTAGGTGGCGATCACGACTTTGCCGCTTGCTGCCGCGATGACCTTGGAACCTGTAGATGCTGCGATGTCAATGCCTTTGTGATATGAGCTTGCGCCCTCCGTCGGAGATTCGCGGGAACCGAAGCCGCTGGAGATGGTACCGCTTGAAGGACATGGCCACTTGAAGCCTCCGGTCATGATTCGTTCTTTATATTCGGAACCGTTTTTCTCCGCCTTCTTTCTGGCCTCTTCCTCCTGACGGGCTATCTCCCTTTCCATGGCTTCAATGTTGGCTTCCTGGGCTTTGATGGCTGCTTTCAGCTCGTTTATGCTGCTCTGCTGCTCTTCGATCTCGTCCTCGGCTCTGGCTATCTTTTTTGAGTATGATGCAAGTTCCTGATTTTTCTGATCAAGAAGAGTCTGTATGCTCTGCTGTTTTGCCTGAGCCTGAGTCTGAAGCTCCGAAAGCTGGGCATTTTCTGCCTGAAGCTGGATCCCTGTGTCTTCCACCAGCTTTCTGGTCTCTTCGAACTCGCTGAGCTTTTCCCTGTCGTAGCGGGTGATCCTGGATATATATTCCGCTTTGTTGAGAAGATCCGACCAGCTCTTTGCATTCAGTATCATGTCGATGAAACTGGTGTCGCCCTTTTCGTACATGAACTTTATACGGAGCTTCATGCTGGCGTACTGGTCCGATGCAGTCTGGGTTACTTTCGCAAGCTGTTTCCGGGTGAACTCGATGTCCAGATTCTTCTTTTCGATGGAGTCATTGATAGACATCAGCTCATTGGTTATTTCCGTCATGCTCTGGTCGAGGGCCTTTATATATGCTGCGGTATCGGCTTTCAGATCCTTCAGGTCTTCGATCTTCTTATTTACCTTTTTCTGTTCGGCTTTGATAGTGTCTATCTTTTCCTTACTGTCACTGATTATCTGCTTCGAATTTTTTATGGATTGCTGTTCCTTCTCTGCCGCTGTGACAGGCGCAGCGGTACAGAGAAGTGACAGAAGGGTTATTAATGAGAGTGATTTCAGTTTTTTTATTCCGTATATCTTCATAAGCGAATTTAACGATAACTTGCTGTTTTGTATGAGGGATGGCAGGTCACACCCTGAGGGATTTTCGGATAGTGAAGAAAGATACTACAAATCCTACGCCTACACCGAGTCCCATTGCCGCTGCCACCATTTCCGGGAAAACTGTTCCTATGGGAATAGGTGTAAACAGAGTGCTGATGCCGAGGAAGTGATCATTAACATAGGTCACAGCTCTTTCGTAAATAAGATATATACCTATGAGAGGGATGATCGCACCGGCAGATCCCAGGACCACACCTTCCACAAGAAAAGGAAGGCGTATCATGAAATTGGTGGCACCTATCATTTTCATGATCTCGTTTTCCTTGCGTCTGAACTGAGCCGCCACGGAAATCGTGTTGGAAATAAGGAAAACGGAAACCGCCAGAAGAACGCTGATAATGACAGCGCTCAGTGAGGAGATCAGACGTTCCAGAGAACTGAGCCCCTCTATGGCAGCGGTGGAATAGTTGATCTGTCGCACTTTGTCAAAGCTGTAGAGCCAGTCCACTATGCTTTTCTGATCTTCTATGTTGTTCAGGAATATTTCATAGCTCTGGGAGCCGGCAAGAGGGTTATCCTCCGCGAAGGCCTGAGCCATCAGTTCATTGTTGTGAAAATAATCTGTCTTGAACTCGTTCCACGCATCCTCTGCAGAGGTATAGTTCGCACTTTTTATCTCTTCTCTTCCTTCGATCTCCTGACCTATGGCCCTTACCTGTTCTTCTGTTGCGTCGTCATCAAAGAATACGGTTATACCTACGGTGGTTTCGGCTGTTTTTGCCATGTTCTGAACATTGGTCAGGATGGCAAAGAAAAGACAGAACAGGAAAATGCAGGCTGAAATGGTAGCGGTGGATGCCGCTGAAAAAAGCTTATCATGGAAAAGGTTTTTGAAACCTGAACGTATGCAGTACTTCCAGGCATTGGCCTTCATCATCGTGTGTCCTCCTTTCCCGACTTATGGTGCGGGCGATGTGCACCTTTGAGACCCCGGGCAGTTTTTTTCTTACTATATGTGGGGGCATCAGCGGATGATTCAATGGAGATACTGTCCGTATCATCTTCAAAGTCATCATCCAGCCAATCCACTTCCTCTTCCGTATCCTTATCCTCGTCCCAGTCTTCTTCCCAATCATCGGTCCAGTCGTTTTTTTCTTCATCGTAGAGGAGATCTTCGGAAGTGTCCGCAATGATCTCGCCCATTGACATGGAAACCGTGCGTCTGTTCATGCGGCTCACCATCTCTCTGTCGTGGGTGATGACTATAACGGTGGTTCCCTGATCGTTGATTCTTTCCAGAAGCTTCATTATCTCTTCTGCGTTTTCATGATCGAGATTTCCTGTCGGCTCATCGGCGATGAGGATCTCCGGACGATTGACCAGAGCTCTCGCTATGGCTGTACGCTGCTGCTCTCCGCCGCTCAGCTGGCGCGGGTAGGAATCTGCCTTGGAACTGAGTCCTGTAAGACTCAGTATCTTTGTGACATTCTCAAAGATCTCTGCATCGGATTTTCCTATGATAAGCTGCGCAAATGCTATATTTTCGTAAACTGTTCTGTCCTCCAGAAGTCTGAAATCCTGAAATACGACTCCGAGGCGTCTTCTGTAGGCGGGGACCTGACTTCTTCTCAGTTTCCCGAGGTCCGTATCATTGACCAGGATGCTTCCGCTGTCTGTATCCAGCTCCTTTGTCAGAAGACGTACCAATGTGGATTTGCCGGAACCGCTTTTTCCGACTATAAAGCAGAACTCCCCATCTCTGATGGTGAGATTTATATTCCGGAGTGCGTTGACTCCGGTGCGATATGTCTTTGAGACATCTGTGAGTTCGATCATCTGTGGGTTCTTTCTTTCGAGTGAGATGTATGTATAAGCCCTACGCATTACTCCGCTGACGCTCTCGTAATGCTACAGGCATCTCGAATCCGCGCTATCGCGCTACTTCTCGATTTCTGTTGTCGTATCAGATGTTTGTTCATCCATACAAGCGAGCTTGATGGATGAACAAACGCCTGATACTGGACTTATACACCAATGATAGAAAAAGCCGGTTACGGTGTAAACACCAATAACCGACTTTTATATTTCAATTATCTTAATAATGTGAAGATCAATAATCGATGGACTCCATATACTTCATATACTTCACTACCATAAGAGCAATCTTGAAGGTGATGGCGTCATCAAATACTCTGAGATCGAGTCCGGTTGATCTCTGGAGCTTATCCAGTCTGTAAACAAGAGTGTTTCTGTGGATATAAAGCTGTCTTGATGTCTCGGATACGTTAAGGTTGTTCTCGAAGAACTTGTTAATGGTTGTAAGTGTTTCCTCATCGAACTCATCCGGAGAAATGGTTGTGAAGATCTCCTTGATGAACATCTTGCAGAGAGGAAGCGGAAGCTGATAGATCAGACGACCGATGCCGAGACGGTTGTAAGCTATGATGTTTCTGTCTTCGTAGAAGATCTTTCCTACTTCGAGAGCCATCTTTGCTTCCTTGTAGGACTTGGAAACGTCCTTGATCTCATTTACTACTGTACCGAAGCTTACACGTGCGTGGATCATAGCCTCTGTCTCCAGCATATCGAGGATGGTCTCACCAACATGGTAAAGCTCCTCTGCTGACTCGTTCGGCTTGACTTCCTTAACGACGATAACATTCTTCTCATCAACAGCTGTAACGAAATCCTTTGTCTTTGTTGCAAAGAGTGTCTTGAGTGCATCCAGGGCACCTGAATCGTTAGAACCCTTATCTGTTTCGATGATGTAAACAACACGCTTTACGCCAATGTCTATGTGGAGCTTCTTGGCACGGTTGTAGATGTCAACAAGGAGCAGATTGTCGAGAAGAAGGTTCTTGATGAAATTATCCTTATCGAACTTCTCTTTATAAGCTACAAGAAGAGTCTGGATCTGGAATGAAGCGAGCTTTCCGACCATGTAAACATCATCGGTGTCGCCCTTTGCTATAAGAACGTACTCAAGCTGATGCTCATCGAAGATCTTGAAAAACTGATATCCGCCTACTGCCTGACTGTCTGCCTGAGAATCTGCAAAGGAGGATACCATAGACTCTGTGTACTGCTCGTCTGAAAAAGTAGAAGAAAGGATCTTGCCATCGATATCGGCGATAGCAATATCAACTCTTGTAATGCCTTTCAGCGAGTCAATGGTGCTCTGTAAAACCTGATTTGAAATCATATGTTCTCCTATCTTAACGGAAAAAAGAAAAATGTCCGCTGTTACCCATAATTAATTGTATTTTACTAAAATCAACATTTAAGTTCAAGGTTTCTTTATAGAATAGAATAATTGACAAAAAGATTCAAGTGACAATCTGCTTTTTGTTAAAGACAAATTGCCTATTCTGTTATTCGACATAAAGGGACTTTTCCATAAATTAAGAACACGTAACAGGTTACAAAAAAGAACCGAAGCACTTCTGCTCCGGTTCTTTGAAAAATCTTAGTTTGTGATGGTCTTCTCTGTCTCTTTGTCGAAAACGTGAATCTTTGACTCGTCGATCGCAAATGTAACATTGGAACCTGTACGGGCAGCTGTCTTAGGGTTAACTCTTGCAACCCATGAAGCATCTCCGAGATCGAAGTAAAGAAGTGTCTCTGCACCGAGCATCTCGTAAACCTTGATCTCTGCCTGAAGTGTCTGCTTTGGATGAGCAGCTACGAAATCAGCCTCATCATGAAGGTGCTCAGGTCTGATTCCGAGTGTTACAGTCTTGCCTACATATCCGCCATCCTTAAGCTTGGCAGCCTTCTCCTTGCTGAGTACGATGGTGTGACCTGCGAATGTAAGTGTAACCTCACCATCCTTTTCTGCACAATCTGCATCGATCATGTTCATCTGAGGTGAACCGATGAATCCTGCAACGAACTTGTTGCAAGGTGTATCGTAAAGGTTCTCAGGTGAATCAACCTGCTGGATGATACCGTCCTTGAGAACAACGATTCTTGTTCCAAGTGTCATAGCCTCTGTCTGGTCATGAGTTACATAGATGATAGTAGTCTCGAGAGACTTATGAAGCTTTGCGATCTCTACACGCATCTGGGCTCTCAGCTTTGCATCGAGGTTTGAAAGAGGCTCGTCCATAAGGAATACCTTAGGTCTGCGGACGATGGCACGTCCCATGGCAACACGCTGTCTCTGTCCACCTGAAAGAGCCTTTGGCTTTCTGTCGAGAAGGTGCTCAAGGTCAAGGATTCTTGCAGCCTCATGAACCTTCTGATCGATCTCGTCCTTAGGAACCTTACGAAGCTTAAGACCGAATGCCATGTTGTCATATACTGTCATATGAGGATACAGAGCGTAGTTCTGGAATACCATCGCGATATCTCTGTCCTTAGGCTCTACATCATTCATTCTCTTTCCGTCGATCATGAGATCACCGCTTGAGATATCCTCAAGTCCTGCGATCATACGAAGAGTTGTGGACTTACCACATCCTGATGGGCCTACGAAAATAATAAACTCCTGATCTTTTACATCAAGATTGAACTCCTTAACGGCAACGAATCCGTTAGGATACTTTTTTGTGACGTCTTTAAGAACTACACTTGCCATAATTGTTTGTCTCCTTATCAGCTATACATCTAGTACTATCAGCGGTATCTCCACCGCTTTTTTTGAACTATCCGTATAATACTCTAATAAAAATTCAATCTCTACGGCATAGCTACCCAAAAAGGAACGTCAAATTTTAGACAAAGTGTCGGTGAGAAAAAAGCTTTTGTTAATAAAGACAAAAAATCGAAGTTTTTGTAATCTTAATCTTCCCTTCTTTCAGCAATTTGCCTACTGCACGCTTAAATGCGGCCTTTGACATGCCGAAATCACGCTGAATTTCGTCAGGTTGTACAGTTTTATCCGTGTATGGTACATGTCCGTCGAACTTTTCCTTCAGAATGGTGAGTACCTCATCGGCATTTTGCTCATAAAAATAGGTCTTAATTTTGTCATTTTTAATAACTGTCGCGTCTTCGTGCTTCTTTGTGTACATGGTTGCGGCAAGACGCTGAGAGTGATCCACATAAAGATAAACCTCGATGGTGTCACCCTTTTTGATCTCATAACGCATCTCATGATAAGGAAGGAGTACATCTCTCTCCAGTCCGATGTCAACGAAAGCACCGATGCTGGTGACATCCTTGACCAGTACCTTTGCTATCTCACCCACTGAGATAAGAGGCTTCTTTGTGGTTGCTATAAGACGGTCACGGGAATCCTTGTATACGAAAACTTCCACATCGTCTCCGATGGTCTTTCCGTTTGGAACCTGCTTTTTAGGAAGAAGTACGGATGCACCTTCCTCGTCTGCGAGATATACACCGAAATCCTTCTCGCGTGATATCTTAAGTGTCTGAATCTTTCCTAATTCGATCATTTGATTTCCTTTCTTTACTTTTGCCGGACTTATGAAAATTCTATATTACAGTATACCTCTCCTGCTTCGTTCTGGAGGCTCACTACTACGCTTTCGGTTTCGGTGATCCCGTACTTCGGGATCATGATGTCTCCGAGGACTGCGGCCTTCCTGTACTCTGCTCTGATACGGCCGGAGGTGAAATGTACCTTGCCTTCCGTGGCAGCTGTCAGGACGTCGTCAGCGATCTGTATGTACTGGGCATTGTTCACATGGTGATTTGTGTCAATGTGATGCTGCTCTACCTTTATGGCCTCACCGGTAGTGAGTTTCTCCGGTGCTGCAACTCTTCTGTCACTGTCCGGCAGCATGAGAACGTTCTTTATTTCACCGAAAGGCTCGATCATGTTCTCTTCTATCTTTACAGGACGCATACGTTCTGTATCGAAGTTGAACCAGAGACTGTCGGCTTTCAGAAGATAGTTTCCGTCTTTATCCTTTACCCAGAAATTTCTGTGGGCAAGAACACCTCTGAATTCGTGAGGGCTTGTTCCGATAGATATATTTTCATACAAACGGGGCATACGTTCAATATAAATATCCCAGTAGCTGAGGAGCCATGCCCTGTGGATCTCGCCCAGGTGATCCACTGTGAGGCCTACGTCCGCTGAATGAAAGGTGCTGCAGTCCTGAAGATAATTTACAAGCGCTGTAATAGTGATGTTCTGTGTCTCGTCTGTTTCTGAATAACGTACTCTTGCGTCAAACTCGTACATGGTGCTCCTTTCATCTGGTAAAGGTGTATATGTGTACAATAAAAGCAGGTTCAACGTTTCCGCGAAACCTGCTTTGATGCTGTGTTCTAAGGTGTTTCGTCCGTTTCGCGTATCTGCCGTCTCATACAACAGAGGTATCTCAGCGTATATCCGCTGAAAGTAATACCGGTATCTTAATCGCATTCATAAATAAAAGCAACAGATATTTTACTTTTGAACAATCTTCTGAGAAGCAAATATTTCAACATCTGCCGGATCGAAACAGGCTTATGTAATACCGGTTATGCGTTCAGCTCTGCTGCGTCGATCTTGAAGCCTTCAAGCTTTGATGTGCAGTTAGGGCATCTTGTTGCCTCTATCTTGATCTCAGACTTGCAGTATGGGCACTCCTTTGTGGTTGGAGCTGCAGGTGCCTCTGCCTCCTGCTTTCTCAGCCTGTTCATTCCCTTTACAAAAAGGAATACTACAAATGCCATAATAATGAAAGAAATGGCCTGAGTGATGAATTTTCCATAGCCGAAAACGGCACCCTCTGCCACTGCGTCGGCATAGACCTTTGTTGTCTGGCCTGCCAGAGGTATGAACATGTTGTTGAAATCGATCTTGCCGGTGAAGATGGAAAGGATAGGCATAACGAGGTCGTCAACCACACTCTTAACGAGAGCTGTGAAAGCTGAACCGATGATCATGCCGACTGCCAGATCGATCATGTTTCCTTTTACTGCAAACTCTTTAAATTCCTTGATAAAATCTTTCATCGATATGCTCCTATTCTGCCCGGGACTATAAAAGATGCCTGTGCCAATGCTTAGATCATTCAGCTCACCGGATATAAGGTGGAGCCGTAGGCTTGAGGGCGGCACCGAAACATCAAAAAAGATCCGGAGCCATGATTTTTCAATAAAACCATTTTACTCCGGATCATGTGAAAATTCTATTTTATTCTGCTGTTTTTAATTTTTATATTCTGTTTCTCTCCACTTCAGGAACTCGGAAAGATCCATATCTATATAACTCATTTTATTATCGGTTCCGAGGTGAGGTGTGACTGTGACCTCGCAGTATTTACTGATCTCCTTAAGATCCGCTTCTGAAAGAGGATGTGCTCCGTCATAGTCGTACTGCTGGAATTCCATGCCTTTTTCGAGATCCGCCTTGTTGTAGACCCTGAACATAATGTAGGTACTGTTCTCCTTGCCGGAGTTATAGAATTTGGCTCTGGACTGTCTGCGATAGTCTTCGAGTTTTTCTAGCATAGCGTTGTAACGTTCTTTTTTCTCTTTTGGTATCACCATGGTGAATTCCACATTTGCCTCATGTGTCTCTGTATCTTCGCCGCTCTCGAGAATGGTTCCGAGATCCTCTATGGATACAAATGCATCATAGGAATAACAGAGGTACCTTTGGCTGAACAGGTCGTAAGGGAGCTTGCTGAGACCGAAACCTTCTGTGGCCCATCCTGCCTTTGCGAAGCATAGGGAAGCCACGGTGGCAAAGACGAAATAGGCTATGGGGCGCCATGTGATCTTCAGAGTTCTCTTGTAGACGAAGGATGCCACTATGTATATGAAGAACAGAAGGAGGTAGAAGAACTCCATGTTGTCCCATCCGTCGGAAACTATAGACCATGCCATATCAAGAAGGATAAGGGCGAGGTAAATGTTTATGATGAAAGGATATGAAAGTATATCGTCGGAGATCTGTCCGGCTCTCTCTGCCTTTCTCTTTATGAAATGATATCTCAAAAGTACGATCGCGATAACGGCGTACAAAAACTGCAGCAGCACATATCGGACACTGAAGATGGAAAGCTGTGCGTACTCGGGCTCAAGGATGAACTCGAGATTTGAGGCCAGCATACCTGCAGGTGAAAGCATTACCGCAATATCGTATATGAAGCTGTCTGGCGGAAGATTTCTGCCGGCTATCATGCACTGCATGAAGATCATTATGGAGATTCCGACAACTCCTGGAAGTGTTGAGTAGGCTCCTATCATCACTATTCCGTCGAAGATGGAGTTTGCCAATGTATAGACCGCGGTGTTCACAAGTATCAGTACCAGCAGTGAATAGGCTTCATAACCCTGAAGGAGCAGAAATCTGTGTACGGGTACTGCGTGAAATGCCTTGGTGATCCACACAATGGCGGTGCCCAGGAAGAAGCTTCCGTAGGCCATGAGCCATGTTAAAAGTATGTTCGTCAGAAGCTGTTCCTTTCTGGAAACAGGGAGTGACAGGAACATGTCCACACTGTTCTTTCTGTGAATGTATGAAAAAAGAAGTACAGGTACAGCGGCACTGAGAAGTATGGAAAGAATATTTCCTATGTTGGCGCAGGCTGTAAAGGTATCCTCCGGATGCAGGTGGTCATAACCGGTGAAGGAAATAAGCTGAAAGGCCACTGAGATAAGCAGGAAGAAAAGTATCGAGATCCTGCGGCTCTTTATCAGCCATTTGAAGTAGTTTTTATTCATGATCGTGCCTCTCTTTCAAGTTCATATATGAAAAGCTCTTCGAAATTGACCGGAAGTATGTTCAGAAGGATCGGATCCATGGCTCTTAACTGCTCTTCCACCTGATCCGCGTCTCCCCGGATGACCAGCTTGTATACCTGACCTTCCTTTTCGAACTGGAGGATGTCGAGGTCATGGAAGTCATCTTTTGTACGATCTTCCCTGAAGGCCAGCTGATACTTGTTAATGTTTGCCTTGGACTCTGAGAGATCTCCTCCGCTGAGTATCCTGCCGTCTTCCAGCATGGCGAAGCTGTCGCAGATATCTTCAAGCTCCTTCAGGCTGTGGGACGATATGATGACGGAAACGTCTTCGTCTTCGAGAAGGTCCGTTAATGCATTTTTGAAGTGGAGCCTTGCTATAGGTTCAAGTCCGTCATAGGCCTCGTCCAGAAGCATTAGCTTAGGGTGTATGGCGAGGGCGAACAAAAGTGATACTCTTCGCTTCATACCCTTTGAAAAGGTGGCGATGGAAGCCTTCGGATCAAGCTCGAACATCTTTAGATATTTCTGATAGGCCTCCGGATCAAAATCGTACATGCACTCATAGAACAGCTTGAGGCTTTCTATGGTGGAGCCTAAGGGGAAGTACGCCTCGTCGCTTACGAAGGCTATCTTCTTCTTTGTGCTCATGTCGTAATATGTGCTTTTTCCATCGAGGGTTATACTGCCCGTTTCCGGTGCGTATACTCCGGCAATGGAACGAAGCAGGGTCGATTTTCCGGCGCCGTTTATACCTACGAGACCGACTATGGATTTTGTGTTGACTGTAAGGTTCAGGTCTTTAAGAACTTCTTTTTTGCCGAAGTTTTTTGACAAGTGTTCTATCTTAAGCATGGTTATCCTCCCCATATACCTTGTTCACGGCCGCGAGGACCTCTTCTTTTGTGATGCCGTTGTCCTTGAGCGGCTTAAGCAATGATGTTATCTGAAGCATTTTTGAATTTTCCATACTGATATTCGCTACATAGACCCCTTTCTTTGGCAGATTGTATACGTATCCCTTCTGCTCCAGCTGGGCGTATGCCTTGGCAACGGTGTTAGGGTTAATGCCGTTTTCCGTTGCCAGCTGTCTTACAGAAGGGAGCTTGTCGCCGGATTTCAGGACTCCGGCTTCTATGAAGCTCAGTATCTGAGTCTGTATCTGCTCAAATATGGGCTCCTTGCTCTGAAGGTTGACAAGGAACATATTTCACCTCCGAATCTGTCGGTATAAGTGTCAAAACTCTATCTCACCCTTGTGTATGCACAGATGTGCGGGATAGACTTAATGACACTCATGCCATCTGTATTACTTGTACTAGCTGTATTAACTGTACTACTATTCCGGTGAAATGCAACAGGGGTGTCTGATTATTCAAAAAAAGTTAATGGAATGAATGGGGATGAAATAAAAAATAAAGAATATAGTGAAAAACAGGGAAGGGAAAGCAAAAAAGGCGGCAGATATGATTGGGGCGGCATCCCACATTCCTTCGGAATATGGGATATATACAAAAAACTCAGAGCCAAAGCTCTGAGTTCTGAAAGCAGCGCTACCAGGATTCGAACCTGGGAATGACGGAATCAGAATCCGTTGCCTTACCACTTGGCGACAGCGCTATATGAAATTTTATCTGTACCATACATGATGGTGAGCAGCGCTACCAGGATTCGAACCTGGGAATGACGGAATCAGAATCCGTTGCCTTACCACTTGGCGACAGCGCTATAAATAAGTGTCGCTTCAAGCGACTTGTATATACTACACTACTGTATCGAATGTGTCAACAATAAAATAAATTTTTATAATTAATGCCCGCAGATATTTTCTGCGGGCATCAGATCACTCTTTCGTTATTTCTGAAAATCCGTCAGTGAACTCCTGAGTTCCGTCGGCTTCGATCCACATGGCGTCAATCCTGCCCACTCTCTCGCTCTTTCCAAGAACGCTGGTACCATCTGAAACAGATTTGATGAGGGCCTTTCCGTCTTCAACACTCATACAGAAAAGAGCTGTTGAAAGTGCATCCGCAAGGGCTGAGTCATGAGTCAGTATGGTGACACTGCGGTGATACTTCGCAGGGTACATGGTGTCAGGGTCAATGATGTGATGATAACGCTCTCCGTCTACCACATAGTAGCGCTCGTAGTCTCCCGAGGTAACGAGGGAAGAATCCTCAAGATAAGTAACTACAGCGTACTGATCCCCGGTCTGGTTGTCGCGGAAGGTTGGGTTCTCAACCGGACATACCCACTTCTTGGTGTTTTCCTTGAGACCTATGGCACGGAGATTTCCACCCAGATTCAGCATGAAGCTGTCTGATCCGGCACCCTCTATGAGCTTTGCGGCATCCTCTGTAGCGTAGCCCTTGGCTATGCCTCCCACATCAAGGCTCATTTCAGGATCCTTCAGGAACACGGTTCCTGCTTCTTCGTCAATGATCACGTCATCGATGCTGGTGTGCTTTGCGGCCTCCCTGAGTGCCTCTTCATCAGGAAGCTCACCCTTCGAAGGATCTGCCATGCCTATCTCACGCTTGTCGTGCCAGAGACGAAGCACCGCACCGTAAGCGATATTCAGCTTTCCGTCAGTGAGGGTATACACTTCCTTTCCCCACTTCAGGAGCTCTATAAGTTTTTCATCAACCTTCACCGGCTCCTTGCCTGCGTTGTCGTTGATGGTCTTAATGTTGTTTACGCCTTCGTAATCGTTGTAAATATCGAAAAGCTGGTGTTCCTTCAGAAGCAGTTCATGAGAATCCTTGTATCTGGATTTAAAAGTCTCTTCATCCGGCTCGTAGCCTATCTCCATGGAGACGGTGTCGAAAACATCCAGGAACTGGGCGTTGTATCGTGTTTTCTCAACAGGCTTCTTTGTACAGCCGGTTGATGTTATTGCCAATGCTGCCGCCGTCATGATCGCGGCTGCAGCTGAAAATCTTCTTTTAAATAAAATCATTTTCAATGCTGACCTCCATATATAAAACTCAGCCATTATATCACATGCGGCGGGATTTTGCCGAAAACTGTGTCGGTCTTTATATAAAAGTAAGACTCTGTTGATCTTCACCGATTTGCCATTTGACTTTGTGTGGACGGTGTATTATATTTTTTTAGTACGATTTTTTGGAGATGTACCCAAGAGGCCGAAGGGGGCGCACTCGAAATGCGCTAGGTCGGAAACGGCGCCAGGGTTCAAATCCCTGCATCTCCGCGAGAAATAAAGGCTTAAAACCGTGATGTTCTCATAACATCATCGGTTTTAAGCCTTTTTTGTTGCTGTGTTATACCAACTTTGTGGTCCACTTCGTGCAGTCCCAGATGTCCGTTGCGATGTCCTGATAGAACTCAGGCTCATGGCAGACCATAAGGATGCTGCCCTTGTATTCGAGAAGGGCTCTCTTAAGCTCATCCTTTGCATCCGGGTCCAGATGGTTCGTAGGCTCGTCCAGAACCAGGATGTTTGAAGGGCGGTTCAGGAGCTTGCAGAGACGGACCTTTGCCTGCTCTCCTCCTGAAAGAACACGAATCTTGCTTTCTATGTGCTGGCTGGTGAGTCCGCATTTTGCCAGAGCTGCACGGACTTCAGACTGGTTGAGTCCCGGGAACTCATTCCAGATCTCCTGAAGACTGGTGTTGTCATTGTCACCGGCAGTCTCCTGCTCGAAGTAGCCTATATCGAGATTGTCTCCGAGCTCAACCTTTCCCGAGATAGGATCGATAAGTCCGAGAAGGCTCTTTAAAAGGGTCGTCTTACCTATACCGTTTGCACCGGTCATAACGATGCGGCTGCCTCGCTCCATCTCGAGATTGAGCGGCGCTGAAAGCGGTTCGTCATAGCCTATTACGAGATCCTTTGTGGAGATAAGGTACTTGCCCGGAGTCTTTGAGTAGAGGAAGGTGAAGCTTGGCTTCGGCTTCTCTCTCACCTTATCGATTCGCTCCATCTTATCCAGCTTCTTCTGGCGTGACATGGCCATGTTTCTCGTTGATACACGGGCCTTGTTTCTGGCAACGAAATCCTCGAGATCCGCGATCTCCTGCTGCTGACGCTTGTAAGCGGCGTCCTGCTGTGCCTTCTGGGCGGCATAGACTTCTTCAAAATGGTGATAGTCTCCCACATATCTTGAAAGCTGTCTGTTGTTCATGTGGTAGATAATGTTTATGACGCTGTTCAGGAAAGGGATGTCATGTGATATCAGGATGAAGGCATTCTCATAGTCCTGAAGATACTTTTTGAGCCATGCTATATGCTCCTCGTCAAGGTAGTTGGTGGGCTCGTCAAGAAGCAGTATCTCAGGCTTCTCCAGAAGAAGCTTCGCAAGCAGTACCTTGGTTCTCTGACCGCCGGAAAGCTCTGTGACATCCCTGTCGAGGCCGAGATCCAGAAGACCAAGGGCACGGGCAACTTCATTGACCTTTGCATCAATAAGGTAAAAGTCATGGGCGCTCAGGAGCTCCTGCAGGGTGCCTGCCTCTTCCATGTAATCGTTCATTTCCTCTTCCGAGGCCGTAGCCATGAGACCGTAAAGCTCATTGCAGCGCTCGTCCATCTTGTAGAGCTCGTCAAATGCACTTGAAAGTACGGTTCCGATGGTCATACCGGGCTGGAGCACGGCATGCTGGTCAAGATAGCCGACCTTTACGTGCTTTGACCACTCAACCTTTCCTTCATCAGGCTGAAGCTTTCCTGTGATAATGCTCATGAAGGTGGACTTTCCCTCTCCGTTGGCACCGATGAGACCGATATGTTCTCCCTTCAGAAGACGGAAGGATACGTCGTCAAAGATGGCGCGGTCGCCGAAACCGTGGGTCAGGTGTTCAACATTTAAAATACTCATAAAACAAATACTCCGTTCTGCCGGGGATCCGGCATGTGCAGGGGTTAAATAACAGCTTAACTAATGATTTAGTGTCAAAAGTCGATCGTTCCGTACAGAGCGTAACTGTGATATAAACTTAAGGCACTTAGGGTATATTTTTATATAAAAGAAAACCAGTATCAAGTTTCCTTGAATACTGGTTTTATGCCGGTAGCCGGGGTCGAACCGGCACGCCCATCACTGGGCACGGGATTTTAAGTCCCGAGCGTCTGCCTATTCCGCCATACCGGCAGCACCAAATTATAATATAAGATATTTCGGTGCTTGTCAATAAGAAGATTATTTAATCATTCCGCCTCATCACGCGGCTCCCGGGCCTGCGGATGGTCCTGAAGTATCACCTTCTGTTAAACCGCCCGGACCTGCGGAAGGACCGTCAGACGGTCCTGAGCTGTCTCCCGGATGAGAAGGTGCATCATCATGCTGCTGATCTGAGTTGCCAGGCTTGTCAGAGCTGTTCTTCTCCGGATCCGTTTCCCTGGTCTCTTTGGTCTCTTCTTTGGATTCCTTTGTTTCTTTTTTGGTCTCCTCTTCCTTTTTGGTTTCGGATTCCGTTTCTGTCTCTATTTCCTCTATGGTTTCAGAGGTTTCCGCTTCTGTTTCGGCCTTTGCTGTAGTCTCTGCTTCAGTGGTTTCCTGAGACTTTGTTTCTTCAGTCTTTGTCTCGGCTGCCTTGGTTTCTGTTTCTTTCTTTGTGTCTGCCGCTGCAGTCTCGTCTGAAGCCCTTGTGATTCCGGTTCCGCCGCCGATCTTAGGGATGTCGGCATTCTGAAGCTCGCCTATACCGGTCTTTTCCTGAATGTGCGCAGAAATCTTCTTTACTGTGTCGTTCAGGCTGAAGTTCGCTGCGTCATCACCGTACAGGAAAGGATGAAGCTGTAATACGTTTGAAGCAAGTGTTGCAGGAACTACAACGTCCATCCTGCCCACCAGAGTTGTATCTCTTGAGAACGGGAAGCCTACGGCATTCTGTATGTTATAGTTCTTGACGTTCTTTGCCATATCCATTACATCGTCAAGTCCGATGCTGGTCTTTACCTCTGACATTACCGTCATGGCTGTTGCTGCCAATGTCTTCTTATCCGCTGTCTTCGCCTTCTCCATAGCCAGCTGTAAAACCTTACGCTGTCTTGCGGTACGGTTGAAGTCTGTATCCATGAGACGGAGTCTTCCGTAGGCAACCGCCTGAACACCATCCAGATGATTCATTCCGCTGTGCTCAAGCTGAACAGAACCGAGTCCAGTGGAGTTTACAGTCTCGGTGATGAAGGCATTGATATACTTGAACTCCGAGTCGCTGATGTCGAGATCGATGCCCCCCAGCATGGTGATTCCTTCGGCGACCGCTTTCCAGTTGAAGGTCACATAATCGTCGATGCTGAGCTGGAGATTCCTTTCGAGAGCTGCTATGGCCTGCTCGTAGCCACCCTTGAAATAGGCCTCGTTTATCTTGTGATAGTTTCCTTCATCGTCGATCTGAAGGTAGGAATCACGGTATACGGAGGTGAGATTTACGTCTCCGGTCCTTCTGTTGATGCTTGCCACCATTATGACATCACTGAGGGCTCCTGCGCCCAGGTTTCCGTCACGGGAATCTACACCGAAGACCGCTACTGTCCAGTATTTCGGCTTCATGAGATTCTTTATCTGGCTCCATGCGAAGAAGCCTCCCACAAGTACAAGTACGCATATAAGAAGTGTTGCGATAACACGCTTTACAGGGCTCTTGCCTCTTCTTGCGTGAATACCTGATGGAGAACCGCTGTTTCCGCCGCGTGCTGAAGAACGCTCTTTTCCGATGCCTGCTCTTCCATCATAGGCTTTTTCGGAACTGCGTTTTCCGTAAAAGCGCTCGTTTTCAAAGGCCTCCTGCTCAAGATCTGCGAGATTCCTGTTCACGGCACTGCTTCTGTAGGCATTGTTAACGGATCTGTTTGTATTCCGTCTTCTTCCTGATGAGTCATCACCGTATCTTCCATCATAGCTTTCGTCGTATCTGCTGCCTGAAATTCTTCTTCCGGTATGACCGGGAACATCTATGTAATCATCCTCATATGAAGCTTTATATCGCTCCGAACGGGCACGCATCTCCGAAAGACGTTCTTCGGAACCCTTTGACCTTGCGGTTCTGCGTGGACGACGTGAAAAATCGTCGTAATCTGTATTTTTCATAATATCTCTACTCCTGATAAATATCATATGAATTTCATTTTCTATTCTAAAGCAGAGGGATTATAACAAAGGGTAAATTGGAATTAAAGCCTTTTAACAGTATCGTCAGCGGAAATTAAAGAATTTAATCAAATCGTGGCATTCCATAGCCTTTATAAACGTGAAGAATTCTGACCGACTGACCGTCTTAGTGCAAAAAAAAGAGCTCCGCGTCGCCGCGGAGCCCTGTGGTAAACATTATTCTGATCGAATGATCGATTACTTGATTGTTGCTGTGTTGAGAAGCAGCATGCAGAATACCAGTGCGAAAAGAGCAACTGTCTCGATGACACCGATTACTACGAAGTAGTTTGCGGTACCCTTTCCGGTAGCGCCAAGAGCGTCAGCAGAAGCTGCTGCAGCCTTGCCCTGGAAGAATGCTGAGAAACCGATTGCGATTCCGCCGAAGATACCGATTCCGAGTGAAAGAGCCGGATCGATAGTTCCTGCATTCCATGCACTTGCGATGAAGTTCATGAGAAGGAAACCGTAAATTGTCTGTGTAAGAGGTGCACCTGCAAAAGCTGTCATGATGAATGGAGCCTGCTTGCCGGCTGCATAACACTTCTTCCATGCTCCTACTGCTGCCTGTCCTGCCATACCTGCACCAAAAGCTGATCCTAATGCAGACAGACCAAGTGCTGCTGCCATACCAATATAAGCGATATTCATAGTCTTTCTCCTTTAAATTTAGATTTGAACTTAATTCTTTATTTTATCGTTCATTTTAAATGGCTCATACGCTGTACCTGTCCACTCGAGACCAACCTGTCCGGAGAACTCAAGTACGTTAAGACGTACGCCATGTACTACTACTGAAAGGATACACATAACGATATTGATTACGTGTCCGATGATCACAACTATAGCTCCCGCTATGATGAGCGGTCCAGAGGACATTCCGGCTGCCATGTTGTTGAAACTCTGTGAGATCGCAAGACCTGCCATTCCGACTGCAAAGAGTCTTATGTAACTCATTACGTTACCGAAACAGCTGATGGTGTTCAGGAAGCTTGTAAATGCTCCTCCGAGACCTGCCTTAACTCCCTCAGCAAAGCTCATTCCCGGAGCCATGCCGCTGAAAAGAACTACCAGCACGAAGCCTACGGCGATTGCCGCAAAGACCGGTGCGATCTGGATGCTCTCTCCTATTACAAGGTAAAGTGAAAGGAGATACATTCCAACGATGGTGATCATCCATCCTATATCCGATACAAAGCTTAGATCCTTTTCTCCCAGCTTCTTCTTTACAGCGAGCAAACTTCCGACTTCCATCTGCAATGCACCGATCGAGAAGGAGAATTTCATGATGTTGTTCTGCTGCTCTGCTCCGGTGAGTCCGAAATATTCAGGATAGTTCGCAAATCCCGGAAGTACCATCGCCTTTAAGATAGGTACGTTCATTGCCGATTCCATACCGAACCAGGTTCCGGTAACGGCACCCCAGATAACGGTTGAAATGGAAAGGACAAGAAGCAGGAATACAGGTGTTGTAAGCTTCTTGGTCTTTGCAATAATTACGATGGCGGCTATCAGGAAGATCATACCGTATCCTCCGTCGCCGATGATCATCGCGAAGAACAGTGCAAAGAATATCAGGAACCAAAGCGAGATATCCGCCTCTCTGTAACCCGGAAGGATTCCGAGCATATCGTAAAGCGGTGAAATAAGCTTAGTCACCTTGTTATAACGGAGCTTTGTAGGGATGGTCTCATCTTCCGGTGAAACATCTTCTACGGCATAAGCCCAGTTGTTTGCCTTAGCACCCGCCTTGAATGCCTCGAGATCTACCTCGGGGATATAACCGGAGATCCAAACCAGCTTTTCGTCACTCTCTGCTGTCTCACTGGCGGAAGAAAAGTCTTCTTCGTTCTGAGCCTTCAGCATCTGAGCCTGGAAGCTGTTCTCGTATACGGCTGTATCCGTAAGTGTCTTGACACATTCGGATTCTTCCTTACGGAAGATATCCATATCCTTGCGGAGTTCATCCAGTCCCTTTTCGGGAAGGGAGAATTCCGTTGCCGGAATATCCGGCGGAAGTGTTCCAATTACTGCAAGTGTATCGGTCTTTTCTACTGATGCAAGTCTGATGGACTTAATGTTTTCGTCCTGCATTATCTGCTCGCACTCAGCCTGACCCACCCTGTAAAAATGGAGGTCGAAGCCGAGCTTCTTCAGCTCTCTTACATCAGAAGGAGAAAAACTGCCCCACGGCTCGATTCTTTCGATCTCAGCCGCGGTACTGGATATCTCCTGAGAAAGACTGTCTTTTTTACTGAGCGCCGCTTTGGCACTCTTGTACATTTTGTCAAATGCTTCGTCAGAAAGAACCGGAGGAACCGGGGTTTCCTTTGATTTTTTATCCGGCGCATAATCGAGAAGCCGAGAAACTGTCTTTGCAAGATCACTGAACTTTTCAGTTGCAGCGTGGGTTGCGCTCTTCCTCTCTTTAATGTGCAGGAGACCTAAATCACGTAAGCCCTCCAGCATTTCATCTTTATGAGAAACAGTGGTAACGACGTGGACCATTTTCATCTTTTCTATCATCGGCCTACCTCCACAAGTTTCTTCTTTGAAATCTTTCCGCGTACAACTGCGGCAGTCTGCTGGTCACCGAGATAAACACCGATGACGCGGATGTTTTCCTTTGCCTCCGGTATCTTGACCTTCTCGAAGAGGTTTACTCTCTGGGATGTGGAACGAAGTTCCTTATCCAGAAGCTCTACCTGCTTTCTCAAAGTAGATACCAATGCATCCAGACGCGCAATCTCACGCAGTTTTATAAGTGCAGTGTCGACCCATAAAGGATAGTCGTCAACGCTGTAGGATATATCCTTGAAGGTGAGCTCCTTGAAGGCCGGAAGCTTTACACCGGCGATGTTCTCAGTCGTAACAATTACTTTGTCCGGCTGCACCAGGGTGTTCAGCTGCTTCTCTGCATCGAACAGGGGGTTCTCCGCGAAAACAGCGATCCAGTCATCAAGGTTTCCTATCATATCCTCGCGTTCGGCCTGCTTCTTTTCAAGATCAGCCTTTATCTGCATGATTACCGATTGCAGCTGCTGCTTTTTAAGCTGCAGGGTAGGCAGATAACGTTGATACTGTTTCAGGTGATCTTTCTGCACTTTCTGTTCATTTTTAGTGAGTTTGATCGCCATAAACTGCTCCTTTAATCATCCAATGTCTTTGGCCATCTTTCCTTGATAAGACTTGTCTTAAGACCGGTTTCGTTAGGCTCAAAGCAATCTGCAAGGATTTCCCATCCGAGATCAAGAGCAGCTTCCAGCGGAATGTTTACACTGAGGTCCATAAGCTTGGACTCGAACATCTCACCATATTTCAGAAGCTTGTCATCCCATGCACTCATGGTAAAGCCCATTGATTTCTTCTCAAGACTTTCCTTGTACTGTGCATAAAGCTTGATCATACCATCCATCAGTGCACGGTGGTCATCACGGGTCTTGCCGTTAACGTTCTGCTTCAGTCTGGACAGTGAACCGAATGGCTCGATATGTCCGTTCTTGAGATAGAACTGACCCTCTGTAATATATCCTGTGTTATCAGGTACAGGGTGGGTAACGTCATCACCAGGCATGGTAGTAACACCGAGAATAGTGATGGAACCGGCGCCTTCGATGGCAACGGCCTTCTCATAACGGGAAGCGAGCATACTGTAAAGATCTCCCGGGTAACCACGGTTCGAAGGAACCTGCTCCATGGTGATCGCGAGCTCCTTCTGAGCATCACAGTAGCTGGTCATATCTGTAAGAAGTACAAGCACCTTCTTGCCCTCAAGAGCGAACTGCTCTGCAACGGCAAGTGACATATCAGGAACCAGTGTACTCTCAACGGTAGGATCCGCAGCAGTATGGATGAACATAACTGTGTGGCTCATAGCGCCGCCCTTCTCAAGGGTATCCTTGAAGGACAGATAGTCATCATACTTAAGACCCATACCACCGAGAACGATTACATCAACCTCTGCCTGAAGAGCGATTCTTGCCAGCAGCTGGTTGTAAGGTTCTCCGGATACTGAGAAGATAGGGAGCTTCTGGCTCTCTACCAGAGTATTGAAGAGGTCGATCATAGGGATACCGGTACGGATCATCTTCTTGGGAACGATACGCTTTGCCGGGTTGAATGAAGGACCACCGATATCGATCATGTTATCCTTAAGAGCAGGTCCGTTGTCTCTTGGAACACCTGCACCGTTAAAGATACGGCCTAAAAGGTGCTCTGAGAAAGAAACCTGCATCGGTCTTCCGAGGAAACGTACAGGATCGTTAGTACTTACACCCTGAGCGCCTGCGAAGACCTGAAGAGAAACCATATCTCTGTCGAGCTTGATAACATTGGCATAGCTGTCACCTACCAAAGCCAGGTCTCCGTTACGGATGCCATCGGCCCTTACGGTGATAACATTGCCGACTATTGACTCAATTTTTGTATATACTTTCTGCATAAGACCTCCTAAGCTAATGCCTTTGATTTAAAGAAATCTGTGATCTTATTCTTCTGAGCTTCAAATTCAGGTGTTTCAAAAACAGTTCCGTGCCAATCGAGGAATTCCTGTCTTAACTGGTTGAAGAAAGAACGGATCTCATCTTTATCTTCGAGGTCATATTTAAGCATCAATGCTTCGTAGAGAACGTCGAATTCGATACGCTGTCTCTCCGGAAGGCATGCTGCGTCGATAGGATCAAATGAGTTCTGCTGCAGATATACGGCATCAAGCAGCTCACCCTTTTGGTATGTGATATAGTCTTCTGCTGTGGTACCTTCCTCACCGATAACCTTCATCATCTGGTTGATCTCGATACTTCTGCGGAGGATTCCGCGGGCTTTTTCAACGAGATCCATATCGATGATTCCCGGATACTTTGACCATGACTCCATAGGGTCGATGGCAGGATACTTACGTGCATCGGATCTTTCACGGGAAAGTCCGTGGAAAGCACCTACGACCTTAAGAGTTGCCTGTGTAACAGGCTCTTCGAAGTTACCGCCGGCAGGTGATACTGTACCACCGATGGTTACTGAACCGATGGAACCGTCCTTCAGACGAACCTTTCCGGCTCTCTCATAGAAGGAAGCGATGGTTGACTCAAGGTAAGCAGGGAATGCTTCCTCGCCCGGAATCTCCTCGAGACGTCCGCTCATCTCTCTCATGGCCTGAGCCCAACGTGATGTTGAGTCTGCAAGAAGGAGAACGTTTAATCCCATCTGTCTGTAGTACTCTGCGATAGTTACGGCTGTGTAGCAGGATGCTTCTCTCGCTGCAACAGGCATGGAAGAAGTGTTACAGATGATAACTGTTCTTTCCATAAGTGAACGGCCTGTACGAGGGTCATCCAGCTCAGGGAACTCTGTAAGAACTTCAACTACCTCACCGGCACGCTCTCCGCAGGCAGCGATGATAACGATATCTGCTTCTCCGTTCTTTGCCTCCATGTGCTGAAGAACTGTCTTACCTGCTCCGAAAGGTCCGGGTACACAGAAGGTACCGCCCTTTGCTACAGGAAGGAATGCATCTACGCATCGAAGTTTCATGATAAGAGGCTCATCAGGCTTCAGTCTCTCTTCGTAGCAGCTGATAGGCTGCTTTACAGGCTGAGTGATGACCATGGAAAGTTCCTTCTCTTCTCCTGCGCCGTTTGCGATAACGCAGATGGTAGAACGAACATTGTATGAGCCCTTTTCCTTGATGGACTTAACTGTCCAGTCACTTCCCTTTAATGTGAACGGAACCATGATACGGTGGGTGAAGATACCCTCCGGAACAGTTCCGATAGTGTCTCCTGCGGAAACCGAGTCTCCGACCTTTGCTACAGGAGTGAATTCCCAATCTCTGTCCGGGATAGCGTCCAGGTATACACCTCTCTGAAGGAAGAAACCACACTTTTCTGCAAGCTCAGGAAGTGGGTTCTGAAGTCCGTCATAGATCTGTGTCAGAATTCCCGGTCCCAGATCAACGCTCATCAGTTCTCCGGTGAATTCAACCGGATCCCCGATTTTGATGCCGTTTGACATCTCATAAATCTGCATACTGGCTACACCGTTAGTAATACGGATGACCTCGCCCTTCAGGCGCTTATCGTCTACAAGAATATAACCAACCTCATTCTTGCGGACAGCACCCTCGAAGCTGACATTCGCCAAGTTACTGTTGATGCCAGTCACATGTCCTGTTACTGTTTCCATATAAGTCTCCCGATAAATTTATCAAAATTACAAATTGTAAACACGCTGCTGTACCTCACTGAGTAGCTGTCTGAATTCTGAGGAACCCTTGTCGTGATCGAAGCAACCCTGACGTTCAAGTAACTTCAGCTTCACTGCATATCCGAACAATACATAATCGTCGAACATATGAAGCCCTACAAGCTCGTCAAGCTGCTGGAATTCATAATCCAGCATTATTTTTTCTGCTTCGAGGGGGTCCTTTGCTGCCAGTGCGGAGCTTACAACCTGAGCAGTCATGAAGTCCTTATTTGCCGGAGCGGGATAAGATTTTCCCAGTTTCATGCTTCGCTGATAATTAAGCTCTTTAGTCAGTGAACCATAAACGCGGTTCCACTCCTTTACGAGAGGACCGTCAGTTGAAGAAAGTGTAAGGTCTCTAAGGAGCCTGTACTTGTCTTCACTTACTGTTGACACACACAAATCAAGGAATTCCTGATAGCTGAGAGGCATTTCTCCGTCACTTCTGAGTTCCGGCAAGCTCGATACTAGATAATAATATGCAGCCATCATTCACCTCCCGTTAGATGTCAAGGTTTCTGAAGTACGGCATAACCATCTCGGCAATTTCAGCTTCGGTACAATCAAAATATCCGGATCCATCCTTTGCTGCGAGACGGAATCCTGCCTTGACGCCCTTTGTAGGTTTGATCTCAAGACCATCCTTGATCTCCTGTGCCAGTTCGCTCTTTAAAGCCTCTGAAACCTCAGCTATCTCGGCGGTGTACTTGGATACGTCCTCGCCTGTGACAGCTGCTTTGATAAGTTTTCCGAGAGATTCTCCGGAAAGCGCCTTTTTTACGTCGTTCTTGAGAATTTTCTCGTATGCAGCCTGTACCTCTGTCTTAAATGCAAGCACAGCATCCCGTTTTGCCTGCTCGGCGCTGACAGAAGCACTTTCTTTCATGATTCCGATCTCCTTTTCAGCGGAAGCCTTTACACTGTCAGCTTCTGCCTTAGCATCGGAAACAATTGCATCTGCTTTTTTCTTTGCTTCTGCAATGATAGATTCTGCTTGTGCGTTGGCAGCATCGATACCCTCTTTACGGATCGATGTGACCAAATCCTGAATCTGTAATTCCATAAGTTTCCTCCTAGTAAAAATCGATACGCTTTTTGATCATACTTTTCTACACTTATCGCTTGTACCACAGATAAAGCTAATGAAATTGCATATTAGGAATGTCTGTGCAAGGAATTAAGAGCAGATGCCGCCGACTGCATCCGTTCCGGGAAAAGACGCGGTTTGACAGCTTACTTTAGTAACATCGGCAAAATTTTGAATAAAATTAGTTTTTACTATTTATAAAGCGTTAATATTTTTATGTAAAAAGAAAATTAATTTCTCCACACCGATGTATACAACGATAAATTCTACACTAAATTTTTAACAAAGGCAATAAAAGACAGGGGTCGCCTTATACATAATCGTCTATTTTGGGGGAAATAATGGCTGTAATGTTGTGGTTTATGTACAAAATAAGGCCCTCTTTACAAAGGCCCTCAGTGCACGGAATCCCAAATTTTAATTGTATTTTTAATGAATGTGGGGAGCTGAAAACGTTTTTAGAGGGATTTGGAATAAGGAAGTGGGGGGGTATTGTTAATTTAATAACGATAAATACTTTTAATATGTTTTATAAGTTTTTATCCCGTGTATTTTTTAAATACATAGAAAAAGCGTATAAATAAAGAGAGAACTCACACCCTTAACAGGGAGTGAGTTCTCTCTTCTTGGTCTATAGAAATTATTTCTATCAGGCGTTGGCTGTATTATCAGGCTGCTCTGCAGGCTTTTCTGCAGTAGCTGGAGCCGAAGCCTTGGTTTCTACAGCAGCTGCAGCCTTATCGGCTGTGGCAGGTGCTGCCGCAGCAGCTGGTGCCTTTGGGGCTGCCGGCTTAACCGGACGCTTACCAGTGATTGCGCCTACAGGGCACTTCTGTGCACAGATACCGCAATCCTTACACTTGTCATTCATAACTGCAAGACCGTCGATTACGTGAATTGCGTCGAATGGACAGTTCTTCTCACACATTCCGCAGGCGATACATCCTACTGCGCAGGCATCCTTAACGGTCTTGCCCTTCAGATGATTCTGGCATGCAACTATGTGCTTCTTCTTATAAGGAACGAAATCGATGATATGCTTTGGACATGCCTTGACACAGGCGCCACAAGCCACACACTTCTCCTTATCTACCTTTGCTACTCCGTTTACGATGTGAATAGCATCGAACTTACAAGCCTTAACACAGGTGCCGTATCCACAGCAGCTGTATGGGCACTCTTTTTCAGAACCGTTAGGTACTACAGAAAGATCTGAACAATCTGCGATACCTGTGTAATGGAAGGCTTGCTTTGCCTTTGTACAGTCACCCTGACATCTTACAAAAGCAACCTTCTTATCAGCTGTTTCGCCTGAAGCATCGGTACCCATGATGGCAGCGATCTTCTCTGCTACAGGAGCACCTCCTACAGGACACTGATTAACAGGAGCGGCACCGCTTGCGATAGCCTTGGCACAACCGTCACAGCCCGGGAATCCGCAGGCACCACAGTTGTTTCCGGGAAGCGCAGCTCTTACCTTTGCTTCTGTCTCATCAACTTCTACCTTGAACTTCTCGGAAGCAACTCCGAGGAACATTCCAAGGATCAAACCAGTCGCACCGACAAGTCCGGCAGCGACAATAATAAATGTAACTATCATGTCGTTACCTCCTTAAACCAGACCGGCAAATCCGAAGAATGCGATTGCCATAAGTCCTGCTGTAAGAAGTACTATCGGGGATCCCTGGAAAGACTTAGGGATGCTGTCATTGCCCTCGATAACGTTCTCACGGATAAATGCCATCAGGATAAGTGCAAGTGCAAAACCGATGGAGATACCAAGACCGTAAACAAGACACTCTGCGAAATTGTATCCATAAGTTACGTTGTTCAGTGCAACACCGAGAACGGCACAGTTTGTTGTGATAAGAGGAAGGAAAACACCGAGGGCGTCATAAAGACCCTTCATGTTCTTCTTCATGAACATCTCAACCAGCTGAACCAGTGCGGCGATTACGAGAATGAAAACGATGGTTGTGAGATACTCAAGACCATCCTTCAGACCGAGTGCCTTACACAAAGGTGATGATGCAGCCATGAACACCACGTAGATGGCGTGGGAAACCAGGGATGCAAGTACGATTACGAAGATAACGGCTGCGCCCATACCCTTTGAAGAATCAACTTTCTTGGAAACACCGAGGAAAGCGCAGATTCCGAGGAACTGGGCCAGTACTACATTTGATACCAGTGAATATTTAATTGCAATTAACAGTAAATCGATCATGCTCATGCCTCCTTCTTCTCTTCAGAAGCTGGAGCTTCTTCTGTCTTATTGAATGCGCCGAGTACATCACCGGATGTAACGAACTCAGGAACTTCCTGACCGCCGTTTGTTGCGGATGGAAGTCTCAGCTTGTTCTGAAGTGCTGAGAGGAACGCAAGAACGATGAAAGCACCTGGAGCAAGGGCAAAGATACCGATGCTGAAATCAGAAGGGATGAGCTGGAATCCAAATACAGAACCCTTTCCGATGAGCTCACGTACTGCACCGAGTACTGTCAGTGAGAATGTAAATCCGATACCCATACCGAGACCGTCACAGAAGGAAACGATAGGAGCATTGAAAAGCGCATAAGCCTCTGCTCTTCCAAGGATGATACAGTTAACAACGATCAGAGGGATATAGATACCCAGTGACTCGTATACAGCAGGTGTATATGCCTGCATGAGAAGCTGTACGATGGTAACGAGAGATGCTATAACTACGATCTCGCCCGGGAGACGTACTCTGTTAGGAATAACGTTTCTTAATGCGGAGATCACCATGTTTGAAAACATAAGAACGGCGGTAGTGGAAAGACCCATACCGATGGCATTGAAGGCACTTGTTGTTGTAGCAAGTGTCGGACACATACCAAGCATAAGAATGAAGGTAGGATTTTCCTTGATGATGCCGTTATAAATTCTTTCAAGATACTTATTCATTTATCACGACCTCCTTCACTTTACGATATAGTTCTGTACAAACTCAGTTGCAGCATTTGTTGAGTTAACAACTGCTGTTGAAGTCATGGTAGCGCCGGAGATAGCGTCGATCTCGTTCTCTCCTGCTCCGCCGCCCTTCTTTACGCTGAGGTTTGTGCCCTTGCCTGCAAACTGCTCATAGAATGCCGGCTCAAGAGCTCTCTGACCGAGACCTGCTGTCTCAGGAAGTGTCTCAGGGAAGGAAATACCTGTTACCTTAAGATCTGAATCTACACCGATAACAACTACAACGTTTCCGCCGTAACCTGCAGCCTGAGCCTTGACGATATATCCGATCTCGGCTCCGGAAGCGTCCTTTGCAGCAACTACAGATATAAGCTCTGCACCGCCGTTGTCGGCTGAAACAGTTCCGTCATTCTTTGCAGTCTCAAGAGCGTCATAGTAGGTTTCGTCATCATACTCTTCTGCTGCCATAACCTGCTGGTAGGAAGCGATGGTGGAAGCATTGTTGATGGCTTCGATCTGATCCTTAGTCATGCCGTATACCGCACCGAGGAGAAGTCCTGATACAAGTGTGATGGCTGTAAGGATGAGGGCGTCTTTTACGAATGAATCTTTTTTCATTTCTTCTCACCCTCCCTTCCGAATGCTACAGGTATAGTCTTTAAGTTAATGATAGGAACGATGATGTTGGTAAGAATGATCGCATAGGAAACGCCTTCTGCAGAACCACCGAAAAGTCTGAAAAGACCTGTCATGATACCAAGGATCACGCCGTAAATGATCTGTCCGTTTGGAGTGATAGGTGATGTTACATAATCGGTTGCCATGAAGAAAGCACCGAAAATAAGTCCGCCGCCGAGGATCTCGCTGCAGAGGTAGGTAACATCAAATCCGTGTCCGCCAAAGAGCAGAGTAAATACTGCTACTGTTCCGATATATACAAGAGGGATCTTTGGAGAGATGACCTTCTTGATGATGAGGTAGGCTGCACCGAAAAGTAAGCAGAGCTTTGAAACCTCACCGATAGTTCCGGGGATACGTCCGAGGAACATGTCGCAAATGTTTATCTTCGCCATGTCTCCGCCTGCCTTGAGGTAAGCAAGAGGTGTAGCGCCTGAAAGTGCATCCGCACCGATAGTTGTCCAGCCGGTCATCTTGCCTGCGAAAGAAATAAGGAGGAAACATCTTGCACCGAGTGCAGGGTTCATCCAGTTCTTTCCGAGTCCGCCGTAAAGCATCTTGATGGCGATGATGGCAAATACAGCACCAACGCAAGGGATCCATACAGGGATATCAGGCGGGCAGTTAAGTGCAAGGATAAGACCTGTTACTGCTGCTGACCAGTCACCTATGGTGATAGGCATCTTCATGAACTTCTCATATAAGAACTCAGATAAAACAGCAACTGCTACAGTAAATAATACAACAAGTGCAGGATTGAGACCCCACTGGATGATACCGTAGAGTGTTGTAGGAATCATGGCGATAACAACATCACGCATGATCTCCGCTGTGTTCACTTCATCACGAATGTGAGGATTTGAGGAAAGATTTAACATCTTTTTCATTTCTTCACCTCCTCAGTAGATTTTGTTTCTGCTGCCTTTGCTTCTTCCTCAGCCTTGGCCTTTGCTGCAGCAGCCTTACGCTCCGCATTTACACGGCGCTTCATCTCCTTGAAAGCCTGTGTAAGAGGTCTCTTTGCAGGACATACATATGCACAGCATCCGCACTCGATACATTCCATACCGTAGAGTGATGCGAACTTTTCTGTATCCTTGCTGAGAGAAGCCTTCATGAGCATAGTAGGAATGAGGTTCTCAGGACATGCCTCAACGCAGCGACCGCAGTTGATACATGCAGTTGTAGGCTCTGATGAAACCTGATCGTGAAGCAGTGCAATGATAGATGATGAATTCTTTGCAACCGGAACATCAAGCTTGAAAAGAGGGATACCCATCATAGGTCCGCCGCAGATGATCTTTTCAGGGTCATCCTTGAATCCGCCGGCCTGATCGATGATCTCCTGGTAGCTCATACCGAGAGGTACCTTGAAGTTTGCAGGCTTCACAACAGCGTCACCTGTAACTGTGAGGATCTTGCGAACCAGTGGCTTAGACTCGCATACAGCCTCATAGATCGCAACCATGGTGTCAGCATTGTCAACTATACAGCCTGCATCGGCAGGAAGCATGGAAGAATTGATCTTGCGTCCTGTTGTTGCGAAAATGAGCTGACGCTCTCCGCCCTGAGGGTACTTTGTCTGAAGAGAAACAACTTCGATGTTTGACTCGCCTGAAGCCTTCTCTGTAAGAAGCTTTATAGCCTCCGGCTTGTTGTCCTCTACACAGATCATGCCCTTTGCTTTAGGGAAAAGGGAAAGCACAACTTTAAGACCACCGATGATCTTCTCCGGGGTCTCCATCATATCCCTATAATCAGATGTAAGAAATGGCTCACACTCAGCGCCGTTTACGAGGAAATACTCGATCTTATCAGCGTCCTTTGGCATGAGCTTAACGTGTGTCGGGAATCCGGCACCTCCGAGTCCAACGATACCTGCATCCTTAACGATGTTTACGATCTCCTCGCGGCTGAGCTTAGTGTAATCTCTGGCCTGACCAAATCCTTCGATCGCTTCGTACTGCTGGTCGTTTTCAACGACGATTGCGTCAACCATGGCTCCGCCGGCAGAAAGACGCTTCTCGATAGCCTTAACGGTACCGGAAACGGAACATACTACCGTACTGGAAATAAATCCTGCAGCCTCAGCCAGCTTCTGTCCAACAAGAACCCGGTCTCCCTTAGCCACAAGCGGCTTTGCAGGAGCACCGATATGCTGAGAAAGCGGATATACCATGAGTCCCTGCGGCTTAAGCTCTACTATAGCCTGATCCTTTGCAAGATCCTTGCCGTCATAGGGATGAACGCCACCCTTAAAAGTGGTAACACCCATGTTTATATACCTCCCAAAATAATTTCATAGACTGTTAGTATTATAACGAAACTTGCTAATCATAACAATAAAAAACGCAAATGTGTATTGTATTTAGTTCATATTTTATACAAAAAATTTGTTAATTTATTGTCGCTTTATACAAAAAAACAAGGCTGATTGCTTGAAATCTTCCGGTTTGGGATATTGTATACAATAAAAGCTGTGCAATTCGACACAGAAAGATTAAAAGCCTGATATTTTTTTGTAAAATTAATAAATATGCATTGTTCGTACATTAATACCTCGGTAGAAAGGGAATGGTTTATTACATAAATATTCGGAATATACAGTATTATCATATTGATATTTTGAAAATAATAAAAAGGAGAACATGGCATCGCCATGCTCTCCCGTCTTTTCTCTATATATAATGTAAGTATCAAGGAACGATATGGTATCGTCCGGTACTCTTCTCTTTCGAAGTGCGATCTTAAATTCAGATCACTCTACTGTAACTGACTTTGCAAGGTTTCTCGGCTTATCAACATCGAGACCCTTGGCAACACTCACATAGTATGCAAGGAGCTGTAAAGGTACAACTGCAAGTGAGGTTGAGAAGTAAGGATTTGTTGTAGGAACATAGACTGTGAAATCAGCTGTGTCCTCGATGTTGTAGTTTCCGTAGGTTGTAAGTCCCATGAGGTATCCGCCTCTGGACTTTACCTCCACCATGTTTGAAACTGTCTTCTCAAAAAGCTCAGGCTGAGTAAGTATTCCCACGATGAGGACGCCCTTGTCAATGAGGGAAATAGTTCCGTGCTTCAGCTCTCCTGCCGCATAGGCCTCAGAGTGGATGTAGCTTATCTCCTTGAGCTTAAGTGAGCCCTCAAGACCGATAGCATAGTCAACTCCTCTTCCTATAAAGAATACATCCTGAGTGTTGGCCTGTTTCGAAGCGAACCACTGGATACGCTCCTTATCCTTCAAGATATCCTCGATCTTCTCAGGAAGTGCCTGAAGATCATTGATGAGCTCGTTGTAGGTAGTCTCATCGATCTCGCCTCTAACCTTTGCAAATTCCATGGCGAGGGCATATCCTGCGATGAGCTGTGTTGAATAAGCCTTGGTTGTAGCAACCGCGATCTCAGGACCTGCCAAGGTATAGAAAACATTATCGGCTTCACGAGCGATTGAGGAACCGATGACATTAACGATACCCAGAGTCTTGAGGCCTCTCTCCTTCGCCTCGCGGAGGGCTGCAAGTGAATCTGCAGTCTCACCTGACTGGCTGATGATGATGACGAGACCCTTTGGATCAAGGATAGGATTACGGTAACGGAACTCCGATGCGAGCTCAACACGAACCGGAATTCTGGCAAGACCCTCAAGCACATACTGGCAAACAACGCCAACGTGATAAGCTGAACCGCAGGCCACGATATAGATCTTAGTAATGTCTCTGATCTCTTCTTCGCTGAGGCCCACACCGCTGAGATCGAGCTTTCCGTCCTTGAGAACTGAATTGATGGTATCGCGGACTGCCTTAGGCTGCTCGTGGATCTCCTTCATCATGAAGTGCTCATAGCCGCCCTTCTCTGCTGCCTGGGCATCCATCTTTATCTCAACCAGCTCCTTTGTAACAGGTTCCTGATCAAGTGAGAAGAACTCGGCATTGCCCTCTGTAAGCTTTGCGATCTCCTGATTGTCGATATAGTAAACGTTCTTGCAGTACTTGAGGATGGCAGGAACGTCGGATGCGATGTATGTACAGCCGTCCTGAACACCGATGATCATTGGCGCGTCCTTACGTGCAACGTAGATCTCTCCCGGACAGTCTGTGAACATGAACTCAAGTGCGTATGAACCGCGGATGCGGACCATGGCACGGGAAATGGCATCGATAGGTCCCTGACCGTACTTCTGGTAATAGTAATCAACAAGGTTTACAGCTACCTCTGTGTCTGTCTCTGAATAGAACTGATAGCCATTTTTAAGGAGCTTATCCTTTATCTCCTGGAAGTTCTCGATGATACCGTTGTGAACGGCAACTACCTGATGATTGAAGCTCATGTGAGGATGAGCATTGGTCTCGCTTGGCTCACCGTGGGTAGCCCATCTGGTGTGACCGATACCGCAATCTCCCTTGAGTGCCTTTCCGTCATCGGTCTTCTCTGAAAGGTTCTTGAGACGTCCCTTTGCCTTTACGACTTTTATTTCGGATTTATCGTTTCTTACGGCGATACCTGCTGAGTCATATCCTCTGTACTCCAGCTTGCCGAGTCCGTCCAAAAGGATAGGTGCCGCCTGCTTATTTCCTACAAAACCTACAATTCCACACATAATAAAAAAATCTCCTCTCTCATTGAACAAAGATAATATGTGAAGAGGATGCTATAAAAATCAGCAACACATCAAAACTGATATAGCAAATCTTTCCCGGACATTATATGCCTGAATCCTGAAAGGAACCTGCAAAACAGAGGATACTAAAAAACAGGTCAGGTTTAATGCAACAAAAGAAAGAGGCTGCTACACCGTCTCTTCTACACATATATCAAAATGTCAGTGAGTGAGAAAATTTCTGTTACGGTTTTGATTCCGCTTTTTCTTTTTTCTCTTTCGATTCACAATTCCGTGACAGCATCCGCCGAGTCTTTCGATAACTGTCATCCTCGTCGACCAATTACGGTCCTGGCGCTAACAAGAGACCCTTTCCTCCATATATTCTGTCTCTCGTTTGGAGGTACTATAACATAAAATGCATGATACGGCAAGTTATGGGGAGGCTGGCTATGTGAGGATAGCTATGTGAGGATAGGGATATATATGAAAAAAGGTCGTTTTGCGCTAAAATATAGATTGTGTTGTCATCGATTACGAGGATGACGACTCATATTCTATATCGTGCATTGCAAAATAGACATAAACCACCATACGGAATTGAGGAGACGAGATTTATGAGGACAGTTGTGGCGAAATTCGGCGGTACATCACTGGCTGACGCCGGCCAGTTTCAAAAGATAAAATGCATCCTGGAAAAGGATCCTTCCAGAAGGTTCATTGTGGCATCGGCTCCCGGAAAAAGATTTCCGGATGATATAAAGGTGACTGATATGCTGCTCGGATGCTATCAGCATGCAAAAAACGGTGAGGATTATGAGAAGGATCTAAATGATATAAAGAACCGTTTTCAGGATATCATTGATGCCCTGAATATCGACTTTGCTCTTTCGAATGAAATAGACATTATCAGAAAGCATCTCAGTGAAGAGCCGGACAGTCAGTATATGGCAAGCAGAGGCGAATATCTAAATTCACAGCTACTTGCGGCCTACCTTGGTTTTACATTTGTGGATCCCGCATGGTGTGTCTGTTTTAATGAAGACGGATCCCTTGACTCTGCCATGACAAAACGTGCCATGAGTGCTGCTCTCCGCCCGCTGAAGAATGCCGTTGTGGCAGGTTTTTACGGGGCTGATTCGGAGGGAAGGATACACACCTTTTCAAGAGGCGGTTCTGACGTGACAGGAAGTCTTGTGGCAAGCGCGATCCAGGCGGATCTTTATGAAAACTGGACCGATGTTTCCGGTCTTCTGGCTGCAGATCCGCGTATAGTTGATTCACCGAAGTCTGTTGAGTACCTTAGCTATCGTGAGCTTCGTACTCTCTCCTATATGGGTGCCTCGGTGCTTCACACAGATGCCGTACTTCCGGCATCAAACCTCGGAATTCCCATTAACATAAGGAACACGAACAGCCCGGATGACCCCGGAACCACTATAGTAAGAAAACTTCCCGAGGGAAAGATCAAGTACCCTGTTGTGGGAGTTGCCGGCAGACTCGGAATGTCTGTGATTCAGGTGGAAAAGGTCATGGTCAGTGACGGTTCAGGCTTCAGCGCGGTAATGCTGGATATCCTCAGGGAGCGGAATCTTCCCTTCGAGCAGTGTCTGACAGGTATAGACACCATTACCCTTGTCATCAGAAGTGATCTTCTGGAGACTTGCAAGGATGAACTTATGGAGGAGATCAAAACAAAGCTAAGCCCCGATTATCTCGGTATCAAAGAAAATCTAAGCATGATAGCCGTTGTTGGAGAAAGAGGCACGGAGACCAGTGATGCCAATATCAAGGTCCTCCGCGCTCTCGATGAATCCGATATCGAAATAAGCACCATAAATCAGGGAGCCGGAAAGCTGAATCTCCTTATCGGCGTACCTGAGGAAAGATACAAAGATGCAATTCGGGCCATATATGCCTCTATTGACAGCTCACTCAGCGAAGCATAATGGGTTTCGGTGCCTATATTCATGAGTTATCATATAATTTAAGGGATCAAAAAATGGTGCACAGCTGTGCACCATTTTTTCGTGTATACGGTTATTTCTTTAGTTTTCCGTTCTTCCGCCGCGGTCACCTCCGGGACCTCTTCTGTTTTTTCCGTCTCTGCCGGATTCTCCGCCTCGGTTATCCCTGGGCGCTCCGCCACCCTGACTGCCCATATCACTGATTGTGATACCGGAAGCATCCACTTTTGCTGATTCATCCTGCTCATCGGTTTTTGTAGAGAGCTCACCGGCAAGCTGCTTCTTGATGCTTTCGGCTCTCAGAGTGATAAACTCTTTGATGGTATCAAAAGCGGTCTTGAATTCATCGGCAGTGTAGAATGCAGTAGCATCCTTCTCCACATACGGAAGCAGCATCTCGTAGAGTCTGTCGAGCTCAGCTGTGAATGCTTCTGAAGTTACATATTCTGCAAGTTCTGCAAATCTTTCGTGGTACTTCTCGAGATATTCATCACTTGAAGTGATCCATGACCACATAGGTCTGTCAGACTCCTGAGCGCCGGAAAGAGGAGTATCTATACCATAGTTTATGATATAAGTTGCATTGTTCTCACTGTTCTTTTCAGTGGAGTCGTCATTCTGATCCTTATTATCAAACGGATTACCCTTTGGGCCGCCGCCCATATTCATGAAAGCACCGAAAGCAAGGTTATAATCCCAAGGAATCATCTGGAGCTTTCCGTCTTCCTCATAGAGGTAATAATTGTGAAGCATGTTTCCGGTGTAGCTGTCGTAGTTCATTACGAAGTTATGGACAACAAAGTAATTTATGACGCTGTCAATGTCTACACTGTCCGAAACATTACCCTCCGAGAGATTCTTGAGGGCCGCGATGAGACGCTTCTGATCCTCTTCTTTCACCTTGGTCTCAGCATTGTCGAATATGTCTGAGTAGCTTTCTATCTCATCATCAGTGTACTTGAGAGATGCGCCTGAATCATTTCCGCCGAATCCTCCCGGACCACCGAAACCTTCCGGCATTTCACCATTGCCGAAATCCGGCAACTGACCGTCGGAGTTTTCCTGCGTTCCGTCAGGTCTACCGCTCTTTCCACCGAAGTCCGGCATCTGACCGTCGGAGTTTTCCTGCGTTCCGTCAGGTCTACCGCCTTTTCCGCCGAGATCCGGCATCTGACCGTCGAAATTTTCCTGTTTTCTGTCAGGTCTACCGCCCTTTCCACCGAAGTCCGGCATCTGTCCGTCAAATCCCTCAGGAGGCTGCATTCCGTCCTTCCCGGGGCCGCCGTTTCCCATGTTGGCAAGTCCTGCAGTCTCAGGCTTGTAAAGCTCACCCTCTGAATTGCCGGTTCTGTCAAGGAAAGAGTCGTCTATATCCTCGATGGCGAGATACAGTCCCTGACTCTCACCGTTCACAGTTACATTTATGAAGCTGGTAAGAGGTGCGTCCACGTCCATGTAATTGAAAAGCTGATAACTGAGATAATCCTTCACATATGTGGCGTCGGCATAGATGTTGTTGAGATTCAGTTTGTCGAGGCCGTAGTAGGTCTGATCATCCACGTACTTTCCGAAGTTAAGCTTGAAGCTGTATCTGTCTGTGGTGTCGTCTGAGGCGATGGAGGAAAGAGAAGTATTTCCTTTGGTCGATAATGCTACTTCATTCACTTCTTCGCCGTCTATGGTGACATTGACCTTGTACTTGGTCTTGTCGGTAGGGTTTGCAAGAAGATCCTCCCAGTCGGCCTCTTCTATTTCGATATCGATGGTATGGACATAGCTTGTGTCAAAAAGTTTTGAAATATATTCGGCGGATTCTGTTGCCTTTTCGGAATCTTCGGCGGCATGGGTTTCCGCTTTGGTTTCTGAATCTGATGATCGTCCTGAAGCTTCAGATGCAGCTGTTTCGGACGCAGCAGATGTTGCAGGTACAGAGGTTCCGCAGGCTGACATTATCAGGGCTGTGCTTAGTGCCAATGCAGTCAGTCCGTAATTTTTTCTTCGCATGATATTCCTTTCTGATCAGGCAGGAGCATGATCGTATGTACTTATGTTTATATATCATCATTAAAGCATGCGAAACTGAAATGTAACTTAAAAAGGACTATTCCGTTTTTATCGGAATAATCCTTTTCGAAAAATCATTCGAGTTTACTTCTTTTCGCTCTTTTCAGCATTTTCTTTTGTCTGAGAAGCTGTTTCCGCTGCTGTTTTCACTTCGTTTGATGCTGTGCCACCTGCAGCCTGAACTTTTGCGGAGCTGTCTGCTGTCTTGTCGGAAACATTGGCAGCTGGAGCTGCTCCGGAGCCGGAAGCCGCATTCATGCGTGCAGCCATGGCTTCAGCCTTTTTGGCTGCCTTTTTCTTGTGGTTACGGATGATGGTGCGGCCGATGAACCAGAATATCGCACAGAGGATCACCCAGAAGAACAGGATAGGCAGACTTGAAAGGAACCAAACCAGGAAGTCTGTGAGGGCATCCATGAGATCACCGAGATTGTTCTCAAATCTTGATGATACACGGTCCCAGAAAGTGGTCTTTTCAGTCGGTGTGTAGACCTTTGCCTCAGTGATGTCCACGTTGACTGTAGAGTACTCTACCTGATTGTCGTACATGCGGAGATCTGATTCGAAGCCGTCCAGCTCATATCTGATTTCGGAGAGACGCTCCTCGATGGTTATGATGGCATCAACCGATTCTGCCTGAGCGATGAGCTCCAGAAGTCTGTCGTACTCTTCCTTCAGAGCTTTCTTGCGGGACTCTGTGTCGTGGTATTTTAATGTTATGTCCTGACTGTTTTCATATTTCCTTGTGAGGTTGGCTCCGCCCTCGGTAAAGTCAAGGAAGGTATCCAGATTAGGCTTTGGAATACGGAGTGTGAAGTAGGCGGAACGTCTGGTGCTGGTAGTTTCGTTGCCGCTGATGTCGCTGGATTCTACATAGCCCCCAAGCTCAGTGGTCTTATTCTGGATATCACGTACAAATGTATCGAACTCCGTGGTCTCAAATGTGAGGCTGACAGTTCTTATGAGCTTTCTGTCGGAAGGAACCTTGGACGGATCCACGCCATCCTGGATGTTTCCGGAGTTGCTGGAACTGCTTGAGCTGCTTGTTTCTCTGGAAGCACCTTCTGTTACCATTTCTGAATCTGACTCATAGAAAGAATCCGAATCGTTCGCCATCTGTGCTGAGATCATGGAGGAACCCGGCATCTCGGGGGCTGCCATCTCTTCTAAGGCCGCAGAATCAGCGGATCTTCCGGAACTTGATTTGTAGCTTGAGGATGCGCTTTTGTTTCCGCCTCCGCAGGCTGTAAGGGAAGATGTGGCGATCATAGCCGCAATAAGTATTGCTGCTGCACGTGTCAGCTTTTTGGAGCCTTTAAAGTTAAAAGATGTTTTTTTCATTTGGATTCTCCCTTCTGTTACATTTTATTTTTAATTTTCTTTAGATGTCAGAGCATGTGTCCTTTGATGGTTCGTCAAAGAGACAATTTAAAATTTATGGATGTCAAAAGCCAGCATCGGATCATGAAGATCAAGGCAGATAGCGGCTTCATTTATGATCATACTGCCAATGCTTATTTCAGGAGATCTGTTCTGCCAGCTTTGCGATATCCTCTTCTGTAAAGTGCTGACTCTCTTCCACGACTATGGCAAAGCTGAAATCATCCCTTGTCCATGTGGCAACGAACACATCCGGATCGTTTTCCCGTATATGTATGGTCGTATCACCTGCAGTGATGTCCTTTTCTGTCGTATAGACATTGTAATCACCGCTTATATCCTCTTCTCCGTGAGACTTTCTTATGCGGAATCCTTCAAGCGAGTCTGAATCACAGTAAATGATCTCGAGCATATCGTCCTTGATTGAGCGATATAATGTCGGTTCGAAGGTCTTCACTGTTTCAGGTACTGTCATATCAAAACCTGCATCTGAAACTGCTTCTGCAAGGCTGTAACTGTCTTTCCACGGATTTGCTATCATGGCACGGGACTGTACTCCGTTATCCTCTAAAGCGGATCTCTCTTCTGCTCCTTCGGTAACAGAAGCATCGTTGTCTGATGATTTAACAGATGAGGCGTCGGATTTTATCCGGATTTCTGCCTCTCCCGGATCATCGGTGGATTTTTCCTGTGTGGAACCAAGGCCCTCAGCGGATTTCTCCTCTGTCGCTCCGTCCGCTATGGCCGGTGCCATCATGGCGGCGTTTTTCTCATTCATATTCATTGTCATAAATATTCCGAGCCCCAGAATGATAACTGCGGCAGCAGCCATGACTCCCAGAGGTTTCCGGCTCCGTTTAGGTGCTATTCTGACCACCTTTTCCGGTCGTGCCTCTTCTATAAACTTTTCGTCAATATCTCCTATGGCCTTAAGAAGTTTTTTTTCTTTCTCCATATATTCTCCATTTCCGGTTCTGTTGAGGGTAGTTTACCGACTTGTTTTTAATATTATCCTAAGTTAAACCGCGAATTCTTCCTGTTCCAGCTCCTTCAAAAGAGCAGCTCTCATGCGGCTTAATGTCATTTTGACCTTGCTTTCACTGAAGCCGTATTCAGCAGCTATCTCGCTTATCGCTGACATATACCAGTAGCGTCGTACAAATATTTTTCTGGAATCTGCAGTCTGATTTTCCAGAAATCTGTTGATACAGTCGGTCAATGTTATTCTGTCGGGGATATCCTCCGGCCTGTCACCTTTCGTATCGGCTATACATTCGGAAAGTTCATCCAGTACTGCGCTTGTTTCGCCGTTTCCGCGCTTTTGGGCCGTTTGTTTTTCATAGATATTAAGTGCAAGATTACGGGTTATCTTTCCGAGAAATGTTCTGAGTATGGAAGGTCTCGCAGGAGGAATGGAATTCCATGTGTTGAGCCATGTGTCATTTACACACTCTTCGCTGTCCTCCCTGTTATACAGAATGTTCATGGCTATGTAGCTGCAGTAACTTCCGTATTTCTTCGCAGACTCATCAATAGCTGTCTCTGACCTTGCAAAATAAAGATCTATGATTTCCTGATCGGTCATGTAGTATCCTCGTTTCTTTTCCGGATGATCAGACTGTTTAATATAGACTGATGCTGCACCGGGGGGCATGAGGTCCCCGGCGCTATCCGTATGTTCTTCATCCTAATACACAGGAAATGGAGTTCGTGGGTCACACTTTTTTTGAAAAAAACTTATTTTTTTGTGCGTATTACGATGAGGTGTTGTTTTTTGCTTCTTAAACAATTTTATGCCATATATCGAAGACTGTGAAGAAAAAATTTTCGGCAAATAAAAAAGCGCGGAAATGATCCGCACTTTGAAAGAAATTTAAGAATGAAGTCTTTTCATTATAAATCCGAATATATTTCTGACTAATGGACCTGCGAAAAAGATCTGCCAGCAAAAAGCCATCGGGAAATTAAAGGCTGTTGTCTGGAGCCATACAGGTACAAATGAACTGCCTGCATTTTTGAAAAGGATAGTCGCCGCAAGGCTCATGAGTGGACACATGAGGCATACGGACATGGATGAGATGGCAAGAATGATCATTATCATAGGATCCTTGCCCGGTGTCACAAATCTGAAAGCCAGAATCTGAGCGAGCTTTCCGACAAATAACAGCTCAAGTACTACTGCTATCGGCCACATGATGATCATTTCCTGAAATGCTGCAAGGAAAACAAAGTTCTGCATGCCTCCGACGTTAAGTGAGATGTTGTAGCATATCATGGCATAGACCATAACAAAAGCCATAAGGGCAGTGAAAAATACATCCTGTAATTTGCTCTGTGGTAACATAAAGGTTCCTCTCTTTCTCTAAATCGTCAGACCTCTGTGTTGTTCGTTAGCATCCTGATAGGATGTGCGTTTCCAATAAAAACCGAAATCTACATATTTTTAGTTAGCAAGACGGAATTATATCAGATGGAAAAAAATGATGTAAGTATTTTTTTGAATACCGCTCAGCCGGAAGAAACACTGATGGGAGCCCTCATTCATCATAAAATGTACAGTTTTACAAATAAGGCATGATTGAAAGAGTATTCAATAAAAAAACGTCCGACACGTGTCGGACGTTTATAAGATATATCTTATTTATATGCGGCAGGGTCAAAACCGGCGCTTTCGAGAGCCTTCTTAGCGGCCTCCTTGATAGCGTCTGAAGTAACGGTAGCACCTGAAACAGCATCAACCGAAATGCTGTTCTTTGCGATGATATCGCCGGGAAGCTGCTCGAGAGCCATGGTACCGATGCCGGGTGTTTCGCTGTCGCCTGTAGCAACAAGGTTGTAGATCTTGTCAGCAGTTGCAGTGATCTCAACCTTTACAGGACCGCCGAGACCCTGAGCCTCAGCTGAAGCTGTAACTGCATCATCAGGGATGTCTGCAGCAGCACCTCCGGCAGCCTTGTTCTCTTCCTTGTAAGCTGCAGGATCAAAACCGGCGCTTTCGAGAGCCTTCTTAGCGGCCTCCTTGATAGCGTCTGAAGTAACGGTAGCACCTGAAACAGCATCAACGGAAATACTGTTCTTTGCGATGATATCGCCGGGAAGCTGCTCGAGAGCCATAGTACCGATACCCGGTGTTTCGCTGTCACCTGTAGCAACGAGGTTATAGATGGTATCAGCAGTTGCAGTGATCTCAACCTTAACAGGACCGCCGAGACCCTGAGCTTCAGCTGAAGCTGTAACTGCATCTGCAGGAATTTCACTTGTATTAACTGCGGCTGTTTCCTTCTTCTCTTCCTTTACGAAGCCGAAGTTTGCAGGATCGAAGCCTGCGCTCTCGATAGCCTGAGCTGCAGCGTTCTTGATAGCTGTTGAAGTAATTGTGGCGCCGGATACAGAGTCAACTGCAAGGCTGTTTGCCTCAAAGATACTTGCAGGAAGCTGATCAACAGCTAGTGTACCGATGTTAGGTGTCTCTCCTGATGCGTCTGTTACATTGATGGAGAAGATCTTATCTGCGTTTGCGATGACTTCAACCTTAACAGGACCGCCGAGACCCTGAGCCTCACCTGTTGCTGTAACTGCATCAGATGGAATCTGGCTTTTTGCTACGCTGCTGGATGTTCCTAAATTTCTTGCCTGGTATCCTGTAACGGCAGCGGCAATGATACCTACACCGATAACACCAAGAGCTACTATATTCTTCTGTTTCATTTTAAGTCCCCCATGACCTAAGTATAATGACAATACGAGATGCAAAGAATCCGGAATGACTCAAAGCATCACAGAGTGAGCGTCAAATACTTTTGCCGCCCACCTCATTTCATGTCTGATTGTTTCTCTAATATAACACAGATGGATATTGTTTTCATAGAAAAAATCGTAAAATAAATAACAATATTTGCAAAAAACAGTTCCAGCCTGTATAGGGATGGAACTGTTTGAAAAATCGATATATGATCAGGCTTTGCCGGTTCTTAAATGTCAGTCGGTTTAGCCCTCTTTTTAAAGAGTCATGGATGCGAGTGATACCGGTATCATCCTGCCAGCATGATCATCATGCCGTAGTGGCACATGGATCCGGCGATCACGAAGCAGTGGAAAATTTCGTGATTTCCGAAGTACTTCGGCATGCGCTTAAAAATAGGAAGTTTAAGGGCATAAATGATGCCGCCTATCGTATAAATGACTCCTCCTGCGAACAGAAGCCAGAATTCGGGATCTGTAAGTGCTGAGCGGATCTTAAAGATGGCGAAGATGCATGCCCAGCCGAGGGCGATGTATATAAGAGAATTAAGCCATCTCGGTGTATGTATGAAAATGATGTTCACAGTCATACCGATAATGGAAAGTACCCAGACGATGAGGAGCAGTCCCCAGCCTGTTCTGTCTCCAAGAGCGATGGCGCATACAGGGGTATAGCTTCCCGCTATGAGCATGTAGATCATCATGTGGTCTATCTTCTTTAAGATATCGTTGACCTTTGGAGAAATATCAAAAAGATGGTAAGTAGCACTGGCCGCATAGAGAAGGACGATGCTCAGGGCGAAGATCCCGAAGGCAAAAACCCTTTCCAGACTCGGATGCTGTGCCACTCTGTAAAATAGAGGAATTGCAGCAATGATAGACAGGATCATAGCAATATAATGTGTCAGAAAGCTTCCCGGATCTTTTATTTTCAGAAGAATGGAATTCTCTTTAAATGTCATAGTGTGCCTCCTTCATCAAGTATAGTTCCGCTACATACACATTTCAAGATGTAGTAATGAAAACTACATCTGATTATATCAATAAATTTAAATTATGCAATAGCTTCTGTGCCTAAAATATTTATGAAGTAAGAGGACGGTACTATTAAATCTGCTTTATTAACATTTTTTTGGCAACAAAACACCCGGACAGAGTGGAAATGTCCGGGTGCCCTGCATAAAAAAGAGAACTATGTGAAAAAAGTTATTTATCTATAGCTTATTTCAGGAAACCGTATCAAAGCCCTGCAATGTAATTGACCGCATGACGGGCAAAGGTCATGGTACGTCCGCAGGCAAGACCTGTGAAGAGGTTCGGATAGTTGTTTGCAAAGAAGCCGCCGGAGCAGTCTCCTGTTGCGTAGAGACCTTCGATAGGATCTCCGTTCTTATCGATTACCTGCATATTTGTATTGATGCGGATACCGTCAAGTGTTGTAAGATGCCATGCAGCTGTACGAACACCGTAGAAAGGAGCTGTATCAACAGGTGTCATTCTGTGAGGTGCCTTTCCGTAATCCTCATCCTCGCCCTTTGCACAGAGCTCATTGTAACGCTCTACAGTTGCAACGAAGGTATCAACAGGGATATTGAGACCCTTTGCAAGATCCTCAAGAGTATCAGCCTTAACGATGTAGCCCTTCTCTATGAGTTCCTCATTTGACTTCCATACTCCGTCATAATCTCTGTTCATGAGTGCGCCGTTATCGAATGGCCAGAGACGGCAGCATCCTACTTCCTGGAACTGCTCTGTATACTGCTTGTTGTTGGCATCGAAGATGTCGCAATAGGTATGGTGTGGCTGCATCTCCATGGAGTGAAGCATGAACTCATAAGGTCCTGACTCATTACAGAAACGCTCACCCTTCAGGTTGACCTTCAGGAACGGCTGCTCACCGAACCAGAACCACTCTCCTGATGTCTTGTAGCCTGCAGTCTCGTCAGGCTTCATACAGCAGCGGTTGAACATCATGGATTCGTGGATAGGATCCATCTGTCCGCCTGCCCAGAGCATAGCCTTGATTCCGGAACCGTCACATGTTGAGCCCTTGGTGCACTGAACCTTCATTTCCTGAGTCATAGGCTGAAGAGCATTCATCATAGCTGTGTTAGTAGCATATCCGCCGGTAGCCATGAGAACGTTGTCAGCTGTGATCTTTACATAATGCTGATCTGTCTGATCCTGTGCGATAACACCTGTCACCTTGCCGGACTCATCCTGAATAAGCTCTACGAGAGCTGTTGAGAACTTGAAGGTAACATTGCCCTTTGCATTACAGTAATCTGTAAATACAGCAGAGGTTGTTAAAGACTTGTCGTCCTTAAACTCATCCTTCTTATGAGGTGAATGTCCTGTTGCGTAAGCCTTGTCACGCTCCTGATATCTTGTATCACCAACACCGGCCTCATGCTGCATGTAATACTTTCCGGAATCCTCAAGGATACCGCCGATCCAGTTAACAAGCTCGCCCGATTCATTGGCCCAGAGCTTGATAAGGTTGTAATCAACGTAACCTGTGCCGTATCTTACGATATCCTCCATAGCCTCCATCTTATCAATGGCGAGGTTAGGCATGGTTTTTATGGACTCTAACTGCCACTTGGAACCGATACCGCCGATATCTTCACGAACATTGGTAGGTGTCTCCTTCTTCTCGATAACGAGAGTCTCGATGCCTGCATCAGCGGCAGCAAGAGCAGCCGGCCATCCGCCTGTTCCGAGACCAACGATAAGAAGCTTTGTGCTGAGCTCTTCTGTGATATCGGAATCACTTATTTCAGGCTTGGTTCCCAGCCAGTCAGCGTCGGTAGCCGCATCCTCTGAAAGAGCCACTTCCTGACCTGATGCCTGTGAGATACAGTCGGCAGCGGCCTTCTTTACGGCATCCGTAGTAACTGTAGCTCCGGCGATCGCGTCGATGTCTGCAGTCTGACCGTCGAGAATGCTCTTTGCAACATCATCAGCGATCTTTCCGCCGATGGTCGGAGTCTCTCCTGAAGTATCTACCTTGACATCCTTGATGGATGTTTCGTCAAATGTCATGGTAACCTTAACGTCTGAAGCGATACCCTTTGCGGTAGCCTCGTAGGTACCCGGTGTAAATGTCATTCCCGCTGCCTTTGCAGCTGTGTTGGCAGCCTCGATGGCGGCCTGTGTAGCGGCTTCGGTCGCAGCCTGTGTAGCTGCAGCAGTGGTCGGATCTGCAGTAGTTGCGGCAGGAGCCGAACCACCTGAATTGTTACATGCATTCAAAATGCCGAGACCTGCAAGTGATACGAAACTTGCAGCAAAACCTTTAACGAAGCCTCTTCTTGAAATAGTCTGTTTAGTCATTTTCTATTCTCCTCTATACTAACGAAAAATCTGACTATATTTTAACGTAGCTTGTTATTTAGTTACAATATAATACGCTAATTTAATAGTTTTTTTACATTTTAAAAACAGGCTTCAGAGCTGATATTGTTTCTCTCTGTGGCTTTGAAGCGGAAAAAGCAGACAACAAAAACTCCCGGCAGATTTTGCCGGGAGTTTTATGACACTTGTTATTCAAAATATTCTTTTGCTGCTCTGAAGAGTCCCATATCGTAGTTTCCGGGAACGTTCTTGTAGAGGCTGTGGCCCCAACGCTCAGCGTGGCCCATCTTTCCAAGTACTCTTCCATCCGGTGAAGTGATACCCTCGACCGCATAGTAGGAACCGTTCGGATTGTACTGGATATCCATGGTTGGATGTCCTTCCAGGTCAACATACTGAGTAGCGATCTGACCATTCTCCACAAGCTTTTTGAAAAGCTCAGGCTCACAGAGGAAACGACCCTCTCCGTGAGAAATAGGAACGCTGTAGATGTCCCCCGGATTTGTATCCTCAAGCCATGGTGACATGTTGGATGCCACACGGACATTGACTATCTTTGACTGGTGACGGCTTATAGTGTTGAAAGTAAGTGTAGGACAATGCTCATCTGTGTCACGGATCTCACCGAACGGAACGAGACCGAGCTTTATAAGTGCCTGGAAACCGTTGCAGATACCGAGCATGAGACCGTCACGCTTGGTGAGCATATCCATGGTAGCAGTCTTCACAGCTTCATTTCTGAAGAAGGAAGTGATGAACTTTGCTGAACCGTCCGGCTCGTCTCCACCTGAGAAACCGCCCGGGATGAAGATAAGCTGTGACTCTTCGATACGCTTTGCAACGTAGTTGACAGAATCAGCGATATCCTGCTTTGTAAGGTTCTTTACAACAACTATCTCAGGCTCGAGACCTGCATCAGCCATGGCCTTTGCTGAATCGTACTCGCAGTTGTTGCCCGGGAATACAGGGATAAGTACACGGGGCTTTGCAACCTGTACAGCCGGAGCTGTCCAGTGATCCTCAGAGAAGTCAGGAATGCTCAGGTCGGAGGCATTGTCCTCTGAAGTCTCCTTATCGAGATTCATGTTGCAGGTGAATACCTTTTCAAGCTTGTCCTCGTATGCCTCTTCAAGATCTGTGAGCTTGAGAGCCTCATCGTTGTAACGGATCTCTGCATCGTCTGTAGTCTCACCGAGGTCGGCAATGATTATGCCTGTGCCCTTGAGCTCCTGCGCAGCGTAGATATCATCGAGAGTGCTGTTGTCGTTAAGCTCCAGAAGGAAGCTTCCGTACTGGTATCCGAAGATATCCTGAACAGAGAGGCTCGGTGCAAATGTAAATCCGAATCCGTTACCCATGCACTGCTTGAGAACTGCCTCTGCAGCACCGCCGTAGGTAGGTGTGTAGATGGAAGCAAGCTTTCCATCGAGAACCAGCTTGTGAACGTAGCTGAAAAGTGTAAGGAGTGATTCCTTTGTTGGAAGCTCATCCTTATACTCCGGCTTCAGCCAGAGTACCTTGTGTCCTGCAGCCTTATACTCAGGGCTTGTGATGTACTTTGCATCCTCTGTTGTGATGGCGAAGGAAACAAGTGTAGGAGGAACATCCAGCTTTTCGAAGGTTCCTGACATTGAGTCCTTACCGCCGATGGCAGCGATTCCGAGATCGAGCTGAGCATTGAAAGCGCCAAGAAGTGCTTCAAGAGGCTGTCCCCAGCGTGAGCTCTCGTGACCAGGCTTTCCGAAATACTCCTGGAAAGTAAGGTAAGTATCTTCGAAGCCTGCACCTGTTGCAATGAGCTTTGCAGCAGACTCTACTACCGCAAGGTAAGCGCCCTTATAGCAGTTCTTCTCTGTGATGAAAGGATTGTAGCCGTAAGCCATAACTGAAGTATCATCTGTGTGACCCTTTTCAACGGAGATTTTTGCAGCCATGGCCTGTACAGGTGTGCGCTGGTTCTTTCCGCCGAACGGCATGAGGACTGTTCCAGCACCGATGGTGGAGTCGAAACGCTCGCTGAGACCGCGCTTTGAGCAGACATTGAGATCCTCTGCGAGAGCACTCATGTTCTCACTGAAGCTTCCCTTGACCTCGCGGCCAATGCTTCCGCCGGCTGCTGTCTTCACTTCGATATGCTTCTCGGCACCGTTTGAGTTAAGGAAATCTCTTGAAAGATTGATGATATCCTTACCGTTCCAGTGTGCTACCAGGCGATTTGTATCTGTAACTGTAGCAACATGTGTAGCCTCAAGGTTCTCCTCATGAGCAAGCTCCATGAATCTCTCCATGTCCTTTGCTTCAACCACAACTGCCATTCTTTCCTGTGATTCTGAGATGGCAAGTTCTGTTCCGTCGAGACCCTCATACTTCTTCGGAACCTTGTTAAGGTCGATATCGAGACCGTCAGCAAGCTCACCGATGGCAACGGAAACTCCGCCGGCACCGAAATCGTTGCAGCGCTTGATAAGCTTTGAAGCCTCTGCACTACGGAAAAGACGCTGAAGCTTACGCTCCTCGGGAGCATTACCCTTCTGAACCTCTGCGCCGTCCTTCTCAAGTGACTCGACATTGTGAGACTTTGAAGAACCTGTAGCACCGCCGATACCGTCACGGCCTGTACGTCCGCCCAGGAGAATGACTACATCTCCTGCAGCAGGAACCTCTCTTCTGACATTTTCGGCAGGAGCGGCAGCCACTACTGCACCGATCTCCATACGCTTTGCGGCATAGCCCGGATGATAAAGCTCATCAACGAGACCTGTTGCGAGACCGATCTGGTTTCCGTAGCTTGAGTAACCGTCAGCGGCTGTTGTAACGAGCTTTCTCTGAGGAAGCTTACCTTCCATGGTATCCTTAACGGAAACTGTAGGATCGGAAGCACCTGTTACACGCATAGCCTGATATACATATGATCTTCCTGAAAGAGGATCTCTGATGGCACCGCCGATACATGTGGCAGCTCCACCGAAAGGCTCGATCTCTGTAGGATGGTTGTGGGTCTCGTTCTTGAAAAGGAGAAGCCAGTCCTGAGCCTCACCGTCAACTGTGACCTTGATCTTTACTGTGCAGGCATTGATCTCCTCTGACTCATCAAGCTTTGTGAGCTTTCCTTCCTTCTTAAGGACCTTTGCGGCAAGGGTTCCGATGTCCATAAGGTTGACAGGCTTTGTACGGTTAAGATCCTTGCGTGCACTGATGTAGCGGTCCCATGCCTTCTTGAGCTGATCGTCCTCGAAGGAGACATTATCGATAGTAGTAAGGAAGGTGGTATGACGGCAATGGTCTGACCAGTAGGTGTCGATCATGCGGATCTCTGTGATGGAAGGATCACGATCCTCTGTCTTAAAGTAATTCTGGCAGAACTTAAGGTCGTCAAGGTCCATGGCGAGTCCCATATCCTTTAAGATAGCCTGAAGTTCGTCTTCGGAAGCCTGAATGAAGCCCTTGAGAGTGTCTACTTCAGTAGGGATATCGTACTTCACATCAAGAGTCTCGAAGGTATCGAGAGAAGCCTCTCTTGCCTCCACAGGGTTGATGACATACTTCATTATTTCTGCGATCTCCTGCTCTGTGAGATCACCGTAAAGGAGATATACCTTTGCGGAACGAACCTTCGGACGATCACCTGTTGTAAGGATCTGGATACACTGTGCAGCTGAATCCGCACGCTGATCGAACTGTCCCGGAAGGAACTCTACGGCGAAAACATGAGCATCACTTACTTCCGGAAGCTCTGTGCATGTATCGTCAAGCTGTGGCTCGCTTAAAATGAGTTTGGTGACTTTATCGAAGGTTTCCTGATCCAGACCTTCAACATCATAACGATTTAAAAGACGTACGTCTGTCAGATTCTTGATGAGAAGAATATGACGGATGTCGTGACGGAGTCCTTTAGCCTCATGGCGAAGACCTTCTTTTTTCTCAACATAAACTCGATTTACCATTTGTTTCTCCTTTATTTCACAGTGCTTTTAATGCTCTCTGACCGATGTCTTTTCTCATGTGCATGTCCTGGAATGTGACCTTCGATGCACTCTCGTATGCCCTGTCGATGGCTTCCTTAAGTGTAGGAGCTGTCTCCACAACCCCGAGAACTCTTCCGCCGTGGGTGTAGAGCTTTCCGTCCTTAAGGTCGGCACCTGCCACATAGACATTTTGAACCTCATCCACACCTGTAATCTCATAGCCTGACTTGTAGGACAGAGGATATCCGCCGGAAGCTTCAACTATGCAGCAGGCTGATTCATTCTTCCACTTGATATCAAGCTCACTGAGTGTACCGTTTGTTGTAGCCTGCATGATGGTGAGAAGATCCGAATCAAGAAGAGGAAGTACTACCTGAGTCTCGGGATCACCGAAACGGCAGTTGTACTCGATTACCTTTGGACCGTTCTTTGTAAGCATGAGACCGAAGTAGAGACAGCCCTTGAAGGTTCTGCCCTCCTTGTTCATGGCCTCGATGGTAGGCTTGAAGATCTTCTCCATACACTCCTCTGCGATGTCCTTTGTGTAGTAAGGATTTGGAGCGATGGTGCCCATTCCACCGGTGTTGAGACCCTCGTCGTTATCGTTGATACGCTTGTGATCCATGGATGAGATCATGGGAATCACGACCTTGCCATCGGTGAAGCTGAGAACGGAAACCTCAGGTCCCTCAAGGAACTCTTCGATAACTATCTGATCACCTGAATGACCGAACTTCTTCTCCTCCATGATGGTCTTTATGCCATCGAGAGCCTCTTCTCGTGTCATGGCGATGATAACGCCCTTTCCGAGAGCAAGACCGTCAGCCTTTATAACTGTAGGGATAGGACAGGTCTTAATGTACTCTTCCGCAGCGTTGATGTCGTTAAATACCTCATAGGCCGCTGTAGGGATACCGTACTTCTTCATGAGGTTCTTTGAGAAGACCTTGGAACCCTCAATGATGGCAGCCTTTGCCTCAGGTCCGAATGCAGGAATGCCTGCCTTAGCAAGCTCATCAACAGTACCGGCAACCAGAGGATCATCCGGAGCCACAACCACATAATCAAGAGCCTGCTCCTTGCAGAACTTAACTACAGCAGGAACATCGGTAGCCTTTATATCAGGAACGCACTCTGCATCCCTTGCGATACCGCCGTTACCGGGAATCGCATATATCTTCTCTATAGAAGGGTTCTTCTTAAGAGCCTTAATGATGGCGTGCTCACGACCGCCGCCACCTACAACACCAATCTTCATTTATTACCTCCATGCCCCGAATAATATATTACTTAGATTTATGACTTCGCTTCACGTATCTCCCGGCTCATCATCTCAGCCGCCCGAGGAAGCAGCTTCCACTCGGCCTGCTCCATGACACGCTTCTGAAGAACCTCAGGAGTGTCCCCCGGCTCGATCTCAACAGCCTTCTGGAGAAGGATACGTCCGCCATCAGGAATCTCATTAACAAGATGCACCGTGGCACCTGTAACCTTAACGCCCCTTTGAAGAGCCGCCTCATGAGGCTTCAGTCCGTACATTCCCTTACCGCAGAAACTCGGAATAAGTGAAGGATGTATGTTAATGATCCTGTCCGCATACTTCTTTGTGAAATCCTCACTGAGTATAGTGAGATAACCCGCAAGAATTATAAGCTCGATGCCATGCTCCTCAAGAACACTTATAAGCTTTGCCTCGTCCTTGTGAACCACAACATGCCCGATTCCCGCATTCTCTGCCCTCTCAAGAGCATATATGTTATCCCGGGATCCAACCACCAGAGTGATCTCACCGTCAGGAATCTCACCACGCCTCTCGGCATCGATAAGCGCCTGCAGATTAGTGCCGCCCCCGCTCACAAGAACAGCAATTTTAGTTTTATTATTCATAATGTGTTTGCTTCTCCGAAATATTGTTGAATAACTCTATTCTTTAGTCATAACGTGAGAGAAAATGCTTGGGATGGGCACCAAGGCTTGCGAGTTGAAAGAACAGACTTTGAAGTTATGTACGCATCAGGTTGTACGAAGTACAAACTGTGCGAACATGACGAGAAGGATGTACTTTCAATCGAGTGGGCCGGTGCCCGCCCGAGCATTTTCTCGTACCATTTCATCAATGATGGAACAGCCTCATACCGGTGAAGCAAACCACCATACCGTACTTATCAGCAGTATCGATAACATGGTCATCACGGATAGATCCGCCCGGCTCAGCCACATATGTAACACCTGACTTGCGGGCACGCTCGATATTGTCACCGAACGGGAAGAAAGCATCGGAACCGAGAGCTGTGCCTGTAAGAGTTGCGAGATACTCCTTCTGCTCTTTTCTTGTAAAAGGAGCCGGCTGTTCGGTAAAATACATCTGCCATGCACCATCGGCGAGAACATCCTCATACTCCTCGGAAAGGTAAACATCGATGACATTGTCACGATCAGCTCTTCTGAGACCATCCTTGAAAGGAAGGTTGAGAACTCTGTCACACTGACGAAGATGCCAGTGGTCGGCCTTGTCACCTGCGAGACGTGTGCAGTGGATTCTTGACTGCTGGCCTGCGCCTACACCGATAGCCTGACCATCCTCGGCATAAGCAACTGAATTTGACTGAGTGTACTTAAGAGTGATAAGAGCGATGGTCATGTTGAGACGGGCTTCTTCAGGGATGTCCTTGTTCTTTGTAACGATGTTTGCAAATGCCTCGTCCGTTACCTTGTAGTCATTCCTTCCCTGCTCGAAGGTCACACCAAATACCTGCTTACGCTCTACAGCATCAGGTCTGTATGAAGGGTTGATCTTTATGACATTGTAACCACCCTTCTTCTTGGTCTTCAGGATCTCAAGAGCCTCATCAGTGTAGCCGGGAGCGATAACACCGTCTGAAACCTCACGGTGAATGATCTTCGCTGTTGTGGCATCACAAACATCTGAAAGGGCAATGAAATCGCCGTAAGAAGACATTCTGTCAACACCGCGTGCTCTTGCGTAAGCGCAGGCAAGAAGAGAATCATCGAGACCTTCGATATCATCAACGAAGCAGGCCTTCTTGAGCTTGTCGGAAAGCTTGCGTCCGATGGCTGCGCCTGAAGGAGAAACATGCTTGAAAGAAGCGGCAGCTACCTGACCTGTAGCTTCTTTAAGATCTGAAACCAGCTGCCAGCTGTTCAGGGCATCAAGAAAATTGATGTAGCCCGGACGACCGTTCAGGATCTCGATTGGGAGCTCGGATCCGTCATGCATGTAGATCTTTGCAGGCTTCTGATTTGGATTCATACCATACTTTAATTCAAATTCCTTCATTTAATATTCTCCTCTTCTTAGTTAACCTTCTCGAACTTATTGATGAGTCTGTTCACAACACTGCCGTCGGCAACATTGATATAACGCACATAAAGAGCGATCTTGTTCTCTTCATTCAGGCTGTTCCAGATCATGTCCGCAAACTCATCCGCACTGTCAGGGATCTTCACGCGCTCAGGCTCACCCTCGAAAGTCGGGATAGGATTTCCGTTATGCTTGTATGTATGGATGAAGTGGCCGAGACCCTTCTGAAGCTTGTAGGAAAATGTATAGCGCGCACAGTCTGTTCCATCGGCGTCCTGTGACTTAAGGATGGACATCTTGTAGCTTTCCGAGTCATCAAGAGAAACAACACCGCTGATTCTCGGAGTCCAGTTAGGACCGTCAGGCTCGAACTCTCTTGTCTCAAGAGCCTCTTCAAATGTATCCCCGTTCTTCATGAACTCAAAAATAGTGTCTGTCTGATCACCGTTAGTTACGATGAGGTTGTCTCCGATCTTTCTGATAGGGCTGTAAATAATGAGGCTTGGATCCTCAACCTTGCTTGAATCAGCAGGATAGATGGTAACTGTATCGCCATCCTCTGTGAAAACTCTGTTTCTTGAGTTAGCGGAACGTCCCATGATGAAATATGCCACTGCAACAGATAAGCCGTCCTCTGACTTTCCGATGATGATTCCGCGTCCCGGATATTCGTTGTTCTTAAGCAGAGCGTCGATATCTGCGATGTCGTATGTTGCCATAATTATCCTCCCAAATGATAAATGTATATAAGTTTTGATACCGTGAATTTGTTATTATTCAAGAACTACCTTGTCATCAGATCTGATGATCTCTCCAAGATGATAAGCCTCAACTCCGTTCTCTCTGAGAACCTTAAGTGCTGTCTCCTCGTCCTCCTTAGAAACAACAACGCTCATTCCCACACCCATGTTGTAGGTATTGAACATATCACGGGTTGAAACGTCGCCGGTCTTCTGGATGAGCTTAAAGATAGGAAGAACTCTTACATCAGACATGCTGATCTTTGCACCGAATCCGTCAGGAATGGATCTTGGAATGTTCTCATAGAATCCGCCGCCTGTGATGTGGCTGATTCCCTTGACCTTAACGGCCTCGAGAAGCTTGAGTACAGGCTTAACGTAGATAACTGTAGGAGTAAGAAGAGTCTCTCCAAGTGACTTTCCGTCCAGCTCAGGAAGCGGCTTCTTAAGCTCCTCCTTACTGATGTTGTCAATGTCAAAGACCTTTCTCACAAGTGAGAAACCATTTGAATGAACACCGGAGCTTGGAAGTGCGATAACCACATCCCCCTCTTCCATGGAGTTGTTGTCGATGATATTTTCCTTATCAACGATACCCACTGAGAAACCTGCGAGATCGAACTCGTCCTCAGGATAGAAGCCCGGCATCTCTGCTGTCTCGCCGCCGACAAGAGCACTGTCGCTCTGAACGCAGCCCTCAGCAACACCCTTTACGATGTCAGCGATCTTCTCGGGAACATTCTTTCCGCATGCGATATAGTCAAGGAAGAACAGAGGCTTGGCACCGCAGCAGATAACATCGTTCACACACATGGCAACGCAGTCGATGCCCACTGTGTCATACTTCTCCATAAGGAAAGAGATCTTCAGCTTGGTTCCCACACCGTCAGTTCCGGAAACGAGAACAGGATGCTTATATCCCTCAGGAAGCTCGAAGAGACCGCCGAAACCGCCGAGACCTGATGCAACACCGGCTGTCATGGTTCTTGCAACATACTGCTTCATCAGCTCAACTGATCTGTATCCTGCGGTAATGTCTACACCTGCATCCTTATATGCTTCGCTATAGCTCTTTGTATTCATAATTACTCCTTCTCCTCCGGTTTAACTGACGCACATGAGTTGTCGTCGAATTTTTCTATATACTTATCATCGGAAAGCTTGTCCGATTTAACAGTATGCTGCTCTCTCCATTCCTTTGAGATCTTCTCTTCAAAGCGGTTCTTTGAAGTTACGGAAGGAATTTCTGTTGGATATTTACCATCGAAGCATGCGGTACAGAAGCCCTTCTGACCGGTCTTGTCTGCGATTTTGACAATGTTTTCAACGGAAATATATCCGAGAGAATCTGCACCGATTATTTTTGCAGTCTCTTCAACTGAATGGTGGCATGCTATGAGATTATCGCGGGAATCTATATCAATGCCGTAATAGCAGGGATTCATAAAAGGAGGTGCGGTGATACGCATGTGAACTTCCTTGGCTCCGGCTTCTCTGACGATGCGGACAAGACGTTCACTGGTAGTACCGCGGACAATGGAATCATCTACCAGGATGACTCTCTTACCTTCTATCTCGGAACGGATGGCATTGAGCTTTATCTTAACGAGATTTTCACGCTCGGTCTGGCCCGGAGCTATGAAGGTACGTCCAATGTATTTGTTCTTCAAAAGTCCTATACCGTAAGGTATTCCGGACTCACGGGAATAACCGACAGCTGCATCAAGACCGGAATCAGGTACACCGATTACTACATCGGCATCAACAGGGTGTTCCTGAGCAAGATAGCGGCCTGCCTGAACTCTCGCCTCATGTACGGAAGCTCCGTCAAGGATGGAATCAGGACGTGCAAAATAGATATATTCGAAAACGCACATTGAGCGCTTTACTTTATTGCAATGATCTTTTATGGAACGGATTCCGTTGTGATCTACAACGATGATCTCACCCGGCTCAACATCGCGAACCAGCTTTCCGCCGACTGCCTCGATGGCACATGACTCACTGGCGAAAACTACTGAACCGTCTTCAAGCTTTCCGTAGCAGAGCGGATGGAAACCGTGCTCGTCTCTTGCTGCGATGAGCTTGGATGGAGACATTATAACTAAGGAATATGCACCATGGAGCTTATCAAGGGAGTTGTTTACAGCTTCCTCTATGGAGCCTGTCTTGAGGCGCTCTCTGGTGATAATGTATGAGATTGCTTCTGTATCTGTGGTGGACTGGAAAATGCATCCGTTCAGCTCAAGTTCGGAACGGAGTTCATAAGAATTTACCAGATTTCCGTTGTGACAGAGAGCCATGCGGCCCTTAACGTGGTTCACAACGATAGGCTGTGTATTGATACGGTTTGTGATTCCGCTGGTGGCGTAACGAACGTGACCGACAGCCATCTGACCATTACCGAGACGCTCTATCTCGCTTTCAGGCATGGCTTCGCTTACGAGTCCGAGCTCGCGACGGAAACGGAAAAGGCCCTCATCGTTTACTACGATACCTGCAGATTCCTGACCTCTGTGCTGCAGAGCATAAAGTGCATAATATGTAAGACGTGCCAATGGTTTTGTTGTCTTGGAATATATTCCGAAGACACCGCACTCCTCATGAAGTTTACCCATAAATCTCCTTAATGAAAAACTAATTAGTATTACTGTTTATAATGGATTCCATCATTACAACCGGAAAACTCATTCAGGACTTTTTAATGAAGGAATCAGAATTAACAGCAGCAATATCAGTGTTACTTTTTATAGCATGAGCAAAAAGATCAGCTGTTGAACTGAGCCTCTATGGCTGCGTTCTTTTCAATTATCTTTTTGTGATTTTCGTCACGCTCATCCTGAAGCTTCTTTGCAAGGGACTGGTCTTCTACTGCGAGGATTTCGACAGCAAGAAGAGCCGCGTTCTTTGCGGTGTTCACACCAACTGTAGCAACCGGAATTCCGGGTGGCATCATAACTGTGGAAAGCAGTGCATCCATACCGTCCATAACCTTTGAAGAACATGGGATACCGATAACCGGAAGTGTGGTGTTTGCAGCGATGGCACCTGCAAGATGTGCAGCCATACCTGCAGCGGCGATAATGACACCGAAGCCCTTGTCTCTTGCCGATCTTGAAAACTCAGCAGCCTCTTCAGGGGTTCTGTGGGCACTGTAGACATGGACCTCAACAGGTACTCCATAGTCTTTGAGAACAGTGATACCTTTTTCAACGATAGGAAGATCTGAATCGCTTCCCATAATGACAGCAACTTTTTTCATTAAAACTCCTTTTCCAACCACGCTTTAGGCGCAAAAAAAGGGAACAGCATATAGCTGTTCCCTTTGGTTATATAAAGATATTGATGAAATTGCGGAATGAACTCTTGATTCCGATAGAAATCTGCACGAAAAAAACCACGCAAAGAGCATACACTCCGGAGGATATGAGGGCAGAATTTTCTCTGCAGTGAACAGTATTGGCAACACCCATTCGCTTCATCCTCAAAGATCCTTTCAACTTAATCTGCTGAACAATAACAACAGAATTATATTAAATGGATATTTATGCGTCAAGTCTGTAAAAACAACCTAATATTTCCGAATTCTATGCATGAATTTGGAAAACAAGTGCATTGACAGTATTACTCCGCCATCTTCAGAAGGATGTCATTTGATCTCTCGATGAACTTTGTCATCTCCTCGGCAGGCAATGGTGACTGCTGGATCCTTGCAAGATCATAAAGCTGCTCGGAAATAAGAGCGATGGTATCCTTCTTGGATTCATCCTTTCCGTTGTTCATAAGGTACTTAACGAGAGGATGCTCTGTGTTAAGGATAAGAGTCTCCTGTACAGGCATGGCACCCATATTCATGCCGCCCATTGCGTACATCTTCATCATGTCGTTCATACGACGGCTCTCCTCAGAGATGGAAAGCATTGCGGCTGTCTTCTCCTGGGTGAGCTTCTGAAGCTTAACAGTGAGGCTCTCCTTCTTTGTTGCAGTGCGGATCTCTGTCTCCAGCTCCTTGGACTGCTCGTCAAAGAGCTTCTGCTCATCTTCTGTAACTGAAGCCTTGAACTCCTCTGTAAGGTCAGCATCGATTCTTCTGAAGTGAACGCCCTGATTCTTTGCCTCGAGCTCAGAGATAAACGGCTGGTCGATACGCTCTGAAAGAACTACGGCATCCTTACCTGAATTCTTGAACATGGCGATGTACTGGCTCTGCTGTACTTCGTCAGTTACATAGTAGATGACCTTATTCTTTTCCTTATCGTCTGAAGAAGTCTCTTCTGTTTTTGCGGATGTGTCAGCATTGGCATCTGACTTGGCCTCGGTTGAAGCCTCACCATCAGTATTCTCTTCAACGTCTATCTTGTTTACTTCGAGACACTCAGGAAGAGCGAGGTACTTTCCATTGATATCCTTGAAGAGGATGTAATCTGTCATCTTCTGGCAGAACTTATCGTCACGGAGGCATCCGTACTTGATGAATGGTGCGATATCATCCCAGTACTTCTCATAGTTCTCACGGTCTACCTTGCACATTCCGGAAAGCTTGTCAGCCACCTTCTTTGTGATGTAATCGGAGATCTTCTTAACGAATCCGTCATTCTGAAGCTGAGATCTGGAAACATTGAGAGGAAGGTCAGGACAATCGATAACACCCTTAAGGAGCATAAGATACTCAGGGATAACTTCCTTGATGTTGTCGGCTACAAATACCTGATTGTTGTAAAGCTTTATAGTACCCTCAGCTGACTCGTACTCCATATTGATCTTAGGGAAGTAAAGAATACCCTTAAGGTTGTATGGATAATCCATGTTGAGGTGGATCCAGAACAGAGGCTCCTTATAATCGTGGAATACCTTGTGGTAGAACTCGATATAGTCTTCCTTCTTGCACTCGCTTGGAGACTTTGTCCAGAGTGGATGTGTGTCGTTGAGAAGGACCGGACGCTTTTCGATCTTTACCTTTGCAGGAGTCTTGGTCTCCTTTCCGTCCTTATCAGTTTCAGTCTTCTCCGGAATCTCCTCGAGAACTACATCTGAATCAAGCTTCTTGTCAGCATCGATGGTCTCTGAATCCTTAGGAAGCTTTGTAATATAGATCTCAACAGGCATGAAGGAACAATACTTATCTATTATCTCTCTCATCTCCCACTCATTATCATACTTGAGTGCATCGTCGTTAAGATGGAGTGTGATCACTGTACCGATGTCAGTCTTGTTTCCGTCTGTAAGTTCGAAATCTGTTCCGCCGTTACAGTTCCAATGTACAGCCTTAGCACCTTCTTTATAGGAAAGAGTATCGATCTCAACCTGATCGGCAACCATAAATACGCTGTAGAAACCGAGACCGAAGTGACCGATGATCTGGTCGTTGTTGGCCTTATCTTTATATGTATTGATGAAATCAGTAGCGCCGGAGAATGCGATCTGGTTGATGTACTTATCAACCTCTTCCTCAGTCATACCGATACCGTTATCCCTGATGGTAACTGTACGCTTATCGGAATCTACGATAACGTCCACTCTTCCTTTATAATCTGAAGGTTTTGTCCACTCACCGATGAGGCTGAGCTTATCGAGTTTTGTAATAGCATCGCAGGCATTGGATACTACTTCACGTACAAAGATATCCTGATCTGAATACATCCACTTCTTGATAATAGGGAAAATATTCTCAGAATTGATAGATAATGAACCTTTCTTTGACATTTAAAACACCTCTTTATGTAAATTTTTGTATTTTTAAATCAACGAAAAGTAGTATAGCACTGCCGTTAGCACTCTGCAAGGTGAGCTGCTAACAATTAATAATTTCTTCATTTAGTGAAGTGGGACGAAAAATCCGCGAGATGTTACCGGCTCACTCTGAAAGGTATTAATACAAAAAAAAGAATTCCTTTTGGGAATTCTTTTTTTAATGGAACCGCGGGGACTCGAACCCTGGACCGATCGGTTATGAGCCGACTGCTCTAACCAACTGAGCTACGGTTCCATGTGATATTTACTTGATCTGTTTATCTCAAAGATAAAAGCCGGGATTCGGACTCGAACCGAAGACCTACTGATTACAAATCAGTTGCTCTACCAACTGAGCTATACCGGCATAACTCCTCCAGTTGGACTCGAACCAACGACACCGCGGTTAACAGCCGCGTGCTCTACCGACTGAGCTATGAAGGAATATTCTTTTCTTTAAGCTTTATCGTG
>ALYD01000010.1 GCA_000513555.1 Lachnospiraceae bacterium JC7
ATTACTCTCTAACAACTACACTTTTATGGTACTAAAAAGGACATGGTAGCCGGTCTGCCCGGATCCACATCCTTTAGTCATATACCAGAAAATATCTAACTGTTTTTTATTTTTCTCTGATGACGGATATCACCACAAATATCAAAAGTATGAAGGGATAGATAAGCCAGGGTATGATCTCCATACTGCTTATCCCGGAAAGTGAAGCAGCTACCAGAAGCTGTGCACCATAGGGGATGATTCCCTGTGCTATGCAGGAGCATGTATCCAGGAGAGATGCTGTGACCTTGCCGGAAACACCATACTCATCACTTATTTCTTTAGCTATAGGAGCAGCTATAACTATCGCCACTGTATTGTTTGCGGTGGCAATATCAAGAAATGCAGTCAAAAGACCGATACCTGCCATGCCGCCTTTTTTACCCGTCGCACGCTTTTTTATGAAATCAAGGATTGCAGCAAAGCCTCCCCCTGCTTTCATAAGTGCGGATATGGACGCCACAAGCACGGTTACTATCATGGTCTCAAACATTCCCGCCGTCCCGCTTCCCATAGCGGAAAATGCACTGACATAATCAAGCGTACCAAACAGCATGCCTGCAGCAAGATAAAGTACAACACCTATCATAAGTACCGCAAAAACATTCACTCCCAACAGAGCCAGAATAAGTACTGCAAAATAGGGCGCCGCAAGCAGCGGGTTATAATCAAAGTCCCCCATAGGCGCTGTTTCGCTGTTCAGCGACAAAAAAAGAATCAACAGCAGAGTCAGTATCGCCGAAGGAAGTGCTGTTTTTATATTGGTCCGGAACTTATCCGCCATTTGCACTCCCTGGGTTTTTGTAGCAGCTATGGTCGTATCCGATATGAAAGAAAGATTATCTCCAAACATCGCGCCGCCGACTACAGTACCCACACACATGGGAAGCGATAGCCCGCCATTCTGAGCAACTGTCGCTGCAATAGGTACAAGCACTGTGATTGTACCTACACTGGTTCCCATGGCCATGGAAATGAGACATGCGATAACAAAAAGTCCTGCCTCGGCAAATCTGGGTGGAATGATACTCAAGAGCATGTTGGCAGTACTGACTGCACCTCCTGCTTTTCCTGCAATTCCGCTGAATGCTCCCGAAAGCAGAAAAATAAACAGCATTATAGTAATATTATCATCACCTATTCCCTGCGCACACAGATGTATCTTTTCATCAAATGACAGTTTTCTGTTCTGAAGGAATGCTGCGATCAGCGCAATACCGAAGGCAACTACGACCGAAATGATATAAAATCCCATCTCACCTTCAATAGGCCTGATACATTCAAAGAATATGCCGTTTCCAAGATACAGCACCAGAAATATCGCTATGGGCAAAAGCGCCCATCCGTTTGATTCCGGTGCCATAACTCTCTCTGCTTCACTTTTATTATTACTTTCCATTACTTAAATCCTGTTTCTACATTAAAGTTATATCGAAACATTGTAATGTGACAAGGCGATTATGTCTATTATTATTTACTCAGACTTGCCAAATCTCTTGCGCATCATCGGCTTGATACCGCCGGCCTCCAGAATCTTCATTGCCTGATCGCCTAACTGCTCGCACTGAAGCACTTCTCCTGTTTCTTCTATAGTGACAGTTCCGGCTTCTATATCCAAAGTAAGCGTCTGCCCGTCTTTTACTTTGTCCTTGATACCTTTACATATTACCGGAAGCAAACCTAGATTGATGGAATTTCTGAAAAAGATCCTTGCAAAGGAGTCTGCCAGAATCGCTGAAGCACCCATATTTAACAATGCTATAGGCGCATGCTCTCTGCTGGAGCCACAGCCGAAATTTCTCCCGGCAACAACTATTCCACCCTGAGGAAAATCAGGTGCAATGGATTCATCAACTCCGGAGAGGCAATGACTTCCGATTTCTTTAGGGTCTGTAATGGCTAAAAATCTTCCCGGATAGATCTGATCGGTATCAATATTGTCACCAACAACTATGATTTTTCCTGTTACCTTTGTCTTCATTTTTACTCCTCCTTACAGATACGGTCTTGGATCGGTAATAGTACCGTTTATCAAACTGGCTGCAACAGTAGCCGGACTTGCAAGATACATCAAAGCTTCGGTTGACCCCATTCTTCCAGGGAAATTTCTGTTGGTACTTGTTATACATACCTCGCCCGGAGCAAGTATGCCTTCATGAGCACCCAGGCATGCACCGCATCCCGGTGTCGTAATGGTCGCACCGGATTCCATAAGAGCCTGAATGTATCCCTTTTGCATGCACTCCATCATTACTTCACGAGAAGCGGGTACTATGATCAGTCTTGTGTATTCAGGAATATGACGGCCTTTAAGAATCCTTGCAGCAACTTCGATATCCTCAACTCTTCCACCTGTACAGCTTCCTATGTACCCCTGATTCAGTTTGATCTCACCGCCGGCCACAACACTTGAAAGCGTATGGACATTTTCAACACTGCTTGGACATGCAAGTTCAGGTTCCATTTCAGATACATCAAAAACATAGATTTCAGCATATTTGTAACCGGGATCTGTATACTGCACCTCAAATCCACGGACTGCTCTCTTGTTTACGTAATCAAGGACATCCTTATTTGGCTGCATATATGCTGTCTTTGCACCCATCTCAACTGCCATGTTGCAGATCGTCATTCTTCCCGCTACATTCAGTTCTTCCACATAACTGCCCGTAAAATCTATCGCTTTATATACAGCGCCATCAGCTCTTATTTTTCCGAGTACCGCAAGTATTACATCCTTTGGAAAAACACCCTTAGGAGCTTTACCTTCAAGTCTTACCTCTATGATCTCCGGTACCCTGAACCATAATTCACCTGTCATTAATATGGTTGCCATATCTGTCGCGCCACATCCGGTTCCCATGGCCCCAAATGCACCATGAGTCGTAGTGTGACTGTCTGTTGCCACAACGATCATTCCGGGATAGATCACGCCCGCTTCAGGCATTACCTGATGGCAGACCCCACAGTTTGTATCGAAATGAAATTTTAACTCATTCTTTTTTGCAAACTCCCGCATCTCCTTATGATTGGATGCACTTTTGATATCAGGTGTCGGTGCATAGTGATCAAACACAAAAGCACAACGTTCCTTGTCCCAGACCTTTTCGCCGCCCATTTCATAGAATGAATAAACCGTCTGCAGATACAGATCATTTATCTCTGCAAAATCCACCTTGGCAGTAACGATTTCGCCTGTCTTTACTTCTTTTCTACCACTGTTCTTAGCCAGGATTTTTTCGATAGCATGCATTATTAGCTCCTTTCAGACTCACTGAACCAATGTCACGTTTGATATTTTATATCGTATATCGTATACGATATTCGTTTTAAACTAATCTACCATCCTCTGAAAAGCTTTGCAATCATTTCTAAAGAATCAAAATAGACAATTTTTATTAATGCTTTTTATGTATAATTGCAGAAAAAAAGACCAGAGGTTATCCTCTGATCTCAAAGTCTCTATATTCAGCTGCTATTTTTCAGAATAATATTTAAGAATGTTTTCCATACTGCGAGTGATATGCTGCCTCATCGCCTTTCCGGCATCCCTGGCTTTTCCGTCCCGAATATGTTCCAGAATTTCAATATGCTCCACAGTGGACTTTTGATAATGTACGACGCTCTCAGGTCGTGAATGTCCGGTACTGGGACCATTCCATAATTCGTAAAGATACTGTGTCAGTTTTGAATTATCTGATGCTTTCCATATATTTGTATGTATGCTTTGGTTCAACTCAACATATTCGGAAACATTTATCGTGTCAGGTTCCTGATCTCTCATTTTATAAAGCTCAGAAAGCAAGGCTTCCGTCTCCATCCCGTTATTTGCAGCTCTGACAGCCGCTTCCGATTCCAGAAGGATACGCATCTCAAAGTTATCTCTTATGAACTTTTCATCTATCTTGTTTACAACAGCACCTTTGTTCATCCGAAGCGTGATCAAGCCTTCTGCTGCCAATGTCTGAAAAGCTTCTCTGACCGGGGTTCGGCTGATTCCCAGCTGTTCAGCAACACCTGTCAAACTTAATTCCTGACCGCTTTTATATTCTCCCGAAAAAATAGCCTTTTTTAATATAGATGTGATCCGGATCCTTGCCGGCATTAATTCCAATGATTCCATGCATAAATACCTTTCTAAACTGTATACGATATTCAATACAATGCTATTTCATTACAATTTCTTTGTCAATTTAAAATCCCCGGTTCTGCCGGTCATACTACATATATAAAGCAAAAATCCGTGGCAATGCCACGGATTCTACTTACACTCTTAACACCTTTTCTTTTTAATAATCAAACTGTCTGTAATATCTTCTTATGGATAACGGATGTCTCAAAAAAAGCTCCATATATGTATCTACTCTGGCATTTACCGCCCTCATTACAAGATGTGACACACTGCCCCGATACTTATCACTTATTCCCTGAAGAGGATATTCCCTGGTATCTATGATAGTATAGTTAGCATTGACCTTAGGTAAAAATTTCGCTACGCGTTCTGCCAAAGGACGCTGCTCATCCTCACCTATAAAGAGTGTAATCGGGGTATCTGCAACTATGATCTCCTGCATTCCATGGAAGAATTCCTGACAGCTTATGGATTTTGTACGGATCCACATCTGTTCCTCCCAATAACACATCGCATAGGAGTAAGTTGCACCATACAGATTACCTGATCCGATAAAATAATGCGGAAGATCCTTATGGCCGTTTAAAAAATCAACCTTCTTTTTTGCGTAGTCATAGGCCCATGAATCTGACATTTTTTCTATCTTTACAAGATCCTCTGCAAGATAAGACTCCATTTCCCTGTTATATTCATCATAATCATCAAATTCCCCGTTTTTGTACATCAGGTAATTTGCCACCATATAGAACTTAAGCTGTTCATTAGCCGGATATACTATAAGATGATCCTGCATTTCCGGAGAGGTAAGTACAGATCCCGGGGTATCGATGAATGCAAAGACTCTTGCACCGATATCCTTTACTTTCTTAACAAGTTCCACCATCTCTTTGGTATTCCCTGATACTGATGAATAGATCAGTAAAGATTTCTCTGTGAATCTCTTATTCCCGGTTGTAAGGAATTCTGCTGCATTTTCTACATAAACGGGAAGTTTTGACTTTCCTCGCATATATACTTCCACCTGCATTCCGGAAGCATATGTCCCGCCGATACCCATGAAGTATATTCCGTCAAATCCTTCAGTCCATATTTCATCAATTATCTCTTCTATATCTCTCCTTAAAGCTAACGCTCCGTTGATACTTTCAAGCTTTTTTTCTTCATCAAAATCTCTGAGACAGGGACCTTCGATCTCTGCCCATATGCTCATTCTGTCATTCATATCACCATCTCCATATTTCTCAGCCTAAGCCGGCTTCAGCTTTGTGGCTAAATCGGATCAGGCCAAAGTGTTTTTCACTGCCTGAAAAAATGAACATTGAAATTACATTTATCTCCCCGTACATAATTCTTATTGAATTCTATAACTCTGCCCTTGTCATCATAGGACACGCTCTGGAAAAACAATGTGGATACTCCTTCTCCAATTTTCAGCAGTTTCGCATCTGAAGCATCTGGTACTACCAGATCCAGCGTCTCCTCTGCCCTGTGAAGATTTATACCGAACATCTTGTATGTTTCATATATTGAAAAAATATTGAGATCGATACCACCCAGTTTCGGAACAAGATACCTTGGAATATATATTTCTTCCAGGGATACAGGTTCGTCGTTTACAAGACACACCCTTCTGATATAGAAAAGATAATCAGACGGATCTATACCAAAAACCGAAGAATAGAGATTTCCGGCTTCACGCAGGTACTTGTTCAGGATCTTTGTCGAGGGGACCATATCTTTTTCAAGAATGGTCTGGGTAAATCCCTTTAGATCATCCATGTTTCTTTGTATTTTTTCTTCATTCAGTATTTCTTTAGAGACGAATTCTTTCATAAATGTAATCTCATGTTCCTATAATCACCATGCACCAAAGTATTTCAATGTATCTGCCGCGGTGGCAGCACCCATCTCCATAGCTTTTTCTATCCCGAGACCATCTGTTATGCCATAAAGGAATCCGGCCACATAACTGTCTCCGGCTCCCATGCTGTCCACAAGATTTTCACAGTCCTTGATTCCGTATTTGTAAAAAGAGTATCCATCGAAGCAAAGACTCCCTTCACTTCCCAGCATGCATATCACAAGTTTTGGTCCCTTGTTATGCAATTCCTTAATTTTTTCTCTCACTTCAGGCACATCGCCCTCTTCAGATGAGAAAAACAGGTAATCCGTATAAGGTATAGCGGTCTTAGCAGCTTCATCATCCGGTCTGTCTGCACAGTCAAAGGCTGTTGTCATTCCTCTTTCCTTTATTTCCTTAAACTGCTTTTCTACCTTTCCCCACAGATCCGCAACCACTACATCATGCGTCAGTATGAAGTCAATATCTTCAGGACTCAGTAAAAAATTATCCATTACACCTTCGTCATAATCCCCGAATACTCTTTCACCATCAATGATGTTCACTTGTGAGACTGCGGTCTTACCTTCTTTGACATATAGATGTGATACATCAACACCTTTATTTTTTATGGAATCATACATAAACTCGCCATAGTCATCATTTCCCACGGGACCAATATATGATGCCTCTCCACCTATTCTTTTGGTATAGACGGCCATATTTACAGGACCGCCTCCTGCAAATGCTTTTCCGCCGTCAACATTACCGTAATAATCGATACAGTTACTGCCGGCTGCAGCCAGTTTCATAATTATTCTCCTTTTTCTTCAAATCCTCAGAATACTTGAAAATTGAACCTGATCCGCTCTTGTCAAAATATCAAAGTATTCCACGACCCTTCCGTTAATGTCAGAAATTATCCCATGTATACCGAAGATATGATCACCTTCAGCGATTTGAAGCATTTCTGCTTCTTCTTTTCCCGCATATACGATGCCTATATCTTCATTACCACTATCAAGAATAAGTCCATAGCTTTTTAATATTTTAAAAAGTGATTCATCCGTGAAGTTATGATTTTCTATTCCTTCACAAAGACTGTAATTTAAATAGCTTTTTTCTATGCGGAAAGGTGTATTGTTCTTTCTTCGAATACGGATAAGACAAAATACCTTCTCTCCTTTTTTTATACAGAGCTTATCCGATATACATTCATCAGCTTCCACAAAATATGAATCCACAACTTCAGTCCACAAAAAGTTACCTGTTCCTCTCATTGATTCAGTTGTTGATTTTGCATCCTGCAGATTCATTCTGAATTTGGGCGGTGCTACATAAGTACCGGATCCTATTTCGCTGTATAGGATATTTTCCTCCACCAGACGTTTTATAGCAGCTCTTAAGGTGGAACGATTAATATTCCACATATCACACATGTCCCGTTCACCGGGTAGTTTTGCATGGGGTCCCAGTTTATTTTCTTTTATATACCATCTGATCTGTTCAATGGCATAATCCCGCGGCTTTACTTTTTTTTTCTGTTCCACCATAAGGCTCCTGTCATTTATGTATTTGCTGTCCTGTTTTTTCTGTCCCAATAGTAAAATACCGGAAGGCCTGTTGCAACAGCGATAAAAGCACAGAGCAGACTCTGAAGAGGTGCATATGTCAGTTCTCCCCAGATCAATGTACCTGTCATTATTATGGCTACAAGCGGCATTACGATTCCACCCGGACATATATAAGATGGTTCATACCCCTGAGCACTGCCTTTCTTTCGTAAGGCAAAAATAGTGAAGAAAGTAAGCAGATTCTTTAATAGTGCAACCATGGTGAAGTAACTGAGCAGCCCTGAAAGATTTGTTGCAAAGATAAGTACTATGGCAACTGCGCACTGAACAATAATTGAAAAATACGGTGTTTCATATTTTGGATGAACCTTTGCAAATGACTTGAAAAACAGATTATCTTTTGCCATGGCATACTCGATTCGAGGCTGGTACATGATACATGAAGAAAGAGAACCTATTACAACGATTATAGCCATGATAGCCACCAGTGTTCCCGCATAAGAGCCTATTACAGGAAGCTTTGATGCAAGAAGTGCGATCGGTGCGCCGGACTCTGCCAGCTCATCGATGGAAAGCATTCCCGAAGCTACAAATGTTAATCCTGCATAGAGGATAAGAACCACAACAGCTGTAAGAATAAGTCCTAGAGGCATATTCTTCTTTGGATCCTTTATTTCTCCGGACATATAGCATGCTGCACTCATTCCGTCATAGGACCATGTAGTTGCTGCGATTCCTGCGATAAGTGCAGCAAAAGTACCGCTTTCAAATCCTGTCAATCTGGTAGAAGACAGTAACAGCGATGAATCCAAATTGAACAGACCGATTCCTATTACAAGTGCGAAGGGAAGTACCTTAAGTGCTGTAATCACTGTCTGAAAAGCTCCTCCGCCTTCTACTGAACGAAGATGCATGAACATAAAGAATATGACAAAAGCTACAGCTATCAGCTTAAGTACCAGTCCGTGTACAGGAATAAAGAATGCAAGATAGTTGACGATAGCAAGGGCCATGATGGAAATTGATGGAGGATCTGTAGCCCAGAAACTGATCCATCCGCATAAGAATGCCAGCGGTCTTGAGCCGGCTTCTCTGAAATATACATACTGTCCGCCATCCTCAGGATAAGCTGAAGCGAGTTCTGCATATACAAAATTTGCAGGTATCTGCAACAGTCCGCCTATTACGAAAGCCAGTACAAGGAACAGGCTGCTTCCTGCCGCATTAGCAACTTCTGACAAGGAAGAAAAAATACCGGATCCTACGGTTGTACCTACACCCAGCGCTATGACCGCACCCAGCCCCAGCTTTCGCCTGAGTTCATTGTTTTCATTTTCTAACATCGTTATTCTCCTTAGTTTGGGATCGCAGCCCATAATGATTTCTATCTGCCATGGGCCGACATTATATCAGGTCAGTAATTTACCTGATATCGTGTATGGAAAGGCTGTGCAGACCTTTCCGGAATCATCATTTAATGATCTTTATCCCATTTCCTTCTGATTTGATGAACTCGATGGCCACTGAATTCTGTTTAATTTAACCAATTATATGGTTCAAAATCTATTTGCTAATAAACTAAAAAAATATTAAATTTTTGGACCAATTCCCAAAATCTATATGTTTAATTACATTAAAAACATACCAATTTGGTCATAATGTATATTTGGATTTTGAGATATACACATTCCTGAAGAATTGGGTTGTATGTCACGTCATAAATAGCTCCATTTTCAGTAATGGAAACAAATTTTTTTCCAGCTTTTATCTACTTCGATGAATTTAATACATAACTCTTGAACCGGGGATTTTTACCTGCTAATCTCGTTTCATAAAGATGTTGGGAACAGACAGATCATGTTCCCTTCTATTCATTATGGCGGCATATTATTTCTATTGTGCAACATGCCGCATCTTATCTACTGTGCAGAGTAGCTGATCTTTTCCATTTCCTCTGATTTGAAATCATTACATCATCTAGTTTTACTGATATTCAATTTGGAGGAATATTACTATGCCTGAATATGCAGACTATATCATCATATCTGATTGCATTTTCGATTCAGTTTCAGATACCCCGTATAAAGGATTTATCGCAATCAAAGGTAACAGTATCTTAGATATTTCTGAAGGTGATTACCTTGATCAATATAAATGTGAAGACACGATTCTGATTCATTCAAAAGAAAAAACTGTTATGGCCGGAGCCGTTGATGTACACTGTTTTTTTGCAGGATATGCAGGGAAACATTATCAAAAAATACATGACATGCCGGATACGGAGCCTTCGCCGGAACTCCTGAAAAATATACTTAATGACAAAGACTTTATAATTCCATTTTTCAAAAATCATATGAAGATGCTAAACAGTAAAGGCATCACCACAATTAAAGAAATGGGATTTGACGATTACTATGGATTTACTGATTCTTTGGAAAAAATGGAGGCTGACCATGATCTTACTGTTAGGTTCAATTTTATGAGTCAGCCTGTACTTGAAGCAATGAACATAAATTACGGTTTATCCATGAGGAACAAATTTAATTCCGATCTGGTGAAGTTTTCCGGATTCAACATGATGACTGACGGTTCAGTAAGTGATCATGAAGCCGATCTTAAACAGCCTTATTCGGATTCGTATTCAACCTGCCATTTGAATATAGAATGGAACGGCATCGAGAAAGATGTGCTTACAGCCGATGAACATGATTTTCGTTTTTCTCTTCATGCCCAGGGAGATGCCGCCATTGCCAAATGCATTGGTATCTTGAATAAATGTAAAAAAGATCGTAATGGCAAACTTATAAACAGGCATAGCATGACCGATCTGGAATTATCCGATCCATCTGATCTTGCTGAAATGGGAAGGTTGAATATAGTCGGTGAAATATATCCTCAGATACAGTCTTTGTATGATAGAGCCGGTAAACTCGATATGATCGAAAAAAGGCTTGGGGAATGGAGAAGCATCAATTACTGGAACAGGCGATACATGCTGGATCATGGAATGATACTCAGCTGTGGAACTGATCTTCCGTTACTTATGGACAACATACCGGAATCCATATACCATGCAGTATATGGTATGTTTCCGGATTCTGATATTCCATTCAATGAATCCAATATGATGACCGTTTCAGAATTATTAAAAGCCTGGACCTACGGAGGTGCTTACAATCTTTCGATGGAAAACATTATCGGAACCTTAGAAAAAGGGAAACGGGCAGATATAGTTATATTCGACGGAAACCTGTTTGAGACTGATCTTAAAGCGGTTAAAAACATATCTGTAGAAACCACCATCTTTGACGGAAAGATAGTTTATCAAAAACAATAATGTGAGTTTCCTACTGAAATCATAGAATCAACTCCATAAAAAAACGAAGCGTTAACTTGTGATTAACGCTTCGTTTTTGCACATCTTTTACTTCTTACTATTCTCACAATTAATCATAACCGTACTTCCTATCTGATAATTCCATTTCGTTTTCCATTTTCAGAAACCCATAGCTTTCATAAAGCGGTCGTCCCATTCTTGTAGATTCTAAAGATATTGCATGTATCCCCTTCTTTTCAGCATCTTTTATGAGCAGATCAAGTATCCTTGTAGCTATTCCGAGCCTTCTGTAATCTGGTCTGACATATATATTCATTATATATGCCTTTCGACCTGAAGGATTATGGTATGTCGGCATCACACTATAGTAACTCACACCGCCTGCTCCAACCCAGGAATCGTTATCAAAAACAAGATAAGCGGTATGTTTATCATCGTCCAATGAATTAATATAATATTCTTCAGTTTTCTGTTCTACTTCATCCATATCCGTATCATCATCCAGTTCATTGGCTGCCCTCAACACTTCTATCCTCGTTTTAACCAGTGTCTTTAAATCACATATCGTTGCCTTCCTGTAGATAAGATTCATGAACCTATTCCTCCGGAGTTACTGATTTTCAGAATCATTCTAAGCGTTGTATAGATAAAAATAAAGCCCGTGAAAACTTATTATGGACAATTCCTAGGAGGGGTACTATCATAAAAGCTAGAGTTAGTTATATCTAACCGTAAATGTAATGCTACCAATCAGAAGGTCAAGATCAACATGGAGGGAAAAGCAAATGGAACTGCAATTAGGAGATGTTCAAACGACAGCATTGATACCGCTTGCAGTAAAGGCAAGTGAGACTTTAAGAGAGAATCCTCGTATCAGGGATCCAAAGGCAGTAGAAATAATTCAATATCTGAATATCGATACAAAACCATACGACAAGTTCATGTCACATGAAGGGGTGATCGCTCGTACGATCATGCTGGATAAGCAGCTAAAGGAAATAATTCAGGAACATCCGGATACAGTGATAGTCAATATAGGCGCAGGTTTTGATAACAGATTTTCGCGTGTTGACAACGGAAAGATATTGTGGTTCGACCTTGATCTGCCCGATGCAATCAGAGTACGAAAAAAAGCATTTCCTGACCATGAGCGCGTGACTATGATACCGTGCGATGCTCTGAAAAGTGAATGGATCTCCGAAGTAAAAAGTTCTCTTCGCGGGAGAAAATCCAAGCCGGTCTTTATTGCAGAGGGACTGTTTATGTATCTTACATTTGACCAGATAAGAACACTTCTTGAAAATCTGAAAGAAGGTTTTACTGAAGGCGGGACTCTTATTGCAGAGCAAAACAATAAAATGCTGGTAAAAAACGAAAAGTTTCATGATACTGTTAAAAACACTAATGCTCATTTCGTCTCCGGAACAGATTCCGCACAGGAGATAGCTGATCTTACAGATGGAATAAGCCTTGTGGAGGAACACAGTATCAATGAAGAGATGAGAAAATACAGTCTATTCGGAAAACTCTTTGCACTGCTGTTTCCAAAAATGAATGATCGATGGGCGACATTTACATGGTAAAAAAAATATATTTTCATACCCTGAAGATAGCCTAGAACTATCTTCAGGGTATTTCCTGGTTTTATCCGTAAATCGTACCGATTATCGTCTCGATATCCGGGATTACAAAGGGGGAAATGCTCCCGAACTTGACTTTGGATTCTTTAGATTCAATACTTCCAGTTCTTTGGATGCTTGACTTCTTCAACAATATCAAAATACAGCTTCTCCGCATCAGCAAATCCGCCTACACGGCGTGTAAGAAAACCATGCCTTGTTCCCAAAAGTCTCTTACAGGTTACTGAAACACCGGCACGAATAAGCATATATGCAAATCTTTCACCTTCTTCTGCGAGACTGTCTGTTTCGCCTGTACATATCAGGAAAGGATTAAGTCCCTGAAGCTGTTCTTCTGTTGCAAATATCGGAGATATCCTCCAATCAGTCTTATCTCTGTCACCTGCATACCACTCGTTATACATAACTCCACGCTTTTGAAGTTCGATAGCTTCAGGTGCTGCATCCGGTCCAAGCTTGGCTATAGGATCAGTTGCAAGGTCCAAAGGAGGATATGCCAGGCAGGTTCTTGCGATTTTAAAATCAGGTTTCTCTCCCATTCTTTCCTTCTCATGATTCATGATAGTGATGACCGTGGCCATATTGGCACCCGCACTCTCACCGCTAAGAATGATTTTTTCAGGGTCAATGTCAAACTCCTCAGCATGCTCATACACATACTTCACTACCGAGTAGCCCTCTTCAACTGCATAAGGAAAAACCTCTTCCGGCGCAGGTCTGTAATCAACATCAACCACGAGACACCCTGTATTGCAGGCCAGAACATGTGCATAATTCACATCCTGTCCCCGATACGGCTTAACAAATCCGCCTCCATGAAGCTTTATGATTACAGGACCATATGACTCCATCCCCTCCGGTTCGAAGATATGAACCCTGACAGGTTCCTTACCCTCACGTTCAATAAACTTTTCATATTCTCTTTTCACAGGGAATGCCTTTATGATATCCTCATCCGGTTCGATTCCGTGTGCGCTGCCTCTTACTTTGCTAAGCGCATCATTATTTTCCACTATTTTTTCTCCTCATTTCTTCATTCAACCGATACAGACTGTTATCAGGCCATTACCGGGAAAATAGTCATTGTCCAGAAAACTGAAATGATACATCCGACTACTGCGAACAGAGTTCCGTGTTTGATCATGAACGGCACATCATATCCGCCGAGACCCATGATATAAGGTGTGGCTGATGTAGACATTGGCGTCATAAATGCTGTAAGGCAGGCAGCCTGAATAAGGATCATGAGACCTACCGGATTTCCGCCCATGGCAGCACATGTTGCTATGGCGATAGGATGAAAAATAAGCATCGTTCCTCTGTTTGACATGAACTGGGTAAGTATGAAAGGACATACGAAGAAAATAAATCCCAGAAGATAATTGCTGTTTCCGAAGCTTCCTACAAAACCGGAAATGACATTACCGATGAAATCACCCGCACCTGTTGCACTGAGTGCTCCGGCGATAGCATTGGAACCGACTATAAGGAAAAGGATTCGAAGCGGAAGTGCCTTGCCGGCCTCTGCAGGCTTCAAAACATTGCAGAGCACCATAAGAAGTGCACCGATAACTGTTATACTCCAGCTGTCAAGTCCAAGCTGCTTACTGAACATAAGCGCCAGAGCATCTCCAAAGAAAATGACGATGGACGCATACTCCTGAAACTTTGTAAGTGTTGACTCACCGATCTTCTTAAGGGTCATATCCTGAGTTGAAACACTTGGTTCCATAGGTAATCCCTTTACACAGAAAAGGCCAAAGTAAATTACTGAGAAAAGGAGCATCGGAAGTCTGGCTTTCATAGGATCGAGAAGACCTACGGTATAATCCATGTAGCCGTATGATTCGAGATATCCGTTCAGCTCAGCTGCTATCGTTGCTCCTGCACCAACAGGAAGAACACAGCAGGTCGCAATTATCGCTATACCTACAGGGAAAATGACCTTTGTAGGTGTAAGTCCTAACTCTTCAGCTGTTGCTATGAGCATAGGTGCTACTATAGAAAGAACTACGACCGGACTCTGGATGAACTGGGAAAGGATAACTCCGATAAGCACATAACCCATCACCATCTTTATGGCATTTCCCTTTGAAAGTCCCGAGATCTTTTTTGCCAGATTAACGCAGAACTGAGTTTTATTGAATCCGGCTGCAACTACACACATACCTCCGACCATGATAACATTTGAATTTGAAAAGTACCCCAGTGTTTTGTCAGGCGGCAGACATCCTGTCAGCATCATCAGCATCATAGATGTTAATGCAAAAACCGCAAGACTGTACTTACCGCTGCAATATCCTATGATGGTAAGTACAAATATTATGAAACAAATCGTCAAAAGACTCATTCAAAAGTCCCTCCTTCTTATTTCTGACAAGTCTCCGGATACCTATCATCTGTCTGATACTATACCCTTGTAATAAACATTACACAAACGCATAATATTCATGTTATAATTACATTATGTAATGTTTTGCATCAAAAATAAGGCCGGCGAATACTATGAATATAAGAGATTACGAATATATCATCACTATAGCGGAACACCAGAGCATTACCAAGGCTGCTGCAGCCCTATATATCACTCAGTCCGCTTTGACCAAATTCCTGCAGCGCGCTGAGTCTGAACTGGGAATACAGCTTTTCCTTCGTTCAGGGCACAAATTTCTACTCACTGATGCCGGAAGAGAATATGTGGAAACGGGTCGTGTGATCATGAAGCTGGATCACGAACTTATGAATAATCTTAGGAAAAAAGCGGATTCCAGACAGAAAGAAATACGTTTCGGTTTTGGAATGGGACGCGAGCAGTTTCTTTATACCCACGTCTTTCCGGAATTTATAAAGAATCACCCTGAGATCACTCTGAAGAATAAAGCAGATACCAGCCGGCATCTTAAAATGTATCTTGATAACGGTCTACTGGATATTGCCCTGGTTACAAATATCGACATAACTCCGGGATACAAGTTTATCCCCATCAAACAATGTTTCCTTTCACTGCTTGTACCCGGCGATTCTGATCTACTGAAAAAGGCACAGGTTATGGATGAGTATCCGTTTCCTGTAATATCTTTACTTGATTGTAAAAACGAGACCTTTGTATCTACATCTCCAACCACTCATTCCGGTTCCTATGCCGACAAACTTATGAATCAGTATATTCCCGATGCCCATCTGGCCATGGAAGTAAGTGACATAAGAAGTCTTTTTGAAGCTGTAAGATCCGGTTTCGGAATCGCCATTACTCTATCCTACGATTTAGTAGACAGTTCTCTTCAGTATTTGTCTATTAAAGAAGCGAACCCCATAGACGAAACCATACAACTGGTTTACCGTTCTGATCTGGCCATGTCTGATTCCATGAAAGATCTCATAGACATAATAGTAAATGCTGATGACCGATAAGTTATAGTTCTAAAATAAAATGTCGTGGTCACCCGGTATACCCGGGTGTTCACGACATTTACTGATCTTATTTCACCTTAGCAAGAGCATTTTTGACAGCTTCTTTCAGCGCGTCAGATGTGACTGTCGCACCGGACACTGCATCGACCGCATCGATTTCTTCAGATGAAGATAATCCTATGAACTTTTCCGGAACAGCATCAATAGCCTTTGTTCCGATATTTGGTGTCTCACTATGAGAAATTACCTTTACATCACTGATCTTTCCATCGTTCACAGTTACCTTGACCTGTACTTCGCCTCCCAATCCCTTAGCGGTACCGATATATTCATTATCCGCTTTTTCAGTTTCTGCACTTTCTGCTTCTGCCGGCTTTTCGATACCGTAAAAGACATTGATAATTTCGATCGTCTTTGCTGCCACATCTGCTGACAATGCTGCGCATCTTGACTTTCTTCTAGGATCCTTACGTTCTTCAACTCCGGCCGCACTCATCCAGGTTCCCAGGGAATCCACACAGTTTACAGAAGGAGCAGTGGTATGAACATCATCATATTCGCCGTCATAGATCGGAAGAACCGTAGATGTATACCATGTCTGAAGCTCTTTCAAGACATCATCCTGATTATCCTTTGGGATAAATAAGCTGATGGCAAGGGTAGCACCGCCGAGAGCGCCGCAATAGGAACCACAGGTGTATCCTGAATGTCCCAAAAATCCAATCTCCTGAGGAAACTGATTGTATGGATAGCCGTATTTCTCCGCCAAAACACCCAGAAAACCGTCAAAAACAGCTGCTCCGCAGCCTCCGAGCTTAAACCACTGTTCATATACCCTTGCCTGTACTTCCTTTTTATCAAGTTCATGCCATTCAAGGGGAAGGGTTATCGCAGGAATGTTGTTAGTCACATTATTCTCAACAGCAGTTGCTGATTCTGCGGCTGTTGCCGATTCTGCTGCAGCTGTTGTTGCTTCCGGCACCTGGGTCTCCTGACCACATCCTGTCAATGTCGGAACTGCCGCTAAAGCTGCTACTCCTACAAATGTTTTCCCTGCTTTGTGTAAAAATTCTCTTCTGGTAATCTCCTTCATTTTTTTATCTCCCTTAGTGTTGTTTTTGCAGCCTCAAGTACAAAATCAATGATTTCAAACATACCCCCTGCTCTTTTTTTATAACATTACTTTGACACCATAGGGTTATTCATATTCTTTATCGTTAGTCATCAGAAAAATATTCTTTTATATTTGGGGGCATTCACATAAAATAATCTTCTTAGATGTATAATTTATAAGTCACTATAGTTTACTCTGTATAAAAAATGGAGATAAAGTATGATTACAAGAAATGAAGCATTTGAGCTGTTGAAGAAATACAAGAGTAAAGGTTTTGCTGCAGGATGTTCCAGAGAAGTCATTGAACGTGGCGCAGCTCAGCTTGGCTGGGAACTGGATAAACTGCTCGATATGACCCTCCGGGCCATGGCGGCTACCGAAGATACCATTAAAGAAGAAATGCTTTGAACAAACAATTCGACATGAGTTGCCCCATCGGATATCAGGAATCCTTAAGCCACCTTTTGCGTGCTTCATAGTATTCTTCGATCCTGCGCCATAATGTATGAAGCTGTCTTTTATGTGTACAGAGTTTTTCATTGCAATTGGCACATTTTATAAACCCGTTTGTGTTTTCAGAAAACCGCTCAGAATGTCTGTAGAATGTGATCTCCCAGCGAATCAGTAACAGAAAAGAGATTACAAGCAGCGACCAGAGATAGCTTTTCCTGACAAAAAAGAGCGGTGTGAACATCATCGCATAATCCCAGTTATATATTCTGCAGGTGCTGCAGCATTTGTTCTTCATAAACCATGTCTGAAATGGGCAGAAAAACAAAATACATATTACGTCACATACTGAATATGCACTGCACAGCAGTACCATGAAACCATCATCCAGCAGACCCGTCATATGTAGCGCCCCAAATACCATATTAAACGCTATCCATGTCATAAGAATAAGCACAGTAGCATTGTTATCCTGAATAATGATGTCTGTCTCGCCTGTTTTTATGTAATTAGATGCAAATTGTTTTTGACAACCGGGACTTTCAAGTTTTGATGGAAAAAATCTAAAAATCATTTCCAAAACAAAAACTATCCATACAATGGAAATGATCACCGGGGCCTCTTCCAGACGGCTTATCATTGTCTCCTGTCCTTTAAACTTACTTAAAATATAGAAAACAAGAAGGGAAATAAAGATAGCAAAACGATATATCAGGCGTATATAATGTAAAACACTGACCTTGGTTAATCTGATTTTCCTGTTTGTATTTTTCATAAACAATGGTATTGTCCTATACTCTTGGGGTGCTTTTATAGATTTATCTTAACTACAATTATAAGACATGGTGTCAAAAGGGGACAGCACAAACTGCTATTTCTTTTTCACACACGTTCTTTTCTGATCCCGGTATCGGAATATCGTACAAACGACTTAACAGTAATATAGCGAGGTTGATATATGAATAAAAAGAAAATATGTATAGCCATAACAGTATTACTGCTGGTCCTGAGTGGGTGTTTTATGAATAACAAAAAAGAAAAAACTCCTCAGCCCGCTATAGATAAAATGACAATTTATATTGCTTCGGATATTCATTACATTTCACCGGAACTGACAGACAATGGCTTGTTCTTTACAGATCTTATAGAATCCGCTGACGGAAAGGCAATGCAGTATATCGAGGAAATAACAGATGCTTTTGCTGACCGAATGATTGCCTCAAAGCCTGATGCAGTAATACTTTCCGGAGACCTTAGCTTTAACGGCGCCAGGGAAAGTCATGAGAAATTAACAGAAAAACTCAGGGAAATATCTGATGCCGGGATACAGGTACTTGTAATTCCCGGAAATCATGACCTGTATTCTAAAACGGCAGCCCGTTTCAGCGGTGATGGATATACTCTGGTTGAAAGTGTAGATGCAGATGGTTTTCTTGAATACTATCATAGCTTCGGATATGACCGGGCTTTGGATAGAGATGAGAATTCCCTTAGCTATACATATGAACTGAGTCCTGAGTATCTTCTCCTGATGGTTGATGTTAACACCGATAAATCACCGGGAATTCTCACAGAGGAAACCTTTGATTGGGTAAAGGCACAGTTATCGGATGCAAAAAACTCCGGTAAAAAGGTGATTGCAGTCAGTCATCAAAATGTCCTTGCCCATAACAGCATCTTTATAGACGGATTTGTAATGGGTGGATATGAGCGCTTATGTTCCCTGTATGAGGAATATGGTGTACTTTTAAATCTAAGCGGACATATGCATATTCAGGATATCAAAACCAGTGATAAAGGTTTTACAGAGGTGGCAACGTCGGCACTTTCTGTCTCACCTTTTCAGTTCGGTGTTCTGGACATAGAAGGAAATACACTGGATTATCGAACGGAGACATTATCCTTTCCACATTACGAAGAGGCGAAACAGTTCATGTGGGATGTTTCTTACAGAAAAGCACAGGAGGGACTTCCTGAGGGATCTTCAGAATTATATGAATACATTGCAGATTTAAATACAGCTTATTTCTCAGGTCATAAAGATGAAATACGATGGAATGACGACATCTATGAAAAGGTATGTAAAAATAATGCTTTCTACGGATTATATCTGAAATCAATTAAGGACAATGGGCTTATGGACGAAACCAAATGTACTTTGCCAAATCTCACATAACACAATCATCCATCGCACGGGCTGTGGGATGGTTATGAATTGTGAGCAGCATTACATTAAAAAACAGATTCGGCATGTTCTTATGGGTATATAACCGTTTTATCGCAATTGTCATTTATGATATGATGCTAATATATATTAAATTTGTGCTGATGAAAATATTGTAGTCTGTATCGCAACGAAATATGAATTTAAATGTCTGTTCAAAAGCTATATAGCAACGGAGAACACTATGAAAAAAAGAATCCTAACAGCATTAATTGCACTTTCAGTTGTATCAAGTGTCATTTCAGGATGCGGAACTACCGATATCCCCATAAGTACCGATACATCTGTCACTGAAACGGAGAATTCTACTCCAAAAGAATCTCCTGCTGACAATACTTTAACTTCTGTTTCAAAGCTTCCGGAGGCAGATATCAACATGGATTTTAACAGCTCCCTCATCGAATTTATTGAGAACTATGGTTTTCAGGATAAAAACTATATGATATCCCCAACTTCTTTCCGGGCTGCTCTGGCACTGGCTGTTTCCGGTGCCGACAACGATACAAAGAGTGAGCTCTTGAAGGTAATGGGCTTTAATGACATGGATGAGCTGAATGCCTGGTACAAGAGTGTCACTGCTTCCATAGATTCTTATGATGAATGGCTGCAAAATGCCAGGAAACAGTTTGAGGAGAATCGTGAATACTATGGAGATGAAGCAGAAGCTCCTGACGGGGCATTTGATCTCCAGAATTCCATATGGCGGAACACCAAATCAAGCGGAGAGCTGTCAAAGGAATACATAAAATACGTCGAAGAAACCTTTGGCGCAAAGGCTGACAATGTTTCTGAAGACAAGATAACTGAAAAGGTAAACAGCTGGATCAACGAAAATACAAATGGTCTCATACCTTCCATCAGTAATGACCTTTCATATGCAGACCTGATTCTTGTGAACACCCTGTATCTGAGAACTGCCTGGGTAAATGAGTTCTACGATTATGCTACAAGAGAGGGGAACTTTCAGACTCTGGCCGGAAACATTGTAAAAAAGGACTTTATGAAACAGCAGGAGCGTTTCAGATACTATGAGGATGAAAAAGGCAAGTTCGTCGTCCTTCCGATGAAAGGAGGAATAAATGCTGTTTTTATCCTGGGTGACGTTGATGATATTATTAAAAAAATCCCAGCTGCCTCCTATGAAGAAGTTGCTGTTTGTCTTCCCAAATTTGAAACCGAAACTGAATTATCAGATAATCAGCTCCTTAGTTTCTGTAAAGCACAAGGTGCCATGAAGGCATTTACCCCTGACGCCGATTTTTCGATAATGAGCCATGAGATGAGCCTTATGATAACTGATATTATTCAGAAAACGAAGATCAAGGTTGACGAAAAAGGCATTGAAGCTGCTGCAGCAACCGCAATTCTGATGTTGGAAGGCTGCGCTCCTGATGAAGAACATGAAATAAAAGAGTTTATCGCTGACAGACCATTCAGGTACATGCTCCTTACAGACACCGCAGAACCTGAATTGCTGTTCTACGGACAAATCGTTGAGTAAGGCCTATCACCATGTGAATGTCAAAACTAAACATCAGACCTCTCTGCATTGTAAGGTCATCAATGAAAGAAACCAACAAAATGACAGAACGCCCAGCCTGAGTAAACACAGGTAAGGGGCGTTCTGATTTTTTCTTGTTTTATATTTCTTTTTACTGTGCAGTGTAACCGCCGTCAATCAGAAGATTGAATCCTGTTACAAACTCGTTTTCAATAAGGAAGATGACACCATGTGCGATCTCTTCGGAGGTTCCCAGACGTCCGAGAGGGTGAAGAGAGATCAGATATTCGATTCCTTCCTTACCCATTGTGTCCTCGTTCACCATGCCAGTGGTGATATAGCCTGGGTTGACAGTATTAACGCGGATGCCGTCCTTTGCAAGTGCCAGTGCAGAAGACTTGGTGAGAATATTTACACCACCCTTTGCTGCATTGTAGGAAGGAATGATAGGATCTCCCACAAATCCCTCAATTGAAGATGTGCTGACGATTGCTCCGCCCTTGCCCTGCTTCTTCATCTGAATAGCTGCATACTTGATGCCGTAAAAAACACCATTGAGATTAATGTCAATGACTTTTCGGAAATCCTCACCGCTCATCTGATCAACCGTTCCCTGAATGCCGATACCTGCATTATTGAACATAATATCAAGGGAACCAAACTTCTCCACAGCAAAATCAACGAGATTCTTTACTTCTTCTTCATTGCTGGTGTCGGTCTGATGATATACCACGTCCGGAGAAATCTCTTTGAGCTTAGCCTCAGCCTCAGCACCGCGCTTTGCTCCTCGACCGGAAATGACTACCTTTGCGCCCTTTTTGAGCAATGCCTCTGCAGTTGCTAAACCAATACCTGAAGTACCACCTGTAACAATCGCTGTCTTACCTTTAATATCGAACATAATATCTCCTTTCTTTTAGTTCGTATTAATATAATGATATATTTTATCATTTTTAATATAAATGTGTCGATTATTACGCCGATTGTTCTGCATTATTTGTAAATATTTGCCGAATTAATTCTTAATAACTCCAAAAAAACTTGGAATTCAGATTTTCAAACAACTAAAATATTCAGTGTAAACTGCCGATATCGATCGGCGCTGTACAGGATTGGAGATGATATTATGAATGCATATATTTTGTTTGATATGGTGATGGCTTCCATCTTCTTTCTGACCGGGTTAATGTTTTATTCATCAAAGGGTAAAGCGGTAAACTTCCTGACAGGCTATAACATGAAGTCCCTTGAAGAACGAAAGCATTATGACGAGAATAAGCTATGTAAAGACTATGGAAAAAGGATCATGTTCTGGGCGATACCTTTTTTGACAGGAGCAGCCATAGACATTATATATACAGGCAGGGGTGTTATATTTGCCTGGATACTATGGACTGTCATGTTCATCTTGTTTATGATTCAAAGATTCAAACGGGAGAGCTAACTCCCGTTTTTTATTTTCTCTCAGAGATCGCCTTATAGCACTCAGGTCTTCTGTCTCTGAAAAGGCCCCAGGACAGTCTGTCCTCTCTGGTCTTTGAAAGATCAAATTCTGCTGTGAGTATGGCATCACCTTCTCTGCCGGCCTCCTCAATGATCTCTCCTGTTGAATCTGTGATAAAGCTCTTTCCATAGAAGCAGAGACTTGATGACTGATTACCGTTTTCGTCACAAGGCTCCACACTCTCTGTACCGTATCTGTTTGCAGCAACAACAGGGATCACATTGGCAGCGGCATGTCCCTGCATGACTCTCTGCCAGTGACCTGAGCTGTCTACATTGAGAATAGGCTCACTACCTATGGCTGTAGGATAGAGCAGGATATCAGCCCCCATCAGAGCCATGCATCTCGCAGTCTCAGGGAACCACTGATCCCAGCAGATTCCTACGCCGACATTTCCGAATCTGGTCTTCCATACCTTGAAGCCGGTGTTGCCCGGAGTGAAATAAAACTTCTCCTGATAGTAATGATCATCTGGAATATGAGTTTTTCTGTAAACCCCTAGAAGTGAACCGTCGGCATCTATCATAGCCACACTGTTAAAGAGCAGCATCTCATCCTGCTCATAAAAGCTTACAGGAATCACAACATTAAGTTCTGCTGCAATTTTTCTAAAATGCTTTACCGCCGGATTTGAGTCCACACTCTTTGCAAAGCTGTAATACTCATATCTCCTTTCCTGACAGAAATACTGCCTCTCAAAAAGCTCCGGAAGAAGGATGACATTGGCCCCCTTTGCGGCAGCTTCACGAACAAGCCTCTCGGCATGCTCTATATTTTCCTCAGGAACAGCGGTGCAGCTCATCTGTATAGCTGCAACTTTAACAGAACTCATTTTGTATTTCCTTTCTTTAAATAATGTCATGGACGCGGTATCTGCTGGGTAATGCAGTGAATGTTTCCGCCACCCAGAAGTATGGCCATGGAATCTATGCCCACCACTTCTCTGTCATGACAAAGCTCCCTCAGTATGCTGACGGCTCTTTCATCACTTTCTTTATTCTCGCCTCCGAACTGAGGCACCAGAACCACACCGTTTCCAAAATAAAAATTCACATAGCTGGCAGCAAGTCTCTCACCGGCATCACGGTTATCCTCGCCCTCTTCGAAAACAAGATTCTCGAGATCCTGCTCCTTCACCAGCACCGGGTTATCCGGTATGGGAAGTTTATGGATCTTCAGTTTACGTCCCTTCGCATCAGTCACGGAAGAAAGATACTGAAGATCTGCCTGTGACATGGCATACTGTGGATCCTCCTTGTCATCGGTCCATGCAAGTACCACCTCGCCGGGAGCGATGAATGTACAGACATTATCAACATGCTCGTTAGTCTCATCGTTATAGATCCCGTAGGGAAGCCACAGTACCTTTTCTATGCCCAATGCTTCCTTCAGACGCTCCTCGATCTGTTCTCTAGTCAAATGAGGATTACGACCCTTGCTGAGAAGGCAGGTCTCAGTCACAAGAAGAGTGCCCTCCCCATCAGTGTGAATGGAGCCCCCCTCCAGAACGAGATCACCGAAATCATAGACATCCTTATCCAGATGCTCACTAAAAGCAACTGCTGCTGCATCATCCTTATCCCAGCTTGCATAGAGACCGTCAACTTCCCCGCCCCAGGCATTGAACTTCCAGTTGATTCCCCGGATGACTTTCCCATTCGTTACGAAGGTAGGGCCAATGTCTCTGGCCCAGGCATCATCCGTTGGAATCTCAACTACTTCTGCCATAGCTCCAAGTCTCTCCGAGGCCTCATGAAGATGCTCTCTGTCGGCAAGGAACCAGACCTTTTCATGTTCAGAAAGAGCTTTTGCGATAGCACAGAATGCGTCCTGTGCACTCTTCGGGTCCTTGCCCCAGCTGCCCGGACGAACAGGCCACACCAGAAGTGTACCTTCATGCGGGGCATACTCCGCCGGCATATAAAAACCATCAGAGGATGGCATCGATTCTTTAATGATCATATGTATTATACCTCACGACAACCTGTTCTTGAAATCCTCATAGCCGAAACTTCTGACCGTCTCCACACTTCCGTCACTGTGCATCAATGCTATATCCGGAAGGGGCATGCCGTTAAATGTGTTGTTCTTCACCATGGAGTAAATGGCCATATCCTCGAAGGTGAGTACATCCCCGATCTCCGGCATCTTATCAAAAGAGTAATCTCCTATTACATCTCCCGCAAGACACGTCCTGGCCCCGAGACGGCAGGTATACTTCTTTTCACCAGCTTCTCCCCCATCCCTAAGAGGAGGACGGTAAGGCATCTCCAGAACATCCGGCATGTGACAGGCTGCAGAAGCGTCAAGAATAAGTATCGGCAGTGTATTATCAACTATATCGAGGACCTTTGTATAGAGGTACCCTGCATTAAGGGCGATGGCCTCTCCGGGCTCCAGATATACTTCCACATCATATGTCTCTTTAAGATGGAGTATGGTCTTTTTAAGAAGCTCGATGTCATATCCCGGTCTCGTAATGTGATGTCCGCCGCCTAAATTCACCCACTTAGCCTCACGAAGATATGAGCCGAAGTGCTCCTCAACGTAGGCCACTGTGTCCGCAAGAGGCGCCGCATCCTGCTCGCAGAGTGTATGAAAATGTATTCCCTCAACTCCCTCAGGCAAATGCTCAGGCATGTCCTTCTCTCTTATTCCGAGACGTGATCCGGGAGCACAGGGGTCATAGATCTCATGGCCCTCCTGAGTAGAGAACTCAGGATTTATTCTGAGCCCGACGCTTACTTCGGCCTTTTCCCATATTGGACGATGAAGCTCCAGCTGTTTCAGTGAATTAAAGCTTATATGGTCGCAGATCCTGCAGATCTCCTGCATTTCTTCCTCCGTATATGCCGGACAGAATACATGATTCTCCCCCTTCATCTCCTCATAAGCAAGGCGGGCTTCGAAAAGCCCGCTGGCAGTTGCTCCTGAAATATACTGTGAAATGAGCGGATAGATCCTGAACATGGAGAATGCCTTCTGGGCCAGCAGAATATGACAGCCCGTAGACATTTCCACGTCCCGAAGTATCGAAAGATTTCGTATGATGGCCTTTTCATCCACCACATATACCGGTGTTTTTAAATCCTGTATGTTCAATTCTTACTCCACTGTTGCCGGATTCTCATCAACTACCCATGGAAGGCCGAATCTGTTAAGCATATCCATGTATGGATCCGGATCAAATTCATCTGTTGTGAGGGCTCCGCGTTTGTTCCAGATGCCGCTTGCCACAAGTGCTGTTCCGATCATGGCAGGCACACCTGTTGTATAGCTGATGGCCTGGCTCTCAACCTCCTTATAGCACTCCTGATGATCGCAGACATTGTAAATGTAGATGGTCTTTTCCTTGCCATCCTTGATTCCTGTGAAGATACAGCCGATGTTTGTCTTTCCAACTGTTCTTGGTCCGAGGGACGCAGGATCCGGAAGCAGTGCCTTCAGGAACTGGATAGGAACGATCTTCTGTCCGTTGAAGTCAACAGGACTTGTGGAAAGCATTCCTACGTTCTCGAGACACTTCATATGTGTGAGATAGCTCTGTCCGAAGGTCATGAAGAAACGGATACGCTTAACTCCCGGAATGTTCTTTGCGAGAGCCTCGATCTCCTCATGATGAAGAAGGTACATATCCTTCTCACCAACCTCAGGGAAGTTGTATTCACGCTTGATGGACATGGCAGGGATCTCTACCCAGTGTCCATCCTCCCAGTAGCTACCCGGAGCACTTACCTCACGAAGGTTTACCTCAGGATTGAAGTTTGTTGCGAATGGATATCCATGATCGCCGCCGTTGCAGTCAAGGATGTCAATGGTGTGGATCTCATCGAAGTAGTGTTTCTGGGCATAGGCTGTAAATACGCTGGTTACGCCCGGATCGAAGCCTGTTCCTAAGAGTGCTGTGAGACCTGCATCCTTAAATCGCTGATCGTATGCCCACTGCCATGAATAGTCAAAGTAGGCTGAGAATCCCAGCTCCTTGCAGCGCTTCTCGTAGATCTTTCTCCACTCCGGATCATCAGTATCCTCAGGCTCATAGTTTGCTGTATCAACATAGTGAACACCGCACTCAAGGCAGGCATCCATGATGGTGAGATCCTGATATGGAAGTGCAACGTTAAGTACCACATCCGGCTTGTAGGAATTGATGAGTGCCTTTACGGCTGAAACATTGTCCGCATCAAGCTCTGCGGTAGTCACAACTGTGGATGTCTTTCCTTCGAGCTTCTCCTTCAGCTCGTCACACTTTGATTTTGTTCTGCTTGCGATGCAAAGCTCGGTGAAAATGTCACTGTTCTGACAACATTTGCGGATCGCTACCTGTGCAACTCCGCCGCATCCGATAACAAGTAATCTGCTCATATCTTATCTTCCTCCTCAAGTAAAAGATCTTCTACATAACGTGGCAGCATGAAGGAGCCGCCATGCATATTTGTTGTATAGTACCAGGTTTTAATGTTTCTCCCGTTCCATCTCTCTGCATCGAAATTTTTCAGAGGATGGTACTTCTTGCTGGCAAAACCGAAAAGCCAGTAACCTGCCGGGCAGGTGGGAATATGTGCCTGATAGACACGATTTATGGGGAAACTGCGGAAGGCCTTTCTGTGCATGGCGCGGCAGGCTTCCTCGTCAACATCGAAGAAGGGGCTTCCGTGCTGATATACCATGATGCCGTCTTCATGAAGGGCACGGAAACAGTTTCCGTAGAACTCCTTCGTGAACATGCCTGCGGTATGTCCCAGAGGATCTGTACAGTCGTTAATGATGAGATCGTACTGATCCTGTCGTGAACGTAAAAATCTAAGACCGTTTTCGTTATAGATCTTTACCCTAGGATCCTCCAGTCCGCAGGCATTGTCAGGAAACCACTCCTTACATACATCGATGAAGAGCTGATCCTCTTCCACCACGTCTATCTCTTCGATCTCCGGATAGCGGGATAGCTCTCTGGCAACACCGCCATCTCCTCCGCCTATGACCAGAACCTTTTTCACTCCGGGATGGACCGACATGGGAACGTGGACGATCATTTCATCATAAACAAACTCGTCTGCCTCCGAGAATATGACGCTTCCGTTTGAAACCAGGAAACGTCCGAATTCCGGGGAGTGAAAAACGTCGATGCGCTGATATTCGCTCTCACCGGAAAATAACTGCCTGTCCACGCGGATAGACATTTTCACATTATCCGTGTGAAGCTCTTCAAACCAGAATTCCATATCAGTAGGTTCCCTCCTTAAGTACATTCAGATGTGATATATCATCGCTTTCCGGTCCCTGCATGGAGCAGCCCTTTTCCTTGGCGAAGCGGATATATTCGATGATATCCTTTGTGACCACCTCTCCCGGTGCGAGGATGGGGATTCCGGGCGGATAACACATAACCGACTCCGCGCAGACCCTTCCGGCGCATTTCTCTATGGGAAGTGACTCTTTTTCGGCATAGAAGGCTGTCTGCGGTGTGGTCACTACCTCCGGAGAGATATATTCCGCAGAGAACAGCTTTTTCTCAGGCTTTGCGTAAAGTCTGTAAATATCCGCAAGGGCTCCCACAAGCCTCTCTATATCCTGGATGGAATCTCCGATGGAGATATAGGCAAGAATGTTGCTAATGTCTCCGAATTCCATCTGTATATCATATTCATCTCTTAAAAGGTCGTAGACCTCAATTCCCGCAAGACCGATCTTATGTGTGAGCACCGCAAGCTTGGTGACATCAAAGTCGTATACACTTCCGCCGTTTATCAGCTCTCGACCGTAGGCATAGTAGCCACCGATGGCATTGATCTCGTCTCTTGCATACTGTGCCATGCGTGCCACCTTCTCGAAGGATTCCTTTCCGCGAAGGGCAAGGTTTCTTCTTGAAAGATCGAGACTTGCCATCAGAAGATAGGAACCACTGGTGGTCTGTGTAAGGTTGATGATCTGACGTACATATCCGGGATTCATGCTCGGGCCCAGGAGCAGTAATGAACTCTGGGTCAGACTTCCTCCCGACTTATGCATTGACACAGAACACATATCGGCTCCCGCCTCCATACCTGAACATGGAAGCTTGTCGCTGAAATAGAAATGGGTTCCGTGGGCCTCGTCAACCAGTGCAAGCATATGATGTTCATGAGCCATTTTTACGATGCTGCGGAGATCAGAGCAGATGCCGTAGTAGGTCGGATTGTTAATGAGAACAGCCTTTGCATCAGGATTCTCGTCCATGGCTTTCTTTACGTCCGAAACCTCCATTCCCAGAGGGATGCCCAGCTCCTTATCAACCTTTGGATCTATGTAGACAGGTGTGGCGCCGCAGAGTACCAGTGCATTGATGGCACTTTTATGCACGTTTCTCGGAAGTATGATCTTGTCTCCCGCCTTACATGCAGTAAGGACCATGGCCTGTACCGCTGAGGTGGTGCCCCCAACCATGAGGAAGGAATGAGCTGCACCGAAGGCATCCGCCGCCAGCTCCTCGGCCTCCTTTATGATGGATATGGGATGGCACAGGTTGTCCAGAGGCTTCATGGAATTGACATCCACGCCGACACACTGCTGGCCTAAGAAATTCACAAGTTCAGGATTACCGCGTCCCCTTTTGTGTCCGGGAACATCGAACGGTACCACGTGAAGTTTTCTGAAGCGCTCCAGTGCTTCATATATTGGGGCCTTTTTTTGTCTACTGAGATCCATTGGATTGCCTTTCTATTATCCTATGTTGGCATAAGTCCTGCAGATGTCTATGCATGCCAGCAAGCAAGCTTGCTGGATACATAGCCGCCTGACACCGGACTTATGCACTAAAAAGGGCAGTACCGCTTTCGCAGCACTGCCCGTAATCATTCTTTAAATCATTTCAGATCTGTCTCTGCCTGATTGCCTATTGAACGTTTCACAAGTAGTGTGCTTTTAACACCGGTTATGAAGTAACCAACTTATAAAATTGAGCTTTTAACTCGATCAATATGTGGCATAACACCACTTCGGCAATGGCCGGCCCTGTCCGATGAGCTTTTCACAGCGGATATATCATATCCCTGTAACAGGCCTATAAGAGACAGAAATCATCTGTCGAGATTCAGAATACCAAAAATTCACAGTATGTCAACAAAAAATATTTATTTTTTTAGTCAAAGGTCACATAACGCGTTATATTCCGGCTCTATAGTTTTTCCCTAAGTCATCCGCTTTCACTATCACTATATTGTATATGGACAAATACAATTCTTTTGTGTAAAATAGCTTGCGCTTGATTTTATTGCACAAAAGGAGATATTTATGAAAAAGCAATATTTAACAGCCGCTGCTGCACTGGCAGCATTAGCAATTACAGCATGCGGATCTCAGTCCGCTCCTGAGTCAACAACAGCTGCAGCTACAACACCCGCTGCCACTACTGAGGCCGCAGCTTCAGAGGCAGAGACATTGACAGGAGAAGCTGAAGGTTTTGGAGGAAAGGTTACTGTCGAGCTTACAGTGAAGGAAGGAACCATCACTGACGCGGTAATAACCGGCGATGGAGAGACTCCTACAGTTGGCGGCGCTGCCCTTGATACATTGAAGGAACAGGTTATCGCTGCAAACGGTCCTGATATCGATGGTGTGTCAGGTGCTACAGTAACATCTACAGCAGTAAAGAACGCAGTTTCAGCTGCTATGGGTCTCGAGGTAGAAGAGCCGGAGACAAAGGCACCGGCTGTTTCAGCACCGGCTGAGATCGTTCCTGTTGAGGGCGGTATTCAGATGGGACAGGTTATCACAGCAGCTCACGGTAACAAGTGCTTCTCACAGGTTACAGCTGTTGTTAAGGATGATGTTGTTATCGCAGCTTACATCGATGAGTATCAGTTCGGAGCAGCTGACAGCGTAACAGGTGTTCCTAACGGCGATGATAAGGACAACTTCGGCGCAGGCTTCGCAGAAGGCCAGATGCTTTTCAGCAAGCGAGTAAATGCTGATTACTACAGCAAGAACATGGCTGAGAAGGCAGGAAGCACAGTTCGTCTTAACGACAACTATGATGAGATCCAGAAGTTCGCAGTTGGAAAGACTCTTGACGAACTCGCAGCATATAAGGGTGATGCAACAGCTGTAGACGCAGTAAGCGGTGCTACTCTTGCCGATACAGGCAACTACCTTGCTGCTATCGGTGAGGCAGGAAAGATCGCTCAGAAGACACAGGCTGTAGAGTTCAACGGTTCCAGCGAGGATCTGAAGCTTAACATGGCTATCGGTGCAGCTCACGGCAACAAATGCTTCTCAACCGCTGCAGTTCTTACAGATGGTGAGAATGTCATTCTTTCATGGATCGATGATTTCCAGTTCGGTGCTTCAACAGATGTTGAGGGCGTTCCAAACTCTGATGACGCTGACAACTTTGGTGCCGGATATGCAGATCCTGCAAATGTTCTTTTCTCAAAGCGCGTAAATGCAGATTACTACTCTGATCTCATGAACAAGAAGGCTAATGCTACAGTTCGTATCGATGAGAACTACAACGCTATCCAGAACCACGTAAATGGTATGAGCATCTCCGATGTAAAGGCTCTTTCAGAGCAGGCAGATGCCGTTGATGCAGTAAGCGGTGCTACTCTTGCTGATACAGCAGGTTATGTAGGTCTTATCGCAGAGGCTGCAAAGTAAATAAATGATATAAGTTTCATAAGTTTTCCTCCACTTGTGCCTGCACAAAAGTGGGGGATAGCCATGAAAAAGGCTGCAGTTACCTGAGTTGGTGGCTGCAGTTTTTTATATGTAATTCCCGGTGACGCGAGCCCATATCGACTTTTGACACTTGCATCATTATAATTATTGAATAAGAAAATATTCTGGAGGTGATTATGACGAAGGTTTACTGCTATTCAAAATGTACAACATGTAAAAAAGCCCTGAAATGGCTGGATGAACATGCCATCAAGTATGAACCTGTGGATATCAAGGGTGATCATCCGGATGAAAAGACATTACGGGAGCTTCATAAAAAGAGCAGACTTCCTCTGAAGAAGTTTTTCAATACCAGCGGACAGCTTTATCGTGAGATGGAACTTTCCAGGAAGCTTCCGGACATGAGTGAAGATGAAATGTTCAGACTCCTTGCTTCTGACGGAATGCTGGTGAAGAGGCCGCTTCTTATAAACGGTGATACGGTCCTTCTGGGATTCAAGGAAGCTGAGTGGAGTGAAGCAGGTCTGTGAGCCTGCATTATATCCGGGTTTTCAAAAAAGGAGGTAAATATGACAGAGAATATCGTGGTCTTCGGACATAACAGTATCGGGGTAAAGAGTGACCTCGGAATGATATATGTAGATCCCTTCAAATTGAAGGAATCCCCTAAGGATGCTTCTTATATTCTGGTAACTCACGAGCACTATGATCACTTTTCACCTGAGGATATAGAGAAGGTGGCCGGAAGTGATACTGTTCTGGTGGTTCCTGAATCCATGAAGGTAAAGGCCCAGGAAGCCGCCGGTCTGGTAAAAAAAATCGTCACAGTGACACCCGGAGAGGATCGTGATGTGGACGGTCTCAGCCTCGAAACTGTTCCGGCTTACAATATTGACAAAAAGTTCCACCCAAAAAGTAACGAATGGGTAGGTTATATTCTGAATGTTGCCGGCAAAAGAATATATGTTGCCGGTGATACAGATGCAACTCCTGAAGCAAAGATGGTAAAGTGTGATGTGGCTATCATTCCTGTTGGCGGAACCTATACCATGGATATCCGGCAGGCTGCGACACTCGTTAATGAAATAAAGCCTGCTGTAGCCATACCGGTGCACTACGGTTGCATAGTGGGCGAAGCTTCAGACGGTGAAGCATTTGCAAAGCTCGTGAAGGAGCCGGTGAAAGCAGAGCTGAAGATAAAATTTTAGGTCATGAATACGGATTTAATAAAAAAAGCAATTCCGGATCCTGTTTTGGAATCCGGAATTGCTTCTTTAGTACCTTAATCGGCAGTCTTTCTAAAATTCACTGTGACCATCAGTGATTTTCTCTTCTCTGTCTGAGGATCTCGGCATTCTTATCAACTCTCTTCTTTGAAAGGGGATAGAAGAAAAGAAGTGAAAGCGCAAGGAGTACCATGCCTATGGCAGGAACGAGAGTCGCCAGGTTATAGATATTGTTGACTACCACTGTATCGAAGGAAGTTGTAGTTGTATATCCCGCAAAGGCTAGGAGAAGTCCCGTAAGACCTGAGGCACCTGCCTGACCAAGCTTTCTGGCAAAAGAGTATACGGCATAGACCGTTCCATCTGAGCGGTAATCCTTTTTCACATCTATATCATCAATTACATCGATGATCATAGCCCAGCACACCAGACTGAATATTCCGATTCCCACATATCCTCCGGCATTAAGGATGAAGTAAACAAGCGGCTCCTTTGTGTGGATCACGAACACGATGAAAAGCATGGCTGCGCCAAAGACAGAACTTGCAGCGGCGATCTCCTTCTTTCCGAATCTCTCCACCAGCTTTCCTATAACAGCCGCAAGTGCAAGAACCACGAGGCAGTTAACGAGGGAACCGATGGCAAGAAATGTTGTGTTGTTGAAATAGTTCGGATATACATAGTTGCCCATACCTGAAAGAGTTAGCTGAACCAGAAGGAGGATAAGAGCTGATGTGATGATTCCGAGGAATGAGCGGCTCGTGAACAGAATCCTCATAAGCTCACCCACATTCTTCTTGTTTTCTTCCTTGTTCTCTATCACAACTCGCTCTGTTGCCAGAACATAGCAGACAGCATATACGAGTACCGCAAGCACCGAACAGATTCCTGATGCCAGCATGAGACGTCCGCCGTCAAGTACCTGATGTCCCTCCCCATCCTTTATGTACACTACAAGAGGAAGAACTGCAGCGATGACGATCTGTGCTATGGTTGCGCCAATGTTTCTCCAGGTAGACAACTGCTGTCTCTCATTGGGAACGCTGGTTATGGCTGATGCCATGGAACCGTAGGGAATATTGGCCCCGGTGTAGCAGACTGAACCCCAGAGAATATATGTAAAGAACATCCAGCCGATCTTAAAGCCCATAGGCTTGTCCGCAAAATACGGTGCGAAGATTAGGAATGACGCCACTGCCACAGGTCCCGCGAAGCGCATGATCCATGGAGCAAACTTACCTTTTCTTGTGTATCGGCTTCTGTCAACTATCTGTCCCATTCCAACATCAGTAAAGGCATCCACGATCTTTGCCACCATCATGACGAGTCCGACTATGGCAGAGGAAACACCCATAATATCTGTATAGAACTTCATCATGAACATAGCTGCGATCACAAATGTGAGATCATTCGCGAAATCTCCGGCCGCATAACCGATCTTGTCCTTGAGGCCGAAAGGGATCTTAGCATTTTCCAGTAATGCACTCTTTATCTCATTATCACTTACGCGGGAGCCGGTTCCCTTTGAACCTAATCCCAAAGTATGTTTCCGGTCATTGCCAAGCTTTATAGCTTCAGCATTATTCATACCCATCTTTATTTCCTCCATATTCAGTTCAGTCTTTAATTAACCAGTCAAGTATATCCTGTATGTAACGATCCCAGAAATTCCAGTCATGGGCTCCTTCACCTTCTTTATAAACAAGGTCCGCGCCCTTTTCTTCCATGACCTTTTTCACATGAAGATTTGATTCATACAGAAAATCGCTTTTTCCGCAAGCCATATAAAGCTTCGGAACCTGTCCCTTCTTCACCGCTTCATCATAAAGTGTGAAGGGATCATATTTACTGCCATTGAGAGTGAAGCTTCCATCACTGTTCAATGCATCATGGAAACTGTTCTCCCACATGAAAGGATCCTGTGATGCTCTGTTCTTCTCAAGTGCGGCAATGTCTATGGCGCCGGACATGGATGCAGCCTTCGAATAAATATCAGGTCGTCTGAGTCCCAGATACCAGGCGCCGTAACCGCCCATGGAAAATCCCGCAACATAGGTCTTTTCACGTTCCTTTGATACAGGGAAGACATTCTGAATGAACCTGGGCAGCTCCTCAGTGAAGAAAGTATAATACTTTCGACCGTATCTGAGATCCTGATAAAAAGAATTCTCGGCACTTGCCATTACAACAACTATGCCGCGGTCCTGAGCGTATCTGTCGATGTTGCTGTATCTCAGCCATGAAAATGCATCTCCAAAAGCTCCATGCAGGAGATACAGCACCGGAAGACCGCTTTCATAATCATACTTTTTCACTGTATTCATATCAGTGATGGCTTCTGAGGAGCCGGGTGTAGGTACAAAAACATTGAGTGTGACATTGCCCCCCATAGCAAAACTTGAATAGTGAACTTCCATAAGTGCCATCTAAAAATATCCTCCCTGATCTTTTTTTTAATTCGTCTTCGAAAACTAATAAAGATAATATCCTTAATTCGAGTGCAATTCATTACAAATATTGCTGATGTATACCAGATATTTTACATATCTTGTGGTATGATTCTGAGAGCTGTAGACAAAAATTTTTTTCGATTTTATTGTGATGTGGGTGAGAATACAAGGCACTAGCCTTCCTATATCATCTCATTCGCACATATTCGATACATCAGGAGGCGACATGGTAATTGACAGAGCAGGGATTCTGATGGAGCAGGGAGCTCCCGTTGCTGCAGAACGTTTGAGTTACAGCGGAAGCATGCCCCGTTCACATTATCATCCGTATTTTGAATTGTACTATCTCGAAGAGGGAATGCGATTTCATATGCTGGAAAATGACATCTATCAGACAGAGCCCGGCGATATGATGCTTTTTGCGCCCTATACCATGCACCATTCCTATTCTCATGATGCGGAAGAAAAGTTCAAGCGTATAGTATTGTACTTTTCACCTGAAGCCATAGAGGATCCTATAGTGCTTGAAAAACTAAAGAATGGAAGCGGCCTTTATCATGTAGGCACCAAATTCGGTCACTATATACACGGTATGCTGGGAATGCTTCTGATGGAGCAGGATGAAACGGATGAACTCCACGATGCCACCATGAGGACCACTCTGAATATGATAGTACTGAGTCTGCTGAAGTCTGCGACACCTGCAGAAAAACCGGAAGTCCAGAATCTGATATCAAGAATGATTGAGTATATTTACGGTCATTATTCGGAAGATATACGACTTGATGATCTTGCAGAACAGTTCTATGTCAGCAAATTCTATCTCTGCCATGAGTTTAAGAAGTACACCAACAGAACCATATCACAGTATATAAACACTACCAGGATACTTCAGGCTCAGCGTGAGATAATGGATACGAATCACAGTCTCACAAAGATCGCTTCAGACTGCGGCTTTGCTTCATGTACCCACTTCAGCAGAACATTTAAAGCCCTTACGGGATCCACTCCCATGGAGTTCAGAAAATCCTATAAGCAAAAACGAAAATAAGTTATAAACCCGGAGAATACGGGAGAAAGGACGAATCCAATCACTTTCAGGACATGATGATGTAACACATTGCACACGAATACGTACGGTGGCACTATCGGTGAATGGCAAATACTTTTGACACTCACGTCATGTGATTGGATCAGAGGAAAAAATATGAACTACAGCAAGATATCTGAAGAAATGACTGTTTCCGATCTTGTCAGCAATGAAAGCTACGGTGTTTTCAGAGACTTTATCTTTACTTATATGACTCCTGATCATTACAACAGAAAGCTTTCAGAATACGGGTTCGAAAAAGTGGGCTTCGAAGAGGGTCTTCACCGTATGGAGGAGCTTGCTGCCTCTGATGGGATGAATGGAGAAAGCTTCCTGCATGATGTATATCCCGAATCGGAACAAAAGGAACAGTGGGATAAAGCCTTTGCAAAATACCTGCATTTCCCTGCAAAAACAGACAGGTCTGAACCTACCCCCTATGTGATAGTCATTCCCGGAGGTGCTTTCAACCGTCAGTGGGGCTTCATAGAAGGTGAGGCGATAGCGGCCCGTCTCAACAACATGGGCTACACTGCCTTCGTTCTTTACTACAGAGTAAAACAGGAGCCGGTCCTTCCCCTTGCCATAGAGGATATGATGGCTGCCATCCGGGATATAGAAAGCAGGCACGAAAGCTATAACATCATTCCGGGAGAATATATGATAGGCGGATTCTCCGCAGGAGCAACCCTTGCGGGGGAGATAGGTTCCGAAAACTTCGGATACAAGGTAAACGGTGTTCCTAAACCTCAGGCTATATTCCTTGGCTACACAGCTGTATCCATGAAGGAATTCTATGAAATCTACAGAAACCTTCCTGACGGTCATTCTGCAAAAGAGAGCATCGCACCTTTCCTGCGACGTGTGGGTGGTCCGTGCTTCACAGAGGAGACTCTGTCCCCCTTTGATCTCACATCTCATATCAGCTCTGATTTTCCGAAAACCTATATCGTTGCCAATGAAGATGACGGGACTGTTCCGGTGTCAAACAGCAGACTTATGGACCGCTGCCTCACCAAACTTAAAGTCCCTCATATCACAAAGATAGGAACAAAGGGTAATCACAGCTTCGGTCTCGGAAATGGACTGGAGGTTGAAGGATGGCTTGAGGAGGCCGTGAGGTTCTGGAGAGAGAAATAAAAGAAAGCCGGCGCAATGCGCCAGCTTTCTTTTATTTCTCTCTCATGTTGTACACTTCATTTCCCGGAATCATAGGGAACTTCTTTGCCTGCGCCATCTCACTGACAGTCACCAGCTGGAATCCCTTTTCTATAAGTGCGGGTATAAGACGTTCTGCAGCATCTGCAGTCTCAGAATAGGTATCGTGCATGAGAACGATATCACCGTCCTGAGCCTTTTCCATAACCACATTGAAAGTATTGTCTGCATCCTTTGTGGAATAATCCAGAGGATCAATAGACCATATGATCATGGGAAGTCCGAGATTCCCGACAGCTGAAGCTATCTCCCCTGATCTGTTTCCTCCTGGTGGTCTGAAAACCGTAGGTGCAACTTTGACAGTCTCCTCCACCATGTAATCACACTTTCTGATCACAGACCTTATATTCTCTACCGGAATAGAATCGAGATAATCATGGGTGTAGGTATGATTTCCAAGCTCACATCCGAGCTCCACCATCCGCTTTACACAGTCATTGTTCTCACCCACAACACGGCTTCCCTGCATGAAAAATGTGGCGTGGCCTCCATACTGCTGAAGAGAATCCAGAATACGGTTCGTAACCTCAGCCTTTGGTCCGTCATCAAATGTCAGGGCTATCATGGGCTTTTCCGGATCAATATTACTTAGATCCAAAGGAGCTCCCAGAAACTGATTGTTCATGGCGATGTAATCATCGGGAATGAGATACTTCTTAAGTACATAACAGGTCTGTCCGTTTGCACTGAACTGATCCCATCCCTCTATATTTCTCTCAACAGATACAGGCGCATTTTCTTCGAGTACGCCTACGACTGCTGAATCACTTTCCGAATCAACATGCATATTTACAGCCGTAAGAGCTCTTGCCGTATAAGGATACGGAAATTTAGCCCTTTCGATCTTCATTTCCGCAGGTGCTGCATTACTTTCGATTTTGATCTCCACAGATTCCTGCTCCACGGGAGTTTCACCGGTTTCTGCAACGGTAGTCTCATTCTTCGCCTCCGGGACTCCTGTGCTGCCACATGCTGAAATCACACAAATTGCTGCTCCCACCAGAGGAAGCATAAAAACCTTACTTACTTTTTTCATACCCATCCACTCTTTTCTTTACTCTACTATATAGACCCTGTCCCCAAGCTGCATGATGTCATATATTTCCTTGTTCCATTCATTATATACACCTATGCAGCCTCTGGTGGCATCCATCAGCTCACCGTTTCCATGCACCTCGATAGCACCGCCTAAACGCGTACGTGCTGTCGGCTTTTGAAGATTACGGCTGGTCTGTATAAGCTGTTCTGCAGTTCCCCTATCTATAAGGCCTGCTTTAAGCCCTCTCTTTGCATCCTCTATATTAGGATAGTTCAGATACAGCTCCTCTTTAAGAGAATCCGATACCTTTTTATCACAAATATAAAAATATCCAAGAGGGGTTCTGTAATCACCCTGCTTCTTTTTGTCCCCCTCGGCGGCTCCGGAGGTAACCATATATGATCTGGTCATCACACCATTCACCCACAGCTCCATGTAATGTGAAGACTTATCATAGGCCAGTGCCCTTCTTCCATGACTTGCATATTTCATGAAGGTCTTGTTTATATTGTTATCCTTCGGATCCAGCTTTATACCGTCAATGTCTACATAAGCACTTCTGTCCGGAAGCAGCCTGTCTCTAACCATCTCGCCGTTTTCATCGAAATATCTCTCAAACCCATCGGGACAGATCATAAAACTGCTCCTGATCCCTTTTTTCGTGGCGATCTCCTGAGCCTCAATCATACCGGCTGCATGCTCCGGGTTTGAAACAGGATGATAACGTTTCGCGGCTCTCTCTGCCTCGTTGGTTATACCGCTCAGATCTACTGATGCGTCAAGCTCAGCATCATCATATTCCTCAGCGTATGCAACTCCCCACGGTCCGATCCCCGAAACTGAAATCAGCATCATAAATCCGAGCACCAATGCCCGGACCTTTCCGGACGGACGTGATCCCCTTCTGTTCTTAACTCTCATAACCCCAATCAGTCGTGTCCGTTCCCCTCACTTATAGTATTTAAATTACCGTAATATTTCTCAACATATCTCAAAATCTCATCAGCATTATCACCGCCTCTGATCATGGTAATGTATCCCTGCAGCGATTCTGCCTTAGATTTTAAAACCTCTGAACTTTCATCAACAAATATTCGGCTTTCATATTTACTGTTGCGGGCATCCTGCATGAGATTGCAAGCGGCACTGTTACCGTCCAGAGCAATCATAACCGACTGCCTGCGCTTAAAGATCTCATAGGCAAAACTTTTATATGTTCCGAGAGGAGAAGACTCTATGGACACTCTGATTCCGGTCTCCGTTTCTCTCAGCTTATCGAGCTCGCTCTCTGTAATGGATGCAGGAACAAATGTAAATACCCTGAACTTGTTTTTGGCCTTATCCAGAACATACTTTTCATATCCGCTTATGGAAGGGCCGATAGCAAAGAACATCTTTTGTGGATCTCCTTTACTGATGAGATCATCAAGCAGTCTACACTCCTGTTCATGTATGGTCGTGATATGCTGGGCATTATTAAAACTGCCTCCTGCTATCACCACAGGGATCCTATCCAGCGGAAGTTCCTCTACCCTGTCGCTCAGTTCAACAGAACTGTCATACTGTCTCTCTCCACCATCGATATCCATAAAGTCATCCGCTTTTTCGCGTATGCGTTTTTCAAGGAACTCCTTTACTGACATACCTCCGCACTTGGCATAAAACTTCTGTATCTTTTCATTAAACTCTGTCATGGAGTGGGAGATAACATCATCATCGGCCCCTCTCATTTTCAGAAGCTCTTCATAACTCAGATCCAGCATCCTCTCCAATGACAACTGCTCATCTATGGAATCAGTTCCGTAAAGAGCTCCTCCGTCGGTTCCCTGAACACAGGCTATACCTGTCTTAAGATACTGCTTCAGAGGGTGCATATCAAGTCTGGATAAGTTATTCAGTCTTACATTTGATGTGATCTGAAATTCAAGCACCACTCCCAGAGAACGAATCTTCTCCAGCAGCTTCTGCCCCTTGGCAGTATTCAGATCAGCTGTATAAAGACCATGCCCTATTCTCATGTGCGGGAATTTCTGACCTTCTCCAAGCGCTTCCTCGACACAGCTTATACTATTGTAGACATTGTCCGGAAGTGAGTCATTCTCACCTGCATGTATACGCACAACATAAGAAGGTATATCCTTTGCGATCCTGACAACCGCAGCTATAACAGATTTCAGCTCCAATATGTCATTTATCTCTTCACCGACAAAATCACTTCCTGCCACATAGGGATCTATGGCAACCGCCTTCAGAACCTGGAGATTTTCGGTGAAATAGTTTCCATGAGCCACCTGATCCTTGACAATAGTGAGCGGTATACGTCTTAAAGCGGCGAGGAATCTTATGGTCACACCGGTTTCTCTGGTTATCTTAGGCATCACATCATGGATCTGCTGTAATGTGTCAGCAGCCTCGGTTTTCTTTACAAGCGCTGTATCTGACATCTCTGCATAGGTGATTCCGTTATGCTGATAGTTTCTTGCAACCCATAGGAGTCCATCCTGAAACAGGGTGTTATCCGCATAATCCGGATTTCTTCTGTCCATCTCCATCTGCTTCAGAGCTTCCACGATGTCTTTATCCGGGATCCTGTCTATGTTCTCTATATCTATTCTCTCTTTTGCAGCTGTACCCTTTGTGAATACATATCTGTAAATATATACCTTCTCAAGATTTGTGAATACAGCCTGCCCGTCCTTCATGACTGCAAGAGAAGCACGGATCCTGGGAATGTTGTATCTGCTTCCGGAAATATTATGAAGAATCAGATCTGCAAAATTGATCTCTGTATTATCATCGATACGTCTGTCGAGATATTTACCCTTCAGTCCACTGTTCTTGAAGTTAAGTGCCACTTCAGCTCTCTGCTTTTCCAATGCCTCCCTCTGTTCGGGTGTGATCTTCAAGCCAAGCTTCTTAATGTAGTAATATGGATATCTGATCTGATGATGTATGCCCAGAGCAATCAGCACATCCGGACTGAGGTTTGCGCTTCTGTGCGTATGCAAGTCAGAGTGAAACTTGACTTCTTCTCTTATATATGTCTTGACCAAGGTCTTATTTATATCCAGTGAATAGTCCTTGGTCTGACTCATCAGAGTCTTCGCGATAGCGGGAATATATGCTTTTCTTTCGATAACACCATCGGGATAGATATTGGCAACCTTGGTATTACCCAGTCTCAAAATATAGACCTTCTGGTTTTCACCGTTGAAATAACAGGGAACACTTCCCTCGATGACCTTCAATCCCTCCGCATTAAAGGTTATGGGAAGGTCACAGACCTTCGCCAGATTGGTTATCAGATTTCCTGTGCCATGATTTGGTGTTTCCAAAATGTAGGACATACCGTCATCACTCTGATTCAATGTGACGATCACATCCTTTTCCTTATCCAGATAAAACTTTCCAAAATATGTCATAAGCTCATCCTTTACTATGTTTGGCTTCTGAAAAGCCATGCCTATAGTGCCAATTCGTCCAATGTGCTTCCATATGACGGCAGAAATTCCTGAAGAAAATCGTTGACCTCAGGATAGTTCTCCTTCATAGCTTCCAGTGATTTCAGTGTGGATACCTTTGCTGTACAAAATTCTCTGTTTCCGGAATTTTCCTCTTCTATACATTTTATCAATGCTGAGATCTTATCCGCTGCCTTTACGAGCTTTCGCATATACTTTTCATTTTCGTCAGTCCTGTCACCGTTGAAGATCTCATCAAAAGCAGGTCTCAGATCATCAGGAAGTCTTTCAAGCAGACTTTTTTCCGCAATATGTTCAAGTGACTTATACGCACCTGTTATTTCCTTGTTGAAATATTTGACCGGTGTCGGCATATCTCCTGTGATTATCTCTGACGCATCATGATATATTCCGATAAGTGCCGCCTTCTCACCATCCAGCTTTCTTCCGTATCTCACATTTCCTATTATACATAAAGCATGTGCTATCATGGCAACCTCTACCGCATGCTCACTCAGATTTTCAGGTCGCGAATTTCTCATGAGCGCCCATCTCTCTATGTATTTCATTCTGGAAATTGTAGCAAAAAATGTAAATCTGTCCATAATTCTCCTGTTTTTTATTATGAAACTTATATCTCTTATTCCTTTTTCATATTGCTCATTTTATATCCGCAATAATAATTCAGACCTATCCTGTCGATGTAATCTTATAAATATACCTTAACTGCAACAAAAATAAACAAATTTTTAAGTATTTAAAATCTTTATTAACTTTAGATAACTCTTATCAAAACTTGCTATAAACATACCTTTTGTTTCATGAAAGGAGATAACACTATGTGTGCAGAGGAACGTAATCAAATTTATAAAAAATGGAAAGACGAATATCAATCCCGTATCGAAAGACATACACACTTTAAAAGCCTGCATAAGAATTTTCTTTACAGCTATGCTTTTATACTTATATTCATGATCGGAGCGGCTTTAATCGCTGACGAGTATACCCAGTACGGTTTTGATGAAGCCTCCGCTGTTTACCAGCTGTTCATTTATTCCTGTCCTTTGTTCATTCTGATCCTTGCCGTATATGAACTCATCGTTTACCGACTCATCCCCGATCCAAATATGATTGAGATCGATGGTTACTATGTTTTTCTGTCACATGATGATTTCGACAGCTTCACCAAGGTTTTGGCCATATCCAAAAATGAACACTACAATGTAAAGGAAATACGTGAAAGCACTACTATAAAAGACAAATGCATCATCATAGGTAGTTGTAACCTATAAACCATCAGGCACTTTCATCACACTTATGTGATTGAAGGTGCCTGAATTAATTTCTCCTTAATTATGGAAAACATCAGGCCACAGATATCCTGTCCATGATCTCAACATCACAGATCCAGTTTTTTAGCCTTTCTGTTTCTTATGGTCTCAACTATACTGAGTTTTTTCTTCTCCTCTTTCGGCATGACTTTCCCGTCCCAGGCATTGAATATCTCCATCATTTTTCCTGTCAGCTGACCTATGGTCAACTGTGAAGCACGCTCAATATAATCCGATAGTTCATCATCCGCAGTTATCTTATCTATCTGCCACTCGGCATCTCCTATGGTATCAAATCCATCTTCGATGAGATTTTTCTCTTTATCTATGATGTCAAATGTTTCTCCATCACCTGCAACAACATAGTAGATACCATGTTTTATACCGACGATCCCGTTTTTATATTCTTTTAACTTAGCCATCTCATCCTTTCCTGTCCCACATTGTTGCTTTACGTGCAAAACCATCATAATCGTTGACCAGACTTGCCAGTAAACGTTTATACATCGTTGTCTTCGTATCTTCAGGCGTAGCCTTTATCCAGTCATAATAATGCGACATATAGTCTGTAGCCCACATGTCATACGCGTCTACACGTATCTGCCTCGGCTCAAGATTTCTTATGCATGCATGATATAAATGATCGATCTGATCCTCATTGAAATCCTTGTAGAGTGCCATATAGAATACCGGATATACAGTCTCGTCCGCTCTTTTTTCTGCCAGCTCTTCTGCATTTCCGGCCTCCACGATAACCTCGTCTGCTCTGATCTCTTCCTCTTTTTCACGCTGAATCTGATCCTGCATGAAGAAGGACTCTTCCAGAGTCATCTGATGTGGCTCCATCTCATCAACAATATTATCAAAATTACCGTTATACTCAGAATCCAGTATACTCTGGGTCTCTTTCAGTTCTCCGCTGGTCTTGGGCAGCATAAGGAACTTGATGCGTACTGGTCTACGATATTTCTTACCCATAGCATCCGTCTTTAATGCCTCATAATTTATCTTTATATCCGTATAGTGATTTATCTCTTCTCTTGCAGGAGCAAGAACGTCTCTCTCAAAAAATGAAAATTTAGACCAGCTCTTCGGTATCTTCGCAACATTCTTCCCCTTTTTGTTAGGATCAGGCTCCCAGTCTGCGATCTTTCTCATGAAATCGTTATCTGTACCGGTTCCCAGTTCAAAGGTCCAAGTCTTGTTATTGAACTGATATGATCTGAGAAGATCAAAAATTCTCGGGGAATACTTGTGAGTCATAAGAGACGTTTCTTCAAGTCTAGGAGCGATATAGTATTTCTCCTTATCTGTCATAAGATTATAGAGAAACGGGAACATATCCTCATGGAACTTTATCTCCACATCTCCACTGCCCGGATCCATATGCACTACATTTAGCCAGTGAACCATGGCTTCTTTTCCGCTTTCCAATGTGATCCACCAGGTTTTTTGTCCGATATCATTCAGTATAGCTTTTGTATTTGTATAACTTAACTTATTGGCTGAAGCACTTCGATGTATGATCTGCTGGAACTCACTGCAGTTAAATGTATAGACCGTGTTAATATCATCAGTTGGTTTGATCTTTGATATCAGATAATTTACGGCTTTACTTTCAACCAGGGAGAGAGAGAACTTTCCTTCCTGCACCATCTTTGTACTCTTTGCAACCTTTTGCTTACGAGCTTTTTCTATACCATGACTCATAAAAATATAAACTCCTAAATCCGGAAAATAAAAGTTGAGTTAATGTACGGTCCATCATTATTCTCTATCATCATAATATCATTTTGATGAAATAACCACCGTATTTCCACTCAACTTTGACGTATATTTTCTCAACTTTATCGTGAAGCTCCTCAATTTCAGCTTTAAAGGTTGATTAAATTTACGGTCATATTCTAGCACTATCCGTATAATTACTCAACCTTTTATGAGGCCTCTGATTTATTCACCGTATGATAACTCAACTTTAAATCTATTTCTACCGTAAATATCCTCAATTTATCAGATATCCCGCCGTATTTTTTCTCTAATATATATTCAACTACGGCTCTGATAGTATGGCTTCACATGTTTTCCGTATCCTTATATGCTGATCCGGTGTATTCCGTAAAATCACTCAACCTATAGAGAATTGCATTTATACCGTACATTTACTCACCTTTTACAGGTAAACTACACTTTTTTACCGTATTTTTTCTCAACTTTCATATTATTATACTAAAAAAAACACGTATTTACGCCATCTTTCAGGTCCGGTAACTTACCGTATATTCAATCAACTTTCAACGTAAATTCACTTACTTTTGAATCTATATCTACCGTATGATCACTGTAAAATACCGTATCAAAGCTACTTATAACCGTAATTTCACTCAACATTCAGCTTCAAATCTCAGTTTCTTTAAGTTTATGGTTAAAATATTCCGTATGAATCATCAACTTTTATCAGTCTGAAGCTCTACACAGAAGCAACAGCTGTTATGGTACAGTGCATCCGTAAATCCACTCAATTATCCGTTTTTTGCACGTATGATCACGCAATTCACCGTATAATAAGTCAACTTATACGTATATTTTCTCTGATTTTCCGTATGTTTTCTCAACATTCCCGTATTTCCACTCTATCTTCTCCGTACTTTAACTCGCTTCTTTCCGTACAGCTGCTCACTTTTCAACGTATGAGTACTCAACTTTGACCGGGTTTCTTCTATAAGATTATAAAATAAATAAAATATATAAATTAAATATTAACTACTACTACAATAATCACGTAGGAGTTGAATGATTTTACGGTCTTTTCCTAAAGTTGGTTTAAATAAAAAAATCCGTCCGAAGTTGAACCGGAATATCTCAGACTCAACTTCAGACGAATTAAATATCATATCTATCCTGAATAGATCATCATTTTCAGTTTTCATCAATCAGTGCTTTAAGATCATCAATAATAGCCTTGATTTTCTGTATATCATTTTTTGTAAACTGATAGCCTCGTTTTTCTTTCCTTTTTCCTAACTTGACAACATTGTCATTGATCTTTGACAACATTTCATTTACAGCTATAGGAGCCGATATGCCGATGGTTTTGTTCAACTGCTCTGCATCTGCTTCCTTGGCATCCTTAAGTATCTTCTGATACTTGTCTGCTTTTTCTCTGGCCCTTCTGAGCTGCGCCTGTGTATTGATAAGTTCCTGGGATGCTGTTTCACTGCTATCCTGTTCCTCCTGAACCATGGATTCCAGTTCAATAGTTTTATTTTTTAAGCGTGTGATCTCAGCTTCCTGTTCTCTTAACTTCTGTTCATTCTCTTTCAGACGTTCTTCCGCAATTTTTTGTGCCTTTTGATTTTCTTCATCCTGTGCTTTTAACTGCTGATATTCGTCTTCCGTTATGGTTTCATCGTGTTCTGTAATAAATTTGAGTATATAATTCTGAACATCTATACTTCTTGACGCGTACTGATTTGCCTGATTAATGGTTATCTTTTCTTCATCAAGTAAATTTTGTAATCCTACAATGAGATTCTTGTTTATGGAATCATACTTTCGTATCTGTCTGGAGGATATAGAAAGTTTATCTGCAATTCTGTCGTATAATTTTTTCTCGACTCCTCTTTTCTGAAGTAGTTCCATCAACCTTGCCACCCTGACTCTCATGTCGCCGGGATGTGAAGCCTCAGAAACTGCATCATAGTTCATAAGCAGATTTAATTCTTCAAGTTCGGTCCAGGGGATATCGTCTCTAAGTATAAGGGCCGGGATCTTTCTGTGCATGAATGATGACTCGTGTTCAAGTATCATTCCGAAAGCTGCATATCTTCTGTGTCCGGAAACAATTACATAGTTTCCTGTAGGACGTCCCGTTCTTGATTCTCCGCCGTCAAATTCTCTTGCTATAACTATAGCTGACTGAAAACCGTTACGTTTGATATTTTCTGCAAATACATCTATGTCAGTATCATCTATATCTCTGTTATTTGGAAATGGTACGAGTTTTTCGTACTGAATCATTTCGATTTTTGACCCGTTTCCGAGGTCCAGACTCACTGTATCCAGTTTTTTCTGAGTATTCTGGAGTAATATCTGTTTATTTCCATATCCTAAAGGTGCCGGATCTTTCTTTGACGCCATTTTTTCCTCCGTATATCTGATGTCCGGACGTATTTTGTCTGTCATCATATCTAAAATAAATTATCTTTGTTCCATGTCGAATCTTGTTTTCGTATTGGAATATTCTCGTATTAATTTTTTATAGTCATCCAGATCTATAAGAGACAACTGTTGAGCTACATTGATATAGTCGGTTCCTGCATTGGTCTTTTTGTCATAGTAGTATATAGGCATATATCTGGACAATGACTCTGCTATGTTGTTATCGTCTCTGATCACGGACTTCAATGCTATATTCTGGAACATGGAATCGTAAGCAGAATATTTCTGACGCACAAGAGTTGTTCTTGCCTTTACATGGGCAAGCAATACACCGATGATCTGTAATTCACTGTTATAGTCTGACTGTATTCTATAATAGTCTTCAATTACATCTGATATTCCATCGTATGAAAAGTTAGCTGAATCCACAGGTATCAGAACATAATCTGATGCAATAAGAGACATGTCTGAGAAACTGTCGGCTGCCGGATTGTTATCGATGATTATGGTGTCATAATTTGATTTTAATTTATCCAGAACATCTTTAAGTCTGTAAAGATCCTTTTCCTGATATCCGTTACTGTAAAAATACTGGTCTGGTCTTTTTACGTGCTTGTTATTGGGAAGGACATCTACACCGAATTCAGAGTGTACCAATACATCATCTATGGAGGCATCACCAAACAGAAGATCGGTTATATCAGGTTTTTCTTCATCAAATGCTCTGTACACCTGACTGGAATTACCCTGACAGTCCATGTCTACTATAAGTGATCTTTTGCCAACTAATGTTGGAATGCATGCAAGCTCTACACAGCTTGTGGTCTTTCCGACACCACCCTTTTTGTTAAATGCACATAATATACTCATGATTCCTCCGCACAAACGTTCGATAAAACTCAATACCTTTAATTATTGTACATCATTTTTTGCGTAAATGAAATATTTATGTATCAAGTTTTTTTGTTTATACATTTTTTTATATTTCAACTCTATATGTATTCCTGATCATTTCCTTCTCTTTTTCTGAAAGCTTTGATTTTTCAAATCTATACTTCTGTTTTATATCAGGATATTTTTGTTCATCAACTTTACCCATGAACATTTCATAAGGTCGTACATATAACTGGCAGTCACCGTACAGGGCCTGATAGACCATCATAGGTTCTCTTGTTTCTGTATGTGTTGCGATTCCGATTATTTTATACAAATATGTTGAGCTGTTTTGATCTACAGTTTCTCTTTTAAAATGCTTCACTACATCACCCGGGTTAAAATCTCTTTTTTTTGTTTCCATATTTTTCTCCTTCATTTTTATCTTCTGATCAACATTGGATAGCTGTAAAAAAATCTTTGCCATTTTTTGGATATTTGTGTATGAGATTATTTTTTGATTTGATTATATATCATCTTGAAATTTGAGATAATTTTATCCATGTAATAATTATATGTAATTAAAGTATCCGATGAATATTTTCATAGTGTTGATTTAAAGTATTTATCTTTATTTTATTGCAAGCTTTTATATTTATAAATATTGTTTTTTAAATTGTTTTTCACAGATATTAATTATTTTCGATTACATAACTACTGACTTTAAAAATGTGAACTCGGTTCAAAAAATTATGTTCAGCTAAAGTTTTAATCCGGGTATTATAGGGGGATTATGGAAAACAATATGTGAAGATAAATTTAACGGATCAGTCACTTAATTTTAAATATTTAAAGTGGAAAATTTGCGTAATTATACCGTGCAGAGGTGCGTGAAACATCCTGAAGGAGAGTATAACGGATAAAAGAAAAGCACAACATATAGTTGGTGCAAAAGTGATAAATCCGATATATGGTATTTTCTTAAGCTGTGAAACATTTTTCGGAAAGTCGTGAAACATCAGGAAGAGAAGGTGTGAAACATAGAAGGAAATTAATGAACCCGGTTCACATTTTAAACCGGAGAAGATTAAAATATCATTCTGGATTTACCATTATATATAATATTTGAAGAAAGAGATTTAGCGTGGCAGATGTACTGCCACGCCATAGGAAAAAGAAGACTAATATTCATAGTCAGAGGTTTGAAATTATAAATGATATATTTAGACCCAACAATATGTGATGAGTTTAGGAATTAACGCAACGTTTAACAGTACGATGATTATTTGGAGTTGATCTTTCGACATCAATAAATGTAAAGGATCTGTCTTTATTCTTTTTATGTCTGTTCTTTTCAATAGAAGAAGACTGATAAAGAAAAAGAGAAACAATAGCATCAAGAATGTAATAACCCAAAGTGACGATAGCAGTAACAAGAATCAAATTCATGATAATAATGTCCATTTTGTCCTCCCCCATTAAAATTTATTATTAATTTGATTTAGAAATAAATACGACGATAATTAAAGCATTTATAAGGCGAATATGAAAAAAGTATAAAATGTATAAAAAAAGAAAGAAATGTAATAACTTTGTAAAAACTAATTATATTGTAAATATAAAATGAATCTAAATAAAGATTATACTACGTAAAAAAACTTATATATTCATGATTTGTGAGAAGTGCACAATTTAAAAACGAAAAATTGTACAAATTTAAAAACGTTATTGACACAGCATAAGAAGACGTGATAGAGTTCACCACCGTCACAGGGAAGTGATTCGCTCAAGTAAACAGGATTCAATTTTGAACTTGTTTTTAGAAAGGAGTCATAAATGAGATCTTTAATAAAGTTTTTAAATGATTTTTCCAGATGTGTACGATTCGCTAATGAATATAGATGGAATGATGATTTCCGTCAGTTCATAATCGAATAATGTTTGATTTGTATTTATCTGATCTGCAGAGAGAAGCCATTCACTCTTTAACGATCTGATCATATTATTTCAGATCATGCGGACAGGTATTTGACATAAATTGTTGGCTTTGTTTACATGACAAGCCAGTGATATTGCTTAAATACTCATCATCACACAATTTGGGTCTTTACGAAGAAACTAAATAGTATTTGCCAGTATACTACTCGCTGAAAGTGTAAAATCTTTCGTACATACTAACTATATAAATTAGTTCAAACTTCATGCCAGGGAGTTTGTCCTGATAAAATGGTTTCCTTGTATCCCCTTCAATATACGGAACAACCGTAAATATTATCTCCTGAAAGAATATAATATAGCTAGATGTATTTATAGGATGATTTGTTTGGACCTTATTATGATGTGTGAATGATGAGTGAAGCTCTATCTACTTATAAGAAAATTGATATTTATATCATGCGGCAGGATGTGAACCCGGTTCACATCCTGCTTTTCATTTATGAAAAAAATTCAGTCCTGTCTTAGGATATAGGTAAGAATCTCAACCAGTATGATCATTATGGCCTGCTGATCAAGAGTGAGAATGCCGCTGTGGGTAGAAGGCAGTGAGATAATATTGGTAAAGTTGAGTTTCTTTGTTTTTTTGCCGGTTGTTGTAATAAGCCAGAACTTGTCTGTGAGCTGGGCAATGTCATTAATAATGGTCTGATATGACCTCATATCATGCAATACACTGAAAACAATTACGGTAGAATTTTGATCGATAATTTTCTCATAATGTTCATATGTAAGAAGATCAGATGCTGTCATACAGGTAATGCCGAGATTAGTCATATTCATGGCGAGTTTATCGCATACGACTTTATTTCTGTAGCGTCCCAGAGCGACAACTTTGTCGGATCCGGTGATATCCTCAGCCAGTTTTTTTAATGAAGCATCACAGGAACCCGGGATGGAAAGAATTGCTTCAGAAAAAGCATTAGCGATCTTCGTAACAGGATCATCGGAAACGGAGTTCTTATCTTTTAAACGAAGCCATGATTCAACTTCAAATTTAAATTCCTTATAACCGTTAAAACCAAGTCTCTTACAGAAACGAAGCATGGCAGAGGTGGATACACCGGCAAGGCTTGCTATCTGAGTGATGGTATAGTTATGGATAAGATCCGGATCTTTTGAAATAAGATTATACAATTTGCGCTCGTTGGAAGTGTATGAATTCTTAAAATGATCCAATGTTTCGATTATATTCATCGTTCGGCCTCTGCAATTATTAATAAACACTAAAGTCGTGAATAATATAACAAAAAAGCGTTGCAATATCTACATCCCGATGATAATATTCTCACATAAAATCATAATTGTTTGACAAAATTGTCTAACAATATTCGATGAGAGGAAAAACATATGAAAAAAACAAACATTGGAAGAAAAGTAACCTCCGTTGTGTTAGCCGGTACCATGGCTGCAGCAGCACTTGCCGGCTGCGGATCAAGCGCTAACACAGCAGCAACAACAGCAGCACCTGCTACAGAGGCTGCAGCACCTGAGACAACAACAGCTGCTGAACAGCCGGCAGAGGGCGGTGCATCCGGAACATTTTCAGGAGAAGCTGTTGGAATGGGCGGTGCAAGTAATCCTGTCAAGGTAACACTTACACTTGATGCCGGAAAGATCGCAGATGTTAAGATCGAAGGCGCTGCAGAGACACCCGGTATCGGAAGCAAGGCTATCGAAGAGTTCCCGGCAAAGATGATCGCAGGAAATACAGTTCAGGTTGATGCGATTTCCGGAGCAACCATCACTTCAAAGGCTATCGTAGAGGCAGCTACAGCAGCACTTGCTGAGGCAGGTCTTAAGCCAGAGGATCTTGAGTCTGTAGAAGTAGAAGCAGCTGCAGCACAGGCTGAGGATATGTCTATTGATGCAGATATCGTTGTTGTAGGTATGGGTGGTGCAGGTATGACAGCAGCCATTACAGCAGCCGATGCAGGAAAGTCAGTAGTTATTCTTGAGTCACAGCCTATGGGCGGCGGAAATACTGTTCGTTCAACCGGTGGACTTAATGCTGCAGGAACAGAGGAGCAGAAGTCAAACGAGTTCACAGAGGCTGACGGTGTTGAGAAGACACTTAAGACAGCCAAGGAGAAGTGGGCTGATAATGAGACCATAACCAAGCTTGCTGCAACAGTACAGCAGCAGTGGGATGCTTATAAGGCTTCACCTGATGGATACTTTGATTCAGCAGAGCTTATGGCTCTTGATACAATCATCGGTGGTCACGGAATCAATGATCCTGAACTTGTATCAACACTTACAAACGGTTCAGCAGGAGCTATTACATGGCTTAAGGATCACGGCGCAGATCTTCCATCAGTTGGTGCAGCCGGCGGTGCTTCAGTTAAGCGTATCCATCGTCCTGTAGACGACAAGGGCAAGACAAAGGCAGTTGGTGCTTACATCGTTCCTGTTCTTACAAAGAACGTTGAGGACAGAGATGGAATCGAAGTTTACTACAACACAACAGCTAACAAGATCCTTATGGAAGACGGTAAGGCAGTTGGTGTAGTTGCAGAAGGTGAGACAGGAAACACAGTTACTGTCAATGCCAAGGCAGTTATCCTTGCAACAGGTGGTTTCGGTGGAAACCAGGATATGGTTGTGAAGTACAGACCTGACCTCAAGGGATTCGTTTCAACAAATGCTGACGGTGCCAAGGGACAGGGTATCACTATGGCAACAGCTGATGATGTAAAGGCTGATGTAGTAGATCTTGATCAGATCCAGATCCATCCTACAGTTCATACTGATCCGGATGGAAATGCTCATCTTATCACAGAGGGTGTTCGTGGTGACGGTGCTATCCTTGTAAACAAGGAAGGAAAGAGATTCTACGACGAAGTTTCTACAAGAGATAAGGTTTCTGCAGCTGAGATCGAGCAGACAGACGGTGTTGCATACCTCATCCTTGATCAGACAATGATCGATGGATCAGCTGTATATCAGGGATATCTTGATGCAGGTTACGGCGTAAAGGGCGAGACATACGAGGAGCTTGCAAAGGCTATCGGTATTCCAGAGGATGCATTCAAGGAGACAATGGAAGGCTGGGCTAAGATCTGGGCTGATAAGGCTGATCCTGAGTTCGGACGTACATCATTCTCTAACGAGAACAGCCTTGATAAGGCACCTTACTATGCTATCCTTGTATCACCTGGTATCCACCATACAATGGGTGGTCTCAAGATCAATACAGCTACAGAAGTTATCAACACAGATGGCAATGTAATTCCTGGTCTTTTCGCAGCCGGTGAGGTTACCGGAGGCGTACATGGAGGAAACCGTCTTGGTGGTACAGCTGTAACAGATATCATCGTATTCGGTCAGATCGCAGGCGACAGCGCTGTAAAGTACGTTGGATAAAAAATAACATATAGTTTTTTGAGGAATGTGGTTTTCCCACATTCCTCTTTTTTTCGCGATAAGACTTTCAAATGAGCAGCCATACGTTGTGCATGCATAAAAGTATGGCTGCTCATTTGAAAGGCAACGCGGAATCGAACAGCGAAGCTGTGAGATGTGAAGATAAGACTGCCTTTATTTACATAAACTGTGATTTGGTTGTACACTATATACAAATATATCGAGCGCAAAGCGCCATGTTTGTGCGATTGCAACAAAGGACAAAATGAATACTTTGGTGAAGAGACTGAATACATTCTGTTCAGTACATGGTGTGAGAGATAATTCACGAAAGACGGTTTAGTATAATTGAGGTAAGGGGATGAAAGAATATAAGGAAAGGAAGGATGCATTACAGATCATAGGTCTGGTACTGAATCATGGATCCGCAACGGCATCTATGATCGCGGAAAATGTAGGAGTTTCCGAAAAGACTATCAGAAAACGAATAGCATATGCAAACGATATTCTCAGGGATAACGATGCGGGAATGCTCGTGGCCAGACCAAAGATCGGAATAGTTTTAAGCGGAAATCAGGAACAAAGAGGAAAGGCCTTTGATCTTATTTATATGCAGAAGGACGATTCCGGCGATGGCAGCAATGAGCGGATGCTGGAAACATTAAGGCTGGTCCTCAGGTCGATACACAGGGATACCATCACTATTAATCAGATTTCCGAAGAGCTTTATATGAGCCCACCTACAGTGGCGAGAGAGATAAAGGAGTGCAGAAAGTGGCTCAGCGGATTCAATATAGAACTTAATTCAGTCAGGAACAAAGGGCTGGAGATAAGATGTACAGAGCTTGATTACAGACAGGCTCTAAAAGAGTATATCTGTAAGCTCTGTGACCCGTCTGATATAGACAGAGAGCTCAGATTCTTTTTTCCGGAGCTAAATATCGAACTTATACGTGAGTCTCTTATCTGGGTGGAGAACGAATGGAACCTTCTCCTTACGGAGTCAAGCTTCGCTGAGATCCTGACCTACCTATGTATAGCAACCTTCGAAAATGTACGTAAAAAACATGAACTTAAACTGACATTTTCCGAAGAGGAAGTCAGTCGTTACAATGAGTACAATTTTGCCGAAAAGGTTTTTCGGCAGGTCAATGATCATCTCGGACTTGCTTCAAGAGCTGAGGAGATAAGATATCTGACTATTCAGATTCTGTGTTCAAAGGTCATTTCTTCTGCCAATGCTGACCCCATAAATATGGTGAGGGAATATGACCATAAACTGCGGGATTTCGTAAACAGGACCATAACAGTCGTGTCGGATGTCATGAACACGGATCTATCTCAGGATGAAAGACTTTATGAAGGGCTTCTCAATCACATAAGGGCGCTGATCTTCCGTCTTAAGTACGGACAGACTGTAGATACTACGGTCAATTCCTATATAAGAGAAAATTTTATCACTACCCTTAAGGTTTCATGGCTTGTGTCAACATTGTTCGAAGAATACTTCTCTCTTTCCATAGGTGATGATGAACTGAGCTACATAGCACTCTACATTCAGACAGCCATCGATTGCAGCCGGAGACCTGCGGAAGCAGTGCTTGTGACAGATCAGAACAGCTCTGTTACCAGACTCATACATGACAGGATACTTCATACATCCATGGATATCGGTAAGATAGAGGATGTTACAGTGCATCAGTTTCTGAGAAGTAAATATCCTTCAGCGGAGCTGGTCATTTCGCTGGTCCCATTGGAGAGTAAAGACGAGAGGATCCTGGTGCTGAAGGATCCTTTCCATGAGAAGAACCGGGAAAAGATACATGAAAAGCTTATGGAGCTCAGAGCAAGGAGACATTGGCAGAAACCTCATTTCAGCTCGGTATGCCACAGACTGTTCGAGCCGGATCTCATGATGACTGATGTACATTATGAAAATAAGGATGAGCTTCTTTATGACATGTGCAGTCTTTTGGAAAATAAGGGATATGTGTCGCATGAGTATTATGCCTCTGTGATAAAAAGAGAACGGGCGGCCAATACTGCCATCGGAGGGGATGTGGCCATCCCTCATGGGGACATGAATTTCACCAATGAATCTAAGATAGTTGTTGCGGTCCTGGATGAGCCCATAGACTGGGGCGATGAAAAGGTGGATGTTGTATTTCTTCTCAATATACTTATGAAATCGGAGGCGGAGGTCAGCAAGTGGCAGGCATTTTACAGGCAGTTCATAAGTCTGACTGACTCACGTGAGGCTATAGATAAAATGAGGGACTGCTGTGATCCGGTGGAACTGTACTGTTATCTGGTACAGTGAGGGGGGATGCGCAAATAAACAAAATCATTCCCTAAATACGGAAAAAGAAAATTATTTTTCGCACATGCCAAAATGTTAAAATTTAAGTAAATAAAGAGCTGTTTTAATTCAAACAGCAGGTTCGTGGATGAGTTGTAAAGACAGATAAGACCGGATGCTGACTGGAAGGATCTGAACATCAGAAAAACATATGTCATGTGAATCAAACAAAAAGGGGGTGGATGTGATGGATCTGAGGGAAATACTGAATCCTGAGATCATCGATCTCAGGGTGAAGGGAAATACAAAGAGAGAAGTGCTGGAAAATCTGAGTATCCATCTTTTGGAACAGGGATATATAGAGGATGTGAAACAGTTTGTTGATGATATATTCCTGAGGGAAGCCGAGGGCCCGACGGGAATGGGCGAGGGACTTTCCATACCGCATGGTAAATCCGAGACAGTAAAAAAGATAGGCATAGCCATCGGACGCACACTGAATCCTATAGCATGGGAATCGGATATAAGCGACAGCGGATGGCAGGAGACAAATCTTATCTTTCTTTTCTGTGTCAGTGTAGATAATTCCTATGCAGAGAATCATTTGCTGCTTCTCAGTGAGCTTGCCGGAAAGCTTGGAAATTACGGACGTGTACAGAGCCTGCTTTCCGCGGAAACTGCAGATGAAATAATAGAAGGTCTGGTTTCCGATAAAGATGAATATGAATGTGATAGGACAAGCGAGGAAGAGATCGTGGAGCTTGATATCGCATTGTAATAAGTGAAGAAAAAATAAAAGGGAGGTGAAGATGTGAATATCGTAGGCATTACCGCCTGCACAGCGGGTATAGCACATACCTACATCGTTGCGGAAAAGATTCAAAAGGCAGCGGAAGAGGCGGGCAACAGGTGTAAGATCGAGACCCAGGGAACTGTAGGTGTACAGAATGGTCTCACGGCACAGGATATCGCAGAGGCGGATGTGGTGATAGTGGCACATGACATTCAGGTGCACGGGCTCGAGCGTTTCAAAGGGAAACCTACTGTAGACATTCCTATCAGCGTGGCGATGAAGAGTCCGAAAAGTCTGATAGCAACTATTCAGAAAAAGTTGGCCAAGTAAAGGTCGAAGGAAAATTAAACCATTGATTCAGTCCTTTCTGTGAAAGAGGACTGAGCACAAAAATACATTAATGGAAGGGGAAGTAAAAAATGAGTATTAAGGAATTGAAGAAACATTTGATGACCGGCATTTCTTACATGATTCCGATGGTAGTGGCAGGCGGTATGCTGGGAGCTTTTGCAAAGCTCTTCGGAACCTACAATATCGGAAGTCTGGGACCTGAGGCAGGTGCAACAGCATTCTCAAATCTGAATGCCTTCACATGGACAGAGTTCTGGTGGGCTATCAGTAAGCTTTCGGATTTCGCCATGAGCTTTGCGGTTCCTGTTATGGCTGCGGGAATTGCATATTCCATGGCTGATCGTCCCGGCATCGTTCCTGCCTTTGTAATGGGTTATGTGGCGAATCAGGCAAAGGCCGGTTTCCTGGGCGGTATGCTCATGGCCTTCATCGTAGGCTTCATAGTCAACTGGATGAAGAAGTGGAAGCTTCCCAAGGTTCTGGAAAGTCTTAAGCCGGTAATGATCATTCCGGTGCTTTCCACCTTCCTGGCAGGTATGTTTTTCTTCATGGTGGTATGCCATCCGATGGCAGCTGCAATGACAGCTATCCAGATGTGGATCCAGTCACTTTCCAACGGTTCTCTCTTCATCATCGGCGCAGTTATCGGTGGATGCATGGGCTTCGATATGGGCGGTCCTATCAACAAGACAGCTTCCATGGCTGCCAATGCCTTGTTCGCTGACAACCCTGAAGGCATCGGTTCCGCAGCCGAGTCCGCAAAGATCATCGGCGGTATGACACCTCCTATAGGTATCGGTATCGCTACACTCATCGCAAAGAAAAAGTTTACAGAGGAAGAGAGAAATGCAGGTCTTTCGATGATCCCTATGGGACTCTGCTTCATAACAGAAGGTGTTCTGCCGTTTGCAGCCAATGATCCTCTGAGAGTCATCCCTTCATCTATGATCGGTTCAGCCATCGCATCAGGTCTTGCAATGGCGTGGGGATGCCATACACCTGCGGCTCACGGAGGAGTTTTCATCCTTCCTGTGACTGAGAGATGGTACATGTTCGTTCTTGCACTTATCATCGGTTCAGCAGTTACTGCAGTATCCTATGCGTTCTTAAGGAAACCAGCTTCAGAAGAGTCTGTTAAGGAAGAAGAGGTTAACGACGAGCTTGAGATCGCCATCAATGTATGATGATGTAGAGGTTAAATTATGTTCGTTTCTATGAAAGATATACTGGAGCATGCCAATGCCTGCAATTACGCGGTAATGGCTGTAAACAGTGTAAATATGGAGATGGCGAGGGCTGTCATCGAAGCCGCTCAGGAGAAACATTCGCCCATAATCATTAACTTAGGTGTAGGTCAGATGAAGAAGCTGGCACATCCCACGGAAATGGTGCCTATGATACGTGAAATGGCAGAGAGAGCTGACGTGCCGGTGGCATTGAACCTGGATCACGGGTCAAAGTTCGAAGATGAAATTTCGGCCATGAGGTATGGCTTCACTTCGGTGATGATAGACTGCTCGGCACTTCCATATGAGGAGAATGTAAAACGTGTGGCAAATATCGTTGCACTGGCTCATGCAAAGGGAATCGCAGTTGAAGGTGAGCTCGGCCATGTTGGGCAGGCCTTCCAGGGTGATGACGGAAAGGTGGATCTCTATACCAATGTTGCTCAGGCGAGAGACTATGTTGACCGTACAGGGGTGGATGCCCTTGCGGTGGCTATAGGAACAGCTCATGGGGATTATCCGAAGGGTATGACTCCGAGGCTTGATTTTGAGAGACTGAAGGAGCTGAAGGCAGAGCTCAGGATGCCGCTGGTGCTTCATGGAGGTTCAGGTTCCGGTGAGGAGAACATCCGAAGAGCCGTGGAGTGCGGCATCAATAAGATCAATGTCTGCACCGATGCATTCCATGCGGCAGAGGATGCCATGAAGGCGAAATGGGCTGAGAATCCGAAGGCGAACTATCTGGAGATCATGGCGGCGGCTGAGGCTGCAGTAAAGAGATTTGTCATGGATTACATAGATATGATAGGTTCGGCTGACAGGTACGGATATGGCGAGTATCTCGCCGAAAAGGAAGATATAGTGGTACTGAAGAAGACTGGCTGAATCCGGTTTATACGATTCGGAGATGTTTCAGTTCAGTACGGAAGATGAGGTTAGAATCCTGATCATGCAGTAAAGAATGGCACGAAACAGGCTGTCTGAACAATGGAGGGGTGATATGTTGAGATTTATTATAATGCTGATAATTCTTATCGCAGGACTGGGCAGCCTGCTTCAGGCCAAGCTGGAATTTGCCAGAAGGCAGCGTATAGAGCCGGATAATAAATGGAGTTATCGTGAACAGATCTGGAGACGCGTAGGCTATTTCCTCTGTGCCGTGGATTTCATAATCGCCGGATTTATCAATTTCTGATGATAACATCATATTTAGAAAGACAGTCTCCCTGCAGATATATCCTGCGGGGAGATTTTTTTGTCTGTAAATGGTGGGAAGATATGACAATTTTCTTCAGTAAATATGAAAGATTTAGTCCATGTAATGAAATATGATCTACTATATGGTAAATTTAGGTGAAAATTCGAAGCGGAATAGGAGTGTCACAAATATGGAAACGAGATCCAAATGGACTATCGAAGAGTTGAAAAAATACCAGTTTGCAACATTATTTAAGATGCATAAAGCCTATGTATGTTTTGTTTCGATCCTTGATATACTGCTTCTGATAGTTGCAGTTGCTTCATTTCATTATGGATATAATATATTGGCGATTGAATCAGTTGTATTTGCCATTTCGCTGCCTTTAAGTATTTACATTATCACGATATTCAGAGTGAAAAGAAATTACAGTTCCAGTAAATTCCTGCAAAACACTGTTACAACGTTTAAATTTGATGAAGACCGGTTTGAAGCCATCACCGATAGAGGAAGTTCTGTTATCGCATATGCTGACCTCTATAGGATCCTTGAAACAAAAACCAATTTTTATTTTTTTATGAGTAATAATCAGGCATTAACTGTGATCAAGGAAAACTGTTCACCTGAACTTATTTCATTTTTACATGAAAAGACATTGAAAAAATAACTATGAATTTACGCTTTATAACTATTTCAAATCTTGAAGATGCCAATGTTTCCATCTTTTCACAGTACAAGGAAAATCAGCTGGTCCATTACAATGAACCTGCGCTTGGGCTTTTCATAGCAGAGAGTCCCAAGGTCATATTCAGGGCTATGGATGCAGGCTATGAACCGGTTTCTTTACTGGTAGAGGATAAGACCATAGAGAGCAGGGAAGCTTCAGAGCTTTGGGAGATGCTTCGGAGGATGCCTGATAATAACGGTGATACACCTGTTTATGTCGGAGATATGAAGCTTTTGTCCCGGATCACCGGTTTCAAACTTACAAGAGGTGTGCTTTGCGCCATGAAAAGAAGGAAGCTTCCGGATGTAAAGGAACTCTGTAAAGATTTCCGTCGTATAGCGGTGCTTGAAAATGTTGTGAACCCGACAAACGTGGGAGCTATCTTCCGTTCAGCTGCAGCCCTCAATATAGATGCGGTCCTTCTGACATCAGGCTGCAGTGATCCTTTGTATAGACGTGCGGCAAGAGTCAGCATGGGAACCGTATTTCAGATCCCCTGGACCTACATCTCATCAGAAGAACATTCCCATGATGAAAATCCATTCTGGCCTGAGAAGGGAATGGATCTGCTTAAGTCCATGGGATTCAAAACTGTGGCCATGGCGCTTCGTGACCGGTCCGTAAGCATTGACCATCCGGAGCTTATGAAGGAACCAAAGCTTGCCATAATTCTCGGAACAGAGGGGGAAGGTCTCATGGATGAGACCATAACGGCTTGCGACTACGTGGTAAAGATCCCTATGTCCCATGGGGTGGATTCTCTTAATGTTGCCGCCGCCAGCGCAGTGGTGTTCTGGCAGCTGGGTCAAAAGGGCGTGTAACAGGTTATAATAAAAAGGAGTTTGATATGGATTTTAGAGGAAAGAAAATTGACGATCTCATCGTTAATCTGGAATTTGCGGATGGAACATCTGCGGATTATGGTGTACATAAGTATTTCTGTTTCGAAGGGAAGGAGTACTTTGCCATGCTTCCTTTGATCGGGAAGAACCAGCTTGACCATACAAAGAAGTGTGTGCTGTATGAGGTTCAGGAGGATGCTGAAAAGAATCCTGTTGTCGTATATATCGAAGATGATGGAGAATATGAAAGAGCAGCAAACTACTATTCCACATTAGCTTGATTCATGGACGGAGATCCTGTTTGGAAATCATAGGCTGAGATCAGATCGGTAAAGACCGGGTGAGCGTAGCATTTAACGATACGCTCCATCCGGTCTTTTTTAATTTGGGTTTATAATTAATAAAGTATTTGTTTCAAGGTATCTATTCTGTACCTGAGAATGAGTTTATATATTATTTTTCAAAAGGATATGTTATGTCGAACTGTTTTCTTATGGTGTCCATCTGACGCATGATCTCCAGAGTTTCGGAATGAGGCATCTCAGGACATTCCAGTTTTCCGTTTTCAATTGCAGCTTTACATGCCAGGACCTCATATTCATAGCCGGATATCTGCTCAGGTACTTTTATCCGCTGGAGCAGTTCAGGATTTTTTCTGTCAGAGGAATAGACTCTTATCTCCTGAGGATTATTGATATTCTCAACTTCGATAAAGCCGTCGGTTCCTACTATAAGTCCCATTCTGTTTGACAGTCCATAGATGGTGGTGAAGAGACTTGCCATGCAGCCATCAGCATACCGGACCATAACATTGTCCTGACCATCGACTCCGGTGTCTGTCATAATGCAGGAGGCATGGATAGCTTTGATATCATCGCCATGCACCATACTTGCGAAATTGAGCGGATATACGGTGAGATCCAAAAGCGCTCCTCCTGCCAGTTCAGGATTGATGATCCTTTCATGGGTGTCTATCCTGTAGCCCAGGTTTGCGGAGATACTTACGATCTTTCCGATGGTATTTTTTTCAAGGAGATCTGTGATGATCTTTCTGGATGGCATGTAGCGTGTCCAGATAGCCTCGGTGAGAAAGACCTTCTTTTTCTCTGCAAGTTCAATCATTTCACGGGCTTCAGCTTCATTTACCGCGAATGCCTTCTCGCACAGAACATTCCTTCCGGCATCGATGGCGGCTTTTGTCCATTTGCAATGGTGAGAGTGAGGAAGTGCGATATAAACCAGGTCGATCCGGTCATCCTTAAGCATCTCATCATAGGAACCATAGGCTTTTTCTGCATGGTATTTTTCTGCAAATGCCTTTGTCTTTTCAGTATCTCTTGAAGCTACAGCATATAGTTCAATGTCATCCATTTTTATGATGGTCTCAGCCATTTTCACAGCTATCCCACCCAGTCCCAATATAGCGAATTTCATAAAGAACCTCCTGTTTGAAAGAATTCATGACACAGTATATTTAAACACCCGGGATTGATATGCTGCAAGCACTACAGTATTGATAGCATGTTATTTTTTATCGGATAAATGAAATCTCAACTATGTTTTCAGCACCCGAAAATGGTATGCTATAGGTAGTTATCGGTTCGTGAAATTGAAAATCTGAAACTCAGTATACCGGCGTAGCAGGATATGTACCTGCGGGTCTTGCATATCCGGTTTTATGGTGACTTATGGAGGTAAATATGAAGAGGGTTACTGTGATCGCTGTAGTTGTGTTTTCCATAATCATGGGTGTTTCTCCGTTTTGGGCATGTCAGCACTTCAGGAATTACACTGTCGGTCAGAATCCAAAATTGTCCGATATATACAGGGTTTACTGTATGTCCAGCATGTACAGCTCGGATTATGGTTATATCTACGACACTTACAGTGTGGGTATAAGAAGCGGTAATTACTATGCCGAGACAGATCTGTTTGATGAAGATAATAATAAACAGATTCTGAAGACTGTAAGTATCACTGAAGATGAATATCTGAATACATTGTCTATCATAGAGGGAAGTAAATATGAGAAGAAGGATGCTCCCGATCCCAACAGGATGGACGGTTATATGGATGAGCTTAACCAGACTTCAGATATGCTGTTTGAACATATGCCGGACGGTTCATGGGAGCTGAAACTCTCAACAGAATTAAGGCAGGCGTTTATTGACAGAGTCAGTGAATTGACAGGAGATACTATAACCATAGGATTCGTTAATAAGGTCATGCCGGGCGATGTATGGATCATAGAGAATACGGAAGTGAACAGAAAAAAATCTGTATGGGGCACGGCATCCGTAAAAAGTAATGAACTTGAGAAGGAATACTCTGCTTCGATACGGAAAAATCCAGAGGACTCATACCTGTTCCGTATGATAGACAGCCAGCATATATATTATGCATTGGACGATATGATTCTCAGGGATGGATATTCCATTATGATCTTCGAGAGTGACAGTGAATTTGAGGATATCAAGATAGCTGTATATGATGAAAAAGGGGAACAGACAGAAGAAAGAAAGGTATTTAATGCTGCGCTCTGAAAAATTATGTGATTTGAACTTCTCAGTATGGAATCAGCACCACATTCGTAGATGCACACAACCTTTCCGAGGTTGAGGCTGCCATAAAGGATGAGACCAGAGCCATCTATCTCGAGACTCTCGGAAATCCGAACAGTGACATTCGGAAACATACAATACAGGCTTTTTTTGAGTCTTTTTGCTTCCTCCTTTTTATATTCGTTTACATCCATTTTACTATAGATATTTCGGCTGAAAAAATGAAATATTTTTTTCAGCCGATCTCTTCCCGGCTTAGCTCACTCACGTCCATGAAGCCTGTAGAGAAATCCCGGAGGTGTGTCTCGCTATCAGCAAAGGAAAGAGCAATTTGCGAGTTCTTACCTATCATATCGCTAAGCTCTTGCTGGTAGGAACGAATACGGTCTGTTTCGTAAATATATCCCTTTGGAAGCAGGGCATCCTGCATCCTCTCGACCTTTACCGGAACTCCATCTATCCTGAGCTCGAGATTGTTCAGAGAAAAATCTATATCTGAATTGTTAACGATATATAGTTTATATCCGAAGAGATATTTCTCACGGATGAAGGATGCGTAAATATCGATGTCATTAGCCGAATAGATCTTTTTCTTGTCGGAAAAATCTATGGAGTCCTTCTTATCCACTGTTGTATGAAGATACACCGGCTTGTCGATGCGTCCGCAGTAATCGTAGTCCAGGGTATTGACCTCGATGTAATCAAAGATCAATTCAGACACAGGATCCTTCGGTGAATGATTTAACTCCTCATAGAAGGTCACATCCGCCTTCTTTCTAAAGTAATCATAGGTGTAGATATAGCTTCGCTGTTTGAAGATACCATTCACTCCACTGCATTTCATGGCGATGCTTACGTTCTTACCATACCTGTTCTCTACATGAAAACCAAGCTTTGTACATCGAAGATCATCATCGTGAACTTTACTGTCAGCATTTTCAGAAACATAGACACCGGTGACTGTTATCCTGACACCATTTTTATCGTAGATCACTCCGTCTCCCTGTATCTGATAGTCCGCAGGAACGAAGTTTCGGTACTGGTCAGTGTTCACATTTTCATTTCCCTGATAACGATGATGGTCGTAAAGGTAGTAACCGAAGGCTGCCAATGCCATCATGAAGAACATGATTGCGCATATGGCAATGATCTCTGTCCTGATGCGCTTCATGATCCTTTCAGTCTCGCTTTTCGCCTTCTTTTCACGCTGGGCGATGACTGCGGCTGTTCCCTCTTCTATAAAAGAATCCTTCACATCATGTCTTGTGGTCCATTCGGGATTATCATCATAGGGTCCGCCGCACTGTAAGCAAAGCTTGTCGATCCTGGTGTCGATCTTTGCTCCGCAGTACTGACATGTGATCATGGGGTCGCTGTATTTTATCTTCCGGGCCTGTTCCTCAGCAGCCCTTGTCACCTCTGCTTCGCTGAAAGCATTGGACTTTATCCTGCTATAGCGGAATATCTCTGCGATGAGAATGAAGATCAATAGAATGAATATTACGATCAGTATCATGGAGTATAGCTTTCCGAAAATGCCTGCGCTGCAAAGCGCATTAAAATAACATTTTCTCGTCGATTTAGTCAGCCTGTATTTTACATGGTTTACGGACGGTTTGCAAAGAGGAAAACTACCATGTACGGCTGATGAGATCATAGAATCGGCCGACATATATGAGCGATCGCTATATAGATACAGCCTATATACAATGATAAAATTTAAGTGTTATGTATAACCACTGTCTTTGCGCTATCATCATCTCATCAGATAAAAAACCGAAGACAAAATACAAAAACAAGTTTTCCCGGAGGGCGAGATGCCCAAGGAGAGACATTGGCAAAGGGAGGATATGAGATATGAGCAAGTACAGATTTGAAACACTTCAGTTACATGTAGGACAGGAGCAGCCGGATCCGGCAACAGATGCGAGAGCGGTTCCTATCTATCAGACAACATCTTATGTTTTCAGAAACAGTCAGCACGCAGCAGACAGATTCGGTCTTGCCGATGCGGGCAATATCTATGGCAGACTTACAAATTCCACACAGGACGTTCTGGAGAAGAGACTTGCGGCTCTTGAAGGCGGAAGCGCAGCACTTGCGGTAGCATCCGGTGCAGCAGCCATCAGCTATACCATACAGGCTCTTGCAGCAAACGGCGGACATATAGTTGCACAGAAGACCATCTACGGTGGAAGCTACAATCTTCTCGCACATACACTTCCTCAGTATGGAATCAGTACCACATTCGTAGATGCACACAACCTTTCCGAGGTTGAGGCTGCCATAAAGGATGAGACCAGAGCCATCTATCTCGAGACTCTCGGAAATCCGAACAGTGACATTCCTGATATCGATGCCATCGCTGAAATCGCTCACAGGCATGGACTTCCACTGGTGATCGACAACACCTTCGGAACACCATATCTTATCAGACCTATTGAGCACGGCGCAGATATCGTGGTTCATTCAGCAACCAAGTTCATCGGCGGTCATGGAACCACTCTCGGCGGAATCATCGTAGAAGCCGGAAAGTTCGACTGGAAGGCAAGCGGAAAGTATCCGAATATCGCAGCTCCTAACCCGAGCTATCATGGCATATCCTTCTATGATGCAGTTGGTGCGGCAGCATTTGTCACATACGTGAGAGCCATCCTTTTGAGAGATACAGGCGCCACCATATCTCCGTTCAATGCCTTCCTCCTGATTCAGGGAGTGGAGACACTGTCCCTGAGACTGGACAGACATGCAGAGAATACAGCTAAGGTCGTAGAGTTCCTGAAGAACCATCCTAAGGTTCAGAAGGTGAACCATCCATCACTTCCGGAGCATCCGGATCATGAGCTCTACAAAAAGTATTTCCCTAATGGCGGCGCCTCCATCTTTACATTTGAGATAAAGGGCGGAAAGGAAGCTGCATGGAAGTTCATCGACAATCTGGAGATCTTCTCTCTTCTTGCCAATGTTGCCGACGTGAAGAGTCTGGTTATCCATCCGGCATCCACGACCCATTCACAGCTTTCCGATGAGGAGCTTCTGGATCAGGGAATCACCCAGAGCACCATCAGACTTTCCATAGGAACAGAGCATATAGATGACATCATCGCAGATCTTGAAAAGGGATTTGCAGCCATTTAAGAAACACGAGTCCTGTGAAGAAGCCCGAAGGGGAACTTGCCATGAACCTTTGGTCCCACGGGATTTTGCCGGAGCTGGTCTGACATCATACAGGATGTGAGACCGGATCCATGAAACTAATATTGATATAAGTTATCCTCCTGAAAAAACATATCTCAAAAAAGAAAAAGCGGTTCTGCATCATGCCAGTGCAGGACTGTTTTTTTCGGTTTAAAATATCTTTCAGAATAGTTTCAGTTTCAGGAGCTAAAGTCTGCATCATTAAAAACCAATGCGGAAGGAGATTACCAATGCGTAGAAAAACTGTTCAGATTGCAGCATATGCCATGGCCTCAGCAATTACTATAAGTACATTAAGCGGATGCGGCACTGTAGATATACCAACAGCAACGACTGCCGAAGCTTCCAATGAGGCAGACAGTCAGGAGGCTCAAAAAGAAACAGAAGCTTCGGATGAAACAAAAAAAGAAGAAAAAAGCGAAGACTCAATTCCTGAAGGAAACCAGCTTCAGGGAAACTGGGTATATGAGGTGACAGAGAGTCAGTCAGGCGGTCCCGGTGGTCATGGCGGCCCGGGTGGACAGGGAGGGCCAGGAGATTCGGGAAATCAGGGCGAAGGTCCCGGCGGTTCAGGTGCTCCCGGTCAGATGCAGGGTGATGGTTCTTCAAAAGAAGCCCATGGTGATTCAAATGGCGCTGCTCCGTCAGAAAAGCCTGATATGGACGGCCAGGGAAAGCCTGATGGCATGAAAGCACCGGATTCCGAAAGAGGAAATGCTCCCGGCGGTATGGGCGTCCCCGGCGGGCAGTCAGCTTCCGGTGAAGCAACAGCTACACTCCTTTGGGGAAATGGAAACGAGACCAGCAGCAATGTCACCATGTTCCCGGCAGAACTTGGGGGATATAAGGTTACAACACTCGGTAACGGAGCTCAGAATATCACATCCAACAATAAAAACGATGATGTTTATGTCCTGATTCCGGAAGGTGTGACAACTATTTCCTCCCGTATGATCTATGACTACAACACTACAAAGGGATGGAGTATTCCATCTACAGTAACCTCCATCGATTCTCAGGCATTCCTGTCATGCGCCGGAACCTTCTATGGTGAAAGCGATTCAGCGGCAGAAACATTTGCAGAAGGTGACAGTACAAGAGATTTCGTTTCCTACACAGAAGATAATTCACAGGAATTCACTGTAAAGGCAGGAGAGAACGGATATATAGATCCTAACGGTACATACCATCTTCCAAGCGGTATGCTGGACGGAAAGCATAAGATAACCTTTAACATAGTTGCGGACTATCAGTATAAGATCAAGTCTCTCGTTGTAGACGGACAGGAAGTTGCTGATGCAGCGGGACAGAACGAGTACGATCTTCAGTATACATTCACAACAGATTCAAGCTCAATCGAGGTAACATTTGAGGAGGATCCTGATGATTCAAGAGATCCAAGCGAATTCAGCGGAACCTTTGACTATGATGCTCCGGAGATTGAGTCAGCAGCAGTGACCGAAGACATTGACCTCACAGACGAGACTCTTTATGAGTACGCATCCGTTAACACAGGTGCAACAGCAAAGTACACAAACTCCATGGGTGTTTCAACAGGAGAGTACTATGCTGCAAATGGCAAGCTTTACAAGATGGTCTATTCATCTCAGGAGACTGATGAGCCAGAGTACTATTCAAAGGCTGAGGTCATCAATGGAGTTTACGAAGCTGAGGGTCTTGTTTACGGTAAGGACTATGACGAGATAAGACTCTATAACTACTGTGAGAATGTTGATTCGGGACCTGCCCAGGGTCTGGTGACACTTTACTGCACCTATCTTTATAAGGAGATAGATGTCGATGATGTCACTGAAAGCAAAATAGGAAATGACAGCATTAATACCGCCTCCGTATTTGTTCAGGAGGGCGGTGACCTGACTCTTGATAATTTTGTTTCAGTTGACAATACCTCCAGCAAGGGACCAAGTGAGGCCGGCAATTTCTTCGGACTTGGTTCAGCCATTCACGTGGACGGCGGTGATAATACCACATCTACAAAGAATACCTTCCTTTTCGGGGCTGCAAGTCTCGTACTGAATCAGCCGAACATACTCGGAAGGGTAAACTCAATTTATTCTCTGGCAAACGGTGTGCTTACAATCAACGGCGGAAACATTTTCTCCTGTTGTTCAGGCGGTCATGGTCCCTATGCATCCTGCGGAGGACAGATCTACATCAACACCGAGGGTACAAATATCGTAGGTGAAGACGGTTCCATCAATGTTGACCTTGATACTCTTGAGGCTACAGAGAGACCCGGTGATATCGCTACCATGCAGCGCGGTGATGATGATAAGATGGAAGGTGTTTTTGAGGAACATGCCTCTGACGTAACTGCCATCGTTACAGGTGACGAGTCAGGAACCGCACTTGCTACAGATACAGGTGGAGGAGTTATCGTTGCAAACCGGGTATCTACAAAGACCTATGGACTTCGCTGTGCAGGTGTTTACTCCATCGGTTCAAACGAGAGCTGGGTATACTGTTATAACTCTACACTTAAGTCATATCTTGATGCCGGACTCTGTTCTGCATCCGGCGGATATATATTTGCCGATAACTGTGATATCTCAGGTGTAATGGGTCTTAAGACACGAGGCGGCAGCGGCTCAGGACAGACAGAGGAGACAGGTATTCATGTTTCAAACAGCCGCGTTCAGGTTGAGTATGACGACGAAGAGATGCAGAAGGTATATGACGTTGCAAGTCCTGAGGACTGGGATGATTCTATCCTTGATAAGATAAAGGACCTGGGAGCAACAGCCATCGATATGCTTAACATCTTCCTTGATAAGGCTAACAACCCGTCCTTCATAGAGGATTCCCTTAACTGGTGGTTCAAGGATAAGTCAAAGACTCCGGGTTATTCAGGCGGTAACAAGTTCGCTGTAATTTATGTAGAGAACTCTTCAACACCTATTACCATAGAAGCATCACTTCTTAAGAACAAGAATTACGAGGATTACGGTGACGCATCAAAGCTTTCTTCTGATGAGACACCTGCAGATAACCTGATAGTATCTGTTGAAGGAGCCGGCGCTGCAGACATTACCTTCACCGATGAGAATTCAAGTACCAAGTGGGATAAGACAGGTGCAGAAAATGAGACCTGTGAGCTTACAGGAGATTTCTTCATTGGTGCATATTCCAACAATGAGGGTGGCACACCTGATATCGGAACAGGTGCAAATTCCCTTAAGGCTACATTCGTTAATTCCGAATGGGAAGGTACTGTGCTTTACGGTGATGACGAAAAGACAGGTTCAGCAACACTTATCTTTGATAAGGATTCAAGCTGGAAGGTTACAGAGGATACTGTAGTCGACACCATTGAGGCTGAGGATGTCAATGCAATCACCGCGGACAAGAAGGTGACCATCACCTTTACAAATTCCGACAGCATCAAGGAAGGCACATATGGAAATGTGACTTTCGTGAAGGCGTAAACTATTACTCAGCGATATATTTTTTCTTTTGTAGATAAGGAAACTCACCTGTATGATTTTTCAACAGGATTCATGGATCTGAGTGAGCTGTCTAAAGATGGAGATATATCAAAGGACTAAGGAAAAATTTTTATAATAAACTACATAAAATATAAAAGACCATATCCATTCTATGTGTGTGATGATCTACAATCGTTAGATTTTTAGTCTGACAATTGAGGGTAGATTCAGTATACACAGTGGATATGGTCTTTTTTTATTACATGCTGTTTAACCCTTGAGTGTCAGCTTCACATGTTTTCCTATGATTTCTTCTATGCTGCTGACTGTTACGAAGCAGTTGTAATTTGAAAGTATCTCTCTTAGCTGACGTAATTCATAGCGGCTGATTACAACGTAAAGTGCTTTGTTGGTTCCTCCGATAAAACCTTCTGTGTTCCACTCCGTGCAGGTGCGTCCCAGTTCGTTATATATCTGAGTCTTGATAGCCGAAACGTCATCATAGGTAAAGATAAGACAGCCTTTTTCCTCGTCGAAGCCTTCTTCGACCTTCGTCATGACCACGGAAACAAGCACATAGGTCAGTATGGAATAAAGGCCTCTGTTCCATCCGAAGATGAAGCCGATTATCAGGTACAGGACGATGTTGAAAAATAAGACCTGACGGCCGATGGGGAGATGAAGCTTTGGACTCAGGATAGAGGCAACGATCTCTGTTCCATCCAGACATCCTCCGTATCTGAGTATGATTCCCACACCGACTCCTAAAATAAGACCTCCGAAGGTAACAGCCAGAAGATGATCCTGAGTGATGGCCGGGGTTGTTTCAAAAAAGCCGACTGCCACAGCAAAGACGGTCATGGCATAAATTGCGCGCACAACAAAAGTCGTTCCTCTTTTCTTCCAGCCCAGTATCAAAAACGGAGCGTTGAAAACCCAGGTCAGGATACTCAGGTTAACACCTGAAAAATTGGCAGCTATCATTGATACACCTACGATTCCGCCATCGAAAATCCTGTTCGGAGCGAGAAAATCTTCGATGGAAAAGGCAGCCGTTATGGCCCCCAGCGTCAGCATGATAAAGCAGAAGATGTTGTATTTTACGGAGTGTTTTTTTGTTGCATTAGAAAGCATGAGCAGTTAGTCCTTTCTGATCAGGATTTCGATAGCCTGTTACCTGACAACAGTTTAATGCCAATAAAGGAAATGAATCAAGTCATTATATGATATAAGTGACGCGAGAGCTTACTGAAAAACCTTCTACAAGGTTTAACCATGAACCATGTTTTGGAGTAAACACAAATTCAAATCTTCCGGGAACCGTAGCAAGATAATCTCTTGTTTCCTTGGAAGAATGTACCTTGAGATTATCTAATACTAAGCGGATCTTATCCTTTCAGAGCTTATATAACACCTTGAAATCGCCGATAAATTTTTATAGACACATGTAGTTTGTGATTTTTCGCATATCAAATTTCAGGAGGTAAACATGCTAAGTAAAAATTTAAAAGCATTTAGATTATCGGTTGTTCTGGCTCTTATCATCTCACTTTTCTCTATCACATCTTTTGCAGGATATTGGACCTTCGACTTCGGCGACTGGTACTATATAGACGATTATGGTAATGTTGCGACTAACAGATGGGTTGGCAATTATTATCTCGGAAGTGACGGTGCTATGCTTATAAACTCATGGACGCCGGATGGATATTATGTTGGTTCAGATGGAGCATGGGATGGACAGCCGTCACGTTACTCGAGCGGTTACAGTAGTTCAAGCAGCAGTTCTTCATATGTAACTACATCCGGAACATACTATGGTTGCTTACATGACAGTGGCTATGGTATAGCACATCTGGACTCTGTTTCAATCAGTGGTGATGTTCTGACAGTTACAGGTACCCTGGATTATTATCCTGGTGATAATTGGGAGAACACGACTCAGATGAGTTACGGTACATATCAGTTTAAACTTAGCGGTCAAACCAGGTATGGTGAAGGTACTGATGAAGGGTTCTACAGTATGAGTAAATCAGATTTTATATACAGCACCGGACCGGTTCTGTATATAACAGTTGCAAATGGAGTTGCAACGGAGCTTTGCTACGGAGCCTGATAAATATATCTCAATCATATATTACGCATGTGTACGAGAGATATTAACGGTTATTCTGTACCTCTGATTAGTTGTACGCTTCAAAGATCAGATAATTAAAATGGGGGTGTCGCTAAATTTAGCGACACCCCTTCGTATTATTCTATGATTTTTTCAATCTACTGTGGACCAATATATGGTGTAGCTAATTAAAAACGCTAATACTAGTATAGGCTCACAGACAGTTATTTTTTATAGTGATATGAAAGCTGAAAAACATCTGAAGGTTATACTCATTAACGTAAGATACTGCCAATTCGTGTATTGTATAACGAGTAAACGCACATAGTATTTTATAAAACAGCAGTTAATTATGTTTACGAGTATAGCTCATGGCCTTTGCTCTCTCATATGCCTCATCTGGTATCCCGATATCCTCAACGAAAATCTTTCCGCTGTACTCCTTTCCGGCGCCGGTCACGAGACCTGTTTTGTTTCTTCCGAAAGTGATGGTTACCGAAGCTTTTATCCCGGCACCCATAAGCTCTCCGGAGTCTGTATCTATACCTGACGGAGCATCTATGGCTATGGTGATGCCGTGTTTGTGAGCATTGGCTTCATCTATAAAGCTCTTGTAAATGCCGGAGACCTCCCGATGAAGACCTATACCGAAGATGCCGTCTATGCAAATGTCTGAGTCCGGGAGATCGTCACCCTCCCTGTAGATCACTGCTCTTCCCAGAAGCTGCTGATAGTGGAACATCTGATAAAGAAATTCCCAGCTTGCTTTTTCGATGCTTCCTATGACCCAAACCACAGGATCGTACCCGGTTTCCTTCAGCATTCTTGCCACAGCCACAGCGTCGGCTCCGTTGTTTCCGACTCCAGCCAGCACCAGTATGCGGGCCTCCCGGGCGTAAGTATAGTGCCGGTTCACATATATGGCGACCTTGGAGCTTGCAGTCTCCATAAGCTCGAGGGACTTAAATCCCATTTCCTGCATGGCTATCTGATCTGCCTTCTTTGCGACAGTTCCTGTTATTATTTCGGACATAATATGCTCCTTATCTTTAAGAGTCAAATACTATTATATGAAATAAGGTGAGTTATACTATATTTTTTTATAAATGAATAGAGAAAGCATTCAAAAAGTGTTTATTATATTGATATTAAGTGATATAGTTCTTTTGTAGTTTTTGCGTCTTGACATACTCCAAATTATTGCGTAAACAGGTATGTTTGAACATTTCTACGTATCAGGTGGTTCTCACAATTATAATTCCTACAGTAAACTTACGCCGTCCCTTCGCTGATCAAAGCTTGACAGATATTGGCAATCTATATATACTTTAAATATAAGATTAGGTCAGGATGCGTACGGCGCTCTGGCCATTTTTTTTTTGAAAAAATATGAAAGAATATAAAACATTTAATCAACAATTAAGCATATTACGCCAAAGGGGAATGATTGTTCCAACCGATGGAAGTCCAAAGCGGTTTCTTGAACAAGAAAACTACTATAATGTAATAAATGGATACAAAGATTTATTTTTAAAAAAGGACACTAATGGTGTTCCGTTAGTTCCAGAGCAATATCAGGGAAATACGCATTTTAAAGAATTAAAAGCACTTTTCCTTTTTGATAGGGAATTAAGATTTCTTTTTCTAAAATATATTCTTATTTTTGAAAATTCTTTTAAAACTGTTTATTCACATGAGTTTTCCAAAAAGTATCCAAGACCCAATGCATATTTAGAATTACAGAATTATGTGGATAATGATCCTAAAAGTGTTTTAAAACAAGTCTCTATTTTGACAAAAACAATACATGATCAAGTAGATAAAGAAGGGGCAATAAAACATTATATTGAAACATACGGTGCGGTTCCTTTGTGGGTATTGGTCAACAATTTAACGATTGGAAATATGTCCCATTTGTATGATGTATTGAAGAATGCTGAAAAAAACACAATAGCTAGGTATTATTCTGATAAGTATGCAAAACAATATGGCTCAAGAAGCTCGATTAGGATTAGCGGTGAAGACATGCAATCCGCACTCAAAATTTTTAATTTAGTTAGAAATAAGTGTGCGCATGAGGAGCGATTGTACAATTCCGATTTTCGTAATGTAAGAGTCGCTAGCATAGCTAATTATTTTGGAATGACGAATTATAATAATAGAAGAGTTATTGTGGCTATTATTTATTTAAAAATAATGCTTAATAAAAACTATTTTAAACAGTTTTATTCTGAACTAATGAGTATATTTAAAAGATATAAAGATGAATTTATAACGGTTTCATTTGATGATATTCTTGATATTATGGGTATAGACTTATCTGAAGTTGATAGATTGCATTAAATACAAGGATACTTACATAGACTAGTACACTGAGACTCTCAGATAGTACTGGTCTATTATTATATCTTTTTAGCGAAAAGGAGAATTAGAAGACGATTTCGATTAAAGCTCAAGGATTGCGAAATGACTCCAATCTTACAGATCTGTAAGACTGGAGTCATATTCATTTAAGGTAGGGCGATTAAGATTGTACATATAAGCGAACAAAGTTTTGAAGGGAGAATTAATTATGGTCGCATTAATCGGTTTTCTGATGATAATCGCAATCGTTGCTCTTCTCTTGAAGGGTAAGATGTCACCGATAGTCGTACTGGCAGTCGTTCCGGTGATAGCAGCGCTGATCTTAGGCTACAGCCCGCTTGATATTGCAGATTTCATCAAAGAAGGAATCAAAACCACAACAAGCAACGGTATCCTGTTCATTTTCTCGGTTATCTATTTCGGAGTGCTTTCCGACACAGGTCTCTTTGACGTTATAGTTAACTGGCTCGTTAAGAAGGCAGGGAACAATGTTATCGCAATCACAGTAGCCACAGCACTTGTAGCTACTATCGCTCACCTCGACGGAACAACAGCAACAACTGTTCTCATTACTATTCCGTCACTCTATCCAATCTACAAAAAAATGAATATCGACCCGAAGATCCTTCTGTGCATCACAGGAGCATGTATGGGTGTTATGAATCTTCTTCCATGGGGAGGACCTACAGCAAGAGCAGCAACTGTTCTTCAGATGGATGCCAATGAATTATGGCACATCCTCATCCCTATCCAGGTGGCAGGTTTCGTTATCAATATCGCGCTTGGTGTTCTTCTCGGAATGTACGCCATGAAGCATGGTGCAGGTGCCGGTAAGGGCGAGGCTGTTGAGGTTGATGAGAAGGCAGCAGCAGAGGCTGATGCATTAAGAAAGTCAAACCCGTTCCTTATCTTTAACCTCATCCTTACAGTCGGTGTTATCGCTATACTTTCAGCAGGTCTTGCAACAAGCTATGTTGTATTCCTTGTAGCACTCTGTATCTTACTTGCAGTGAACTATCCTGATCAGAAGCTTCAGGACAAGCTCATCAAGAAGCACGCTCCGGCGGCACTCATTATCTCTGCAACACTTTTTGCAGCAGGCGCAATGGTAGGTATCTTCGATGGAACCGGAATGCTTACAGAGATGGCCAATGCCATCATGGGAATCATTCCTTCAGCTCTCGGAAGATTCATTCATATCATCTTCGGTATTCTTGCACTGCCTCTCGGTCTTTGCGTTGGTACAGATGCATATTTCTACGGTATCATGCCACTGGTTATGCAGGTTGGTGAAACATACGGTGTAGCATCCCTCAGCACAGCTCTTACCATGGTCATCGGAAAGAACATCGCGCTGATGGTAAGTCCTCTGGTTCCGGCAACATTCCTTGCCATCGGACTCACGAACACCGAACTGAAGGATCATATGAAGTTTTCAATCCCCCTGTATTATGTGATCAGTCTGTTGATGTTACTCCTTGGCATCATCTTTGGCATCATACCTCTCTAAGGAGAGTTTCCCCGCGGCACCGAAAGGTGCCGTTTTTTGGCTTATGGAATATCATGACAGACGATAAGGAATAACCAGGTGTCTTTCGATATAGATTTAATGTGGTAGTATGATATAAATATCATAAGTTTACATCCTTTCGGTCCGGGACCAAAGACTGGGCAGACCGGAGATGGACTTTATGACAGCATAAGATTTGATTTAAAAGAACAGGTAGAAACTATGGCGAAAGAAACAATACTTGTAGTTGATGACGAAGCTCCTATCAGACAGGCGATACAGGCGGGCTTTATGGGAGAAGGAATAGATGTGGATGAGGCGGCAGACGGAGGAGAGGCACTTCAGATGCTGGAAAAGAAGCATTACAGTCTCGTGATCCTTGATGTTATGATGCCGGATGTGAGCGGATATACTGTGCTTCAGAAAATGAGAGCCGCAGGTGACCACACTCCTGTGATGATGCTTTCCGGAAAATCAGATGAAGTGGATCAGGTACTGGGACTTGGATTCGGAGCAGACAGCTACCTGACGAAGCCCTTCAGAATAAGTGTGCTTATCCAGAATGCAAAGGCGCTTATCAGACGTACAAGAGAGTACAGTGTTCAGGTTCAGGAGATAAGAAGAGGACCATTTGTGGCAGATACTCTCCGGATGGAATGTTTTAAGAACGGACGTGAGCTTAATCTTACAGGAAGAGAGCTGACACTGTTCAGATTCTTCATGGAACATCCGGGACAGGTATTCACCAAGGAGCAGCTGTATCAGCATGTGTGGAACGAAGCAGCGGTGGATGACAACACCATCATGGTCTACATCAAAAGAATAAGGGACAAGATAGAGGATGATCCAAAAAATCCTGTATATCTTAAGACCATCCGCGGAATAGGCTACAGATTTGACGGGGAGTAGAGCCATGGGCAAACATAAGGAATCCCTGAACATCCTGCTGTTGGTGCTTTTATCCATCTGTGTGGTGTTTGTAGACGTTTACAGCTACAGAGTTTATCGGGAAAAGCTTATACGCTCGGAGCAGAAACAGCTTCTGGCCATGGCGGAGACCATTGGAGAGAGTCTGAACAACACGATAATCAGTGAACTGACAAAGATCGATTATTTCTTTTCCGGCAGTGAGACACCATCGGCAAAGCAGCTGGAGAGTTCAGTCAGAGAATATCAGGAAAAGAACAGTTCCGTCTTTGATTCCATAACCATAAGTGAAGGAACTGAGCCCGGGGATGCTGTGATAAGCGGAAAACATCTTTCCGGCAGCGGCTGGTATGTACTGGAAATAAATAAAGATGTGGAGACCGTGGATGGAATCTTCAGGTTAATGTTTCTGATGGATCTTAATGAGATATATCGTCGTATAGTGGCCCCGGTGAAGATAGGTAATGGAGGCTACTCTGTAGTCAAGGACAAAAACCTCGCCATCATCATGCATCATGCCAAAAACCAGATAGGTATGGATGCAATCTATGACAGAAAGGAACAGTATCCGGAGCTTGATCTGTCCAGTCTTGAAGACTGGCTGAATCTTCAGAGAAACAATGATAAGGGCATGAGCGTCATCGATACCTTTGTATGGGATGATCCTGACATCGCCCCGATAAAGCGTATCGTTGCCTTCACGACTGTAGACATACTGGAGGAACGATGGATAGTTAATTCTACTCTGCCCATGAATGAGCTGGATGAACCTCTCTCGGATATGCTGGCAGTTATACTGACATTAACAGGCGTGTATTTTTTTATTGTTGCAGCAGTAGTGATCCTGATAAACCGTACCCGTATGCGATCCGAGTCTCAGAAAAATGAAATCAGGTACCTGAGAGAAATAAATCAGGGAATGGAAGAGGTGGCGAGACAGAAGGACGAACTGAGACATTATCAGAGGATAGAGTCCCTCGGCATGATGGCGAGCCATATCGCCCACGAGTTCAACAACTATCTGACGCCGGTTATGGTATATGCGGAGCTTCTGGAGAATGATCCGGAGACCGGAGAGCGGGGAAAAAAGATGGCCGGAGAGATACTTCAGTCAACAGACAGAGCGGCTTCACTATCGAGGGAGCTTCTGGACTTTTCGAGACAGGATTCAGGTGCGGACCTCGGACCTGTAAACCTGAGGACTGATACAGAGGCTGCGGTGGAAGTCATAAAAAGGCTGACGCCTAAAAAGATAGAGTTTTCTTCTGAAATAATGTCTCAGGATATGACTGTTCTGGCTAGAGACGGCATGATGCAGCATATACTCATGAATCTCTGCAAAAACGCTTTTCAGGCCATGGAAAAGAGTGAGCGTAAAGAACTGAAAATTCTTCTGAAACGAACTGAAGAAGGAGCTGTTCTTACTGTTTCGGATACAGGAATGGGAATTCCTAAGGATGCGAAGAATCGTATCTTTGAGCCATTTTATACAACAAAGGGCTCCCATCACGGAACGGGACTGGGGCTTTCTGTGGTGAGAAACATCATGCATTCACTCGGGGGAAGCATCAGTGTTGAAAGTGAACAGGGAGTCGGTACAGTTTTTACTTTGTTTTTCCCTGAGATGAGCCGTTCTGATGAAAAGAAAGTCGAGGGAATCAGAAAGCTTATCTACGTTGATAACGATAAACATTTTCTGGATGAACTTGAGCAGGAGGTTAAGTTACGCACAAGAAACAGTGAGGTACTTCAGAAGAGCATGGAGATATCCTTTACGGCCGAGGAAATGCAGCTGCTTTCCAGACTTCAGAAGGATCCAAAGTGCTGTGATATCCTTGTTGTGAGCTACACTCTGGATAGTATGAACGGCATAGAGTTTCTGGAAATCGTCAGAAGGCTTAACCCTGATATCTGCCTGATTCTCGCATCAGGGAGCGATGACGCGGATCTTCAGTGGTATGTGAACAACAGGATCATTGACAGGATCATCATGAAGGATAAGCTGCTATCGGAGCTGGATAAACTGTCATAAACTGATGCAGACGTTTATCAGTGACATTATGGAGATGCATTGATTGTACGTTATGTGCTGTTTCAAGTATAATCGTGCATATAAATTATCGATTAAGTGCTGATATCAATAAATGATAAGGAGGGGAACTATGCTGGAGATAGGAACAAAGGCTCCGGATTTTACATTACCGGATCAGAACGGAGAGATGCGTTCACTGACAGATTACAGGGGCCAAAAGGTCATCTTATATTTTTATCCCAAGGATATGACTTCGGGATGCACGAAGCAGGCATGCGCATTTGGTGAATTATATCCGCAGTTTCGTGAGAAGGGAGCTGTGGTTCTGGGAGTAAGTAAGGACTCCGTGGCATCTCATAAAAAGTTTGAGGAAAAGTACGGTCTTCCGTTCACACTTCTTTCAGATACGGAGTTAAAGGTCATTCAGGCCTACGATGTATGGAAGGAAAAAAAGAATTACGGTAAAACATACATGGGTATAGTTCGCTCTACTTATCTTATCAATGAAGACGGAATCATCGAGAAGACTTTCGATAAGGTAAAGGCTGCGGAGAATCCGATGCAGATGTTTAAGTCGTTGAGCGAATGACAACTGAGGACAGCGATAATAAAAAAGCCGGGTCAGATTGATTCTGATCCCGGCTTTTGTGGTTTTATGTAAGTACTATAACTTCCTGAAGTTTTTTAATGATGTATTCTCGGTCTTTTCCTTTTACGCCCAATGCAGAGAGTGCTCTTTCAACGGTCCATTTCTCATTTTCCATCAGATTTATGATATCCTGAATTTTGCAATCCAGCGCATATTGCTCTGCATATTTTTTTGCGTATCTTTGAACTTTCTCACACATGATACCCCGTCCTTTCTTTGTCTCTTTAAAATGTCTGAGACCACTTGCCAGTTCATTAAAGTGCATTTCTGCAGATGACTTGGCATGAAAATCCTCGATCAATTTACCGATTTTGTCGTGCCCTTTGTATTTTCCGTTGACATAAACTATGTGTGAACCATCATTAAAATTCTCGTTTGTGTCAAGCACCTTTCTTTCTATCCGGTACATCGGAAGTCCTGCACTAAATTTATCATATCTGTATATGAAAATCACATAGGAATCTTTCAGGGATTTGAAAGAGTTGCCTTCTTTTAGCATTCGTGAGTCTATAGAAGCACTATGAAAGCGCGCTCTTCTCACATGAGAACCTTTTGAATTGCTCTGTACTTCGATGTCCATTTCGGAGCCATCAGTATCTATGGCATGGACATCCAGTGTGATATCTCTTCCGTCTATCTTATGATTCCTGAACTCTTCCTGAGTTTCTACACTTGTAACTTTAATACTCCTTTCGAGTATGATACTCAGAACGAGCTCTACAGCGGGAATATTATCCGTGAAAACAAGTGTCATAAAATCGTCATCAAATAGACCCAGTCTGTCAACGATTTTGTCGAGATCAGTTCCGGACGGAACTATAGTTTCTACATCCTTGTAAGTGTTCAATTTTTAACTCCGTATATTTACTATAACATTGGGGATATCCATATAGAATTATCTATGAGTTGATTTAATTCATTTTTCAGAAATATACCTAGGATAACAGAATAATCCTATGGGACATACGTTTCATGATTATTGTACAAAAATCTGTCTACGAAAGAATGATATCAAAGAAAGGTCTGTTTTCATATAGTCTAATATAAGACTATATCGCAGTGTCATTTTACTAAGTGCAGGATTTTTGAAGTAAATCTAAATGAACATGTAATCAAGTATCAGAAAAATAAATAATTATACAGTCTATTCTTTGCATAGCACATTGGAGGAGAAAATAATTGAGTATATTAAGATAATAGTGAATTTTTGTAGTACAAAATTGCTAGTACTTGTAAATGCCCATAATTACTTATCGATTGATTCTCTCAGGAATATTTATCAGATGGCATTCTATGAAAAATTGTCTCTGCTTTTGATAGAATCCCATGAGTATCTTCAAGAACCTGACGAGGAAATGATGATTATTGATAAGGATAATTGTATAATTTTGAAATAGCTTTATTCGTAATTTACTGCCTTGACCAGAGGTTAAGTTCTGCGACGACCTCATTTGAGGTTTGAGAACCTTGTAAATTATCAGACCTATGATTGTTGACACTCGGTGCGAGTGAGAATTTTTTTACCTAGCGATATTACCAAAATAGTTTTGTACAGAAAGAACGGAGCATAAATGAAGATCATCATATCCCCAGCGAAAAAGATGCGTGATGCCAGAGACATGATGGAGGCAAAGGATCTTCCTGAATATCTTGATAAGGCAGAGCATATAAAGGAATGGATACAGAAGTTAAGCTACGAAGAAAAGAAGGATCTGTGGAAGTGTAATGACAAGATCGCTGAACAGAATGAGCTTCGTTTTAAAGAAATGAATCTCCGGGAAAATCTCACGCCGGCGCTTCTTTCCTATGATGGCATCCAGTATCAGTACATGGCTCCGGCTGTATTCGAGGATGGCCAGAACGACTATGTGGAGTCGCATCTCAGGATACTTTCGGGATTTTACGGCGCTTTGAGACCCTTTGACGGAGTCACCCCATATCGTTTGGAAATGCAGGCAAAGGCACAGATCGACGGCTGCAAAGATCTCTATGACTTCTGGGGAGACAGTCTGTATAGAGCGGTCATGGACGAAAGCCGTCTCATCATCAACCTGGCCTCCAGGGAATATTCGAAGTGCATTGAGAAATATCTGAAACCTGAGGACAGGTTCATCACCTGTGTATTTGGAGAATGGGAGAACGGAAAAGTTGTGCAGAAAGGTGTTTATGCGAAGATGGCTCGTGGTGAGATGGTACGATATATGGCATCGGTAAATGCAGAAACCGGGGATGATATAAAAGGATTCAACTGGAGTGGATATAAGTTCTCGGAAGAACTGTCAGAAGATAATGAATACATATTTTTAAAAGGATAAGATAAGCATTATTTTTTGCAATCAAGGTAAAAATAACCCATTGTCAAAAGTTTGGCACTTCGATTATAATCACTTATCGTCGCGCTCTGCGACCGAAATTTAAGCGAATTTATAAGTGAACAGCTGGGTTGTCAGCAGGAAAAGATAGGTGGTAATTGATGAGAAGGGTTATATCGAAGTTTATTTTAGCTTCATTAGTGGGGGCGAGTCTGAGCGGCTGCGGAGTCATAAACAGATTTACCGGTTCCTCAGACAGTGAATTTGCAAAAATAGAGCCGGTCACAGCCGGAAGTAAGATACATGATTCTAAAAGATCGGAAGATATTTTGCTGAAAGTAAAGTCTGCGTTGGATGATGAAGCAGAGCTTATGACTCAGGATGAAGCACTTGAGCTGGAATATACAAAGGATGATGAGAAGCATAAGGTCATAAAGTACAGAACCAGAAAGTTACATGATGGCAATGCTTACATCAGTAAAGACATATATACTACATTGAACGATATAGATAAAGAGGGACATGTAGTTGAGTATATCCTTAGTGACAGAGTGACTCATACAAAGGAAGTTATCGGAAGTAAGTCAGATCTGAACAAGAAGGACTGGGAAAAAGGAATCAGTGTAGTAGAACCTTCGGATATAGTAAACAGCGAGTTTAAGTTGATCCTGGAGAGGGCTGACATCGATAACAGCGTGGTCAGCGTTGTAGATAAAGGCGGTGAGGAGCTGTACAGCGTAAACAGTCTCATAGGAATAGAAGATGCTTTAAAAATAATGGGACTTTCTCCGGACGCATTCGGCCTTAGTAAAGACGAGCTCGGTGATTACAAGTGTACCATAAGTGTATATGCAGATATGGAAGATTACAGCATAGCCGGTTACGATTTCAACCTGGCCGGTTTTTTTGAGAGATATTATGAAAAAGCCGGCAGAATAGAAAACTATGATGTTACACTGTGTAAATTCACGAATGCCATAAATTACAGCGACAGGTATTCTCAAATTGTTATGGACAGGTTTTAATTGCAGATATCTTTCCGGATTTTCCACACATGAGGGATGATTTGAAGGCCTTTTAAAAAGTTACGCTTTCTCCTTAAATTTATGCCCACAATGTCTATGTATGGTATAATAAACACTAATTAGACATTTAAGGAGGGGTACTTATATGATCAAAAAAGAGAAGCGTAATGTTATCGTGGGTCAGTCCGGAGGACCAACAGCAGCTATCAACTCATCACTGGCAGGTGTGTTCAGAACTGCAAAGGACAGAGGCTATAAAAAGGTTTATGGAATGCTTCATGGCGTTCAGGGGCTTATGGAAGGCCGTTACATCGATCTTTCAGAGCATATCCGTACAGGACTCGATGCTGAGCTTTTGAAGAGAACACCGTCTGCATACCTCGGATCATGCCGTTACAAACTTCCTAACATCAGTGAAGATAAGGAAGTTTATGAGAAGATATTCCAGATTCTCGATGAGCTCGAGATTGACTGCTTCATCTATATCGGTGGTAATGATTCCATGGATACCATCAAGAAGCTTTCAGATTACGCTATCATCACAGGTTCAGATATCCGCTTTGTAGGATGTCCAAAGACTATTGATAATGATCTGGCTTTGACAGACCATACACCGGGATATGGCTCGGCTGCCAAGTACATCGGAACTTCTGTAAAGGAGATTATCAGAGACGGCTGGAGTCTTGAGACTACAAGCGGTCAGATCATAGTAGTTGAGATCATGGGACGTAATGCAGGATGGCTTACCGGTGCAGCAGCACTTTCCAAGGGTGAAGACTGTGACGGACCGGATGCTATTTATTTGCCGGAACTTGATTTCGATATCGATCTTTTCGTTGAGAGATGTAAAGGACTGCTGAAGAAAAAGAGGTCGGTGGTAATCGCTGTATCAGAGGGCATACATACAAAGGACGGAACATATATCAGCGCTCTCGGAAATACAACAGAGTATGTAGATGCATTTGGACATAAGCAGCTGACAGGAACAGCCAGATATCTTTGCACATTACTTTCCAAGGAGATCGGCTGTAAGACCAGAGCGATTGAGCTTTCCACACTTCAGAGAGCTGCAAGCCACTGTGCGTCACGAGTAGATATCCTTGAGGCTTACGAGGTAGGCGGTGCAGCCATGAAGGCAGCAGATGAAGGTGACAGCGGACAGATGGTTGTTATCAGAAGACTTTCTGATGATCCATATCAGGCCGGAACAGAGGTAAAGGATGTACATAAGATCGCAAACGATGAGCGTCTGGTTCCGAGAGACTGGATTACAGAGGACGGTACATATGTTACCAATGAGTTCATAACTTATGTAAGACCGCTGATCCAGGGCGATGTTGCTCCTATCATGGTTGATGGTATTCCGAGACATCTTTTCGTACCGGGATATCAGGAGCTGCTGTAACCCTGACTGTATCAGTGTAATGCAGATGCCGGAGCATATGCTCCATCCGGTGGCATTTTTCAATGTCTGTTCAGAGAGGTTCACATCATTTGGTGTGAACCTCTTTTTTTGACAGAAACATCTTCCTGTCCGTCACGTTATTTTTATTGAAGGAGCAGTCGACAGATATAAGAAGGGGAGTAGTGGGTTTCGGGACGATTTTTGTTGTCAGAAACTGAAATATGAAAGGACGGGTCCGGTTTTGAGAGCTATCAGATCACCAAAATGTTTCCTGACGGTTTTTATTTGTGCCATTATGGCACTTGGCTTCATTTCTGAAGCATTGGCAGCAGACGTAAAGAAAGAAATATTAAGAGTGGGGGTTCCGACGGATCGGTGCCCTGTTTTCTATAGAGATCCGGAAACTGATGAAATTACGGGAATAGGTGCTGACCTGATATATGCTGCCGCAGAGAATGCGGGATATGAGGCAGAGTTCGTACAGATAAAAGAGGAGACCCTGAAGGAGGCGCTGGATGATGAAGAGTATGATATCGTCATGCCCTTCGGAAGTGCCATTTCAAGTGGTACCGGGGCGGCCTCCATCGTTTCCGAAAACCTTATTCAGACTCCTTTCACGCTGGTGACTGAAGGAAAGCATAGATTACCGCCCTTAAACGGGCTTAAAGTCGGCATGTTGAAGTCTCTCGGGGGCGCGGCTGAAACTGTTCATCAGCTTTTTCCGGGTATGGAGATAACGCTGTATGCTGATATGGCGCAATGCGTACATGCACTTCATGAAGGTGAGGTGGATGCGTTGCTCCATAACTCTTATGTGTGGAGTTATGTTCTGCAGAAACCATCGTATTCTTATCTGACGGTTCAGCCTTCTGCCATGTTCTCCATGGATTTCCGGGCAGGAACATTGGACGACCCAAAGGGACGGGAGATAATAGACAGGATCAATAGAGGTATAGCCGGATTGGCGGATACCCAGGTTCAGGCCATAGTCCTGGATCACACATCCCGAAGGCTGTATAAATATGATTTTAATGATTATCTGTATGAATATGGACTGGTTCTCGGACTGACTGTGCTTCTGATCATCTCGCTACTTATAATCCTCGTTATGAAGCAGCGGGCGATACATCTGGAGCAGGAAGAAAAGATGCGGTACCTGATGGACCACGATGCGCTGACAGGTATATGGAGTCTTAACGGTTTCAGGAAGCGTGTGAAGGAGATCTTACATTCAAACCCTGACACCCAGTATTTTCTTTCTTACAACAATATCAAGAATTTCAAGTTCATCAACGACAGTTTCGGTATGGCAGCGGGGGATGAACTGCTTCGATTCTGGGCGGATTCCTCCGTACGGATGCTGGGGGAAAATGAAGCTATAGGACGTATAGACTGTGACCACTTCGTTGTTCTCAGGGAGATAAGGGGTGAAGAAAAACTCGTAGAGGATAAGGACAAAGTTCTGGATCCGGTCAGAAATTATTTCGTTGACAGAGGGAAAGACCAGAAGGTTCAGATATGCAGCGGAGTATATGTACTGACTCCCGACGACTATGAAAAGACAGATGTGGATCGCATGCTGGATTTTGCCAGGGTGGCTGAGAAAAGGGTCCGGGAAAGTGGCAGAAACGGGTTTGAGTTCTATAATCCTAAGCAGTGGGAAAGAGGAAAGCGTATTGCCGATATTCTGACACATTTTCCTGTAGCTATAAAATCCGGAGAATTTAAGGTCTGGTACCAGCCGCAGGTGGATTATGGCACAGGGAAGATAATCGGGGCGGAAGCCCTGGGCAGGTGGAATCATCCCAAACTGGGATGGATATCTCCTACGGAGTTTGTTCCGGTTCTGGAAGAGTCGGGATATATATTTGAACTGGATCGCTTCGTATGGGAAGAAGTATGCAGAAATCTGAAGCGCTGGAATGAAGAGGGAGTTAAAAGATCAGTTTCGGTAAATCTCTCAAGACGTGATATACTTGGTGACGTAGATATTATTGAGCACTTTCATGAACTGATCAGGAAGTATGAATTGTCTCCGGAGCAGCTTAGGATCGAAATTACCGAATCGGCCTATGTGGAGGATTCGGAGCTGCTTATTCAGACTACAAAAAAACTTGAGAGTCTGGGATTCATGGTAGAAATGGACGATTTCGGCAGCGGATATTCATCGCTTCACATGCTTAAGGAAGTGCCGGTAGACCGTATCAAGCTTGATTTCCAGTTCCTCCATGGAAAAGGGAATGCTGAGAAGAGCAGGATCATTTTGAGATATGTCATAAGGATGATCCGTTCGTTGGGAATGAAGCTGATCGCGGAAGGTGTAGAGGATGCCGAACAGGCAGACTTTCTGGATTCTCTCGGATGCAAGGAGATGCAGGGTTTCTGTTTTTATAAACCCATGCCGGTGGAAGAGTTCGAAAAATTAAAATTTAAATCATAGAGATAAGAGGTAATGGAATTGGGTAAAAAGCAAGTATCTGTAGTCTGGAGCTATATCGCAGTGGTGCTTATCGCAGTTACGATCGCTCTGTGCGTGGCTATATACACGGTCATCAACACAAAGATCAATCTGGCTAAGGAGGAGGCGGCAGCAGCGGTGACGGAGGCTGTTACTGAGGCGGCAGTGGAAACGACCGGTGCCGATGCTGATGAAACAGAGTCTTTACCGGAGGCCGGGAAGACTGATATCTCGGGGATAAGGATGCTTGATCTCTGGGAAAATTCGGCGACCTTGAAGCAGCAGCTCATATCCTATGTGGAAAGGATCACAGACGAAAGCAACAACAGTTTCATTCCGGTGGACAGACGTATAGCGGTCTTCGATCTTGACGGAACACTTTTCTGTGAAACAGACCCTACTTATTTCGTAGACACTCTGCTGGTACATCGTGTTATGGAAGACGAGGGATATAAAGACAGAGCGAGTAAGTTCGAAAAACAGACTGTTGAGAAATTCCTCGAAAGGATCGAGGCAGGAAAGACCTACGATGACCTGCAGGATGACATCGGAAAGTGTATCTCATCAGCATTTTCGGATATCACGTTGGATGAGCTCGATCAATATGTTCAGGCATATAAGACACTTCCCATGCCGGACTATGAAGGTCTGCTCAGAGGAGATGCGTGGTATCTGCCTATGCTTCAGGTCGTGAGTTATCTGAAGGCCAATGACTTTACTGTTTACATCATCACCGGATCAGACAGATTTATCGCAAGAGGACTCATACATAATTCTCCTTTAGATATTCCGGATGCCCATATCATAGGCTCTGACAGAACTGTTCTGGCCAGCGGGCAGGGGGACAATGATCCTATGGTCTATGCCTTTTCTTCAGGGGACAGGATCATCACCGGTGGAGAAAGAATCAATACTGCAATTCAGATGAACAAGGTCGGAGCCATAGTCAGAGAGATAGGACTCCAACCTGTCCTTTCCTTCGGAAACAGTTCCGGAGATGCAAGTATGCTGGAGTATGTTATTACAGGAAATCAGTATGAGAGTATGTCCTTTGCGCTTTGCTGTGATGATCTCGAACGTGAGAACGGAAATTTGGAGAAGGCGGAAAAGATGCGCGAAATGTGCAGGGAAAACAAATGGATCCCTGTATCCATGAAGGATGACTGGACTACAATTTACGGTGATGGGGTCATGAAGAAGATAACTGTAGTGGATGCAGCAGGCTGAAAATCATTTTCGTAAATGACAAATACAAAGGCGTATGATACGCTTTATTAAGTGAGGGGCAGTATACTGCCCCTCACTTAATATGATAAAATAATTGAATATAAAATAGCGTATAGGGGTTTGATTATGGATACATTTATGAATATGGAGCTCAATTTCAAGACGATTTTCCCGCTCATCATGGCGCTTGTTCTTATTTTTCTGATTCCCGTCATGGCCTCAAGACAGGGCATGAGCTATGGTGAATATGTTCTGTCCTTGTTCACGGGGAAAAAGAGACTGTATGATGCAGCGGAAGAAGAAAAGAGGATAAAGAGCGGGGCCAAAAGGAAAGAGCGCCATCTTTTTAATGGAAAGCCAAATGAAATGATGCAGCTTCTCTCCACGCTTATGATATTTGTCCGTAGAAACAAGCTGGGACTTGTATATCCGGGTACTGTTGACAATAACGGTAATATCGCTTCTATCATGTGCTTTGTGGTGACGAGATCCAGGGTGTATGGGATCAACTGCTTCGGTTATGCGGGAGTGATCAATGAGGGCAGCGGAAACAAGAACTGGAAGCAGCATATAAACTATCAGGATATTTCTATCCAGAGTCCGGTGGTGATGGACATGGCCCAGTATGATCTGGTGCGTGATGCAATGGATAAGGCAGGTATGAAGGAGATTCCGCTGGAAATAAAAGGTGTATTTACCAGCAGAGATGCAGTACTTAACAACCCGGTTTCCCGGAATGATATTATGACGGTGAAAGGCCTGCTGGATCACCTTCGTGAGGCTATAAAGGATGAGGAAGAACAGTTCGATCCAAACACTGTGGCGAGACAGATAAAGAGTCTTGTGAAGGAGATAAAGTCTTCGAAGCGAAAGTGATATAGGACAGGTTATAATTTAAAAAGTATAATGATTGTTTCAAAGAGTTCTGACAGTGCGTCAGAACTCTTTTGGTATACAGATAAATTAAATTATAGCTAAATATATTTTAGATTAATTATTACTCTCATATTTCCCGGAATCGCATATAAATATAACTTTCGTGAATACCAGATCGATGAAATCTAAAGTGCAAATTATATAAAACAATTTAAGCTAAATATGATTGTTAAAGACATAACGCACAATTAAATACGTGAAAAGACACCGTTAAGAATGAAATATGCACAAATAATATTGACAGTCCCTGAACATAGGATGATAATATTACTAGTATACATTTTGCGGCAGGTATCCGAAATTTTATGCCGTGAAAACATAATCCAAAGGGAGGTCTATTATGAGAAAAAGATTAACAGCACTCGTTATGAGTGCAATCATGGCTGCATCACTTGCTGCCTGCGGCGGTTCAAGCACCACAAGCACAACAGCAGCGGCTGCACCGGCAGAGACAAAGGCTGCAGCAGAGACACAGGCACCTGCTGAAAAGCCGGCAGCTGACACATCAAAGGCTGAATTTACACTGACACTGGGACATATCAATGCAGAGTCAGATTCATGGCATCAGGGTGCTCTGGCATTTAAGGAGTATGTAGAGGAAAACTCAAACGGAAGAGTTGCAGTTGAGATATATCCAAACTCACAGCTTGGTTCTGAGATCGAGATGATCACATCCATCCTTCAGCAGTCAGGATGCGACATCACATTTACAGGTGAGTCCATGCAGACCTATGAGCCTGATCTCGGAATGATCGGTATGCCATACCTCATCCAGTCTGATGAGCAGATGGAGAAGGTTCTTACCGGTGAGCCCGGCAAGCATTTTGAAGAGCTTATGGAGAAGGCAGGACTTAAGGTTATCGGTTACTTCACAAGAGGTCCAAGATATATCACATCAAACAAGAAGATCGAGAAGCTTGCTGATATGCAGAATCTCCTGATCCGTACACCTCAGTCACCTATGACAGTTGCCGCTTTCGAAGCTACAGGTGCAAAGCCTACACCTATGGCACTCAGTGAAGTTTTCACATCACTTCAGCAGGGAACCATCGAGGCTCAGGAGAACCCTCTTGCCATGATCGAGACACAGTCCTTCTACGAGGTTCAGAAGTATCTCATCAAGACAGCTCACCTCAGAGCATGGGTATACATCGGTATCGGTAAGGCACAGTTCGACGCTCTTCCTGCAGATCTTCAGCAGGTTGTTCTCGATGGCGGAAAGCGTGCACAGGAAGTTGAGCACAAGCTCTTCCTTGAGAACGAGGAGAAGTACGAGAAGCAGTTACAGGAGCAGGGCATGGAGTTTGTGGACGTAGACGTTCAGGAATTTGCAGATGCCATGATCAACGGTGTGCTTCCTACACTTACAGACAGCCAGAAGGCTATCTATGATTCAATCGACGCACTTAAGTGATCAAGTAAAAGTAAAGAAAGATCGGCGGCAGTTAACGCCGCCGATTTTTTAGGAGATAAGGCATGAAAGCATTTAACAGATTTTTAAGCGTATACAAAAGTGTACTTTCTGTCATAGGAAGTTGTTTTTTCATTACTTTCTGTTCATGTGTTTTGATACAGATCATAGCGAGAAATCTTCTTCCGTCAGCACCATCATGGACAGAAGAGGCAGCGAGATACACCTTTATCTATATGTGCGCCTTCGGCTGCGGTATAGCCATGCTCAAGGATGAGTTTGTATACGTTGAGTTTTTGAGAGACAAACTGGAAGAGAAGGGCCTGCATAAGTTGAATACGGTTATCCGCTTCGTGATCACCATAGCCATGCTTGTCTTATCTCTTTTTATTCTTTTCAAGGCAGAGCCATCCTTTGTTTTTATGAAGTTCCGCATGGTTTCCACAGCGATGCAGATACCGATGCAGTTCATTTACTTCTCGCAGATACTGATGTTCGGACTGTTGTCCTTCAGTGCGATATTGCGAATCATCATGATGATAAGGGACTGGAACAAAACTCCTGAAGAGATCCGTCGGGAGAAAGAGCTTGAAGAGAAGGGAGGGGCAAAATAATGGTAGCAGTTCTTTTTATTTCATTTGTTATCTGTCTCGCCGTGGGCGTTCCCGTTGCGTTCTCATTGGGGATTGCTTCGGTTCTGTATTTCCTCGGATCCGGGATGCCCATAACCCAGTTCGCGCAGCGTTTCTTTGCGGGGCTTGATTCCTTCACCCTCCTCTGTATCCCGGGATTTACATTTGCAGGAAATCTCATGAATCAGGGCGGAATCTCAGATAAGCTCCTTGGGTTTGCAGATGCCATAGTAGGACATCTTTCAGGCGGTCTTGCCTATGCCAATGTTCTGGCTTCAATGGTCTTCGCGGGAATTTCAGGAACGGCTCTTTCAGATACTGTTTCACTGGGAGGCGTTGAGATCCCTATGATGGCCAAGCAGGGCTATGATGTACCATTCTCTGTTGCGGTAACAGCTGCATCATCCTGCATGGGACCTATCATCCCGCCATCTGTTCCCATGATCATCGCAGCCACCATGACAGGACTTTCGGTATCCAAGATGTTCATGGCGGGAATCATTCCGGGTGTACTCATGGGCGGAGGAATGTGTTTCGTCTGCTGGTGGGAGTCCAGAAAGAATCATTATCCCAAGAGAGATAAGATGAGCTCCATGAAGACCATCCTTCATGAAGGGAAGGAGGCTATATGGGCCATCATCATGGTGGGAATCATCCTCTTCGGCATCATGGGCGGTGTTATGACACCTACCGAGGCCTCCATCGTATGTATAGCCTACGGAACCATAGTGTCGGCATTTATTTATAAGAAGCTGACATTGTCAACCTTCTATGACTGCCTGAAGGCAACACTGTCATCCGCATCCGCCATCATGGGTCTCGTTGCTTTTGCCAATGTCTTTGCCTATATCATGACGAAGGAACGTATCCCTAACATGATCGCGGATTCCATGCTGAGTCTGACATCCAACAAGTATATCATCCTGCTCCTCATAAACCTTTTCCTTGTTTTTGTAGGAATGTTTATGGAGACCATAGCGGCGATCCTTATTCTGTTCCCTGTTCTTCTTCAGCTTGCCACAGCGGTCGGAGTCGATCCGATACAGTTCGGTATCATCGTGGTAATGAACCTGGTTCTCGGATTATGTACACCTCCTGTAGGTGTCTGCCTCTTTGCGGCCACTTCCATAGGTGACAGGACCTCAAGAGAACTTGGAGGAAACGGCAATAAGCTTTCTGAAAATGTCATAGCCCTTGTCCCCTTCATGATATCAAACTTCACTGTACTTGCGCTGACGACCTATGTTCCGGCACTGTCGGTTGGAGTTGCGAACTTCATTTCAGGTAAATAGAAAAGAGGGAAATTATGGAAAAGATCAAAGCGGTTCGTATCATGGAACCTGAGGATCTCAGGATAGTCGAAGAAGCAAAACCTGAGATAGACGAGAAGAATAACGTTCTCGTACAGGTCAAGGCATCGGGTCTTTGCGGATCAGATGCAGGTATATATCATGGAACAAATGCGGCGGCTACTTATCCGAGGATCATCGGTCATGAGATCGTCGGAGAAGTGGTTCAGTGTGGCCCCACAGCGAAGAAAGTCAAAGTGGGGGACAGGGTCATCATAGATCAGGTCACAGCCTGCGGACATTGTTACGCTTGCAGACACGGACGTCCTAATGTATGTCAGAATCTGCAGGTGAGAGGCGTACATATCGATGGCGGCTATCGTGAGTTCATAGCTGTACCGGATGAGCATTGCTACATCCTTCCAGATGGACTCCGCTATGTGGATGCGGTTCTCATCGAGCCTACCACCATTGCGGTTCAGGCATGTTCAAGGGCGGAAATAAAGGAGGATGATGAAGTCCTCATCAACGGGCAGGGAGCTCTCGGCGCCAGAATGCTTTCCATCGTTAAGCTGTATCATCCGAAGAAGATAATTGTTTCCGATATCTTTGATGAGAAGCTTCAGGAGGCTCTTGGAAACGGAGCAGATGTTGCCATCAATCCCATGAAGGAGAATTTCGCAGAGCGGCTTAAGGAAGTGACATCGGATGGTTACGGTCCGACAGTTTCCATCGACTGTGCCTGCACGAAGGATTCCCTCGGAACTCTTATCGGAGTCACAGGCAACGCAGGACGTGTCATCACCATGGGCTTCACCACAAGTCCTACAGAAGTAACGAATTTCGGAATCACATCCAAGGAGCTGGATATCAGAGGCTCCAGACTTCAGAACAGAAAGTTCCAGGAGGTCATAGATCTCGTGAAGGAAGGCAAGGTAGACCTGGATCACAAGATATCCCATGTCTGTGATTTCCGTGAGGCCCAGTCGGCCTTTGACTTCAACGACACTCACGATCCGTCCATAAGAAAGATCGTTTTCACCATGGATGGGGAGCCTTATAAGGTAAAGCCTGACGAGGATTAAAAGAAGAAAGTTACGGGCCGGGTTCTTTCAAACCCGGCTCTTGAATCATGGGGGATGAAAATGGAAATATTTGATGTTTTGATAATAGGCGGTGGAGTGGTAGGTTCGGCCATCGCGAGACAGCTTTCCAGATACAGACTGAAGATCGGTGTGCTGGAGAAGAACCTTGATGTATGTTATGAGACCAGCGGAAGAAATACGGGAGTCTGCCATGGTGGATTTGCCTATGACCCGGGCTCGCTGAAAGCGCGACTCTGTGTTAAAGGCAATCAGATGATGGGGGACCTTGCAGAGGAACTGGATTTCAGCTTTAAGCGCTGCGGCAAGGTTCTGGTAGGTTTCACAGATGAGGAGAGAGCAAGGCTTCATGAGGTTATGGAGCAGGGAGAGAAAAACGGAGTTAAGCATCTTTCTATCATAGAGAAGGAAAGGCTTCACGAGCTGGTTCCCACGGTTGAAGGGGAGTTCGCCATGTATTCGCCTGATTCGGGGATCCTCGACCCCTTTATGCTGACCATAGCTCTTGCGGAGAATGCCCACCGGAACGGTGTCAGTTATTTCCTGGATAACGAGGTGGTAGGCATACACAGAGAAGAAGATGATACATGGACAGTATCCGCTAAGCATGGTGAGCCCAATGCTTCCGGCTATGCAACATACCACACCAGATGGGTGATAAATGCAGCAGGTCTCGGATGCGGAGTGATCTCTGACATGCTGGGATTAACAGGCAACAGGATCATAGGCTCCAAGGATGATTACATTATCCTGGACAACAGACTTTCGAAGCTTGTGCCCATGCCGATCTATACGGTTCCCTCCAACACATATATGGGCATCCATGTTTCCGTCACAACAGACGGAAATGTACTTCTGGGACCGACTGCTGAAGATACGGAAGATCTTCACTGGTATGGTGTGGCACAGAAGAATCTCGATTATCTGTATCAGGAAGCCACAAAGATCTGGCCTCATGTGAACAGAGGCGATTACATAAGAACTTATACAGGTATCCTTCCCAAATGGATAGACGAGAACGGAAAGATACAGGACTTCAAGATAGAGATCGTGGATGATGTGGCTCCGCATGCAGTGAATCTCGTAGGCATCGAATCTCCGGGACTTACAGCGTCCGTAGCCATAGCTGACTATGTGATCGAACTGATGAAGGCCCGTATGGATCTTATGGAGGACCCGTCCTTTGTACCTGTAAGAAAAGGCATAAAGAAATTTGCGGAGATGAGTGAGGAAGAACAGGCCGAGTGCATCCGCAGGAACCCTGATTACGGTGAGCTCATATGCAGGTGTCAGAAGGTGACAAAGGCAGAGATACTTGAGGCTGTGAGAAATCCTCTCGGGGTACATACCATGGTGGGGGTGAAATATCGTACCCGTAGCATGATGGGAAGATGTCAGGGCGGCTACTGCCAGATGCGTATCGCGGAGCTTCTGGAAAAAGAGTACGGCATCAGGGATACGGAACTTGAATATAACAGACAGGGCTCGCAGCTATTTTTCGGAGCGGTCAGATAAATTGGCGAATATATGAGGAAAAGGTATGAGCGAAGAAATTAAAAATATAGATGTTCTTATCGTTGGGGGAGGCCCTGCGGGACTCAGTGCGGCGGTGGAGCTCTGGAAGAAGGGTGTGAGAGACATCCTTATAGTTGAACGTGAAAAGCATCTCGGGGGTATACTCCGCCAGTGCATACATGACGGTTTTGGACTTACGAGATTCGGAGTGACACTTAGCGGTCCGGAATATGCCGGAAGATTCATTTCGGAGGTCCGTGAACTCGGGATACCGTATATGGTAAATGCCGCCGTGACCGATGTTACCGGTGACCGTTTAGTCACAGTCGTGACACCGGACGGACTCCTCAGATATCAGGCGAAGGCTGTGGTTCTTACCATGGGCTGCCGTGAAAGAACGAGAGGGGCTCTTGCCATACCCGGGGAGCGTCCTGCGGGAGTTTTCACCGCGGGAGTGGCACAGGCCTATATCAATCTGTACAACAAGATGCCGGCTAAAGAGGTGGTGATACTGGGATCCGGAGACATTGGCATGATCATGGCCAGACGTCTGACACTGGAAGGGGCTCATGTGAAAGCTGTTTATGAGGTGCAGCCATATCCTTCCGGGCTTCCGAGAAATATAGAGCAGTGTCTCAATGACTACAACATCCCTTTGTATCTGAGTCATACAGTGACGGAAATTCATGGAGACAGACGACTTAAGGGCGTTACCATCTCCGAAGTGGATGAAAAGTTCCGCCCGATTCCGGGGACGGAGGAGTATGTGGAATGTGACACGCTTATCCTTTCTGTTGGACTTCTTCCGGAGAATGAGCTGTCCCTTGACGCGGGAGTTGTGCTGGATAAGCGTACCAGAGGAGCCGTGGTGGATGAGCATTATCAGACAAGCGTACCCGGAATCTTCGCGGCAGGAAATGTGCTTCATGTTCATGATCTGGTTGATTTTGTATCTATGGAGGCGGAGCAGCTCGCGGATCATGTGGCCAGGTTCATAAGGGAAGGAGGTCTTTCCGAATGTGATGTGAAGCTAAGCTATGACGGAAATATAAATCACACCATTCCCCAGAAGGTCAGTGGCGATGAAAAGTTCAGACTGTCCCTGAGGGTGAGCCGTCCTATGAAGGATGTAAGGATAGTGGTCAGTCAGGACGGCAGAGAGCTTGCTTCAAAGAAAATGAAAAAAGCACTGCCTGCGGAAATGGTGCAGCTTGATGTAGAAGGCGTGAAAAGTGGCGCCGGAGACCTTCAAGTGTGCGTGGTGTGAATGTTTTTGACAGAAAAAACTTGGCTGCTGATGAAAGCGGTGGAATGGAGTTTGATATGAAGAGGACTTTTACGTGTATCGTATGCCCCAACGGTTGTGAGATAACAGCGGACTATGAAGAAAATGAGGGTAAGGTCAATGTTACTGCCGTGAGTGGAAATCTCTGCCCGAGGGGTAAGGAGTATGTGGCTCAGGAACTGACAGATCCGAGACGTACCATAGCATCGTCTGTGCGTGTGGAGAATGGGGAGTTTCCGCTTGCCAGCGTAAGGCTTACAGCTCCCATACCTAAAGACAGGATTTTCGATGCCATGGAGGAGATAAGAAAGTGTTCATTGAAAGCACCTGTGAAAACAGGGACAGTACTTATTCATGACATACTGGGTCTCGGCAGTGATGTGATCATCACGAAGGATGTTGAGGCTGTTCCTGCATGAGCTGTAAGAAAAACGGTGAAAGAATGCAGGTTATAATATGAAGAAAGAGTGCGTATTCGGATTTGTGAAAATCGGATGCGCATTTTTCGTTGAAGTTATTGTTTCAACATGATAAAAATGTGGATTTAAATGTTGTGTAAAATCTAATTGACAATATACCCCCACAGGGTATATCATACCAGCTGTAAAGATACCCCTCGGGGGTATAATGGTGAGGTATACATCAGCGTTTAGACGCGAGGAGAAAATATGGAGCAGTATAAGGTCACAGGAATGAGCTGTGCTGCCTGCCAGACAAGAGTCGAAAAGGCGGTAAGCTCGGTTAAAGGAGTTGAGAGCTGTGCTGTAAGCCTTTTGACAAATTCAATGGGTGTGGAAGGTACAGCTTCTCCGGAAGAAATAATAGCAGCAGTTGAGGCGGCAGGTTACGGTGCCAGTGTGAAGGGCGGATCCGAAGCAGGGAGTTCGGCGGTGAGCCGGGATGATTCGCTGGAGGATACCGAGACGCCGAAGATGAAGAAGAGGCTGGTGGCATCGATCATTCTCCTGATACCGCTTTTGTATGTGTCTATGGGACATATGCTGTGGGACTGGCCGCTTCCGGGATTTCTGGATGGAAATCATGTTGCCATGGGTCTGTATCAGTTATTGCTGGCAGGCTTTGTTATGGTGATCAACCAGAAGTTTTTCATAAGCGGATTTAAAGGACTCATCCACGGTTCGCCAAATATGGATACGCTGGTGGCATTGGGATCAACGGCATCCTACGCATATAGTGTATTCGCTCTTTTTGCCATGACATGGGCTGTCCTTGATAACGATAAGGATCTGGTCATTTACTATATGAATCAGTTCTATTTCGAAGCAGCGGCGACTATCCTTACTCTCATAACAGTGGGTAAGATGCTGGAGGCAAGGTCGAAGGGAAAGACCACAAATGCACTTAAAGGACTTATGGACCTTTCTCCTAAGACTGCGGTTGTCCTTCGTGACGGGGCTGAGGTCAAAGTGCCTATCGAAGACGTGAAGGTCGGAGACAGGTTTGTGGTCAGACCCGGAGACAGTATACCGGTAGACGGTATCGTAAAGGAGGGAGAGAGCGCTGTCAATGAATCTGCATTGACAGGAGAGAGCCTTCCGGTGGAAAAGGCGCCCGGAGAAAAGGTATATGCAGCGACCATCAATACATCAGGATATATGGTGTGTGAGGCCTCAAGGGTAGGTGAGGACACGACTCTTTCTGCCATCATAAAGATGGTGAGTGATGCAGCGGCAACAAAGGCACCTATCGCAAAGATCGCGGATAAGGTCTCGGGAGTTTTCGTTCCGGTGGTCATCGGAATAGCAGTTGTCACATTTTTGGCCTGGATTCTGGCAGGCCAGAGCTTTGGATATGCCGTGGCGAGAGCGGTATCGGTTCTCGTTATCAGCTGCCCGTGTGCCCTAGGTCTCGCAACTCCCGTTGCCATAATGGTAGGAAACGGCGTTGCGGCAAAGAGCGGAATACTGTTCAAGACAGCGGCATCTCTTGAGCAGGCAGGAAAAACTCAGATAGTTGCCCTCGATAAGACCGGAACCATCACAACAGGCGAAATGAAGGTGACGGATCTCATTCCTGCGGAGGGTGTAAGTGAGGAGGAACTTCTTCAGGTTGCTTATGCTCTTGAGTCAAAGAGCGAACATCCTATTTCGAAAGCTGTCACAGAATACGCAGGAGAAAGAAACACAGTTCTTTCAGAGACAACCGAGTTTGAAGCATTGTCCGGAAACGGACTTAGGGCAAAGCTTGGTTCGGATGAGATCTACGGAGGAAGTGCCAAATACATAGCCGGAGTTGTGGGCGGACTAAAGGCTGAGACAAAGAGCGGAATAGAGGTATTGGCAAAAGAAGGAAAGACTCCTGTTCTCGTTGCAAAGGCGGGCAGGCTCCTTGGAATAATCGGTGTTTCGGATATAATTAAAGAAGATTCACCTGAAGCCATCTCTGAGTTAAAGAAGCTGGGGATCCATGTGGTTATGCTCACCGGCGATAATGAGATCACTGCGGCGGCCATCGCAAAGCAGGCAGGCGTTGACGAAGTGGTTGCTTCTGTGAAGCCTGACGGCAAGGAAGCAGTAGTAAGAAAGCTGATGGATCACGGAATGGTCACTATGGTGGGAGACGGCATCAATGATGCGCCGGCACTGACTTCGGCAAATCTCGGAATCGCCATAGGCGCAGGAACAGACGTTGCCATAGATGCGGCAGACGTTGTTCTCATGAAGAACAGCATCAAGGATGTTGCGGCGGCCATAAGGATCTCCAGAAGTACCCTGAGGAACATTCATGAGAATCTGTTCTGGGCATTTTTCTATAATGTTTTGGGAATCCCTCTTGCAGCAGGCTGTTATGTTGCTGCCTTCGGATGGACACTTAATCCTATATTCGGAGCGGCGGCCATGGGTCTTTCAAGTTTCTGTGTAGTGTCCAATGCATTGCGCCTCAACTGGATAAAGCCATATGACAGTTCAAAGGACAGAGAGATAAAAAATGCCATAAATGGAAATCTGATACAGCAGGCATCAACAACTGAAGACTCTGAAGATAAAATGTCTCAAGTTGAAGCAGATAAAGAAACAATAAGTGACGAAACAGGAAAGGAAACAAAAGAAATGAAGATTACAGTTAAGGGAATGATGTGTGGACATTGTGAGGCTCATGTAAAGAAGGCTCTTGAGGCGATCGAGGGTATCGAGAGTGCAGTTGCATCACATGCAGACAATCTTGTAACTATTACAAACTCAAAGGAAATTGATGAGGCTCTTATCAAAGCAGCTGTTGAAGAAGCAGGATATGAGTACTGTGGAATGATAGAGAAGTAAGATACATATATCCTCATAATTCCATCTCAGAGAGGCTGGACAAATTCCTGAGAAACATTACCGTCTCGAAAGAGTGATAAGCGGCGGAATAAGGTAGAACAGGCGACTCATCATGTGATGGGCCGCCCTTTTTTTTGTGATTTATCCGGATAGAGTAAAACTCGCATCATGTCATATTCTGATGTTAAGTCCTTGGGGTACTTTTGCTGAATCCTGCTATTTTATATAACTGTCATATGTTCTCATCAGTATCATGAGAAGGTCCTTCAATGCGGCACTGATGATTTTGCTTTTCGGATAAGTGATCACTATATGGTAAACCGCGCCGGGTACTAAGGAGAAAGCAACATACCGGTTATTTGCTTCATGGAATTTTGGCACAAAGCATATACCGTTTCCGCTGAGCATAAGTTCGATGGCAGATTCTATTTCGCTGACTTCGCGAATGGATCTGGGAATGAATCTGTTTTGCTGAAAGATTCTTGAACTGAGCTGTCGGGCCACCGTTTCATTAGGCGGAAGTATGAAAATGTCTTCGGAAAGACATTCAAAAGATACTCCTTCTTTTCGGAAACGATTGATCATGGGGTGACCATAGGGCAGAGCGAGCTCAAGCTCAGTAGTTCTCAGAGGAATATAACTGAGCAGCGTATTGGAAAGGTCGCTTGTGGCTGTTATGGCAAAATCGGCAATGCCGTTTGACAGGTAATCCTTGGCGGAAGCGGCGGTGCCGTAAAGTGTGTTAATGTATATGTCGGGATGAATCTTCCGGAATTCGGTCAGAACCCCCGGAAGGTCCTTCAGCAGACCCTTTGTGTAAACAAATGTTATTTCCTTGTTTTTTCTGCTGCGGACTTTACTGATATCCCTGAGGGCATGTTTGTAGATATTGAGGGCGCCCTGTGCACCGTTAATGTAGATCTTTCCGGCATCGGTTAGAAAGAGTTCGTTTTTTTCTTTATAGAAAAGCGGGGTTCCTATGTCGTTCTCAACCTTTTTTATCTGCTGTGACAGTGCGGATTGGGATATATTGAGCTTCACAGCAGCTCTTGACTGAGACTGTTCCTGGGATACGGTTATGATGCATTCAAGCAGTTTTGTATTCATTGGGGGGAGGCTCCTTCAGATATAGTGAAAATGTTATTCAGAGAACTCCTTTATTATGGAAGACATGGGTTCGCTTCCTGTGGGAGCGTGGTAAATTCTGGTTTTCCGGTCTGCCTGGTATGCAAGAAAGGCAAAGTACCGTATTGCTTCTGAAACCTCGGTGCCTTTCTTTAGAATGATTCCCAGATTCACATAGTATTTCGGATCTGTACGAAAAAATGCTATATTTTTTTGACCTGCGCCAATTCTTGTGGCCGGAAGAAATCCCACACCTACTCCCTGTCTCACCATGTTTTCGATTATCAGGTTGTTGCCGGATTCGTAGGCATTAAGGGGATTGATACCTTGAGATGCAAGGATGCCGTCGGAAACAATGCGTATGGCATTGCCTTTACTGAGCCTTACAAATGCAGAATCTTTGAAGCATGATATGGGAACAGAGGGGATCGAATTCAAAACTGAACGGGGATCCGCATTGGTTATTGGGAGCTCTTCCGGTACATTCAGAAGTTCGCGATAGTAAGCCGGAGCAGCGATAACAATTTCTTCGAGAGAGGTTGTTATGTAGTCAAAACGGTCGCTTTCTGAATCTGCGAAAGCTCCGAGACCGAAGTCGACACTGCCATCAGCCACTAAATTCAGGATGGAACTCATATAAGCTTCTTTGAGTTCCAGACGAATGTCGGGAAACCGTTTCGAAAAGGCAGTGTAAACTGTTCCAAACATCGATGAACCCCGAAGTGGTGAGGCTGCGATGCGCAGAATCTTCGATTCGGTGGTGCTGAGACGGTGTATAGACAGATATGTATGTTCCTTTAAGGCAATGATCTTTTCGGCAGCTTCAAGATAGATTTTTCCGGCCGGGCTTGGAATCAGCTCCTTCTTCTCTCTATAGAAAAGATCGGTTTCCAGACGATCCTCCAGACCTGAAAGAAATGCACTTAAAGTTGGCTGGGAAACACCCAGGACCTTTCCTGCTCTGGAAAGGTTCTTTTCTTTTGCTATTGTTGTAATATATATAAGTTCTTTGATATCCATTATTTTGTTTGATTATGGGAGTAAATGTGAACCTAAAGAGGTTCTATACTTAATTGCAACGCTAACATCATATAGTACTGGCATTGGCATATGAGATGTATAGTTTTTTCTTATAGATTATATAGGCTTGGGCTACTGTTTTCAAGAAAATACATAAAGTAGAATACTACTATCAAAAGTTCGGAACTTTACGTGATGCATTAAAAAATAAATGTCTATCTGGAGGAGATAATGAACACTCAAATAGTTATTACTTTATGCATACTTGCCTTTATGGTGGTAATGCTTCTGACACATAAACTGCCATATGGCCTGACGGCTATGATCTGTTGTACAGCATTTGTACTTACAGGAGTTTCGGATATCAAAACAGCATTTTCCGGTTTTTCCAGCTCTACAGCAATTATGGTTGCGGCAATGATAGTTGTTGCTACTCAGTTATCAAAGACATCGGTTGTCCAGCGGCTTAAAAACCTGATGTATAAGATGCAGGGAAAAGGTGAAATACTGGTGCTCATAACATTGGCACTTGTAACATTGGGCCTTTCCCAGTTCATGGGACAGGTTGCATGCATATCCATCATGCTTCTGTTTGTCCAGACACTGCAGGATGATGCCGAGGTAACTCCGGCAAAGGCTTTGATGGCAGTTTGTACCATCAACACCCTTTGGACTTCAAAGATTCCTGTAGCAATGGGAGCGACCATGCCGGGTACAATCAATGCATTTTTTGAGGGTGTTGCCCCGGAATATGCCATTGGAATCGCAGATTATTTTAAGGTGGCATTCATTCCCGTAATGCTCGGACTAATATACTGCGTGGCAGGAGTAAAACTTATACCTGACTCTGATATGAAAAAGGAAGAGGTCAATGTTAAGGAAGTAAAGGTTCTTTCAAAGAAGCATGAAACAGTTGTCTTTATGGTATTTGCGGTTATCATGGCGGCATTCTTCCTTTCTAACGTAATCTCAAAAGAAGTTCAGAATATTATACCTGTGGCAGGTGTCCTTGCCCTTATGCTGACAGGAGTCATTAATCTGGAAGATGTCCAAAAGACAATCTGCAGCGATATGATATTCCTCATTGCCGGAATGTCAGCAGTATCAACCATTCTTGGAAATACAGGAGTGGGCGAGCTCATCGGACAGACAGTCCTCAATATACTTGGCGGACATCCTGCGCCCATGTTTGTAATAGCCGTATTCTGTATAGTTACTTCTGTAATGACAAACTTCCTTTCAAATATGGGAACCATGGCACTTATGATTCCGATAGCGGCATCTACAGCTCTTGCGGGTGGATTTAATGTTCAGACCGTTGTCCTAGTAACGGCAGCCTCATCATGGATGGCATTTGTACTTCCTACAGGCTGTGCAGGAAGTATGATAGCTTTTGGAACAGGCAACTTTAATGTCGGTCAGACACTTAAGTTCACACTTCCGCTGTTTGTCATTGAAGTGGTGTCACTGATAGTCAGCGCCACAATGTTTTTCCCGATATATTCCTAATACTTATTTGTATAGTCAGCCCTGACAATCAGGGATAGCTAAAGTTTTTTCAATGCGTTAAGGGCTGACGTTCCCCC
>ALYD01000011.1 GCA_000513555.1 Lachnospiraceae bacterium JC7
GGTAGCACTTTTGTCCAAACTTCATGAAGCAAAGCATCATGTCAATGTTAAGCTTGATATGGATGAGCTGGATCTGACTAGCGCAGAGGCTAAGGCTACATATAAGGAGATTCAGGAATGAGTGCAGGAGAGGTACGGATTCCATGTAACAAATCTCAATATTGCACAGGTGAAACAGAAACATGAGATCATCGAAAGAGAGAATTATAACAAGCCAAAATCGCCGGGCGCTAAAGGTCCGGTGGACCTTTGTCCAGCGCGGACCGGAGTGGCAACGGAGACCAGCAAACAACCTGGCACTTCGGATATGAGGATTAAAGCCATTGAGGAAGCGATGAGGCATTTTCAGATGATATGAGAGAAAAGAACGACTGGCTGAAACCTGACGGTTTCGGTCAGTCTGATTTTTTATCTTGATAGGCTAATTAACATTAGCTATAATGAGGCTAATATATTAGCGAAATGGAGGATACAATGTCTACCAAAGAGAAAATACTGGATGCGGCATTAACGTTATTTGCAGAGAATGGATACGATGGAACAAGCGTGGAGCAGATTGCAAATATTGTCGGGATCAAAGCTCCATCGCTATATAAGCACTATAAGGGCAAAGAGGACATTCTGAATGCGTTGATTGATTCTGCGGAAGAGCGGTATGAGGTAATGTTTGGATCTGAGAAAAACATCGGGAAGGTGCCTGAGAGCCGGGAGGAGTTTATAAAGGTGACTATGGAAAGGATCTCATTCACAATGCGGGATCCCATAATCCGCAAGACGCGGATGCTTCTTGTACAAGAGCAGTTCAGGAATGAAAGGATTTCCGAGGCTACAACCAGACACCAGCTGGACGGGATACAGAGGATGTTTGCAAAGATTATCAAGGGAATGATGGATGAGGGGATAGTCGTAAAGGATGATCCGAAGCTGCTTGCAGTAGAACTTACCGCACCGGCTGTTCTGCAGATTGCAAGGTCAGACAGACAGCCGCAGTGTGAGAAAGAATGCATGGAATACATCGAGAAGCATTTGCGGCATTTTTGTAAGGTATACATGAGATAGGAGCAGAGAAAAATTGATCAGGATCGAATTATTATCAGCAGAAAACTTTAAACAGGATTCATTGGGTTAAAAAAGGAATTGATTGAATCATATATGATTTTGGATATGATGCAAGTATCGGCTGCCTGCATAGGACAGGGACTTGGGAGGAGCTTTGGGATGAAAGAAAATATCGTACAGAAGCTTACATCAAAAGATGATAAATATGCCTGTGCCTTTACTGATAGAATTGTTGCAGAAAGCCATGATACAGATGAATGGTATGAATACTTTGAGGATGTTGCTTCGTTGCTTGACCATCCAAAGTCATTGGTAAGAAATCGAGCTTTGTATATCCTTGCGGCAAACGCACAGTGGGATGAAGAAAACCGGTTCGATCTCATCCTTCCGGATTATCTGAAACACATCACCGATGAAAAGCCCATCACCGCCCGACAATGCGTGAAGGCACTTGCTCAAGTGGGACTGGCAAGGCCGCAGTATATCCCACAAATTCTGTCTGCTCTGCGTAGCGCTGATTTGTCCAAATACAAAGACAGTATGCGTCCGCTGATTGAAAGGGACATGGAAGAAACGGAAAAGATACTGATGAATTCAGGCTTTACGGAGCTAATTTCATTGAATGACATCTTTTATAAAATGATATTTAAGAGAAAGTCGTTTCATATTTTCAGAAATGTTGGAAAGGAATCAATCAGTATAGACGAACTGGGCGATATACAAAATGCATATTCAGAGTTTACTCCCCTGAATCCCGAAATCAAAACCGCCATTCGCATTGTTCCTGAAAAGCAGACTAACTGCAAACGAGGCGGAGAATACTGCATTCTGCTTTACAGCGAAAAGAAAGACGGCTATCTGCAAAACATTGGTTATCTCGGTGAACAACTCGACCTTTATCTTGTATCCCGAAATATCGGAACGCTCTGGTTCGGAATAGGGAAAACAGAAGAAGAACCATTTGAGGATATGGAGTTCGTCATTATGTTTTCCATCCGGAAGATCAGTGATGACTCTAAGTACCGCAAGGATATGTTTAAGAGCAAAAGAAAGAACGCTGAAGAAATATGGGAGGGCGAACAGATCTCGGGTGTGACCGATATTATCAGGTTTGCACCGAGTGCATGTAATTCTCAACCGTGGCTTGTAAAGAACGATGGCGAGCTATTGGTTTACAGATACAAGAAGCCCGGCAAAAGGGGAATAATGCCAGCAGATAAGGTTTTATTCTATAATCGCATTGATATAGGAATTTTCATTTGCTTTATGGATCTTTGCCTTGAGCATAACGGTATTGGATTTGAGAAAACACTTTATTCAGATGCTGATGATGGAGAATTGGTGCTGAATGCAAAATACAGACTTTGTAGATAATCAGATAATCACTCTTAATTCCTCGCCCTATGGAGTGCCGTTTTATCATGCGCTGGGATTTACAGACACGGATAAAGAACAGACAGTGAACGGGATTTGGTTTACGCCGATGAAGTATGAAGATTTTGCAGAAGATGGAGATTGAAAGATGCAGCTGGTTTATGCGAATGATTTCGAGGCAGTGAAGAAAATATATATTGATGTGATAGAGAACACTCCGCTGATAGAGCAATATGCCAGGTGGGTATATGGAAAGCATCCTACAGATGAACAGCTTAGAGCATATATTCTGCATGATGAGATGTATTGCCTGATGGATGAAGATGATGCCGCCGGGGTTGTGGCAATTTCTATGAATCAGGGCGCGGAATACGAGAAAATAGTATGGAGGGATAAACTTCCGAACGATCAGGTAGCAACAGTTCATCTGCTTGCGGTTTCTCCTTCATACCAGGGAAGATCACTGGGGATCAAGCTTCTTGAGGAAGCGATGAAGATTGCAGTCAGGAATGGGAAAAAGGCGCTTCGCCTTGACGTGCTGAAAACAAATCTTCCGGCGCAGAGGATGTATGAAAAAGCCGGGGTTTTATTTAGGGGTGAGCAGAGACTGTATGCCGAAAACACCGGCGTTACAGATTTTTTGTACTATGAAAAAATACCGGAATTAGATTTGTTTAAGGAAGGATGATCGAAATGAAGGTTCATCAGATAAAGATTGATTTTAATGTAACTGAACAGATTAAAAGGTTTGTCTATGTTTATATTCTTGAAGCAGAGTCACTTTACCTTATTGATTCGGGTGTTTACGGCTCCGACGACTGGGCAGGATTATGAAGTAATCGTGCCGTTACATATTATACAAGGGGAAGTATGGGATGAGCTGTTACTTTATTGTTGATGTATACATTGATGAAAACAAGGGGCGAGGCACCTATGAGGATTATATCGAGAAGGTAAAGCCGATTGTTGAAAGCTTTGGAGGCGAATACCTTGTACGGACAGAAAATATCCGAGCTCTCAGTTCTCTTAGAAATCCGGGAAGAGTAATTGTCATTCGCTTTCCGTCTAGAGAAAAGCTGGATGCTTGTTTTGCTTCTGAAGAGTACAGGCATATCATGCATGAACGGGCGGATAATGTAGATGCCAGGGCATTGATCGCGGAGGGTGAGCACTGAATTATGGCGACGGGGGAAGAGACAATGAAAGAGGTAGATGTATATCTATTTGGACAGATACTTGGAACGCATTCTTTTCTTCTGAAAGATGGATTCCTAAAGCCGGACGAGTATTCGGAGATCAAAGAACAGTATTTTCTGCCGGGTGGGGAGACGGGAACTGCGGAAACTTGCGTCAGTCATGGCATCCCTTATGTGACGATAGACGCGGCACATGACTCGTATCTTCATAGGCATGCGGCGATTAATGTCGTTTCAGGGGAATGCCGTTCCGAACATTACCCTGAGGAGGCTGTTGAAGAGGTCATGAAGCTGATGATGCAGGAAATTGAGACAATGTTTTCAAATGTAAAGGAATTTGTATTAGATACGCCCATTTGGAATGTCAGAACAAACGCCTTTTATACCAAGCTGGGATATGTGGAAGTGAGTCGGGATAATGAATTCATTTATTATATTAAGAAATGTGAGTGATGAAAGGGGAATTATTATTTGATAAAAATCGAATTATTATCAGAGACAAATTTCTGTTTAGAATCATTAGATTCATATAACAGAAAACAGGATGTAAATAAAGTATATCGAAGAATAGACGGAGAATATGCATTAGTAGAATGCAAATATACCGAAGATTGGGACTTAAGCCAAAAGTGTTCTGTGGCAAAGCAAATAAGCAGTGATGACTATATTACATACATCGCATTAGAAAATGATAAAGTTGTTGGCTTTATTGGGCTATTAAAGAAACTAAACGGTCCTTACATGATTCTTGATATGATGCAGGTATCTTCTGAATGCAGAGGCCAAGGTGTTGGCAGACGATTATTTGAATTGGGAAAAGCGGAAGCAATAAAAGCTGGTGCACAGGCTCTGTACATATCTGCCTGTTCTTCTGAGGAGACGATTGCATTTTACAGAGCAATGGGGAGTGACCTGGCAAGCATTCCTATAAAAGAACTTGCTGAAAAGGAACCATATGACCTTCAGATGATCTGTCCTGTAATAGAATGCGACAGATACTCGGAGATTCTGCAAAGGAATCAAGATAATTAAGTGAAATTCGGGTCGTTATCTGTGTAGATGACGGCCTTTTTTGTATTGTGTGATAGGCTTGTTTATGCGGATGATACGAATCGTGTCATGCATGTTACCAAGCGTTTCTTTAGCTTTTTCATAATCCTTGTTACGCTCCATTTAGCCATAGGGACAAAACAGAAAGGATTATGAGAAATGAAAAGAAAAGGATTAAAGAGTTTACTGTTTGGAGCGTTATTTTTTATTGGATTTGTCATCTGGACATTACTTATCCAGATTGTTGATGTTCAGCCCGCCGGGCAGAACGGGACAGACATAGGTTTTGCCACAATCAATTGTTATTTTCACAAATTGACCGGGGTTCATATGGTCATTTACACCATAACTGACTGGTTGGGACTTGTACCTATTTTCATATGTCTGATATTTGCAGGTATTGGTCTTGTCCAGCTGATACAAAGGAAGAACCTGGTTAAAGTCGATTCCGATATATTAGTACTTGGAATATACTATATTATAGTGATATTTGGATATCTGCTATTTGAAATGATACCGATAAATTACAGACCAATACTGATAGATGGATTTATGGAGGCGTCGTATCCATCCTCGACAACACTGTTGGTATTAAGTGTTATGCCAACTCTCTGGTTCCAGGCAAAAAGAAGGATGAAGAATGAGATTTTACTGAAATATGTATGTGTATTTTCGGCTCTGTTTTCCATGTTTATGGTCATAGGAAGAACTGTGGCCGGAGTTCATTGGCTGACAGATATCATGGGATCAATTCTCCTTAGTACGGGATTATTTCTTTTATACAGGGCTATTGTTCTTCTCATTGATGAGAAGGCAAAAGCCTGACATGGGGTGAAAATGGAGTTTGGCGAAAAACTGCAGGAACTTAGAAAGAATAAAGATATGACTCAGGAAGAGCTGGCAGAAGCTTTATATGTTTCAAGAACTGCTATTTCCAAGTGGGAGTCAGGCCGTGGGTACCCGAGTATAGATTCGTTAAAAGAGATATCGAGATTCTTTTCAGTATCTATAGACGAATTACTATCGGCAGAAAAGATGGTGTCAATCGCCGAAAAAGAGAACAGGGACAATATCAGATATATCTGCGATATGCTTCTTGGAATTATAGATGTGCTTGCGATGATAATGATTATCCTGCCCATATATCCCAATAGGATTGATGGCGTCTATTATGCGGTGAGTCTACCTGATTATGTTCAGGCGGGAAGCTTAAATTGCACACTTTATTGGGCTTTGTTTATTTTGCTGGTGATCATCGGAGCGGTGAAGATTCTTTTGACCAGATTGAAGCAGGAAAAAGCAGGGAAAATCGTAACGGTCAAATCGATGATCGTAGGAATTATTGCAGTGCTTCTTCTTGCAATGGGAAGGGAAGCTTACGGAGTGTCAATAATGTTTATGATGATTGTGGCAAAGGGAATTTTGATCTACAAAATGAGATAAATCATGTGTTTCAGGAGGGGATTAAGGCTATTACAGTACAGGCAGCTATTTGACTGATGGCAGAGGGAAGGGAGTTTTATGATTGAAACAGGTCACGGTGAAGAATGTAGCGTTAATGGAGTCAGCTATGAGATTAAGAAGCTCCTTGGCAAGGGTAAGGGAGGATATTCATATCTGGCAGTAAAGGATGGCCAGGAGTATGTCTTAAAACAGATCCACCACGAGCCATGCGCATATTATCAGTTTGGTGACAAGATCCAGTCTGAAATAAATGATTACAAAAGACTGACTTCGATTGGAATCCGAATGCCCAAAATGATTGATGTTGATATTGATAAAGAACGCATTGTGAAGGAATACATAGACGGTGAGACTATTTATGAACTTGTCGCCAGAGATCAGATGGATCCTGATTATATTAGACAGGTAAAAGCAATGTGTGAACTCCTATATCCTGCCAAGACCAATATTGATTATTTTCCGACGAATTTTGTTGTTCATGATGGAGAGCTTTTCTATATTGATTATGAGTGCAATGACTATATGGAAGAGTGGGACTTCGAGAACTGGGGAATAAAATACTGGTTTAAAACCCCGGAGTTCATGGAATACTGTTTGGAATTGAAAATGATGTTATAAGAGATGTTGGGGATGAATATAGAATATCAAGGGCAACACATTGGGGATGAACTTATGAAACGTCTATTAGCTCATTTCAAAAATCATCTTTATGTTAAGATTATGCCATCGGATTCTAAAACTATTCCATTTTATGAGCGATTTGGATTTAAACAATATGAAAATTATTCAGCCATGGTTATAAAGCACTTTTGATAAGTTCTGACCTTGTTACAGCCTTGAGCTGTTCGAATTTTTCATCAAGGAAGCCAACATTGTTATATCGAAAACTGGAAATTAGCGAGCTTTTACAATATTAAAAGAACTAAACGAATGCTGATCAATAATAATCACGTTATCTAAATCAGTGCAGAAGAGACCATTTCACGTGTGGGGAGTGGTCTCTTATTGTATTATTGGTATAGTAGAATTGATTTTTTATACATATTAAATCATTGGTGGGCAATAAAAATGATATGGATAATTATGCCGGTAGTTTTAATACTTATCATAATAATTCTACTCCCTCCAAGTTTGGGCAGACTACCTAAAGGACACAGTCTTAGCGAGAAGACAACACTGGAAATCGATGGAGCAAAGCTGGGGCTTATATTATTATCTGATAAGGAAGACAATCCTGTGCTTTTAGTCTGTGGCGGAGGGCCGGGAATACCGCAATATCTCTTGGAAAGGCTCTATCCTTCCGTGCTACCCGAGTATTTTACTGTATGCTATTTTGACTACAGAGGGACAGGGCTGTCATTTGACGGCAGTACCGATCCGGACAGCATGACTAAGGACAGGTTTATAGATGATGTTTTACAGGTAACGAATTATCTAAAAGATAGGTTTAGTCAGGACAAAATTTATATAATGGGTCATTCGTTCGGAACATATATCGCGCTCAATGCCGTGAAACAGTTTCCGGAGAATTATATTGCATATTTTGCAATGTCTCAGATTTGCAATCAGCAGCAGTCGGAGCTGATAGCGTATGATTATATGCGAAAGTGTTACGAAGAACAGGGTAACAGCTCAATGGCTTCGAAGTTCGATGAATACAAAATAAAGGACTCAGAAGAGGATTACCGAAAATATACTAATTCCAGCCTCCGCGACGAGGCCATGCACTCTCTCGGAGTCGGAACAACATCCGATATGGATAATGTAATAACGGATTTATTCTTTCCGAGCCTTCGGATAAAGGCTTACACACCAGGTGAGCGAATCAACATCTGGAGGGGAAAGATAGCTTCCGGAAAATATGCGGTTTCTAATGAATCGCGGCTATTCAATGCTTTTGAAGAGATTCAAAATATAGACATACCCATATATTTATTTGCAGGTGAAAACGATATGACCTGCTGTACATCATTACAGAAGGAATACTATGAAATGGTGGAAGCACCTGAGAAAAAGTTCTTTTTCTATGAAGGATGCGCTCATAGTCCCATTTATGAGGACGGGGAAAAGACAAGGCGGATTTTTAATGATCTGTTTACGGATTTGTGCTTATAAGATCAAATAGCATCATTTACCCGATGATAATGCACAGCATGAGAGATGGAGGAATACTTGATTACGGAGAAGGTAAAGCAAAAGCATTTAATGCTAAATGCCAGGATGAAGGACGCGTTTTAATCCACGGAGAAGTCATTGATGAGTGACAGCTTTCTATAGTACATTATCGCAATTCGTGAGGCAAAAGATGGATTTTAAGCTTAAAACTATGTTAAAGAAGGCCAGAAACTTCCTATGTTCGGGATTGGGCCATATCTCATTTACGGTATTGCAATCCTGAATGCGATAGTGGTCGTTTTGGCGTCCTATGTATTCAATGTTGGAATTCTTGATGGAGTCTGGATATATCTGTTCCGGATAGCAGGGGTTCTTTTGATCATACTGGGAATCGCGATCTGGTTTATAGGGGCAATCAAATCAGATATGGATGAGAGCATCACTGAAAACAAGCTCAAGACTGATGGGATTTACACTTGGGTAAGGAATCCTATGTACACGGGTGCCTGGTTTATCGTCATTGGTGTGAGCTTCTTGTGGCACAATTGGCTGCTTGTACCAATGATATTTGTAGACTGGTTAATAATGACCATAGTACTGAGAAATACAGAGGAAAAGTGGCTTCTTGATCTTTATGGGGAAGAATATGCGGAATATAAGAAACGCGTTAACAGATGTATTCCGTGGATACCAAGAATATAAGAAAGTGGGCATGCTATGGAAAATGTATTGATTGAAAATATAGACAACGTCCATACTACTGATATGGGTGTGGACAGAATCAGAAGAAACCTTGGGCTTGGCGATATTGATGTAGTTGCGTGGTGCAAAGGAAAAATCCTTGAACCAAATGCATTTATAGAAAAACACGGCAAAAACTGGTATGTTCACAAAGATGGCTGCGTTATTACAGTCAATGCAAGCAGTTACACGATTATTACCTGCCATAAGGAATGAAAAAGAAGATGATACAGTATGTCTGGAAAAATGGATATAAAACAATGGAAAAAGAAAGGGAAGTATGAACGGCATAAAAATAGATAAATCAGAGCAAGATATGGCGGGTAATATTCATACTCTCGGATTAAGCTAATAATATCAATATCAGAATGAGGTAAAGGACTATAAGAGAGATGGTAAAAGAAATAAAACCTGAGGAAACCAGCAGAGAGTCGGCATTTTATCTGTGGATGAAAGCGCCGAATCCAATGGTGACGCTGTTTAAGAAAATCAATGTTACGAATCTTGTGAAAGTCAGTAAAAAAAGACGTCTGAAGTTTAATATGCTGATGGATTATTGCATTGGTAAAGCTGCTTCAGAAATTAAAGAATTTTACATACTTCCGGTTGACGATAAGTTGATTCAATATGATGATATTGCTGTGAACACTATCGTAAAGAACAAGAATGGTGAAGTTAATTCTTGTGATCTATTGTTTTCAGAAGATATCGAAGAGTTCAATAAAGAATACCTGAAAAATACTACGGAAACAGCAGAAAAATGCATGGATAGAGATTTATCAGCAGATCATATGATAATAGGAACTTCAACAATTGTAGAGACTGAAATCGAAGGGGCTGTGAATATCTACAGTGGATTCAACAATCCGTTCATTGTATGGGGACGTTATTCCAAAACGCTATTTAGCTATCATATGATGTTGTCCTTCCAATTTCATCATACGCAGATGGATGGAGCACATGCAGGAAGATTCCTGCAGAATCTGCAGAATGAGATTGATTCTTTGAAGTGAAGATGGTGATCACCTTTGTTATGACGTGATGAAAAAAGTAATTGACTCGTCCCTTAGGGGATAGTTTAACGTTTCAGATGTGGAAAGGAGAAATTCTAAAAATGCTGAAGATAAGTGAATTTTCAAAGCTATCACATCTGACAATCAAAGCCTTAAGGTACTACGAAAAAGAAGGCCTTCTGAAGCCTGTGCACATTGACGAATGGAATAATTACAGGTTTTATGATACCTTTCAGCTTGAAACCGCTGCAAGAATCAAATCATTCAGGCAGCTCGATCTGTCTGTAGAGGAAATAAAAGCAATCTTTTCAGGTGCAGATGTGAAAGAAATCCTGCAGGAAAAATCCAAGTCACTTATCGAAGAAAAGCATCAAATTGAATCCCGTCTTTCCATAATAAAATCAATTTTGGAGGACAAAGAGATGAATTATCAGGTTACAGAAAAAGTGATCCCGGAGACGATTGTTTATACATCCGAAACCGTTTTAAAGGTGTATTCGGACATGATGCAATGGATACCTGCAGTTGGAGAAGAATGCCTAAGTCTTAATCCGGGGATGGAGTGTGCAGATCCACCCTACGAGTTCTGCGAATATCTTGATGGAGAGTATAAGGAAACTGATATTCGCATCAGGCATAACGAAGCTGTAAAAGCGATCGGAAAAGAAAATGATCACATTAAGTTCAAAACACTGCCAGAGTCAAAGGTTCTGAGCATCTATCATAAGGGCTCTTATGCTAATATCGGTGAAGCTTATGCATTTCTTATGAAATATGCAGACCAGAACGGATATACAGTAGCAGGTCTTGCCAGAGAGTGTTATATTGACGGAATCTGGAATAAAGAATCTGAGGAAGAATGGCTGACTGAGATCCAGCTTCCGATTGAAGACGTTACAAAATGAATAGAAGATATTACGGATCTGAAGCTGCAGAACAGTCTCAAATTGTCGGTTATTTGGAGATCGTTGTGCAATAGTAAAGAGAATAATTCAAATTTGACAAGATAATTTATATTGCACTTTATACTTGAAATAACTAACATTGTTAGTATGATATTAACTAACAATGTTAGTTATTTTTGATTGGGAGATGTTATGCCAAGAACAGGATTATCAAAAGAAGAAATAGTAGAAAAAGCTGCAGAACTGGCCAACGAAAAGGGGCTGTCTTACTTGTCGGTTACTACACTGTCAGAATATTTAGGAATCAGGAAGCCTTCATTGTACAACCACATGAAGACCATAGAAGATATGCACAGAAGTCTTATGATATATGGTTGGCAAACTGTATCGGAAGACGTTGTCAGAGGAATTGATTCTTCAGATGAAAAAGCAAATCTATTTGATTACGGAAAAAATTTCTATAAGTTTGCAATAGAGAATCCTGGCGTATTTGAAGCTATGCTCTGGTATAACAAATACTCAGATGATGCGCTGCTTTCTGCCACAGAAGGATTATATTCTTTTTTCTTCAAGCAGACAGATGGCTTAGGGATAGATCGTGAGATCGCTAATCACTTGCTTCGAACATACAGATCTTTCCTTGAAGGTTTTATTATGCTTCAGATTCATAATTCTTTTGGAAATCCAATATCATTGGAAGAGAGCTTTGAGATATCACTGAATGTGATGATATCCGGGATGGATGGGTATAGAAATAAGAGGGGTAATAAAAAATGATTGAGTTCAGAAATGCTGAGGTGGCTGATGCAGAGTTGGTGAGGGATATATATGACGCTGCTTTTAATGATGACTACGTAAAATATGTCGAATGTCCGGCGTATGGAAGGACAAAAGAAGAAATGGATGGAAGTGTTAAAGTATACAGATTTATATTGAGGAGGATATGATGATAAAAGAAATATTTGGAAAAGTAAAAATATATAGGCTCAATTCGCGTGTTGATAACCGTGGATCTCTGGAATATGTTTTTGATGAAAATACTGCCTGTTTCAATGCTCGGGAGACAAGAATCTATAGCATGCCCAAAGAAGGAACTTTTTTTGGAATTCACTACAGAGAAGAGAGTAGCCCAATGACGAAGTTTGTGACAGTCATAAAAGGCAGAGGTATGGATTACGTTATTGATTTGAGAAAAGACTCCTCAACCTATCTTCAATGGGAGTCATTTGAACTGTCAGAAGAAAATACATTGGCAGTACTGATTCCTGCAGGTTTTGGGCATGCTTTTATTTCATTGCAAAATGATACGATACAGCTTTATTCTGTGGACAGAAGTGGCAACGATGCTTATTCAAAACATATTAATTACATGGATTCCAAAATCGGTCTTAAACTGCCCGTACCCATTTCCGAAATCTCGGATTATGATTTAAGCGCTCCTTTTGTTTCAGAATGCGGCGAATAGGATCCGCATTTTTACAAAGCGCTTGATATGCGTAAGTTTAGGTGAGCGACGTGGTAATAGAAACTGATAGATTGAAAATTAAAGATGTATCAATACTGCAAATGAAGAACTATATCGATTTTATTTGGCGCAAAGAAACCAACAAATATAAATCCGGGAGAGTGACTAATGAAAATAGAGCATGTAGCCCTGTATGTAAATGATCTAGAAGAAGCCAGAGAATTCTTTATTAAATATTTAGATGGTAGTTCTAATGCCGGTTATCACAATAAGAATACAGGATTTAGGTCGTACTTTATCAGCTTTGGGGATGGTTCAAGGCTGGAAATAATGAATAAACCTGGACTTGTAGATATGGAAAAGAACTTGAATCGTACAGGTTATGCTCATATTGCTTTTAGCGCTGGTAGCACAGAGAAAGTTGATGAACTAACGACAAGGTTAAAAAAGGACGGTTTTGAGGTTGTAAGTGGACCGCGTACGACTGGTGATAATTATTACGAAAGTTGCATAGTTGTAATCGAAGGCAATCAGATAGAGATAACGGAGTAGAATCAGAGTTTTCAATTTTGACGAAAGTGACGGAAGTAAAGATTAATGCGTGAAGAAAGTAAGAGGAAAAAGGATATTCATATTCTACTTGCAGATATGAAATATATTGATAGCTGCATAGAAATATTGCAAAATTCTGATTTGGGAAGAGCGTATTTCAGCGATTATGAAAAGGCAGCCAATATGCTTACATATGCAGTGGGACAAGAAAACATATATGTTGCATTGGATGAAAATGAGAAATGTCTGGGGTTTATTTACTACATGACAAATGGTGTTTTTGGAAGCTATCCATATCTTCATATTGTTGCAGTAAAGGAAGAATACAGAAGTTGTGGTATCGGTAAACAGCTGATGAAGTTTTTTGAGGATAATGCTTCCGATTCTTCTTCGGCAAAATACTTTTTGACTGTAGATGATTTTAACCCGGGAGCGAAGAAATTATATGAAAATCTGGGGTATAAGTGTGTCGGAGAACTACCTGATTTTTATAAAAAGGGGATTAACTGCTATCTTATGATGAAAAGAAGAGGATAAAGATATGAACTATAGAGTTATTGATAAAGAAACCTATTACAGGAAGGGGGTATTCCGGCATTTTACGGAGGATTGCAAGTGCTCGACTTCTATGACGGCAAGGGTTGATGTGACGGAGCTTGTTAAGTGCTCGAAGGAGAGTAACACGAAGTTCTATGTCAATTTCCTATATATCCTTTCCAAGGTATTGAATTCACGGGATGATTACAGGATGGGGTATCTCTGGCAGACTGAAGAACTGATCTGTTATGACAGGATTAACCCTACGCAGTATATTTTTCATGAGGATACCGAGACCTGTACGCCGGTATATACAAGTTTTGATCCGGATTATGCCGTATTCTACAAAAATGCTGTCTCTGACATAGAGAAGGCAAAACAAACGAGGGAGTATGGCCTTGATATGGAAAATCATCCGAACTGGTTTGATGCATCCTATATTTCCTGGTTGTCCTATGATTCCCTGAATATTGAACTGCCAGATGGATTCCTCTATTTTCTGCCGATCATCAACTGGGGGAAATACCGTGAGGAAAACGGGAGACTTTTGATGCCGGTGTCGGTTCGTATGAATCATGCGATAGCGGATGGGTATCTGATTGCGAATGTATTCCGCCTGCTTGAAAAAGAGATGGCTGCGTTTTGCAATGGTAAAGTGAAGGATGAACAGATATGAGTAAATACGAACATCTTTGGAAATGGATCCGGGATAATGGAACGGACAGCTTCAAGCTCACATATGCTGAGATTGAAGAAATTACAGGGGTTCCGATCGACCATTCTTTTCTCAAATACAAGAAGGAATTGTTGGAATATGGCTTCTGTGTCGGAAAGATCTCAATGAAGGAAGAGACGGTCATGTTCCAAAGAGTTAGGTGATGGCAAATATAATAACAGGATTCAGGGTGCTGATCAGTATTGTGCTACTGTTTTGCCCGGTGTTTTCTCCGGCATTCTGTGTGCTTTATCTGATCGCAGGCTTATCAGATATGATAGACGGAACTATTGCCCGAAAAATGAATACTGTCACCGAGTTTGGAGCGAGATTTGATACTGCTGCGGATTTTGTATTCGTAGTAGTATGCCTGATAAAGCTGCTCCCGGTGATAAGTATGCCGCTATGGCTGTGTGTATGGATCGCAATGATTGCGCTGATAAAGATAATAAACATCATTTCGGGATACATTGTACAACGAAAGCTGGTGGCGGTTCATTCAGTGATGAATAAGGTGACAGGGGTATTGCTTTTTATACTGCCTTTGACATTTCCCATAGTCCCGCTAAAGTATTTGGCGATTCCGGTATGCGCGGTTGCGACTTTTGCGGCAGTTCAGGAAGGGCACTTTATCAGGACAAATACGGACAGGAAATGACAGGACGGTTTCTTTCTGAACATATATACTGATCTCATCAAGGGAGGAGGAGCAGGCGATAATAGATCATTGTATCGGAGAATATGGAGTTTGTATCGATGATATCGGCGGAGGTAAGTTCCGATATCTGGTTGCTGGAAAGTACTCCGGCGGAGATGTTCCGGATGGCATGGTAGTCTATGAGTTCCCACGTGGTGATTGGGCGGTGTTTGACTGCATAGGTCCTATCCCTGAGTCACTGCAGAGCCTTAATACCAGAATATTTAAGGAGTGGTTGCCGGGAAATCCTGACTATGAGCTCTGTGGAAACGCTAACGTCGAATGGTATGACTGCGTCAATGGAGAAAAGACCGACAAGGATTATCACAGCGCGATCTGGATTCCTGTAAAAAAGAAGGTGTAAGATTCAAAACCTGTATCCCGGGAAACCGGGGTACAGGAAAAATATTTGGCTAACGCCAAATACGCTCCGCTTTGGATGCGCACTCGCGCGAATGGTAATTGTTGCATTCGCAACCGCGCTCGGCGCAAAAAAATCCGCAAGCGGATTTTTTATATATAGAACATGACATACTGTTGTCCTGTTTGGCTTGATAAGATATGCGAAAAGGGTGGTCAAATGAAGATAGACAGACTTATCGGAATATTATCTATACTTCTGCAGAAGGAGATGACAACTGCTCCGGAGCTGGCAGATCATTTTGAAGTGTCCAGGAGGACGATAAACAGGGATATCGAAGATCTTTGTAAAGCGGGTATACCGATTCAGACATCTCAGGGAGCCGGAGGAGGCATCAGCATTATGAACGGATACCGGATGGACAGGACGATCCTGACATCACGGGATATGCAGATGATCCTTGCGGGACTGCGAAGTTTGGACAGTGTAAGCGGGAGCAGATACTACGGACAGCTTATGGAGAAGATACAGGCTGGTTCTTCTGAAATTGTAAACGGAAGGGATTCTATTCTGATCGATCTGTCGTCATGGTACCGGGATACGCTTCCCGAAAAGATTGGTCTTATCCAGGATGCCATTGAACTTCGCAGGAGGATTCGATTTGATTACTATTCGCCGGGAGGCGATACGAAAAGGGAGATCGAGCCTTATTATCTGATCTTTAAATGGTCCAGCTGGTATGTATATGGGTTCTGTCTGCTACGGAAAGATTTTCGGTTGTTCAAGCTGAACCGGATGGACAGTATCGTACATGGAGAGGTATTTGACAGAAGATCCGAGATCCCTTTGCCGGAGCTGTCAAATGAAAAGGTCTTTCCTGCAAGAGGAAGAGTTAAGGCAGTTTTTGATCCATCCATGAAGTGGCAGCTCGTTGAAGAATACGGGGTGGGTTCATTTGAAGAGCAACCGGATGGAACGCTTCTCTTTGAACATGAATATTCGGATGATGAAGGCCTGATATCATGGATGCTTTCCTGCAGGGATAAAGTGACTGTGATCGAGCCGGAGTCTGTCAGGGATAAGTTGTATCAGATCGCCTGTGATATGGCGGAAAAATATGCAACAGCAGTGAGCGAAGCGGAGCCATGCGGAGCTTTTGAAAGGAGGGAAAAGAACCATGGGAAACAAAGCGCTGATGATAATTGACATTCAAAATGACATTACTAAGAACTACAAAAAGATCATTGATCGTATCAATCAGGCTATCGACTGGGCTGTGACAGAGAATATGCAGATCATCTATATCAAGCATAATAATCTGTCGCCGGGAACCAGAACCTTTAAGCCGGACACAAAAGGGGCTGAGCTGGTTCCTGAAATGAAGGTGGTATCCGATAATATCTTTGTGAAGACGAAGGCAAATGCGCTTACGAGCGAGGAATTTACAGAGTTCATTGAAAAGAATGGAATTAACGAGTTCTTTATTGCCGGTGCGGATGCCACAGGCTGCGTAAAGTCCACATGCTTCAATATGACAAAGGCAGGATATAGCGTTCACGTGATATCCGATTGTGTTACAAGCTATGATCTGAAAAAGATGGATGAAATGTATGCATACTATGCGAAAAAGGGCTGTGAGGTCAAAGAACTTAAGGATTATATGGGGGGGCGCTGATCGTCCGGTGGACGATCGTTTAGCGCGGACCGGAACGAAGTGGAGACAGAGCATGAGATTAGATGGTTTTGGGTTACTTGTAGAAGACATGGGGAAGATGATTCGCTTTTACAGGGATGTTCTCGGATTTGAGATCAAGGAAGAAGAGAATACTTCTAATGTTTATCTTGTAAAGGATGGAACACTTTTTCTGCTTTACGGCAGGAAGGATTTTGAGAAGATGACAAGCCGGCGGTATGAGTATATAAAAGGACTGAACGGTCATTTTGAAATAGCGCTGTATGTCGATACTTTTGAAGAGGTGGATGAGGCATACAAGAAGGCTGTGGAAAATGGCGCAACATCCGTGCTTGAACCGGAGCTTGAGCCCTGGGGACAGAGAACCTGCTATATCGCTGATCCGGAAGGCAACTTGATAGAGATCGGTTCCTGGAATAAGTCTTATGAAACAAAAGACTTGACGGAGGGGTGCTGATTGTCCGGTGGACGATCGTTTAGCACCGACCGAAACGAAGTGGAGAAAAAGGGTATGGCGTTTGATTACAAGAAGGAATACAAAGAATTCTATATGCCGAAGGGCACACCATCTATCGTTACTGTTCCGAAAATGAATTATATCGCGGTTAGGGGCAGTGGGAATCCAAATGATGAAGATGGCGAATATAAACAGGCTATAGGTCTTCTGTATGGGATCGCATTTACAATCAAGATGAGCAAAAAGGGAGATCATCAGATTGACGGATATTTTGATTATGTGGTTCCGCCATTGGAAGGTTTTTGGTGGCAGAATGGAGTAATCGGTATCGACTATGCTCATAAAGAAGATTTCAAGTGGATATCCGTCATCCGCCTGCCAGACTTTGTAACGAAAGATGATTTTGAGTGGGCTGTCAGGGAAGCTACGGTTAAGAAGAAACAGGATTTCTCAAAGGTGGAGTTCTTTACTTATGATGAAGGGTTGTGTGTGCAGTGCATGCATATCGGATCGTATGATGATGAACCTGCTACAGTAGATGCAATGCACAGATTTATAGAAGAACAGGGTTATGTTCTGGATATCACTGACAAGAGACTGCACCATGAGATTTATCTATCTGATGCGAGAAAAGTCCAGCCGGAGAAACTGAAGACAGTGATCCGGCATCCGATCAGGGCGCTGGATGTCCGGGGGACATCCGCTTAGCGCGGACCGGAACGGAGTGTAGACAGGAGAGCTGACGATGAAGAAGTGGTTTGATGAAGAGTATGAGTTTACGGTTGAAGTGACAGTGTTTGTGGAGATAATATCTATAAAGCGTTAATCTTTTTTGATAAAATGTATGAGCCGATGAATAAGCCGAACGTAGAGAGTTTCTGACACAATTCATTGAAAAGGTAGAGATTTACGAAGAAGAGCAGGCGAACGGTCAGTGGCTTAAATCCATTGAATTCAAGCTTCCAATCATATCAAAAGATATGAAAATTAGTTTGGACAATGGTTCGCAAATCGAGACGGTTGTGTTACTGCAAAAGCTGTAATGTCCTGACCTGGCAGATAAAACAAAATAAGGATCGTCGAGAGGTGCTTAGCTTACATGCTGTTATGTAAAATAGCATATTTGACGAAATTACTTAAAAGATGGGTAGGTTTCGAAAGGCAGGATGCCTGACTTAGAGAACAGACGGATGAAGTAGAAGAACTTATTTTGGAGACAGAGCATGAAAAAATCTTTTGTTATCATTGTCAACGTGATAATAATGGCAGCCATACTGGCTTTCGTTGTGCTCTATTCCAGGTTTGAAAGTATGGATTCCTACCGAAGACAGATAGAGCATTTTGAAAAAACAACGGTTACCATGGAACGGGTGACTGAGAATTATCTGGAAGGTGAACAGCGTATTTGCGACGCATGGGCGCAATACATAAACAATGAGAACATGACTATGGATGAGGCGATGGATTATCTCCGGGCCTCCCGTGTTATTGCGGACAGTTCAACACATCTGGTTTCATTAGATACGCTCACAGGTCTGTCTACCCGGGCGAAACAGGGAACGACGGATGAATATGCTGTTTCCTATGAACGAGTCGATCTATTGGGGGACGTGAGCTGGATCTCGGATGTCGGAGAGGCGATCAATATTACCCGAGCTTACACGAACCCGATGAACGGTGAGCAATCTCTGGCTTTCTGTAACAGGGTCACGCTGCATGATACGGAGAGCAGAACCTCCAAGGATGCGGTTCTGCTGAGGGTAATTCCCATTTCTGAGCTTGAACAGAAATGGGTCTTTCCGCAGGAAGAGTTTGCAAATGCCGAGCTCTCCATGATCGATGCAGATGGCGATTATATCCTCAAAGGATACAGCTTTAAGAACTCAAGCTTCTTTGAATTCTATAAATCCTATAATCCCTCAGATCCCACATCGTCGAAGGAACTGTTCGACAGAGTCACTTCATCGACAGGATCCGTTTCGATGATAAATTCCCACGGAAAAGAGTGCATACTTGCATATACTCCCGTTGTTGCCACGAAAGGGTGGACACTGCTTGGATTCGTTCCTGCGGAGGATCTCAAAGTAGTTACGGAAAACTGGCTTCTGCCGGGAGTTATATCGGCAGGCTTACTGATACTGTTTCTATTGGATCAGTTTTATATGATGTATTTAAACAGACGTCTTCAGGTTGCGGTAAGGGAAGCGGAATCTGCAAATAAGGCAAAGACCGATTTTCTTTCCACCATGTCCCATGATATCCGCACTCCCATGAATGCCATAACGGGTCTTACGGCTATTGCCCTGAAGAATCTCGGGGATGTGAAGTCGACAGGGGAGAATCTTCGGAAAATCAGTCTTGCAAGTAATCACCTGCTTACACTTATAAACGATATTCTGGATATATCCAAGGTGGAAAGCGGGAAACTGAAACTGAATCCGTTGACCTTTTCCATATCGGAAACTGTCGAAAATCTTGTGAACATTTCTCAGCCCATGGTCAGGGAAAAGGACATTGAATTCAGTTTTCATATCCATCAGATGGAAAAGGAATATCTGTATACGGATCAACTTCGTCTGAATCAGATTTATATCAATATCCTCTCCAATGCCATCAAGTATACTGAACCCGGGGGAAGTGTCAGTGTAGATATGCGTGAGGAAGAGAGCACTGAACCCGGATTCGTGCGGCTGACCTATGTTGTAGCCGATTCAGGCATCGGAATGAGCCGGGAATTTATGGAAACCATGTATCAGCCTTTCTCACGGCAGACAGACAGCCGTGTCAACAGCATTCAGGGAACCGGTCTTGGTCTGGCCATCACGAAGCAGATGGTGGATCTCATGGGGGGAACGATCGAATGTCAGAGTGAACCGGGCAGGGGGACTACTTTTACTGTCTCGCTGGATATCCCGGAAGGTGAAAGACAGCCGGATGAAATACGGCTTGACCGGATAGATGTGCTCATTGCGGATGAGGATGAGGTGTTCCTGCGAACGACGGCAAAGGAGCTTGAAGCCATGGGAGCAGTGTCAGAGCAGGTACACAGTGGTGTAGAAGCGCTTGAAAGGATCATCCATAGACATGACTCCGGCAGGGATTACAGCATAGTGATCATTAACCGGAAAATGCCGGATATGGATGGCATTGAAACGATCCGCAGGATAAGAGACTCGATTAAATCGGATGGTCCCGTATTACTTGTCTCAGCATACGACTGGTCAGATATAGAGGATCGGGCAAAAGAGGCAGGAGCAAACGGTTTTATAGGCAAGCCGGTATTCAGGTCCGCCTTATATAAAAAGATCAATGAGCTGCTCGGTAATAAGGCAAAATCCATTGAAGGAGAAGAGGATTATTCAGATCTGAAAGGAATGAATATCCTTATAGCTGAAGATATCGACGTAAACTGGGAAATAATATCCTGCATGCTTGACACCTTCGGCATAACAAGTGACCGTGCAGAGAACGGACGTATCTGCGTTGAAAAGATGCGGACAGCCGGAGATGGAAGATATGATCTGATCTTTATGGATGTGCAGATGCCGGAGATGAATGGATTAGATGCCACCAGAGAGATACGGAATCTGGAGGACCCATGGGCCTCATCCATTCCTATTATCGCCATGACTGCAGATGCATTCTCTGAAAATGTCACAGAGTGTCTGGAAGCAGGAATGAACGGGCATATCCCAAAGCCCATTGATATGAAACTGGTCATCAGGGAGATCCGAAAGATCAAGGAGGGGAACGAGCAGAAATGAAGAAGTCGATGTGTATGCCTTTAATGGTGATGATGATTCTGGCACTGACAGCATGTGGCCCGGGAAAGAAAGGAGCGGCAACAGAGGAAGGCTTTAAACCGTCTCTGGATACTTCTCTCAGCTGCAATATCAATGTTTCCGGCGGTTATGACAACTTTGAGGCGCTGGAAGCCGAATTTGTCCGTTTCAACGAGTATTATCCGAATGTGGAACTGAAGTTCACGAAGGTTGATGATTATAACAACATGATCGGCACGGTTCTGAAGGGAAACGATGCCCCGGATATATATGTCAACAATTCCTGGATGTATGGCCGGGAGCAGTATAAAGATTCTATAGATCATGCCGAGGATCTGTCAGATCCTGCGCTTGGTCTTGACCTGAACTGCATCCGAAGCAATATTATTCTGAATACGGATGACGGTACACTTCCGATGGTGCCTGTTTTTTCCAACACCTATGGTATGCTCGTGAATAACGATCTTTTCGAAAAGGAAGGTCTGAAAGTTCCAGCCACCTATCATGAACTGGTGGAAGTGTGTGATGCGTTTCGTAAAAAGGGATATAAAAATCCGATGATGGGCTTCTCAAAGGAAGAGAAAACATCGCTTTTCACAGTGACGATATATCCGTTCTTCTGTGGAACCGTGGCGGATGATGCAGAAGCTGTCAGAAAGCTCAATGACATGGATCCTTCAGCAGGAGAGTATCTGAGACCATCCTTGGAGAAGATAGTACAGTTCCTGAAGGATGACTGTGTGGATCTTGATGCCTGCTCGAAGATAGAAAACAATTATGATGCCGTGATCCTTCGTTTTTTTGAGGGTGACGTTCCCATGATGACATGTACGGGGGATACCGTCTCCGGAACAAAAAAACGGGAGAGCCGTTCTGAGTCATTTATCAAAAGACCCTTTAAATATACCTTCGTACCTGTTCCCATGTCGGATGAAGGTGCTTACTTCCTTGACATTCCGAATCTGCAGTTCTCTGTCAACAAAAAGAGTTCAAACCTTGATATGGTCAACGAATTCATGCGTTTCCTGATCACATCACGGGAATTGAACGAAATGGCCCATAATAAGGGGCTTATGTCGCCCACAAAAGATCTTTCTTTTGATAACATGTATGCCGCATTCGGAAATGTTCCGGAATCCCGGATACTGTCGCCTGAGGAATTCGGTTTGACGGATGATGCGGTCAAGCAGTTAAGGCAGGCTGTATACAACGTTGGAACCGGTGCGATGACTATAGACGAGGCTGTAGACGGTTATGGAACTTTTGATAAATAACGGCTACAGTGAGACCTTCAGCTAACCTTTTCTGACCTTTGCATTGACACATCGGTCTGAAATATATCGGAAAACAAAGTCATAGTCGGAAGGCTCTACATATATCTGATTGTGATCCAGAAGCTTGTTGACTTTTATGACATGCATCCATCTGTTGCCGATGACCTTCCGCACATTTATAAAATCAGAGGTGGAGGTATTGCGTGTCGCTGCAAGTATGCCGGTTCCTATTGCTCCTGCCCGTCCGGACGCGATTCCGACCATGGCGGTGAGCCATCCTATGGCTTCTGTTTTCTTAAACTGGCTCTGCATCTGTATATGGACCACTTTTTCTTCATCCATCTCGAACAGGACCATATATTTCCAGCCGTACATTCCCGCCAGAATGATATAGGATAATATAACAACACCTATAAAAAACAGTATGACCCAAAAGCCTATCATCAATTCGTCAGGGTCTGTGGCAGGGGTTATGCTTCCGTCTTCTATGAGATCGACAAGCAGTGCAAATATGGCAATTATAGCAGCGGACATGCCCAAAACTTTGAATACGGTAAACAGGATGACAGGATTTTTAAGCATGGGAAACTCATATATCCATCTGTACTTGCCGTCGGGACAAAGATAGATATTTTCTGTTATTCTTTCGCCATTGATGATTCCGTTGCTGTTTTGATTATTATTCATCGTTTCTCACCTCAAAAGTCTATAAAACCGATTCATTTATAATACTATCGGCATATAAACAGGCATACATTAAAGTCTTTTCATAGAAGTTATAATTTCACGGTGTGTTGACAGGATTGGACTTAAAAAATATAATTGTACTCGAACAATTTAACGGGGAGCTCGTAGACGGGCTGAGAGGGAATGATCAATTCCGACCCATAACCTGATTTGGATAATGCCAACGTAGGTAAATACCGGAATTTGAGTTTTATCAGTGTAAGCGTTGTCCCGAAGGACAGCGCTTTTTTTACGGCTGCGACTCGAAGTGACGAAATCGTACCTGTACAAAAATGGTGGTACTTTTGCGACTCTGATCTTCGGGCTGTGAGATGGAGTAGCGGCGGCTGACAATGGCAGTATCCATTTTATTCTTGGAGGGATGATATGGAAAAGAAGACGACGGTTTTGGACAATTCACTTATCTGGTTCGGTGCAGGGGTATCCATAGCAGAGATACTTACAGGTACCTATCTTGCACCACTTGGATTTCAGAAAGGTATCCTTGCTATCCTGCTGGGGCATCTGATCGGAGGGGTCCTGTTCTACCTTGCAGGTATGATAAGCGGACAGACAGGAAAGAGCGCCATGGAAACTGTGAAAATGACCTTTGGAAATCGCGGAGGAATGCTTTTTGCGGCATTAAATGTTCTCCAGCTGGTAGGATGGACTGCTATCATGATCTATGACGGTGCGCTTTCAGCGGCAGGAATATGGAATACAGATAAAAATATCTGGTGTCTCGTTATCGGAGGTCTCATCATTCTCTGGATAATGGTCGGAGTGACAAATCTCGGCAGACTGAACCGCATAGCCATGACCGGTCTCTTTATTCTGTCTGTAGTTCTCTGCATCGTCATAGCAAGAGATGGAGGAAGTGCTGCAGCAGTTGAAAGCATATCCTTCGGAGCTGCCCTGGAGCTGTCCGTATCCATGCCGTTATCATGGCTTCCGGTGGTGGGAGATTATACAAGGGAAGCGAAGGATGCCCATAGGTCAACATTGGCAAGTACTGTGGTTTACAATCTGGTTAGCTGCTGGATGTTCCTCATCGGAATGGGCGCAGCCATGCTCACAGGAACTTCCGATATAGCGGAGATAATGCTTAGAGCCGGACTTGGTGTGGCAGGTCTCCTTATCATTGTTTTTTCTACAGTTACCACAACATTTCTTGATGCCTTCTCGGCAGGGATCTCAGGGGAGTCTCTTACAAAGCAGCTCAACGGAAAATCCATGGCCATTGCAGCAACAGTGGTGGGTATCGCAGGTGCTGTATTCTATCCCATGGAGGATATAACAGGATTTTTGTATCTCATCGGTTCGGTTTTTGCACCAATGGCTGCAGTTATGATAGGAACATGGTTCGTGCTTAAGACTGACTCTTCAAAGAAGCCATTTGACCTTGTTAATCTCATCATATGGCTGGCGGGTTTCGTGCTTTACAGATACCTCATGCAGTGGGATCTGCCTGTAGGATATACTCTTCCTGATATTCTTTTCACCACGATGATCACAGTCCTGGTAGGGAAGTTCATGGCGGAAAAGAATATCCAAAAGTCGCCGAAGTGGGTGTGACCCATACATATTTTCTATAGTGAACGAAAATGTTTATGTTCCGTAGGGTTTGGTCCGACATTAATACGATAGAGTTTCTTTACACTTTGTTGAAAGAAAGGTTATGGTTATGTCTAAAGTCGGATCGACACGTCATAAACATCTGAAAACATTGGGTCTTATACTCATAGTTGCAGCGGCATTTATTTTGAGTCTGTATGAATCACTCCAGCCTGTTTATGTGGTTTCGGCAGTGATACTTCTGGTGTTGACAGCTTTGTTTCTTGTTTTGTTCGATATGGTATATGCGAAATATATAGAGTCAAAAGAGCTTTCCAAAGATATCCAGGCTGTTGTCAATATTTATGCCGCCGTGTATAGGATAAACATCAAGACAAATCATGCGAGACTTCTCAGAAATATAAAGAAGTTCGATCCTCTTATGGAGGGAGGCATGACAGACTATCGTGGACCTCTTCAGGAGCTGGTCAGGATGTTCGCTTCTGAACAATCAAGAGATACGCTCCTGAATTTTCTGGACAAGGGTTCGTATGAAGAACGTCTGAAAGAAGGTCATTCTCTTTCACATGAGTTTTTGGATAGGCACGGCAGATGGATACGTGTTCAGCTTATTGAGGTGGACAGGGATGAGTCGGGAAAGCTGGTTCATGTGATCTGGGCATTTGAGTCCATAGACGAGGACAGGAAGCAGAGGGAGAATCTCAAGCTTATGGCGGAAACTGATGCGATGACAGGTATCAGGAACAGGAACAGCGGAGAAGCAAGGATAAAAGAAGAGATGAAAAGCGGCTCAAAAGGAATGTTCATTCTTGTGGATGCTGACCACTTTAAGGCTATCAATGATAACTTCGGGCATGATGTGGGAGACAAGGTCATCATAGCTATTGCCGGCTGTATGAAGAGAACCTTCAGAGATACGGATGTTGTATTCCGGTTGGGAGGCGATGAGTTTGCGGCTTTTGCACCTTCAGTGGAAAAGGAGGAGATCGGAAGGCGGATCATCAACCGATTGTACGATAACATTAATATGATAGACATACCGGAAATGAATGGACGAAAGATCTCCATAAGCGTAGGTGCGACATTTTATCCCATAAGTAAATTTGATAATTTTGATCTGCTGTATCAGAGAGCGGATAAGGGAATGTATGAAAGCAAGAAAAAGGAGGGTAATGCTTTATCATTTAATATGCAAAATTAACTTATGGATATATAGGATCAATAGAAGATATTTATAAATAAAAGGATATATTAATATAAGCCTTCTTTACGATTAAACCTTGAGTTTACTTGTAAAGAGGGCATTTTTTATGGCGAAAGTACAAATGATGTGTAAAATTCGTTAATCTTTTATCATTGTTTTATAGAAAATGTCTATATGAGACATAACATTGCTACAAAATTAACAATAAAAAGCAATAAAATGTACTTAAATTTGTACAATTTTGTTTACAAATTGTATTTTTAGTGGTTCAATTTTATCTAGACACTAAGTTTTTTGGAAGTAAGGAGGAGACACCATGAGTAGATTGAGCATTGTAACGCAAAACAATGCTATGAAAACGGTGGAAGGTCTTTATAAGGATCTTGAACGAAGGATCACAGCGAGTCAGCCCGGTCTTTGTCCGGTTGATTTGGCTGCATCTTTTTTGCACCTTTGCCACGCTCAGTCATGTGGAAAGTGCGTTCCGTGCCGTATCGGATTAGGACAGTTAGAGATTCTGATAGAGTCCGTGCTTGACGGCACTGCCACTATGGAGACATTGAAAGTAATCGAGCAGACTGCAGAGAGCATTTATTTTTCGGCGGATTGTGCCATAGGTTCAGAAGCCGCCAGAATGGTGCTTAAGGGTATCAGAGGTTTCCGTGATGATTATGAGGAACATATCCTTCATGGGCGCTGTTCCGGACATCAGGATCAGCCTGTTCCCTGCGTATCCCAGTGCCCTGCCCATGTGGATATACCAGGATATATCTCACTTATCCATGAGGGAAGGTACAATGATGCGGTTGCTCTCATCAGGAAGGATAATCCGTTTCCTGCAGTCTGCGGCATGATCTGTGAACATCCATGTGAGGTTCGCTGCCGCAGAACTATGGTGGATGACCCTATCAACATCAGAGGACTTAAGAAGTTCGCTGTTGAACATGAGGATGAATTCAGAATCGGAGAGAAACAGCCGGCAACAGGTAAGAAGGTGGCTGTTGTGGGCGGAGGCCCTGCCGGTCTTTCTGCAGCGTACTATCTGTCTCTTATGGGACATGAGGTTGTGGTATATGAGCAGAGACAGAAGGCCGGCGGTATGCTCCGTTATGGTATCCCTGCATACCGTCTTCCGAGAGAGGCTCTTGATGCTGAGATAGAGTGTCTCAAAAAGAGCGGTTTCAGCATTAAAACTGATATCAGCGTCGGAAAAGATATTTCCATAGCAGAACTCAGAGATCAGTATGATGCTATGTTTGTCGCTATCGGTGCCCATACAGACAAGAAGATAGGCATAGAGGGAGAAGATGCCAAAGGCGTTATCTCTGCAGTTGAGATGCTCAGAGCTATCGGTGATGACGATTATCCTGATTTTACAGGTATGAATATAGCTGTTGTAGGCGGCGGTAATGTTGCCATGGACGTTGCCCGTTCAGCTATAAGATGCAATGCAAAGTCTGTTAAGATCCTTTACAGAAGAAGAGTGAGTGATATGACTGCCCTTCCGGAGGAGGTAGAGGGTGCAATAGCAGACGGATGCGAGGTAGTTGAGCTTCATTCCCCGCTCCGAATCGAAAAGAAGAAAGATGGCAGTGTTGCGGCTATATATGTTCAGCCTCAGATCGTAGGTCCGATTAAAGACGGAAGGCCGAAGCCGGTGCCGGCTGATACAGAGGAGGTGCGTATACCGTGCGACAGAGTGCTGGTAGCCATTGGACAGGGAATCGATTCCCTGAAGTTCGGTGAATATGGTCTTCCTGTGGAGAGAGGTCATATCGATGCATTTGACACCAGTGATATACGTGATAAGGAAGGGATTTTTGCGGGAGGAGACTGTGTGACCGGACCTGCGACTGTTATTCGTGCCATTGCAGCAGGTAAGGTAGCCGCAGCGAACATAGATGAGTATCTCGGATTCTTCCATGAGATAAAGATGGATATAGATCTTCCTCCTGTACGTTTTGATGATCATAAGCCATGCGGAAGAGTAAATATGAAGGAGCGTTCTCCTGAAGAGAGAAAGCATGACTTCAGGCTTATGGAATGTGGTATGTCACATGAGGAGGCATGTCAGGAATCCGGAAGATGTCTGCATTGTGACCACTTCGGATACGGAATCTTCAAAGGAGGCAGAGAAGCAAAATGGTAAATGTTACGATAGATGGAATTAAGATACAGGTTCCTGAAAAGACAACTATACTGGATGCGGCCTCACAGGCGGGAGTTCATATCCCTACTCTCTGTTTCATGAAGGAACTCAACGAGATAGGCGCATGCAGGATATGTGTTGTTGAAGTTGAGGGATATGACAGACTTTTCACCGCCTGCAACAATACTGTAGCTGAGGGTATGGTGATCCGTACCAATTCCAAGAAGGCCAGAGATGCGAGAAAGGTCAATGTTAAGCTCATTCTGTCACAGCATAATACAAACTGTGCGGTCTGTGTCAGAAGCGGTAACTGTACACTTCAGAAGGTTGCCAATGACCTTAATGTCCACAGCCTCCCTTACACCAAGCAGCTTCCCGAGAATCATGGCAGCCATAAGTTCCCACTTATCAGAGATTATGATAAGTGCATCAAGTGTATGCGCTGCATACAGGTATGTGACAAGATCCAGCATACCAATATCTGGGATGTAGTAAATACAGGTTCAAGAGTTACAGTTGATGTTACCGGTGCATATAATCTGGAGGATTCACAGTGTGCTCTCTGCGGTCAGTGCATCACTCACTGTCCTGTGGGTGCTCTGCGTGAACGTGATGATGTGGATCGTGTGCTTGAAGCTGTTGAAGATCCGGAGAAGATAACGGTTGTTCAGATAGCGCCTTCCATTCGCGCAGCATGGGGAGAACCTTTCGGACTGGATCCTGAGTACGCAACGGTCAAGCGTCTTGCTGCGGCCCTCAGAAGAGTGGGAGTTGATTATGTATTTGATACAAACTTCACTGCTGACCTTACTATCATGGAGGAGGGATCTGAGTTCCTTGAGAAGCTTGAGCATCCGGAAAAGAACAGATTTCCTATGTTCACTTCCTGCTGTCCCGGCTGGGTAAGATATGTGAAGGCACATTACCCGGAGTTCGTGGATAATCTTTCCACTGCCAAGTCACCTCAGCAGATGTTCGGTGCTGTGGCAAAGAGTTATTTCGCAGAGAAGCTAAATGTTGATCCGTCGAAGATCTTCTGTGTATCTATCATGCCTTGTCTCGCCAAAAAGGCAGAGTGCGCTTATCCGTCCATGGTGGACGAGCAGGGGGATCCGGAGGTCGACTGCTCACTTACTACCCGTGAAGTGAACCGGCTTATACGTTCTGAACAGATCATAGTCAAGGATCTTCCTGAGGAGGAACTGGACATGCCGTTTGGTATAGGTTCAGGTGCAGGAAACATCTTCGGAGCTACCGGTGGTGTTATGGAGGCTGCACTCAGAAGCGCCTACTATCTTGTGAATAAGGAAAATCCTGATCCTGACGCTTTTAAGGCTGTACGCGGTATGGATGGCTGGAAGGAGGCCGAGTTTGAACTGGCCGGCAAGACTCTGAGAGTCGCTGTTACAAACGGTCTCGGTAATGCAAATAAGCTTCTTACATACCTGAAGCAGGGACGTGTAAAGTATGACTTCGTAGAGATCATGGCTTGTCCCGGAGGCTGTGTAGGCGGTGGTGGACAACCTATACATGATGGAGTTGAAATGGCAGCAGAGAGAGCACCGATCCTTTATTCACAGGATAAGAATATGAAGCTTCGTTTCTCCCATGAGAATCCATCTGTAATAGAGGCTTACGAACAGTATTTTGAAGCTCCGCTTTCAGAGAAGGCACATCACCTTCTTCACACAGATCACCACGCATGGAAGATGCCGGGCGAAAAGTGAAGATATAAAGGCGCCTAAAAAAACACCCCTTTTGGAAAAGTACTTTTATAAAGTATCTATCCAAAAGGGGTTTATTTTTATGGATTCGTCAGGAGCTCTTTGAAGGTCCGTTATATCTCATTGCCAGCATGGTGAGATCATCGAACTGAGGAGCTTCTCCTACGAAGGAGTCAACGCTGGATTTAATGTTTCTGAGAAGTACATCAGTCGGTGCCGCAGGATCCTTATTAAGGGTGTCAAGCATCCTGTCTGTTCCGTAAAGTTCATTGTCCTTGTTGGTGGCTTCAGGAACACCGTCGGTATATACGAAAAGAGTGTCTCCCGGATGCATCTCGAATTCATGCTGTTGGAATCTGACTCCGGGCATGGTGCCGAGTGCCACGGTGTGACGATATTTAATAAGCTCATACTGACCGCCGGCTCTGCAAAGTACAGGATGCTCGTGGCCTGCATTGGTCGCGATGCCCTTTCCTGTAGTGACATCCACTATTCCTATCCATACGGTAACAAACATTTCGGCATCATTACCCTCACACAGCTGATCATTTACAGCAGAAAGGATATCTACGAGAGAACTGCCCTTCATGCCCTGAATATGATCCTTAATGAGGGTTTTTGCAATGACCATGAAGAGAGCGGCAGGAACGCCCTTGCCGGATACGTCAGCGATGACCATGGCAAAATGATCTTCGTCAGCGAAGAAGAAATCGTAGAAATCTCCGCCGACTTCCTTTGCAGGATCCATGGATGCATTGATATCAAATTCCTTTCTTTCCGGGAAAGGAGGGAAAACTCTGGGGAGCATGTCCGCCTGAATCTGTGTGGCTACGGAAAGCTCTGTACTGATCCTTTCCTTTTCGGCGGTTACAGCCTTTATATTTTCCATGTAATTTTTGAGATCGGACTGCATGTGATTGAATCGGTCAGCAAGCTGTCCTACCTCATCCTTGGAAGTGACCAGTATCTTCTGTTTGAAATCACCTTTACCGATCTTTCTGACGTTATCTGCCAGCTTCTGGATAGGGCGTGTGATGGTGCCGGATACCGCAAAGGATATCATGACAACGATTATGCCGATGATGGCAAAATATATCATGAAGAGTCTGAGTATGCTGAAGATCTTTTCCTGCATTCCCTTTTGGGATATATCTGTCAGGTGATCACTTTCTGTTTTGGCTTCAACAGCCGGAGCAGTGACTTCAGAAGTTTCGATGCTGGCACAGAATATCCATCCTGTCTCCTTCATCTTTGAGTAAGCGATATAACAGTCTTTTCCTTCATATTCGGTCTCAATGATTCCGTCATTGGAAGAACGTATGGAACGGATAAATACATTGTTTGAGAAATGACCTCTGACATCAGTGTTGAAGTCTTCTTTACTCATGTCGGGATGGGCAATGAAATTCAGGTCAGAGTCCAGAATGAAACAGGAACCGGTTACTCCGACTTTCAGATTCATAACTTCATTGATGATACTTGTAAGAAGGACGTCAGAAGCGACAACTCCGACTGTGGTGCCTTCGGCATCTCTGTAGGACATGGCAGCGGTTATACAGGTATTTCCGTAGGAGTCCTTGTAGGTAGGGAGCCATACCAGAGTATCGGGAGCGGTCAAGGCAGCTTTATACCAACCACGCTCTCTTGGATCATAATCCGGATTGAAAAGGTTGGCTCTTGAATATCTGTAGGAGATACCGCTTGTAGTTCCGATGTAGATATTGTCCAGTATCCTGTTATGTTCGAGAAGAGGTGCAAACATGTATTCACAGTTTGACAGGATATTGACTTCATTCATAACCTCTTCTGAAGCAGGTACACCCTTTGCAAGGAAATATTTTGAGCAGGCAACACCGGCCTCTGTTTCGTCAGGTCTCGGCATATCCTTTCCTACGAAATTAGAGTGATTTTCATACAGGCTATGTGTGTAAACCGCGGATTCTACAACTATCTTATTGACTTCATGGAGCGAGTTGTTGGCTGTCTGCGCCTGTTCATTTATAAGCTTTGTAAGATAGTCCTCGGTCAGGGTCATGAGAGAATTCTTGGTTATCTCAGAAGAATTCAAGCCCAGAGTGATATTGGTCTGCTGAAATTCGTTCACCATGGAATTCATGAAATAATAGGAGGCACTGAAAACAACGATAAGTGAACCCAGAGCCATGATGAGAATGACCAATAGGATCTTAATGCTGATCTTCATGTTTTTGAACATAGTATCATCTCCTTTTTACTGCCGAAAGAAGTATATCTTCTATCATATCTTCGTACCGGATACCGGCCAGTTCAGCTGAAAGAGGCATGAGGCTGCATTTCTTAAGCCCCGGAACAGCATTGATCTCCAGAACATGGGGCGTGTTGTCTTGGGAAAGCATGAAGTCCACACGGCACAGATCCATGGCACCGGTGATTTTATAGACCTGAAGGGCCATCTGTTGGATCTGTGAATTTAATTCAGGGCTTAAACTGCTTTCCTTGATCCCGTAGGCTCCTGTGAAGGTTATGAGGCTGTCTTCTTTAAGAGAAGCCGCATCCGGATGGTCAAGGTCGAGTCCCTCGACTACAGGCAGGGAAGTGCATCCGTTCTTGCCTTCATATATGCCGGCTGTATAGAAATGTCCTTTTATATAACTTTCAAGGAGTATAGGGGAATCAAAAGCGAATACTTTCTCTATGAGAGGAAGATCTTCAGGACTCTTTATGAGTTCTATACCGAAGCTTCCGCCCTGAGTAGGCGCTTTTGCCACAAAGGGATAGCCAAGACCTTCATAATCATAGCTGTTATTCTTATACTGTTCTTTAGTAAGTATATCCCATTTAGGGGTGTTTATGTTGTAGCGATCAAAGAGAAGTTTACATAGTATCTTGTCGTTTATGATCGAGGCAGCTCTCATACCGCTTCCGGTAAAGGGAATGCCCTCTACCTCCAGCATGGCCTGAAAGGTACCATCACCATATCCGCGGCCCTGGACACAAAGGAATACAATATCTGTTGAGACTTCTCTAAGTTTAAGTATGATATCTTTTCCGAATTGAATCAGATGTACGGAATAACCTTTTGTTTTAAGTGCTTCAGCAATATCTTTAGCATTTTTTTCTGAGGGACCTCGTTCCTCGGGTGTTCCGCCATATACTACACTTACGATCATTTTTATTCTCCTGTTGATCTATTTTCGGCTGAGCTTCTGTTTCCCAATACACATGAGTAGAAGATAAATATTGCCGTCATGATGAAAAAAGCAGTGGCGAGGCATTTTATACCTGCCTGATAACCAAGGATAAGTACCGCTGCAAAAACGAAAGGTCCGGTCATTTCCAGAAGTTTCTTGATAAAGGAAAGCAGCGACAGGGATTTGGAGGCACCCAGGGACCTTACAGCGGGCAGTGACAGGAAATAATTGTTCTGTACACCAAAGCCGATGCTGTCAGCTACACCCAGAAGGGAAGCACTCAGGAAAGGTAATAACAATCCTGTTCCTACGCCCGGAAGGAACAGGCTCAAGGCTATGAGCAGATTATATACGAAGTTGATATTCTCAAGGGTCTTGCCTTTAAATGTAGAAATAACAAGTGACAGTGCAGGCCCGACGTAAACGAGAAGTATTCCGTAAAGCATCTGTGCACGACCAACGTCAGTTATGCTTCCTCCGATATTTTCGAAATACAGAGGCAGATAGTAGCTCAGGAATGATGCGGCTATACTTGCCGGGGCTATCATCAGGATAACGAATAAGAGTGCTGTAAATATATCCACCGGCTTTGTCTTGATGCTGCTGTTGGATTCCATTTTGCTTTTGTCAGCCTTTGGAAGCATGGCATTTTCCAGGTTGATGATGAAAACAGAAGTGAAAATGGTCAATACAGCAGATATGATAAATACTGTTTTATATCCAAAGAGATCTGCGATAATGGCACCTATGGAAGCTCCGCAGTTCATACCTGCATAGATTCCGGCATTTAAAAGAGCAAAGCCCAAAAGCTGTTCGCGGGCGCTCTTGCCGAAAAGTGACAGGTTTCTCAGGGTCATCCAGCAGAAGCCGTAGCCCAGTCCGACTATGGCTCTGGATGCCACAAATGTTATAAGATTTCCTGAAACTGCAGAGAAAAAGGTACCTGCAGCCACCATCAGAAGACCGGAAAGGAAAGGCATCTTCCAGCCTTTTTTTTCAAGAAGGATAGTGGTGATGAAAATCGCAGAACAGGTCAAAAGTGTCTCTGCGGATTGGGGAAGTCCTGCAGCGGTATGGGCAGAGATTCCGAAGGATTCCGTATAGAGAGACTTGGCTACTATGGGAATAAAGGCCGAAGACAGTCTGGAGGCGAAATAAAAGAGAAATGCGATCTGCCTGATATAGTAGAGGGCAGATGGTACATGTGACTGTGCAAGTGCATCTCCGGAATTAAAATCATCGTCGTCCGGGATGTCCAGCTCTAAGCTTTCTTCTGTGGGATCTGCCGTTGCAGGGATCGCCATGGCTCTGGATATCCTGCGGATCAGCAAAAGTACGATCTCTACGGAGAAAAAGACAGAGGTAACAAGTACAGTAAGAAGATTCAGTATAATGGATTTCAGTTGCTTTCTGATGTGAAGCTGGTCCACAGTGAACCGGATTCTGTTAGGTTTATTGAAACTATAGGTATATGATGAATCCGATACGGACATTCCGAGCCTGGAGCTGTCGGATGAATAGAGAACATTACCCTGCGGATCTATGACTGAAATTTCAGTTATCTCTTCAGTACAAAGCCCTGAGAGTACGGAGTTAAGGCTATCGACAGAGCATTGTGACGCGGCTGTGATGTCGTTTCTTATGTTTTCGAAAAGTTTATAGTTTATGATCTGATTTCTTACAGAGATGATCTCAAAGAAAAAAGAGATCTGTATGATGATAATGACAGTCAGAAGCATGGCGTTGATATTCACGCTTTCCATATTTCCGAACACATCAAAAACAGGCCCCTTATAAAAGAAAAGAGCAAGGGCGATACAGGCAATAACAGTAAGTATGGCAAGGACACTGAAAGGAAAAGCAGTGTACTCAGAGGGCTCGTTGATATTCAGGATCACGAGGAATGCCGCAACTATGAAGATGGTGATCACAGAGCCGATAAACAGAAAAAGTCTGATTTTTGTGGTTTTTTTCATATGTTATTACGGTCTAAAAAAATGTAATCAGGTCATTTACTTCTTTTATAGTTCATCGACAATTTTATCATTTAAATAAAATGTGTGCCATGGATTAAAAGGCTTTTGAAAGAAAAATATTATAAAAATAAATAAAAAGCGGAAATATTCTGCTAAAATTAAGCTGAGAAAAAAAGCGTTGCGTGGGCAACGATAATAGAATAGAATTGGAACGTTATGAAAAAAGAGATCACTAATAAGGAAATACCATTATTTGCCAATATAAAAGAGATGGATCTGAACCAGCTTTTTACATGCCTACGAAGCTACAGGCAGAAATACAAGCGTGGAGAGAACATCATTATGGAGCAGGATAATGTTCAGTACATCGGAGTTGTGTTGTCCGGCATGGTTCATATGCTGAAGGATGATATCTGGGGTAATCAGACCATGCTTGGTTTTATGGAACCGGGAGAGCTGATAGGGGAGAGCTTTGCTGTACGGAGATCAACGGAATCTTACGTAAGGTTTCAGGCGGTGAAGGATTCGGAGATCATATTTCTGGCAGCGTCAAGCATCATACATAACTGTCCGAGACAGTGCGGGTTTCATGCCCAGATAACCCAGAATATGTTTCAGCTTATGGGAGAAAAGACGGTTCAGCTTATGGAGAAGATAGAGGTGTCGTCGAAATCCTCTCTCAGGGATAAGATACTTGCCTATCTTTCGCTTATGTCTCAGAAACAACGTTCCCGTTATATAGAATCACCCCTTACAAGGACAGAGCTGGCAGAGTATCTGTGTGCCAACAGAAGTGCCATGACCAGGGAGCTTGCAGCCATGAAGGAAGAGGGTATCCTCGACTATGATAAAAATACTTATAATCTGAAAAAGTAAAGGAAGACCAATGGATAAAAAAACTATAAAGATCACCTACGGAGCCATGATAGTAGCTCTTTTCGGAGTGCTTCTCCTGATCAACAGACAGACCGGAGGAATGTTCCAGGGCATACTGATGTACATTCTGCCCATTCCTATGGTGGCTTATGCTGCGAGGTACGGCTGGAAAACAAGTATAGCTGCCTGGGCGGCGGCTACCTTTATCAGCATATTCGTTAGCACGCCGACTACCATTATCTATGCAGCATGTGAAGCTTTTCTCGGTATGGTGCTGGGAACATGTATTTATCATAAAAAGGATATGACCAAATCTCTCCTGCTTATAATGTTTTTGTGCGTTATTTCCGAGCTTTTCAATGCAGTCATAATTACTGCGGTATCGGGCCAGAGCCTTTCCATGTACGTAAGGGAAATGCAGGAAGCCATGAATGAGTCCATGGAGATGATGAGTAAGTATATGGGCGGAGATCCCCGGATGGAATCTCAGATCACACTCATGAGATCCATGATGTCGGATGCTTTCATCGCAAGGATACTGCTTGTGTCCATGGCTGTGGGCGGCGCCATTCAGGGTTTTATCATATATGAAGTGAGCCTTCTTATACTTAGACGTCTCCATATCGCTGTGCCGAAACCGAAGCCTGTTGCTCTTTATACCCCGCCTTCATGGACAGCATATCTCGGTATAGCTTTATTCATGCTTTATAATTACACTTTCGCCAGGCCCTTTGAAAACGAGATAGTCCAGAGCGTTATGCAGGTGGCAGGAATCGTCGGGGTCATGTATCTGATGTGTTTCGGTGTTATAGCTGTAACACTTTTGGTACAGGCATATATGACCAGAGTAAAGCTGGTTGTCGGAATCATCGGATTCCTGAGCATTTTCATGATGCCACAGCTGGTCCTCATACTGGGAGTCTTTTATGTTGCGGGTCAGCTTCACAGGTTCCTTTTGAAGAAACTCGGATACGAAGTGCAGGAATTACCTGATAATAGAATAAGCTGAGATATGGGAGCTATAGTGCATATGTCCGGTCGTGAGACGGATATATGCACTTTTTCTATTTAAAATGTCTAATTTGTGCCGATTTCTGATATAGTATATGTATATTATCAGTTGGGCGTGATGGATGATTTGCGTTCAAAAGGAGAGGCAGAGTATGGAATATAAAGTTATTACGATTAGCCGCAATTATGGAAGTCATGGACATGAGCTTGCACAGAAACTAAGTGAAAGGCTTGGAATACCATATTACGACAGAGATTTTGTACGTAAGACAGCAGCTGAGAGCGGTTTTTCTCAGGAGCTTATAGATGAAGACGGTGAAAAGATAAAGATTGGAACCAAGCTTATCGAGATGTTGTCTCCGGCTTCACTTAATTCAAGTCACGACGAGATATTCAAGGCACAGAGCAGAGTGGTTCTGGAGCTGTCTGAGTCACCATGTATCATAGTCGGAAGATGTTCCAACTATATTCTCAGAGAGGCGGGCATTCCGTCTTTCGATATTTATCTTACAGCTGACAGATCCTGGCGTATTGATAATGCACTGAATCATAAGGTGAAGAAGGAACAGGTCACAGAGCAGTATATAACCAAAAAGGACAATGAGCGAAGTGATTACTATAAGCTCTATACCGGACGTCCCATGGGAATGGCATCTGACTACACTGTTTGTCTTGACGTAGGAAAGATCGGAATGGACAGATGTGTAGACATTATCTGCAACCTTTTGAAATAAATATGTTATAATACCCGTATTCTTGCATAAAGATGCTTGAATACGGGTATTTTTTGATAATTATGCATTAATGAGGAGATGGCCATGAAAACAAAGATTTATATCGACGGACAAAGCGGAACAACCGGACTCCAGATTTATGATCGAATAGGAAAAAGAGAGGATTTGGAGCTGCTCCGTATTCCTGAAGAAAAACGTCATGATACAGAGGAACGAAAAAAATATCTCAATTCTGCAGACATAGTATTCCTCTGCCTGCCTGATGACGGGGCGAGAGAAGCGGTTTCTCTAATTGACAATGCTTCCGTCAGAGTCATTGATGCTTCTACAGCTCACAGAACAAATGATGACTGGGTATATGGCTTCCCGGAGTTATCAAAGGAGCAGCGTGAGGCTATACGTACAGGTAAAAGGATCGCGAATCCCGGATGTCATGCCACAGGCTTTATTTCCGTGACAGCTCCTCTTGTGCGCATGGGTATACTTCCCGTGGATTATCCCGTTACCTGTTATTCACTTACCGGTTATTCAGGCGGTGGAAAGAAAATGATACAGGATTATGAGGCGGAGGGACGTTCCGAGCTTCTCAGCGCTCCGGGAATCTACGGACTTAATCTTAAGCATAAGCATATTCCAGAGATGCAGAAAATGACCGGACTTTCCCATGCACCTGTGTTCATGCCTGTAGTTGATGATTATTACAAGGGCATGGCAACTACCATCATGCTTCAGAACAGACTTCTTAATGGCGCTCCGACTGCAGAGGATATCTGTGAGAAGCTTAAGGAATATTATAAGGATGAGCATTTTGTAAATGTCGTTCCTTTCGGCGAAAATGACAGTAAGCTTTATGCCAATAAGCTGGCGGGAACAAATGAGCTTCAAATCGTGGTGTGCGGATATGAGGACCAGACATCTGTTACCGCCCTCTTTGATAATCTCGGAAAGGGAGCCAGCGGTGCGGCAGTACAGAATATGAACATCATGCTGGGACTTCCCGAGAATACAGGGCTTTGAGCTGTTACCCGAGACATGGAATGGCTAAAAATAATGACATCACCCGAAGTTATACCTGCTACGTATAAATGGGTATGGGCCAATCGTTGACTTTGATTTTCAATAGGAGTAATTTACTATCAACAGATAAATGATAAAGACGTTGACGAGAAAAAGTAGCAGTCTGATATGCTTCAGAGAGCCGTTGGTCGGTGTGAAACGGTGCAGGTAAGGTTGTGAATATCATCTCCGAGTTTCGTGCTGAAAGCTCTCGTAATTAGGCATCGACGGTGTGGTCTCCGTTACAGGACTAAGCATTGATAGATGCGACAGAGTGGTCGTTTTACGGCAATGAGAGTGGTACCGCAGAGGTAATTTAAGCCTTTGTCTCTTCAAAAGAAGAGGCAGGGGCTTTTTTAGTGCATAAATCCTGTATCAGGCGGCTGTGCAGATTGCAAGCTTGCTTGCAAAAATGCACAGACATCTGATACGACAACAGAAATCGAGAAGTAGCGCGATAGCGCGGATTCGAGATTTCTGTAGCATGACGAGAGTGCGAAGCACGAAGTCATGCGCAGGATTTATGTAATTCAATTATCAGTCATGCAATCAGCGGTATAAAACGAGGAAATATCTGTTGGGGAAAAGTAAAAAAGAATCAAATGTTAGGGAGGCAACAATGAAGAAGAACAGATTAATGGCTATGGCTATGGCAGGAGCAGTGGTAATGTCTATGGCGGCATGCGGTTCCAACGCTGCACCTGAAAAGGCAGCTACGGAAGCGGCAAAGGAAACAGCGGCAGCAACCGAGGCAGCCAAGGATGGCGCTTCAGCCGAGACAAAGGCTGCAGCTGACACATCAGATGTATCAAATGCATCAAACGTAGCTCCTGAGATTCCTGATGGTGCAACAGTCATCAAGCTCGGTACAACAGTAAATGAGCAGGATTCATTCCAGATCGCAGCTGTAAAGTTCGCAGAGCTCGTACAGGAGAACACCAACGGTGCCTATGCCATCGAGATCCACCCTAACGGAGATCTGGGCGGCGAGAGAGATATGCTTGAGTCCATGCAGATGGGAACTCTGGATATGGGTATCGTAACATCAGGACCATTCGTAAACTTCTCACAGGATATGGGAGTTCTGGATATGCCTTATCTTTTCGCCAACAAGGAGCAGGCATATGCTGTATTTGACGGTGAGGTAGGACGTGAGCTTCTTGATACACTGGAGGGTTCAGGCCTCAAGGGTCTTGCTTATGCAGAGAGAGGTTTCCGTAATCTCACAAACAATGTCCGTCCTATCGAAAAGGCAGAGGACCTCAAGGGACTTAAGATTCGTGTAATGGAAAATGAAGTATATCAGAAGGCATTTGAGGCACTAGGTGTCAATGCTACACCGATGGCATGGGCAGACTGCCTTACAGCTCTTCAGCAGGGAACTGTTGATGGTGAGGAGAATCCTATCAACGTAATCAATTCCTATAAGCTCTGGGAGTCACAGAAGTATGTAACTCTCGACGGTCACAGCTACTCGACAGCCATCATCACCATGTCACTTGACAAGTTCAATTCTCTCGATGCAGACACACAGAAGGTATTCCTTGATGCGGCACAGCAGGCTGCAGAGTATGAGAGAGCATGGGTGGCAGATCAGGAGGCAGGACAGCTTCAGGCTATGAAGGATAACGGTATGGAGATCGTTGAAAATCCTGATGTTGATTCCTTCAAGGAGGCTGTAAAGTCAGTTTATGATGCTTATCCTCAGTATGATGAGTACGTTAAGAAGATCAACGAGGTCATCGCAACTGTAGGTTAATAGTAATAAGCCCATGGAAACAGGGTATACAGCATCAGCCCATAATTAAACATGGGCTGATGTTTTCGGATAAAGGAGGCAATCGAAGTGGGATTTGTCAAATCTGTTCACAAATTATCAGAGGTGCTTGATAAGGTGATGGAATATATCATTTTTGTAATGCTGCTTCTGATGGTAATAATCACAGGTGCACAGATAGTGTGCCGTATGTTCTTCCAGTCCCTTCAGTGGTCTGAGGAGGCAACGAGATATCTGCTTATATGGTGTTCGATGCTGGGAGCAGGATGTGTTTATAAGCATGGAGGACATATTGCGGTAACTGTGCTTCAGGATGTAGTTCCTGCAGGGGTAAAAAGAGGAATGAAACTTCTGGTGCACGCTCTCTGTTTCGTTCTCTGTGTGGCTGTTGTATTTTACGGCGTAAAATATTTCGGAAAGCAGGGAACTCAGCTTTCACCTTCACTTCGCTGGCCTATGAGATTTATCTATCTGGGTATCGATTTCGGCTGTGGCTTTATGGCGGTACATGCGCTGGATGCTTTTCTCCAGCTGTTTTTCCGTTTGACTAATGATACGGAGGTGGAAAGCTGATGGCAGCAATACTTTTTATATCCTTTGCAGTACTTTTGCTTCTGGGAGTTCCTGTTGGTTTTACCATAGCCATTGCGGCTTTCATCACCCTCCTTGCAGGAGGAGTTCCGGCACTTATGATGGTGCAGCGTATCTTTACGGCGCAGGATTCCTTTTCCCTGATCGCGGTTCCCTTCTTTATCCTTGCAGGTGATCTGATGTCAAAGGGAGCAGTCTCAAGGGTTTTGGTGGAGTTTGCAGAGTCCCTTCTCGGATGGATAAGAGGAGGACTCACCATAGTATCTGTACTTACCGGGATGTTCTTTGCGGCTATTTCAGGTTCGGGTGCAGCCACAACAGCTGCAGTGGGAGCCACACTTATTCCGGAGCTTGAAAAGAGAGGTTATCACGTTGATAAATCCGCAGCCCTTATTGCAGCAGCCGGAACCATCGGTGTAGTTATACCGCCTTCTGTTCCCATGGTGCTGTATGCGGTTATTGCAGAGCAGTCTGTCAATGTCCTTTTCCGAAACGGTTTCGGCCCGGGCTTTGCCATGGGTGCCATCCTTATAATCATTGCCCTTACAGAGGCAAGAAAGCTTGGTTATCCAAAGGGTACAAAATTTGAGATAAAGACAGTCCTTAAGACATTTATCCATGCGGTCTGGGGAATACTTATGCCCCTCATCATTCTCGGAGGAATATTCTCAGGATACTTCACACCTTCTGAGGCAGCGGATGTTGCGGTTATCTATGCCATAGTCATCGGTTTCTTCGTTTATCGTGATCTTAAGCCGAAGGATCTCATGAAGATCATGATGAATTCGGCAAAGACCTCTTCGGTCATCATGCTTATCATAGGTTTCTCAGGTCCCTTTGGATGGGTACTTGCCAACTGGAAGATCCCGGAGGCCATTTCCAAGGCAGTGCTTTCGGTTTCCGATAACAGGTTCATCATCCTTTTCCTTATAGGAGTCATCATCCTTATAGCCGGAGTTTTTATGGAGACATCCTCTGCCATCATACTCCTTACTCCTGTATTTCTGCCTCTTATAAAGGCCATGGGAGTGGATCTGGTGCATTTCGGTATAGTCTTCGTTGTGGGCCTGGGAATAGGAATGATCACACCGCCGGTAGCCATAAATCTGTTTGTGGCGTCGGGAATAACGGGCCTGCCCATCACCAGGATATCAAAGGCCATAGTTCCTTATCTTCTGGGACTTATACTGATATTCTTCCTTATACTGTATCTTCCGCTTTTTATACCGGCTCTGATAGTGGGTTAAAAAAGTGTGACAATGAAATTACAGTAAGGATATAATAGAAAAAGAGTTTTTGTTGCAGCTTCTTTTGTGGATGAAAGAGCATAGATATAGCCTTTGACTCAGGGGATAGATATTGAGACAGGCGTTCATAATTCAGGAGGAAATAATTATGCGTAGTGATTTAGTTAAGAAGGGAATAGAGCATACCCCACACCGCTCACTTTTAAAGGCGGACGGACTTACAGATGAGCAGATGAGACGTCCCCTTATAGGTATAGTAAACTCCTTTACCGAGGTGGTTCCGGGACATGAGCATCTTCAGCAGATCGCAAGAGCTGTGAAGGATGGCGTACTCATGGCAGGAGGAACCCCCCTTGAGTTCAACACCATCGCAGTATGTGACGGTATCGCCATGGGACATGACGGTATGCACTTCTCACTTTCATCACGTGAGCTCATCACTGACACCATTGAATGTATGGCTACAGGACATGCTCTTGATGCTCTTGTATTTATCCCTAACTGTGACAAGATCGTTCCGGGAATGCTTCTGGCTGCACTTCGCCTCAATCTTCCATGTGTATTTGTTTCCGGCGGACCCATGCTCTCACTTCATCAGCGCGACCTGAACACAGCTTTTGAGGCAGTCGGTGCCTACAAGGCAGGTCTTATGGATGAGGCAGGGGTCATGGATGTTGAGAACAGCTGCTGTCCGACCTGCGGTTCATGTTCAGGTATGTTCACAGCCAATTCCATGAATTCACTCTGTGAGGTCCTCGGTATGGCTCTTCCCGGAAACGGAACCATTCCGGCTGTTTATTCAGAGAGGATCCGTCTTGCAAAGACCGCAGGAATGCAGGTGATGAAGGTTCTGGAGCAGGATCTCCGTCCGAGAGATATCATCAAGGCCGAAACTATCGAGAACGCCATAACAGTGGATATGGCCCTCGGATGCTCAACAAATACAGCACTTCACCTTATGGCGGTGGCTCACGAGGCAGGTTTCCCGTTCGATCTTCATAAGATAAATGAGATTTCAGACAGAACACCAAACCTCTGTCACCTTGCCCCTGCAGGACATCACCACATGCAGGACCTTATGGAGGCCGGCGGAATCTATGCAGTTATCCATGAGCTTGATGAGCATGGCCTCATCAACAGAGACTGTATGACAGTTCTCGGAAAGACCATAGGAGAGGCTACTCAGGGAGCGGTAAACAGAAATCCTGAGGTCATCCGTCCGTTTGACAACCCATATCTTAAGGAAGGCGGACTTGCAGTCCTTTACGGAAATCTGGCACCTCACGGATCCATCGTTAAGCGTTCAGCCGTAGCGCCTGAAATGATGGTGAATGAGTGTACAGCAAGAGTATTTAACTCAGAGGAGGAGGCTATCGGTGCGATCTATGGCGGAAAGATCAAGGCAGGAGACTGCGTTGTCATCCGTTATGAAGGCCCTGCAGGCGGTCCGGGAATGAGAGAGATGCTCAGCCCTACTTCCGCGATCGCAGGTATGAAGCTGGATACCACTGTTGCACTTGTAACAGACGGACGTTTCTCAGGAGCATCCCGCGGAGCTGCAATCGGACATGTTTCACCTGAGGCTCAGGCCGGCGGACCTATCGCTTACGTAAAGGATGGAGACAAGATCAAGATCGATATCCCTAACTACTCCATCGAGCTTCTGGTTTCCGATGAGGAGATGGAAGAGCGTAAGAAGACCATGCAGGTACGTGAGCAGCGCAATCTCACAGGATACTTAAGAAAGTATGCGAAGCTCGTTCATTCTGCCGATACAGGTGCTATAGTAGAGTGATGAAAAAATAACATGTAATACTTTGGGGCTGCTATCGATGTCACGGTTCCTGAGCCATTCCCTTCTGATGATCCTCTGTGGGACGCTCCAAGATGTATCATCACTCCCCATATAGCTGGTCAGTTGTACCTTGAAAAGACCTTCAGGACCATCGTGAAGATCACCGGAGAAAATCTTCAGAGGTACCTTTCCGGAGATATAGCCGGAATGAAAAACAAGATAGATACGGCACAAGGATATTGATCCGGATGAAGTGCTGCTAAGTGAAAATAAAGAACCTTTGGGAATCTCCAAAGGTTCTTTTTCGGATTTGTCATATTTCAGCGGCGGCGTTCTCGCCTGCGATCTTTCCGTAATACATGGCCATGGAGTGGCTCACTCCCTTGAGGCCGATAGGATACTCCATGCCGAAACGTCCGCCCTGCATATTTCCGGCAACATAAAGTCCCTTGATGATCTCACCGCAAACCTGACGGCCCATCTCATCTGTGATCTCGGTAAAGGTGTGGCAGTCCTCGTCTGACTCAAGTCCGCCTATACATACGAGCATGATGGCTGTTGTGAACTGATCTGCGTAGAAAGGAGCTGTATCAACCGGCATGAGACGGCTTGGTACCTTGTGGAAGTCCTCGTCATAACCTGCTTTGGCAAGCTCATTGTAACGTTTGATGGATTCAAGTGCCTGCTTCTGAGCAGCTGTATCATCAGGATATACCATAGCCACAAGCTCTTCCAATGTATCAGCCTTCAGGCATCTTCCGTCCTGAACAGCTGCTTCAAGCTGGTAAGGGCTCTTCCAGTTACGGTAGGTCTGATTGTTCTTAGGTGCTTCATCAATAGAAGCATAGTCCTCGAAGTAGCATGCACCGCCGTGAGCTGCCGGCATATGAGTTACCTGCTCAGGCCAGTTGGCATCAAAGAACTGCCAGCTTGTCATGAGTCTGGTCTGCTCTATCTGGTTTTCAAGCTGCTGTCCCGGAAGATCCTCGCACATGAAACGCTTGCCGTCCATGTCCAGGTTGAGGAAGCCGGCATTACCCATTACACCAACGCCGGAAAGATCTGCGCCGCCGCCCATATGGTGGATCATAGGAGCATTGTAACCCATGATCTTTGCGCCTGCCCATGCGCCCATTCGGAGGCCGTCACCCTGGTTTGTGGGTACACCGTTTACATCGAAGGAAGTGAAGAGTCTGTTGTTTGCATGAGTCTTCATTACATCGGGAGCAAAATGCTTCATGGCTGCATCATTGGAGCCGTAATCACCGGTTGAAAGGATGACACCCTTCTTTGCGTTTATCTTCAGGTATTTACCCTTATCGGAAGATTCGGGATCGTCATTCAATGCATAGACACCTACGCATTTTCCGTTCTCCATGATGAGCTTCTTTCCGAAGTGTCCGAAATAGGCGTCAACCTTGCCTGTTGAAAGAGCCTTCTCCCAATTCGCATTGAATGTTGCAGCCTGACTCGGAAGAAATTCCACTGAAGTCGGGTAGCAGGGGAAACGCTCTTCCTTCCAGTTGTAAACATGCTCTTTGCCGTTTTCATCCTTGTAGGATGGAAGAGGACGGAAGATAGGAACCATGAAATCGTCGGCATTTTCGTCTTCTATAGCCTGTCTGGTCTCATCAGCTATGAAGAGATGATCATCCGCGTCGGTCCACCAGTCAAAGGCTTCACCGATGTTGTCTGCCCATTTCTTGGCTATGCTTCTTTTTACACGGTATGAGGATTCGTTGACATGAGAGTCGATGATCTCGTCTACCTCTTCTTTTGTCAATGCTCTTTCCGGCCAGCGTGCATTGAGCTTCGGACTGTTGATGACCGCATACTCGCCTGAACGGCAGCATGGAGCAGCTGCACCGTCTATTCCGATAACTGTTGCACCTGCCTCAGAAGCGGCTCTTGCAGCTGCAACACCGGCTACTCCGAGACCTACAACTATAACATCGGCCTCAACCTCTGAATAAATATCGCTTTCCTTGATATCTGGCTCTTCTCCAAGCCAGTCATCCTGAGAGCTTACTGCGGCAGCTTCTCCTGCAGCGGCTGTTGTCTCGCCCTTAGCCTGTGCTATACAATTTGCTGCAGCCTTCTTCACTGCGTTTGATGTGACAGTTGCACCTGATACTGCATCAAACTCTGCGCTCTGAGCATCAAGAATGGCTTTTTTCAGAGGCTCCGGTGTCGCTGTTCCGATTCCCTCTGTTTCGCCTGAAGCATCTATGACAACATCTGTGATGCTGTTTTCATCAAAGGTCATGGTAACAGTGACATCGCTTTGAAGTCCCTTTTCACTCGCGGTGTATGTTCCCGGTGTATAGAGTGCTTTTTTTGCAGCTTCTGTAGCGGCCTCTGTGGCAGTCTGAGCAGCTTCGGTGGGAGCTGCCGTTGTAGCCTCCGGTACGTTGTTGTTACAGCCTGTAAGGGTTCCTACCACAGCTCCTGCTGTTAATGTTACAGCTCCTGCAGCTGTGCCTCTGAGAAAGTCTCTTCTGGAAATAAGTTTAGCCATTTTTCCTCCTTGCAAATCCCGATCGCCCATATCAAATTTGTTAGTAAAATTAATAATATCACTTGGGCGGTTGGCATAATATTACCTTTATTTTCCGATATGTATGCTTGTTTGTATATTTCCGTTGTGTTAATGTGTATTTAGTTTTACTTAATACGAGGACAGCTATGTACAGTACACAGATAAAGACATTTCTGACGGTATGTGAAAAAGGAAGCTTTAACAGAGCAGCTGCGGAATTATATATTACCCCAAGTGCGGTGCTCCAACAGATCAATGCTCTGGAAAAAAGACTTTCCGTCCAGCTTGTTGTCAGGAACAGGGGCGGCATCGAACTGACTCCGGCAGGAGAATATCTTAATAAAGAAGCATTGACATGGGTAAGACGAGGGGATGCCCTCATGGAGGAAGTGCGCTACATTGCGGAAAAGGAAAGCATCATTTCCATAGGGACCTCTCTTCTGGAGAAGTGCAGGCTTCTTTATGAACTCTGGATGCTGTATTCGGCGCAGAATGACCATGTCAAGATCAACATGGTCTCTATAGATGCAGATCATCACATCCCTCCTAAGACAGATCTGGTGGAAAGCATCAACAGCGGAGTTCCGTGGATGAAGGAATGGGAATTCATAAAGATCTGTGATGTGCCTTTTGGAATTGCGGCATCGGAACGGAATCCTCTTTCCGGGAGAAAAATACTGTCACCGGAGGAACTCCGGGGTGAGACGGTCTTGTGTTTCCGGGATGAAGGTTCTGATATCATTCAGGAGGTATTCGGATGTATGAGAGAGCATGATATAAAGCTCGATATACATGATTATCCCAGCAATGCCATACTGTGGGGTAGCGGCTTTAAGGATCAGCTTCTTTTGGTGCCCATGTGCTGGAATGATATCCTCGCAGGTATGAAAATCATTCCCTGTACCTGGAGCTACAGCCTTCCATACGGCATCTTTTACAGAAAGAATCCTTCGACTACTGTCAGGGATTTTCTGAGCTTCATAAGCAGGACTTATGAAGACGGAAACGAGCATGGCATAGTGCCGGTGCTGGATTTTGGCTAAGATAATTTAAGATAATAAGAACAAAAAAAGAGAATCGGGCTGTGAGCTGATTCTCTTTTTATACATATAAAGTTTTAAGCGGATGCGGTATTCTCGGCAACTGTCTCTGAAGCTGCCTCAGCCGCTGTTTCAGCAGCAGTCTCTGTTACGTCGTTTGCATGGGCATAATTCTGACTTGCTGCATACTCACGAAGGGCCTGAACCCAGATAACATAAGCGTCTGCATTCTGGTGGATGTACTTGTCTGTGCAGTACTTTGGATCCAGATTTCCGTTTGCGTCTGCAAGACGGTTGGCTATATCTATGTAGCCGTAGCCGTTTGCTGTGCAAAGCTCCTGAAGGGAAGCATTGAGCTTACGTACTGTATCGTTATCAAAAGCCCAGCTCTTGATGCCGGAGAGCTTGGTCTGTGCATCAGGATAGATGTAGGTGGTGCTGATGATGGTGATGTCCGCAGCAGGATTTGCAGCGGCGATGCTGCTTATAAGTGACTTGTAGTTGGCAAGAACCTCGCTTGGACGGCCCTTTATGTCATTAAGACCGAGTGAGAGATAAACATGCTTTGCTCCGACTAAAGAAACAAGCTCATAAGCATAATGCTGAGCTCCGCCATACCAGAGATGGTTCACGCCTTCTGTACCGATGGGCTGAATCTCATCATGGATACTGTAGCGGGCCTGAGTCTGAAAATTGATATTTGCAAGTAAAGGGTTCTGATTTCGGGCGATACTGTATCGCTTGAATCCGTCTGCAACTGAATCTCCGATGAGGATGGAATCCTTATAGAAATCAACCACACGCTGATCCTCTGTGGCAGTAAGTACAGGGTCAGCAGAAAGATCTGCAGAAGCGGAGCTGCTTGAAGATGCAGCTGAAGCATCAGTGGCTGCGGTCTCTTCCGTGCTTGAAGTAACAGCAGTGGTCTCTGCTGTTGCGGCTGCAGTTTCTGACGGGATCGAAGGACCATCAGCAAGTGATACTATGCCGGAAGTAATGATGATGGATGATGCAGCGGCTATGATGGCTGCTCTCCTTAAAGTTTTTTTCATATGTATTCTCCTTTAGGCCACGGGAAAAGTGTGGGTATGCTCCATGGTCTTTTAATATTTATGCCATTCCGAGTTTCTTAAGTCCGTATTCCTTGAGAGCAGCTGTCCAGATGTCGTAAGCCAGATCATTCTGATGGATGTACTCGTCTGAGCTGTAAACAGGATCGAGATCTCCGTTTGCGTCAGAGAGACGGTCGGCTACATTGATAAAGTTCCAGCCGTTAGCGACGCATACCTGCTCCATGGTCGTGTTGAACTTTTTAACATTAGGACTGGTCATGGTTCCGTAATACTTACCCGGATAAATGTATGTCGCACTGATAACTGTGATATCAACGCCTGGATTTACGGCTATGATATGATTTATGAGTCTCTGATAATCCTCGATGACAGTCGGATACTGTACCTCTGTGGTACCGAAGGACAGGAACACATGCTTCGCGCCCATGAGCTGTACGGAATCCCATACAAAACGCTGCTGCCCTCTGTAGAATGGATGACGGCTTGTGGTGCTTATCTCTTCAAAGGCACCTTCTATATAGTAACCGTTTGCTGTAAGAGACTGGAAGTTCTTGAGAACAGGATCAGTGGTGCGGGCTTTTGTGTAATTTGCAAAGCCGTTTCCGATGGAGTTTCCGATTATGACAGAATTCTGGAAAAGCTCATCGAGAGCCGCGTTCTGTGCATCATTAAGGGCACTGGTGTCAATGGCAGAAACAGGACCGATAACGATGGCGCCGGTAGCTGCGGTATAGGTTCCGAGAGCGTTCTGGAACACATGCATGGAATCTGCAGCAGTAGCAGCATCTGTGGCTGTGTCGGCAGTGGTTTCAGCAGCGGTCTCTGAAGTTATGATTTCAGCACCGTTTCCTGCCATGGGGCCGAAAGAAGAATAGCTGCTTAAGTCGATGCCCTGTGCGCCTGTTGATGTGGCCAGAGCAGGGAATGCGCCTGTGCTTGTAACAAGAGCAGCGCTTAAAGCAAGTGTTGCAAGTTTTTTCATACGTCTCATAAAAAAGACCTCGTTATTCTTTCAATAATTTTACATGCATCATTTTAGCACAAGAAAAGTATGGGGATTATAAAATCAACTGACACATCAATTACAAATTACTGACGGGGCGGGGGATGGAGAGGATAATGACTTTGTAAAAGAAAAGCGGAACCCCGAAGAAATACTCTGGGATTCCGCTTTTTTCAAGCAGCCAACGGGAATCGAACCCGCCTCCTCGGCTTGGGAAGCCGATGTACTACCGATGTACTATAGCTGCAACAATCACATGTCTTAGATTTTACTCTTAATTTTAATCAAGTCAACATGGATTAATAATACTTTTCATATCATGATCCGCAACCGGCGTTACTTTTTGTTTTTCCATTTAGTATTAAAAAAGTGAAGGTATGAGTATACCGCGATCACGCATATTACGAGATTGATATAGAAATTATCAGTATACCTGTAAATGAGGGTCGCTATGAGGATAAAGGTCATGATGATGAAGACATTGCGATTTCTGTTGAGAAAGTTTCTGATTTTCTGAAGGTCCATCATTTATCTCCTTTCTTGCGGATTCCCGTCTTTTTCAGGCTTTTCGGTTTTCTGTCTGTTTTATCCACCGGCTTTTTTGAAACAGCCTTCTTCTGTTGCACAGGTTTGCTGTCTGCTTTTTTTGCTTTCTTTTTGGGAAGAGGTTTTTTACGGACAGAATATCCGAAGCTACCGAGCTTTTCACCCAGTGACATGTAGTCACCATGAGAATATGCTACAAGGCCTACCTGGTCCATGTGGAAGGCGTCCTTCTCGTCAATGTAGCGGTCATCGACCTGAACAGCCACCACTTCTGCAAGGAACATGTCATGAGTTCCGAGAGGAAGTACCTGAGTGACCTTGCACTCTATGGATACAGGAGCCTCTTCGATAGTGGGAGCAGAGACCACAGTGGCCTTTCCCTCGTGAAGCCCCATTTCTTTCCATTTATCAACTTTTGTAACGCTTCGGACTCCACAGTAGTCCAATGCTTTCACCAGCTTCTCATCCGGAAGGTTGATCACGAACTCGCCTGATTCCATGAGCATCGGGTAGCTGCCTCTGTTTTTTCTTACAGATATGTACGCCATGGGAGGGTCGGAACAGATGGTTCCGGTCCATGCAACTGTAAGTATATTTGTTTTCCCTGATTTATCCTTGAGGCTGACCATGACAGCCGGTACGGGGTAGATAAAATTACCCGGTTTTTTAAATGCTATTTTTGCCATATTTCTTCCAATTATGTTTGTTTTCTGAATCAAGATTAATCTAAACTTGAAGGCATCCCGCGTCAAGCAAATTAGCGTATTATCTATATAAATACTTAACTGGACATCTGGTTTTCATGGTCGTAAGATTACTTTAGACTGACGTTCTCAGATTTAGGAGGGAAAATATGAGAAATCATCGGATCTTAACAGCTGTTCTTACTTTTGCTGTATCCGTATCTTCCTTGTGCATGGCCTATGCGGAGGCTTTGGCGAGCGGAGTGGATACGACAGCATTATCATCGTCCGTGGGACCTACAGTGGGCGCAGATTCCAACGGAACATCGATCGTTGAAAGTTCACCTGCGGTTCCTGAGACAATAGCAGAAACCCTTCAGGAAACAAAATCCTATGAAGAGATAATTCTGGAGCAGCAGGCACAGGAACTGGCACGTCTTGCGGCTATCGCCCAGCACGCTGCGGATATCGGAAGCTTTTATAAAGATTCTGTTCTGATCGGAGATTCCGTGGCTATGGGCTTTTCGCTTTATGCAGCAAGAAATTCCACAGCTCCTATCTTTCAGAATCTGAAATTTCTTACACGGGGAAGTTATTCTGTTCACAATGCTTTTTCGAAGATCACAAGTAAATCCACTCATCCTATCTATGGAGGAGAACAGCATTATATCTGGGATTCCATCAAGCTTGTAAATGCAAAGCATGTTTATTCTTTCTTCGGGTTGAATGATCTTTATGACGGGGTTGATTATACAGTCCAGAAATATCTTCAGCTCATAGACAAGATAAAGACGGAAAACCCGGATGTGGATTTCACCATCATAAGTACCACGCCTATGTACAAAGGCTCCGAAAAGAAGAATCTGAACAATGCCAACATTCGTGCCCTTAACGAGCAGATGAAGATACTGGCAGAGGCAAACGGATGGGGCTTCATAGATGTGGCTACACCTCTTACGGATTCGACGGGGTATCTCGCACCAAAGTATTGCAGTGATAAATATGTTCATCAGACAAACTCAGCCTACGCAGTGTGGCAGCAGACCTTTGAACAGTATGCGGAACAGCATCTCAATGATGAGAAAAAGGAAGAAGAGGTAGAAGAGACCACTGAAGCGGAATCTCTTCCGGATGCCATAAGACCCACAGAACCGGCATTGGCCTATTGACAGATATTTTTTCGTTGAGAAAACGGGAATAAATCTATATAATGGTGCAAGAGTTCGAACAAAGAAATACCCTTTGGCAGATGCCGAGGGGGGATATGCAAATCATAAGCTAGAGGGAGAATGGTTATGAGAAAGAACATTATCGCAACTACTGCTGCTATCCTTGCAGCATCTGCTTTGATCCTTAACGGCTGCGGAAGCACTTCTACAGCTGAGGTTGTAACTACAGCCGCTGTGGAGACTACTACAGCAGCACCTGAGACAACAACAGCAGCAGAAACCACAAAGGAAGAAACAACAACTGCAGCCGAGGAGACAACAACTGCCGCTGAGGAAACAACTACAGCAGCAGAAGAGACAACTGAGGAAGAGACTACAAAGGAAGAAACAACAGCAGCTGAAACCACAAAGGAAGAAACAACGGCAGAAGAGACAACAACTGCCGCTGAAACAACAGCAGCACAGTCAACAGGTGCTGATCCAAGTGCCATCTACAGCAAGGTCACAGGACTTCTTCCTGGCATGATCACAGTTGATGCCAACTATATTTCAAACTACTACGGAATTGATGCTTCTCAGCTTGAGGGTTATGTATTTGCCATGGCTGAAGATGTAACAAAGGCTGATACTGTTGCCATCCTTAAGGCAAAGGATGCTTCCGCTGTTGCAGCCCTTGCAGGACAGCTCAGTGCCGTTCAGCAGCAGAAGGCTCAGGAGCTTCAGGATTACATGCCTGAGCAGTATCAGATCGTTGCAGCAAGTACCGTAAAGACGATCGGTAACTATGTATACCTTGTAATGTCATCAAACGGAGCTGCTATCGAGCAGACCATCGCAGCAAGCGTAGGCTGATTTGAGGCTTTTTCCTGATTTGATGTTTCGGAAGATCTTTGTATCAAAGACAATGAAATAAGGTTTTTTAATGGCAGGTGTGATAATCTCACCTGCCATTTTTCTTTTTCAAAATATGTCATCCGGTGAATGGCCATATTTCCCTTATACATATTGCTATTTCAAGGCATTTAATTGTAATATATGAGAGTTGCGGGCAGTGACATTATCCTACAAATGATGAGGTTCTCCGCTCCGCGACAAGTCTACACAAACGGAGTTAATTTATGGTTTTCAGTAGTATTCCATTTTTGTTTTTCTTCCTTCCGCTGTGCCTGATACTCTATTATCTGGTTCCGTTCAAAGTGAAGAACTATGTACTTCTTGCTTTTTCGCTGGTTTTCTATGCCTGGGGTGAGCCGATCTACATTCTGCTCATGCTTTTTGAGACTTTGTCTGATTATACCCTCGGAAGGTTAATGCATAAAGCCGGAAATAATACAGGACTTCGCAGGCTTTTCCTTGCGCTCTCGGTTATCATCGACCTGTCTGTTCTCGGATTTTTCAAATATGCCGATTTCCTTATTGAGTCTGTCAATGCTGCTTTCGGCACTGCCATCACTCCTCTTGGCCTCGGACTTCCTATAGGAATCAGCTTTTTCACATTCCAGACCATGAGCTACACTATCGATCTCTATAAGAAAGAGGTAGCGGTAGAGAAGAATTACTTCTACTATCTGACATACGTGTCCATGTTCCCTCAGCTTATCGCAGGTCCTATCGTAAGATTTTCCACGGTCAATGAAGAGTTGCATGACCGTAAGATCGATTTCGAAGGTTTCATAACAGGTGGTACACGTTTCCTTAAAGGTCTCTTTAAAAAGGTACTTCTTGCCAACACCATAGGTTCTTTATGGGAGATCATCAAGGCAAGTGCCTTTGCGGGAGATTCCGGAATCTCTGTTGCAAGTGCATGGCTTGGCGCACTGTGCTTTACGCTTCAGCTTTACTATGATTTCAGTGCCTACAGTGACATGGCTATCGGAATGGGAAGAATGCTCGGTTTCCATTATCTGGAGAACTTCAATTATCCTTTGAGCTCAGTTTCTGTAACGGATTTCTGGAGACGCTGGCATATTTCTCTCAGCACCTGGTTCAGAGATTACGTATATATCCCTCTTGGCGGAAACCGAAAGGGAACACTTATGCAGCTCAGGAACATGTTCATAGTATGGTTCCTTACAGGACTCTGGCATGGTGCCGCATGGAACTTCATCCTCTGGGGAGTTTTCTACGGAGTGCTTCTTGCACTGGAAAAGCACCTCTGGGGTGATGCTCTGAAAAAGCTTCCGAAGCTTCTTCAGCATCTTTATGCCATGTTTATCTATGTAGTGGGATTTATCATCTTCGTTTTTGATGATATGTCTCAGCTCAAGCATTATCTGGATATCATGTTCGGACTCGGCGGGGTTCCTTTTGTGAATGCAAACCTTCTCTGGTATCTCAGGAACAATCTGCTGCTCCTTATACTCGGATGTGTCGTTGCCTTCCCTGTTTATCCATGGTTAAAGGGAAGACTTGCAGTCTGGATAAATAAAGGTACAGGGCTCATGAGATATAAGGCTTCAGCAGTCGCACTGTCTGTGATGCTAATCGCGGCTTACATAGGCCTTTTCTTCCTGACCACAGCTTATCTTGTAAATGACACCTACAACCCGTTCCTTTATTTCCGTTTCTAAGGAGGCAGCTATGCAGAATAAAGATATAAATAAATATGACGCTTCCTTTACCGCCGGAATGATGAGTTTCGGAAGTGTCATCACAGTCATGATGATCACCATAATGATTCTTATTTTCGGTGTATGGTTCCTGATCGCGCCCAAAAAAGAATTCAGTGAGAATGAGAACAGACAGTTGGCACTTGCGCCGGTATATACCTTCCAGTCCCTTAAGGACGGCTCATATATGACGAGCATACAGAAGTATCTCTCTGATCATTTCCCTATACGTGATGAGTTCATGACATTCAAGACAAAGACAGAGATACTTACCGGAAAAGAAGAGATAAACGATATTTACATTGCACATGACGGTTATCTCATTGAGGCTTATTCCGAGCCTAAGCAGAATGGAAAGATCATTAACCAGTTCGGAAAGCTCTATCAGGACATCACAACAGATGCGAAGAACAACATTTCCCTCATGCTGGTGCCGACAGCGGTAACTGTATATAATGACAAGCTTCCTGCAGCAGCTCCTGACAAGGGGGATTTGAAGCAGCTTGCCACTATGGATACGATTTATGAGGCATTGCCTGAGATAAAGCGTATCGACTGCTATCAGGGACTTTTGGCTCAGGCTCAGTCGGAGAAGGGGTCTGACAATGTTTCTTCCCTTTACTATCATACTGATCACCACTGGACGACCTTCGGAGCGTACATCGCATACCGTCAGTACTGCGAAGCAATGGGGATCACTCCACTTGAAGAGTCTTCATTTACAAAGACAGTTGTTACGAACAGTTTCAGAGGCACTGTTTACTCAAAGCTTAATGATACAACAGTTCCCGGAGAAGAGATCACTATCTATGAGAACCCTGAAAACAGACTCACTGTGAACTATCAGGATTCAGAGGAAGTGACGGACAGCCTTTACAACAAGGATTATCTTTCCAAGAAGGATAAATACTCCATGTTCTTAAACAACCTTCATCCGCTTATCGAGATCACCAATGAAACTGCGGATTCAGACAAGGTCATGGTGCTTGTAAAGGACAGTTACGCGAACTCCATCGTTCCTTTCCTTGTAAATCACTACAGGAAGATATATGTGTTTGATACCCGTTATTATCGTTTCGGTCCTGCTTCATTTATAAATGAGCATCCTGAAGTAACGGATGTGCTTATCCTTTATAATATGAACACTATAGATACGGATCTCGGAATCGGAGGAATATTCTGATTTGGAGATTTGGCAGGAAGAATTACAGAATAATTGCAGCCGGCGGTGAAATTCCCGTTGGCTGTTTGAAAAAAAGGGACTGTCGCCCGGATGAATAAATCATCCGACGCGACAGTCCCGTCTTTTTTATGTGAATGTCTTTTCAAAAGCCGGACAGTCCGGAATTTATATTACATCTTCTCCTCAAGCTGCTTTACAACATATCTCAGGCATCCGTCTTCGAAGACGTTGTTTAAGCCGGATCTCTTTACGAGGCCATCGAAGAAATCGGAAGCGGAGAGCTTGCAGAGCTCGAGATAGCTCTTCCATGCGGACTTGTAATCCCGATCCATCCAGACCTTGTACTGGAGTGCATTGGCACCGGCGATGCAGTAATCGATGTAGTAGAGCGGGCTGTCGTAGATGTGGTGCTGGCGCTGCCAGTAGCCGCCCTTTTCGAAGTAGTCGTTTCCTGTATAGTCAAGGTGAGGTTTGTACTGACGCTCCAGATCACGCCATACTTCATTTCTTGCCTTTGGGGTAAGGCCCGGATTCGAATATACGATATCCTGATACTCGTCAACCATGGTGCCGTAAGGAATAAAGATAACAGAATCCATGAAATGCATCTTTACATAATCCTCTGCACGGTTTCCGAATATAAGCGGCATCCATGGCTCTGTGAAGAATTCCATGGACATGGAGTGGGTCTCTGCGACCTCCATGGTGATATCGTTATGCTCTATAACCGGATCGCCTGCAGTGATGTAGCCCTGGAAGGCATGACCGCATTCATGGGTTATGACATCAGCATCACCCGATGTTCCGTTGAAGTTGGCGAAGACAAAAGGTGCCTGATAGTCAGGGATCATGGTCATGTAGCCGCCGGTCTTCTTGTTCTTTCTTCCGAGGACATCGAAGAGCTCGGAGTCGCACATGAAATTGATGAAGCGTCCGGTCTCAGGTGATAGCTCATTGTACATCTTACGGCCGGCTGCGAGGATTTCCTCAGGGGTACCTGTAGGAGCAGGGTTTCCGTTTGTGAAATAAACGCCCTCGTCTATGTAGCTTAAGCGGCTTAGTCCGAGCTGCTGGCGGCGCATATCGTGAAGCTTCTCTGCGAAAGGAACAAAATCCTTCTTTACCTGCTTACGGAACTCTTCGACATCGGAACGTCCGAAGCTGTTCCGGTTCATCCTTGCATAGCCGAGAGGGAGATAGTTCTCATGTCCCATGAGCTCGCCCTGTTTTGTACGGTTCTTTACCAGCTTGTCATAGAAATCGTCCAACTCCTCCTGGTGGGCAACAAAGAAAGCGCTGTACTTCTCCCAGGCTTCTTTACGGATGTTTCTGTCCTGATTGTGGAGATATGGATTCATGAGGCTAAGGTTCAGATCTTCCCCGTTCCATGGGATGCGGGCACTTGCGAGAAGCTTGTTGTATTCGGTCTGAAGTCTGTTTTCCTCCTGCATGAGTGGGATGAGCTTTTCATCAACCGACTTCATGGCAAGTTCGATGTTTTTGAAAGCTACCTTTCCTATTCTCTCTTCAAGATAGGGTCTGAATCTGGAGTTGAAAAGCTTCTTTCTGTAGGAGACCACGAGATTCTGGAAGATGGGCATGTTTTCATCAAAATACTGCTGTTCTTCCAGAAGCGCCTCGTCAGACATATCTATGTCTGATCGTATCATGGCTATCTGTGATTCTGTCATAACATGGTTGTAAAGCCTGTAAAAGTCTTCATGAACAGCATACTGTTCCTCTCCTGAAGCTGCTTTTTCGAAGCGTTCTTCAAGCTCCTTAAAGTCTTTTGTTAATGTAGTAAAATCTATACGCTCATATGGCATTTCTGAAAATTTCATAGCCTGACTCCTTTCAGTTCTATAGTTAAGAACAAGATTGCCTCGTCCATAGGGCGAGGCAATCAATAAAAATATTATATACGTTTTTACGTTGTGTGCAACATATTCCTGCGGCGCTTACGATCATTGAATCAAGGATCAATTCGGCGCGGCTGCCTGTATGGCATCAGACTGTACATTGCTTACTGCTCCCGGAGCCTGACCTACAGCCATCCATGCTGCGGTTTCGGATACCTTCTGGGCTTCCTGTGCACTGGTAGGTACATAAGTATCGTCCTCCTGAGCAGGGGCTTCTATTACATCTCCATCGGCATTTGCTTCGGTTGAAGCGGCTGCGGTTTCTGTGGCAGAGGTCTCGACTTCGGTTGAAGCCTTGGTCGTGCTCTGCTCGGACTTCTTTGTTTCTGAAGCTGTCTCCTTGGGCTGGGCCTTTGTGCCGGTTTCCGAAACATTGGCAGAAGCTGTGCCTGATACGGCTGCGGCGGTTGTTTCAGGCGGAGCAACATAAGGGAAAGAAGAGTACTGTTTTCCGTTTCCGCCTACGACTTCAGCATTTCTGAAGGCGATAAGCTCCGATACTGTGACCATCTGATAGCCCTGCTGTGCGAGCCATGGGATGACAACTTCGGATGCTGCCTGTGTGGCGGTGTAGAGCTCATGCATGAGTACGATATCTCCGTCCTTGACCTGAGACTCGATGGAATCAATGGTCTTTTGTGCATCCTTCGTTTTCCAGTCGATGGTATCGATGGACCAGAAGATCATGGGCTGAGTCACGGAGCTTCTTACGGCATCAGTGATGATTCCACCCGGAAGACGAACAAGAGCCGGTGATGTGCCTGTGACCTCGAGGATCTTGGCATTGGTCTTTTCAAATTCGTCTCTTATATAGTCGGCAGATTTCTTTGAAAGGGATGTATCATGATCCCAGCTGTGGTTCGCTACCTCATGTCCGTTTGCAGCCATACGCTTAACTTCCGATGCGTAATCGTCTATGCGGTTTCCTACGAGGAAGAAGGTGCCTCTGCCGTTGTAGGCTTCAAGGGCATCCATGATCTTTTCTCCTGTGGAGCCGTTAGGACCGTCGTCCCATGTGAGAGCTACCATAGGCTTTGTGGTGTCTACATATCTTCCGTTTGAGAGGACGTGAGTCGGATCATAGGCTTCGGTGGTTTCCACGGTGGCTTCGGTTGTCACTACCGCTGTGGTCTCAGGTGCAAATGTCTGACCCACCACATCGATGGAATCATTTCCCTTATTTATCTCGATATCCTGCATGGCATCAACTTTTTGCTGCCTGCTGTCGGTTATATATCCTGTGATTCCGGTAACTGCCTTCCAGATGATAAATACAACTGCCAGAACACCAAAGACTGCTATCATGCGGTAGGTGTATGCTCTCTGACGTGCTTTCTTTTTGCGGAGGGCTCTGCGGTGCCGTTCCAGTCTTTCCTGCTTTTCAGCGTTGGTCATGACACGATTCCTTCCGGAATGATTTCGTTCATGAGAGTAAGAGTCCCGGGATGAGGACCGCATGCCTGAGCTGCCGGAAGAATGCTGACGACCTGAACCTCCGGTGGTTCTGTTGTTGTGGTCTGAGTAATAGTTCCTTGCCATTATAGTGTCTCTTCATAATAGTAATTTTTGTTATTTTCAACCTAGAATTATAAAGCATCACGGCCTGAATGGATACTGTTTTATGATAAAAAGATAATAATTTTGAATTATAACGGTATAAAAAAAGTACAGGTTATTTTACCGGAATCAGATATGTCGAAATAAGAATGAAGAGGGTACTTGGAAGAGAGAAGAATATGTGATAATGTACCCATCTGAACCTAAGGTTTGATTTATCAGGAGAATATATGCGTTTAGATAAGTATCTTGCCGACATGGGCGTCGGCAGCAGAAGTGATATAAAAAAGGCTATCCGTAAGTGCAAGGTCACTGTGAACGGAGAGGTGGTACGTGATGCCGGTGAGAATGTTCCTGAAGGAGCAGTTATCACCTTCTTTGACGAGGAGATCGTTTATCAGAAATATCAGTATTATATGATGAATAAACCTGCAGGAGTTATCTCTGCAAGTGAAGACAGGCATCAGGCAACTGTAGTGGATCTCATAAGGGATGATGTTTTCGGAGGACAGGCCCGTAAGGATCTGTTTCCTGTTGGCCGTCTCGATAAGGACACAGAGGGACTTCTTCTCATAACAAATGACGGCCAGATGGCACATAGGCTTCTGGCACCAAAGCATCATATAGATAAGGCTTATTATGCTGTTGTGACCGGAACAGTAGATGATGAGGATATAGAGAAGTTTAAGAGAGGGATACGGTTTGACGAGCACCTGACAGCCATGCCTGCAGAGCTTGAAATCCTGAGCACAGGAAAGACTGTAAAGGAGCTTGCAGATAAGCTTCAGCTTTCGGTTGATCCTGAGAGGTTCGAGAGGGTGAGACTTTCCGGAGCTCTGTTTGTGGGAGCGGAAGGCCCTGCGGCTATAACTGACGAGACCGTCTGCTCAGAGGTGAAGGTGGTCATACAGGAGGGTAAGTTCCATCAGATAAAGAAGATGATCAGAGCTCTTCCGGGAGAGAAGGATGTTCTTTATCTCAAGAGGATGTCAATGGGAGACATTGGGCTTGACGAGAGCCTTGCGCCGGGAGAGTACAGAAGCCTCACAGAGGAAGAGATAGAAATATTGACAAAGTCCTGTGGCAATGAGGACTGAAGGAGAGTGTGATAAATGGATAAAAAGTCAGTCAGCGAGATCAAGTCAAAGTGCTTTAATAAAAATGACTGCCGCATAGACCGTATGCGAGCCTGCTATGTCAATGAGGAAAAGGAGAAGATCTCTACTTTCCACGATATGTTCCTGCAGCTTGAGGAACAGGAGCGTGCCAAGTACTGTGAGCTTTTCAAACGGTCCATGTCGGGAAAGTTCGGAAGAAATCTTTTCAATGTTGAGTTCCCTGTTCCTGAAGAGATGGAGGGTGGGCATCAGGAATTCCTTTACCGCCTTCAGAAGTCGGAACTTAAGGATGATGCTCTTGTGGAGCAGCTTTTCGACAGGATAATAGGTTCCTACAGTTATCCCGGAAAATATCTCATTATCCTTACTCATGGAGTTTATGACATCCCCATGAAGCTTAAGGATCAGACCATACTTGATGATGCGAGTGAGTATGTCTACAGCTTCATCCTCTGCACCATCTGTCCTGTAGAGCTTCTCAGAGAGGGACTCTGTTATGATGTCAATGCTCAGACCTTCATGAGTCGTACCGATGACTGGGCTGTAAAGAATCCGGAAACTGCATTCCTTTTCCCGGCTTACAACTTCAGAAACATGGATATCCACAGCTCCCTCTACTTTACAAGGCATCCTGAGGAACGTCATGAGGAGATAGCTCTTGATGTACTGGGAACAGAGCTTTCCAGAACAGAGAAGGATCAGCAGCATGTTTTCAGAGAGATCATAGAGACTACACTTTCCGGAGACTGTACCTTCGAGACGGTCAGAAACATTTCGGAAGAGATAAATGAAATGATCAGGGAAAACAGTAACGATAAGGAGACCGATGATCATGTGGAGCTTGGAAAGGGCGATATGAGAAGGCTTCTCGCCTCAAACGGAGCTACTGAAGAACAGCTCACCCAGTTCGAGAGAATATATGATGAGGCTGTGGGGGATGATAATTCACCTCTGGTGGCTGAAAATATCCAGGATCAGAAGCATCTGGTGGTTAAGTCACTTACCATGAAGCTTGATGTTAAATCAGAAAATGCCGACCTTGTGGAGACCCGTGTCATAGACGGAAGAGAGTATCTTCTCATACCTATTGCGGATGATATCGAGGTGAACGGAATAAAGATAAGACAAAATCTGAAGCCGGTGAAGGTGGAAGAAGAAAAATAATTTAAAAGGCCTGTGTGTCCTATGACGTTGTCTAAGCGTACATAAGATACACAGGCTTTTTTAATAAGTTCATGTACAGGCACATTTTGTGCGCATGCGTTTTTATGGTCGATAACGGCTCAAATCTCCTTCAGCGCTTTCACTATGGTGCCTCCGCCCACAACCAGATCTCCGTCATAGAGGACAACGGCCTGGCCGGTAGCCACAGCGCGCTCGGGTTCATCAAAGGTTACTCTCACCTGCCCTGTGAGTTCTCCCTTTTCATCCCGGAGTGCCTCTGCGGTGGCAGGCACTTCTTTTGCCTTATATCGGGTCTTTACGGTTACGCGTACAGGCCCATCCGGTTCATCAAAAGGGATCCAGTTAAAGTGATCCGCTATAAGAGCCCTGGAGTAGAGCGCGGGACCTGTTGTGAGGATGACCTCGTTCTTTTCCATGTCCTTTCCACAGACATACATGGGCTGTTTAAGGGCGAGTCCGAGGCCCTTTCTCTGGCCGACGGTGTAGCGGATGATGCCTTTGTGGGTTCCCAAAACATTACCCTCTGTGTCGATGAAATTTCCGGGAGCAAAGCTTTTTCCGGTGTATCGCTCGATGAAATCACCGTAATCACCGTTCACAACAAAGCAGATGTCCTGAGAGTCGTGCTTGTGAGCATTGATAAAACCGTGCTTTTCCGCCTCGACCCGGACTTCATCCTTGGAGGCAAAGTTTCCCAGAGGGAACATGGTGTGGGCGAGCTGATCCTGATTCATGAAGTAAAGAACATAGCTCTGATCCTTTGCGAGATTTCGTGACTTTTTAAGAAGCCATCGTCCCGTATCGGGATCCTGCTCGATCCTTGCGTAGTGCCCTGTTACTATGAGGTCGCAGCCCAGAGCTTCCGCTCTGTGATAAAGCTTCTCGTGCTTCATATAACGGTTGCAGTCGATGCAGGGGTTGGGTGTTCCGCCGTTTTCATAGGTGTTTATAAAACGCTCGATTACCTGTTTGTCGAAGTCTTCCGTGAAATTAAAAACGTAGTATGGCATGCCGAGGCTGGTGGCTACCTGACGGGCATCCTCGGTGTCTTCAAGGGTACAGCAGGTATTGGCACGGCAATAGCCCACGTCCTCGTTATTGTATAGTTTCATGGTGACGCCGATGCAGTCGTAGCCCGCTTCTTTCATAAGGGCAGCCGCTACGGAACTGTCTACACCGCCGCTCATGGCGATCAATGCTTTCTTGTTTTCCATTATCTTTCTTCCTAAAACAAATGATTTATGTGACTATAACATTACCTGACGGCCTTAGCAAGGGGACAAAAATAGGCAATTTGTACGATTTTTAATGCTTTTTATGCGGAAATTAAGGATATTTCAATTTGTATATGATATGTGATTGTGTTAGAATTTGGAAAGTATGTAGACATATCAGGCATAGTATGCCCGTTTGAGTGAAGTTTAGAAAATCCTGCCTGATAACTAAAGGAGAAATTATGAAGGGAATTATACTTGCCGGTGGATCCGGTACAAGATTATATCCGCTTACAAGAGTAACCTCCAAACAGTTACTTCCTATTTATGACAAACCGATGATCTATTATCCGTTGAGCGTTCTTATGAATGCCGGAATCAGAGATATCCTGCTTATTTCCACACCGAGTGATACACCGAGATTCCAGGAGCTTCTGGGAGACGGAAGTCAGTTCGGTATAAATCTCGAATACAAGGTTCAGCCATCACCGGACGGACTTGCTCAGGCATTTATCCTTGGAGCAGATTTCATAGGTGATGATTCCGTTGCCATGATCCTCGGAGACAACATTTTCTCGGGACACGGATTCAAGAAGCTTCTTCGCAACGCGGCCTCAAAGAAGTCCGGCGCAACAGTTTTCGGATATTATGTTGACGATCCCGAGCGTTTCGGTATCGTTGAGTTCGACAAGACAGGAAAGGCCATCTCCATCGAGGAGAAGCCGGAGCATCCTAAGTCAAACTACTGTGTAACAGGTCTTTACTTCTACGATAACAAGGTAGTGGAGTATGCAAAGAACCTTAAGCCGTCAGCAAGAGGAGAGCTTGAGATCACAGATCTCAACCGTATCTATCTTGAGAACGGTGAGCTCGATGTAACATTGCTGGGACAGGGTTTCACATGGCTCGATACAGGAACACATGATTCTCTTGTGGATGCCACAAATTTTGTATATACTATCGAGACTCATGAGCATCGTAAGATCGCCTGCCTTGAGGAGATCGCATACCTTAACGGATGGATCGACGAAGACAAGGTCAAGGAAGCTTACGAGATGTACAAGAAGAATGAGTATGGCCGTTATCTTAAGGATATACTTGACGGCAAGTATGTTGATAAGCTCACTGAGTAATTTTGAATCTTTACATTGAAAGGTAATTAAACATGAAATACATAGTAACAGGCGGCGCCGGATTTATCGGCGGCAACTTTATGCATTTTGCAGTAAATACATATCCTGATGATCAGTGGATCTGCCTTGATGCACTTACATATGCAGGAAATCTTGAGACACTTGCGCCACTTGAGGGCAAGCCAAACTACAAGTTTGTTAAGGGCGATATCGCAGACCGCGAGTTTGTTTTCAAGCTTTTCGAGACAGAGAAGCCGGATGTTATCATTAACTTTGCAGCAGAGTCTCACGTAGACCGTTCTGTTTCTGACCCGGGTATCTTCTTAAAGACCAACGTTGGCGGAACAGTGGCTCTTCTTGACGCATGTAAGGAGTACGGAATCAAGAGATATCATCAGGTATCGACTGATGAGGTTTACGGAGATCTTCCTCTTGACCGTCCTGATCTCTTCTTTACAGAGGACAACAAGATCAAGGCATCTTCACCATATTCAGCATCAAAGGCATCAGCAGATCTTTTCGTTATGGCATACCACAGAACCTTCGGTATCCCTACAACTATTTCAAGATGCTCAAACAACTACGGACCATATCACTTCCCTGAGAAGCTTATTCCGCTGGTTATTTCAAGAGCACTCAATGACGAGAAGATCCCTGTATACGGAAACGGTGCCAATGTTCGTGACTGGCTTTATGTAACAGATCACTGTAAGGCTATCGATCTTATCGTTCGTAACGGAAAGGTAGGAGAGGTTTACAACATCGGCGGTCACAATGAGAGAACAAACCTTGAGGTCGTAAAGACCATTCTCAAGGCTCTCGGAAAGCCTGAGACACTTATCGAGTACGTTAAGGACAGACCGGGTCATGACCAGAGATATGCTATGGATCCTACAAAGATGGAGACAGAGCTTTCGTGGAAGCCTGAGTATACATTTGATACAGGAATCCCTGTTACCATCGACTGGTATCTCAACAACAAGGAGTGGTGGGAGCACATCATTTCAGGTGAATATGAGAGCTACTTTGAGAAGATGTATGTAAAGGGCAAGGGTCTCAGCGACTGATGCTGACCCTGACGTTTCGCTGGATGTTTTATATGGCTGAAAGAGCGGAACGATCCAGTGTTGATTTTTGACACTTTTATCATAATATGAAAATGCGCCACTTTTGGGGGGCGCAGACAGAGTGAGGAGTAGATATTTTGCTCCTCATATCTTTTAACAGAAAGAGAGAATAAAGTGAAAGTATTTGTTACCGGTGTCGGTGGTCAGCTTGGCCATGACGTTATGAATGAACTTGCAAAGAGAGGCTATGAGGGAATCGGTTCTGACCTTGCTCCTGTTTACAGCGGTATTCAGGATGACAGTGCAGTTACAAAGATGCCTTATGTTTCCATGGATATCACAGACCGCGAGCAGGTGGAGAGGGTTATCTCTGAGGCGGCTCCTGATGTTATCGTTCATTGTGCAGCGTGGACTGCTGTAGACCTTGCAGAGGATGAGGACAAGAAGGCGAAGGTTAAGGCAATTAACACCGATGGTGTACAGAATATTGCGGATGTGGCAAAAAAGCTTGATGCCAAGATGATCTACATCTCAACAGACTATGTATTTGATGGTCAGGGCACAGAGCCATGGCAGCCGGACTGCAAGGATTATGCTCCCCTTAACTACTACGGTGAGACAAAGCTCGGCGGTGAGCTGGCTGTAGCCAACACTCTTGAGAAGTATTTCATTGTCCGTATCGCGTGGGTATTCGGTCTTAACGGAAAGAATTTCATCAAGACCATGCTCAATGTGGGAAAAACTCACGATACAGTAAGAGTAGTAAACGATCAGATCGGTACTCCTACATATACACTCGATCTTTCAGTACTCCTTGTTGATATGCTGGAGACCGAGAAGTACGGATATTATCACGCTACAAACGAAGGCGGATATATCAGCTGGTATGATTTCACGAAGGAGATCTACCGTCAGGCCGGTTATCAGACAGAGGTACAGCCTGTAACAACTGAAGAATACGGTCTCAGTAAGGCGGCTCGTCCGTTCAATTCAAGACTCGATAAGTCGAAGCTTGTGGAGAATGGCTTCAAGCCACTTCCGACATGGCAGGACGCGCTTTCAAGATATCTTGAAGCCTTAAAGGATATTGAGGTCTGAGATAAAGAAAAGCAGGGACTGTCTTAGGACGGTCCTTTTTTGTAAAGGAATTGAGCCAAGGGGCTCTATTTATATGAAAGACAGGCACTTTGGGAATGCTGACTTTTGATAGCGGCAATGAGAGATGCCGGTCTAAGATTTTATGGTGAACAGGAGTAACTATGGGTAAATATTTTGGTACAGACGGATATCGCGGTGAGGCTAATGTGAATCTTACTGCAGACAGTGCTTTCCGTGTGGGTAAATTTTTGGGATGGTACTATGGACAGGATAAGAAGGAAGGTGAGAGATGCCGTATCGTTATCGGTAAGGATACCCGTCGCTCAAGCTATATGTTCGAGTATGCTATAGCAGCAGGAATTACAGCAACAGGTGCGGATGCATATCTTCTTCATGTAACTACGACTCCTTCAGTTGCTTATGTTGCAAGATCCGAGGATTTTGACTGCGGTGTTATGATTTCTGCATCACACAATCCTTTCTATGATAACGGTCTTAAGGTCATCAACGGAAACGGTGAAAAGCTTGGAGAGGATGTTATCGAGAAGATCGAGGACTATCTTGACGGGGTAACACCTGAGGTTCCTCTTGCCACAAGAGACAATATCGGACGTACAGTGGATTTTGCAGCCGGAAGAAACCGCTATATCGGTTATCTTATTTCCCTTGCAACAAAGAGCTTTAAGGGTAAGAAGGTGGCGCTTGACTGTTCAAACGGTTCGGCATCATCCATCGCGAAATCTGTTTTTGACGCTCTCGGTGCAGACACACATGTTATTCACAACGAACCAAACGGCATAAACATTAACGATAAGTGCGGCTCAACACATATCGAATCTCTTCAGCAGTTCGTTAAGGATGAGGGATGCGATGTGGGCTTTGCTTACGACGGAGACGCTGACAGATGTCTCGCTATCGATGAGGATGGAAATCTCATAGACGGTGACCAGATCATGTATGTCTGCGGATGCTACATGAAGGAAAAGGGTCAGCTTCAGGATGACACTATAGTGACTACTGTCATGTCCAATTTCGGACTTTACAAGGCTCTCGATGAGGTCGGCATAAAGTACGAGAAGACCAAGGTAGGAGACAGATTTGTTTATGAGAATATGTCTCAGAACGGATTCTCTCTCGGGGGTGAGCAGTCAGGCCATATCATTTTCCTTAACCATGCCACGACCGGTGACGGAATCCTGACATCCATCAAGGTCATGGAGACCATGCTGGCTAAGAAGAAATCACTTAAGGAGCTGGCGGCACCATTCACAGTATTTCCTCAGGTACTCAAGAACGTAAAGGTACTTGATAAGGAGACTGCCCAGAAGGATGAGGCGGTACTTGCTGCGGTAGATAAAGTGACAGCAGAGCTCGGAGCTGACGGAAGAATACTTCTGAGAGCATCAGGAACAGAGCCTCTTGTAAGAGTGATGGTTGAGGCAGACACTGTTGAAAAGTGCGACAAGTATGTAGATCAGGTTATAGATGTTATGAAAGAGAGGGGACTAGTCCTCGGCGTACAATAATAATATAATGAAAGAATGTGGGGAGCCTAAGGGCGGTAATCTATACATAGACTTCACATGGTCAATGTCAGTGGGGCTTTTTATCTGACATGTGGCGTCGGCCAGTCGTAAAGCTAAATCAGGAAGGCTGGCGATCCGGGAAGGGAGATAGCATATGTTGAATTACAAGCGTTACAAGAGATTTCCGGCATTTAAGTATCCGGAGAGAACATGGGTGGACAATGAGATTACAGAGGCACCTGTCTGGTGCTCTGTTGACCTTCGTGACGGTAACCAGGCACTAATTGATCCGATGAGTGTTGAAGAGAAGATAGAGTTCTTTCAGATGCTTGTGAAGCTTGGCTTCAAGGAGATCGAAGTCGGTTTTCCGGCAGCATCACAGATAGAGTATGATTTCCTTCGTCAGCTTATCGAGAGAAAGATGATTCCATCCGACGTAACTGTTCAGGTTCTTGTTCAGTGCCGTGCGGAGCAGCTTGAGAAGACCTTTGAGTGTCTTGAAGGCCTGGATAAAGCCATCGTTCATATTTACAATTCAACGTCTGTTCTTCAGAGAGATGTTGTCTTCAACAAGTCAAAGGAAGAGATCATTGACATCGCCCTTACAGGTACGGCTCTTGTGAAGAAGTATGCGAAGGATTTCCCGGGACATATCCGTCTTGAGTATTCCCCTGAGTCTTTCACGGGAACAGAGATGGACTATGCGGCAGATATCTGCAATGCTGTTCTCGATGCATGGGACTGCAGAGAGGGCAGAGAGGTTATCATCAACCTGCCATCAACTGTGGAGATGAACACTCCTAATGTGTATGCAGACCAGATCGAGTACATGTGCAATCATTTAAATCATCGTGAGCATGTTATAGTTTCCGTACATCCTCATAACGATCGAGGTGAGGGCGTTGCATCCACAGAGCTTGCCATGCTGGCGGGAGCTGACAGAGTTGAGGGTACTCTTTTCGGAAACGGAGAGAGAACCGGTAATGTAGACATTCTTACGGTTGCCTACAACATGTTCTCCCACGGAGTGGATCCGAAGCTTGACATTTCAGACATTAACTCCATTAAGGAAGTCTATGAGAGATGCACCAAGATGACGGTTCCTCCGAGAGCGCCATATGCAGGAGCACTTGTTTTTACCGCGTTCTCGGGTTCACATCAGGACGCTATCAACAAGGGCGTGCAGGCTATGAAGGATCGTCACTCAAAGATCTGGGAGGTGCCTTATCTTCCTATCGATCCTGCGGATATCGGAAGGATGTACGAGCCTATCGTCCGCATCAATTCCCAGTCAGGAAAGGGCGGCGTGGCTTTCGTTATGGATTCCCAGTTCGGCTACAAGCTTCCTAAGGGAATGCAGAGAGAGTTTGCGGACTATATTCAGGCAGTTTCGGAAAAGGAAGGCGAGGTATCACCACAGGAGATCTTCGATATCTTCGATGCACGCTATATACAGACCAAGGAGCCTATGCACTTCAAGAATCTTCGTACAACAGATACGGAAAACGGAGAGGACAGCTTCACAACTCTTGCAAATGTCACATACATGAACCGCGGCGAGCTGAAGACCTTCGGAGGTGTGGGTAACGGACCTATCGATTCTGTTGTTTCAGGTCTCAATCAGGAACTCAACATCAAGTCCAAGGTCATCGATTATCAGGAGCATGCTCTTGGTTCGGGATCCGGTGTAAAGGCTATTTCCTACATTCACCTTCTGGATGTTGAAACAGGAAAGACAAGCTATGGTGTGGGCGTTTCGTCCAATATCACACGTTCCTCCATCAGAGCTGTATTCAGCGCCGTGAACAGACTCTACTTCAAGGAAGAGGCTGAGGCCGCAGGCAGCAAGCGGGTGGAGATGCAGAGAGGCACCGAGAAGCCAAAGGGTCTTTTTGGAAATTCCTGAGCTAAAGAAAAGGGCTTTGGTATGGCTTAGGCACTAGACTTATACTGATAATGCTTTATAATCTAAAAGGGCTCTCCCCGTTACGGGGAAGGGGCCCTTTAAAAATTTGAGGATAAATATTTAGCTATGAATATTGTATATGCTTCTGATGATGGATACTGTCAGCATATGGCGGTCTCCATTATTTCATTAATTGAACATAATAGGGAAGAGCAGCTTAATTTCCATATCCTTTCCGATGCTATCTCGGAAGAGAATAAGAGGAAGGTAAGGGAGATGGTGAAGCTTTATGGAAGAAAGGTCACATTTTATCCCATAGATCATCTCATGAAGGAGCTTAAGGATAAGATATACGGTCTGGATACCGGAAGATTCAGGATAACCACATTGGCGAGACTTCTCATGGGATCCATACTTCCGGATTCTGTGACCAAGGCCCTCTATCTTGATTGTGACACAGTGGTTCTCCGTAACCTCACGGGTTTCTACAATCTGAGACTTAATGACAGCATAGCGGCTATGGCGGCAGAACCGACCATATATCCTGAGGTAAAGGAGCTGGTGGGGCTCACAGAAGAAGATAACTACTATAATGCGGGAGTTATCCTTTTCAATCTTTCGGCATGGCGTATGGAGAACATGGAGCAGAACTGTCTTGCATACTACAACACCATGGGCGGAAAGCTTCCGTTTAATGACCAGGATGTACTGAATTATGTATTGAAGGACAGGATCAAGAGAGTAGGACAGACCTATGATTTCATAACTAACTACTACTATTTCAGATACGGAAATCTGGTGGAAAAATCCTCTGCATATGCTGCGGGAGAATCCAGAGAGAGCTTCCATCTTGCGAAGCATCATCCGCACATCGTTCACTTTGCATCGGATGAACGTCCGTGGAACAGAGGAAACTGGAATCATTACAGACGTGCCTATGATAAATATCTCAGACTCACTCCGTTTGCAGATGCAGAAAAGATAAAGGGAAAGGAATGTTACATGGCGGCATACCATCTCATGAATGTGGCTACATTTTTAGCCCCGAGGGTTCGTCAGTACATTTCGGATAAGTATTACAATGACAAAATTAAGAAATAAAAAAATACTTCTCATAATGCCGTTTTTCTATAATTATGAGAAAGATATAAAAGCCTGTCTGGAAAAAGCAGGAGCTGAGGTTTTTCTTTTTGACACTAACCTTCATGCCCATAGTCTGTTTAACAAGCTTCTGATGTTCTATACAAAGAAACTGAGGGACAGACTGGTACTGAACTACTATGAGAAAATAATGGCGGGGGTTCCGGAGGATGTTGATACTGTATTTGTCATAAAGGGTCAATGGATGACGGATGAGGTTCTTCGCAGGCTCAGGGAAAGATTCGGGAAAGCGGACTTCAGGATATATCAGTGGGACAGCATAGCTACTTTCCCGGATCAGGAAAGGATAAATCCGCATTTTGACAGGATATTTACCTTTGATCCTGTGGATTCGGAGAATCGTAAATGGCTTTACAGACCCCTGTTCTTCAAAAAAGAAGAGTGCGTAAGCTCAGATGACAAGAGATATGATCTTATCTTCCTTTGTTCTATGCACACCAGAAGGATGCAGGTGCTTATAGCCCTGAAGAAGCTGGCTGAGGAATACGGAAAGACAATTTTCGGATATATTTATGTTCCTAAGCTTCAGTATATAAAGGAAGCGGTGCTGAAGAGAAATCCGCTGTACAGAGGAGCATCGGAGTCACTGCATTTTGACTCCCTTTCCATGGATAAGACGAATGACATCTACAACCACACAAGATGCTTTGTTGATTATACTTTCCCTCAGCAGAACGGACTAAGCATGAGAACTATAGAGTCTGTAGGGCACAGGTGTAAACTTATAACGAATAACAGACACGTTATGGATACGGATTTCTATGATCCTGCCAATGTCTACATATACGATCCCGACAACTTTTTTATACCGAAGGAATTCATAGAGGAGCCCTATAAGGAAATTAACGAAGCTGTATATGAGAGATACAGCCTTGAAGGATTCCTTAAGGATATACTGCTGGGATGAGTTTTTTTACAGACTGTTGTTGAAAGGGCTTTTATCCGGATAAAGTGATGCACAGAGGAGCGTCACCTGAAAAGATAATGCGCAAATGTGATATTTTACATGTGCATTAAAGTCAATTTTAATTGGAGATTTTGATATAAATGAAAGTACTTGTAACCGGCGCCAACGGATATATCGGACAGGGGCTTATAAAACAGCTTCTGGAGGATGGACATGAGGTGGTTGCCACTGATTTCAGAACAGAGAATATCGATTCCCGTGCAGAGAAGGTGGCACAGGATCTTTTTGCATTGGAAGATCCATATGAGTTTTTCGGAAAGCCTGATGCCTGTTTTCACCTTGCATGGAGAAATGGATTTGTGCATAACGATCCTTCACATATCGAGGATCTGCCGAAGCATTTTTCTTTTCTTGAGAAGCTTATAAAGGCTGATATACCGCAGCTTGCGGTAATGGGTTCCATGCATGAGATCGGCTTTTTTGAGGGCTCCATAAAGCCGGATACGCCCTGCAATCCACAGTCTCTTTACGGAATTTCCAAAAACGCTCTTCGTCAGGCTGTCGAGCTTTTATGCAAAAACAGAGACACGGTCTTCCAGTGGGTAAGAGGTTACTATATCGTTGGAAATTCCGAGTTCGGTTCCTCGATCTTTTCAAAGATCACAGCGGCGGAAAAGAGGGGAGACAGTGAGTTCCCGTTTACCATGGGACAGAACCAGTGGGATTTCATCGACTATGACAGATTCTGTGAGATGCTTGCGGCTGTGATAGAGCAGAAGGAATACAGGGGAATCATAAATGCCTGCTCGGGATATCCCGAGAAGCTTGCCACAAGAGTAGAGAATTTCATAAAGGAAAACGGCTACAGAATAGAGCTTAAGTATGGAGCTTTTCCAGACAGGCCCTATGACAGTAAGGCTGTCTGGGGTGATGACTCAGTGATACGTAAGATAATGGAAAAGAGAGAGGCATGATGGTAACTGTACTTTTATGCACATATAACGGAGAGAAATATGTAAGGGAGCAGATTGAGTCCATCCTTGCACAGAGCTATAGAGATTTTACCATAGTGGTTTCGGATGACGGATCGAAGGACGAGACATTGGAGATCGTCCGTGAGCTTATGACGGCTCATCCCGGAAAGATAAGACTTGTTGAGCAGGATCCGCCTACGGGAAGCGCTGAGAGACATTTCCTTAAGCTTCTTGCTGAAAAGCGGTATGAGGCTGCAGATTACATCATGCTTTCTGATCAGGACGATGTATGGCATCCTGACAAGATGGAAAAGACTCTTATGGAAATGCAGGCCCTTGAGGTGATCTACGGTAAGGATAAGCCCGTGCTTGTACACTGCGACTCAGAAGTGGTGGACCAGGAACTGAAAGCCATTTCTCCAAGCTATGTTGAGTATCAGAAGATGACACCGGACAGAAAGGGGCTCAATCAGCTTCTGGTACAGAACAATGTTGTGGGCGGTGCCATGATGATAAACCGGGCTCTTGCGGAGCTTATAAATGAAGTTCCGGAGCATTGTGTTATGCATGATCAGTGGATAGCCCTTGTGGCGGCAGCCTTCGGAGAGATAAGATTTATTCCCGAATCCCTGTATAAATACAGGCAGCATGGCAGTAACGTTTTAGGTGCCGAGAAGGGATCCCGCATTATGGAGGTTCTGGGCAGATTCGGAATCGGAAGAAAAGACGGTAAGAGTAAGGCTGAGATGGATGAACATTCCAGAAAGGTCTACAGGGAGATGTTTCTGCAGGCAGAATGCTTCAGAGACATGTACAGTTACAGGCTGGGAGATGCACAGAAGAGGATGCTGGACAGCTTTATAAGCATACCCGGAAAGAACAGAGCGGGAAAAATAATCACCATTCTAAGTGATGGATTTACCTACAATATGCTCCACAGAACTGTAGGGGAGTGCCTTTTCATTTCATGATACGGTATTTGAAATACCTCTAAGTGATAGGATGAGTAAGAGTTAAGGCTTAAATCAGTTAATTACACCGAAACAGGAAATATAAAGGTGAAATATGGATGAAATAAAGATAGAGCAGGACAGGGATACGGGAATAATGGTGTCTGTCTGTGTTGTCACTTACAATCACGGTAAGTACATCGGAACCTGTCTTGATCATATCCTTCAGCAGAACAGGGATTTCAGAATAGAAATTCTGATCCATGACGATGCTTCAACGGATAATGCGCAGGATGTGATAAGGGCGTATCAGGAGAGATACCCGGATATCATAAAACCGATACTCAGAACAGAGAATCAGTACAGCAAGGGAATAACCAATATTTCCGGTGCCTTCAATTTTCCAAGGGCAAAGGGGAAATATGTGGCGCTTACTGACGGTGATGACTTCTGGTGCGATCCTGACAAGCTGAAAAAACAGGTGGAATATATGGAGGCGAATCCGGAATGTGTATTCAGCTTTCATTCAGCGAAGGTCGTTACGGAGGACGGCTCCCTTGTAAACGGAGAGCTCATGAGACCTTATAAACAGTCCCGTGTGGTTAAACCTCTGGAACTTGTGGATAAAGCAGTTGGTTCACCCTTCGCAAGCTTCCTGTTAAGACGCGAGATCGTTGAAAAGCTGCCGGATTATTATGTGGACTGCCCGGTTGGCGACAGACCGCTGGAGCTTATGGCTGCAGCAGCCGGTGACAGCTATTACTTCGACGAACCGATGAGTGTTTACAGATTTTCCATTGGCGGTTCATGGACTGAAAGTCAGATGACGGGAGACTATGTTAAGAAGCAGAAGAAGTTCGCAGAAGATCTTTTCAGAATGTACAGAAGCTTCGATGAGGAGACAGGCGGAAGATTCCATGATGCGGCCATGAGAGCGGCAAGGAGGAATGAGTTTCTTACCAATGTCAATATCCGTGATTTTTCGGAGATCTTTAAGGCTGAAAACAGAGAGTTTTATAATGAACTCAATTTTAGGGACAGATTTTTTATAGGATTTGAATATCGTATGCCGGGGCTTTACAACTGGCTGCGAAAAAGAAAAAATGGCAGAAAATAATAATTTAAAACTCAAGGTGATAAGAGGACTGTTCTGGAAGATACTAGAACAGTGTGGTTCACAGGGAATACAGTTCGTTGTGGCGCTGGTTCTTGCCAGACTGATGACTCCCACGGAATACGGAACCATAAGTCTCATCACCATATTTATCGCAATAGCCAACACTTTTGTACAGTCGGGCTTTGCTACTGCCCTTATACAGGGCAAGGATGTGGAAGAAGAGGATTACAGCTCTGTTTTCTGGGTCAGCATGCTTCTTTCGGTATTCTGTTATGGCGTGCTTTTCATCGTGGCACCGTGGATAGCGGACTATTACAGGACTCCGGTGCTGAAAGCTCTCGTAAGAGTCATGGGAGTGGTGCTTTTTCCGGGAGCAGTGGTTTCCATACAGACAGCATTTGTATCCAGAAATCTCCGGTTCAGACAGCTCTTTCAGTCCACCATGATCGCGGTTATCATTTCGGGTGCGGTATCCATCGCTCTCGCCATGAGAGGCTTCGGAGTCTGGGCCATGGCTGCACAGCAGATGGTCTATTATTTTTCCCTTATGGCTGTCATGTTCGTGAGTCTCAGGTGGTATCCACGGATAATTCTCCGCACAGGAAGGCTTAAAAAGCTCTTTTCCTTCGGGTGGAAGATACTGGTATCGGGTCTTATAGATGCGGTATGGCAGAACATCTACGGACTGATCATCGGAAAAAAGTATTCCAGCGCAGATCTGGGAGCTTATAATCGGGGAGAACAGTTTCCGAAGATAATCGCAACGAATCTGTCCACGGCGATCCAATCGGTGATGCTTCCGGCGTACAGCAGGGAGCAGGATGATCCTGAGACACTGCGTCGTATGGCCAGCAGATCCATACGACTGAGTGCTTTTGTGATATTTCCCATGATGGCCGGACTTGCGGCAGTGGCGAGGCCCTTGGTCATACTTCTTCTTACGGAAAAATGGATAGTGGCAGTCCCGTATCTGGTGCTTCTTGCGGTGAGCTATGGAGTGTATCCTATTCATATCATAAATCTTCAGGTCATGAATGCCATGGGAAGGTCTGATCTCTTTCTGAAACTTGAGATCATTAAAAAGGCGATAGGTGTAGTGATATTACTGCTGAGTATTTCCCTGGGGATCTGGCCAATGCTTATTCTGAAGGTATTTGATGAGTATCTATGTACTATCATAAATGCCGCACCAAATAAAAAACTCATAGGCTATGGGCCTATGAGTCAATGGAAGGAAGTTCTTCCTACACTGGTGATCTCCATTCTTATGGGAGCCGGAGTATGGAGCATCCAGCTCCTCGGAATGTCGATCATTATCACTATTATTATTCAGGTGACAGCCGGTGCATTGATCTATACAGCACTGTCCTGGCTGTTCAATCGTGAGCCTTTGCAGTATATCTTCTCATTAGTTTCGAACCGTACTCAAAGGTAGCTGCAATAAGTTTTAGTTCCAGAGTGAGGTATCGCACAGGCGGTACCTCATTTAATTTTGCCCTTTTCAGAGTTTTTGCTTTCCGGAGTCCTTCCATAAGACCCGAGAAATAAGCCTTTCCGAAGCCCTTCTTTATGAAGAAAAGCTGCTTGATGAGGTATCCTGCAAGTATAGGCAGGATATTGACCATCAACATAAATGCGGGAAGATTCTTATACAGAAGATATAAGGAATTTCTTGCACTGAGTCGTACCTTGAACTCGTTGTACTTGGAACCGCTGGTGCCTGAACCTACATGCTGTACCACGGCTTCAGGATAGTAGAGGACCTTATAGCCGTATAACTGCGCTCTGAAGCAGACATCAATGTCTTCAAGGTAGGCAAAATGATTCTCGTCAAAGAGGCCGACTTCCCTGAAGGCGGAAGTTCTGTACATGGCGGCACCTGCGCAGGCGGAGAAGACCGCAGACTCCTGATTCCATAGAGGACGTGAGGAAGGCTCGTCCAGCCCTCTCTGGAACTGCCAGCCGAGAACGGTATACTGATCTCCGGCATCATCCATGACGGAGTTGTCGTGCATCTTCACCATCTTGCTGGAAAGAGCAAAGATCCGGTCCTGAGTATCTGCATCCATTTTCTTTTCAAGTGACTCCACAAAGTCCGGGGATATCTTCGTATCATTATTAAGCAGCAGAGTATAAGATATGCCATGCTGAAGAGCCCAGTTTATTCCCTGATTAACAGCACCGGAAAAACCGAGATTATCCTTGTTGAGAATAAGCTGTCTTCTTTCCGGATCCTTTTCCTGCCAATGCTTAAGCCAGTTCCTGTCCTCGTCTCCCGAGCCGTTATCGACTACAAGAGTCAGAAAATCTCTTACTGTCTGAGCGTCAATGGCGTCCATACAGTCGTCTAAAAATCTGAGACCGTTGTAATTTGGAATGACTATTACGGTCTTGTATACGGTGGCAGAGCCGGCACTGTTTTCTGTATGAAGATCATTTGATTCAAAGGGTGCTGCTTTTTCGTTTACTGTTGTGTTCATGTTCATTAATTATTTCTTTTTGCTTTGATAGAATTTGATCCTTTAATAAATACTTTACGCATACCTGTCAGGATAAATACAAGTATTGCTGTTACCGCAAATATAAAAAGCGTGTAAATCAGACTATATGACATCAGTCCCACGGAGCTTTCTCCGAACAGGTCTTTGAACCATGCTTCAACACCTGTTGCACGAAAATGATTTGTAAAAACATAGTGAAGAAGATATACGGGGAAGGTGAAGCTTCCGAGAACCCTTATGATTTCTTCTGCTGCGCCGCGGAAAAGTTTACCGGGGATCAGCAGTACAGCACCGCTCAGTGCAAGTGTCTGAAGGCCGCATATCATACCGTGCCAGCTGGTAAAGTAATAATCTGAATTGAGCTCTTCCGCAGTTCTGCCTGAGAGCATCCCGCTTTGATAGATGTGCTTCTGAAGGAAGAACAGTATCACTGAGCAAAGGACAAAAAGTATTATAAAAGATAGACGGTATAAGTAAATACTGTGTTTTGAAGATGATTTATTTACTGAATCATCTTCACAGGTCCTGATCTTTTTAATACGGGTGTAGAAGAGAAAACCGGCTACTGTGTACATTGCGGGTTTGCCTATCGATTCTGGAATGTATATACCGATTGGGAGCACCACCAGAGCGCTCAGGTTCTGAAGGGTAAAGTGAAATACTGCGATCAGAAGGATTATCATGAGAGCTTTGATTTCATCATGCTTAACCAGAGCAAGTATCACAGGCATCCAGAGCATAACACCGGCATAGCTGAAGATGTACCAGAGGTGATCTGCATAAAGCCCGAAACGAACTGTGTCGAAGGCAAGAAATCCCTGTGCCATATCTGAAAGAATGCTTAGTGGCCGGGAATTCAGTATGCTTGAAAAAAGACTGATATCCGGATGGTCTATCCATGGACGTATAAGCTCGAGAACAAATACAAAGACAGCTGTCGGAAGGATAACTCCAGTAAGGAAGCGTTTAAGTACGTGAGAAAGAGACTGACTCTTACTTATGAAAAATCCGCTTATAAGAAAAAAGGCGGCTACAGCAGGTCCGTTCAGCACATAGATAAGAACCACTGCGTCTCTGAGAGTTGTGCCTGAAATGGGAAAAGGCCGTACATGGATCATAATGACCATGAGACAGGCAATTATGCGGAGCAGTTCAACGTTTATGTCCTGCTTCTTTTTTGATACCTGCATATGTGATCATCCTCCCTGAAATTATTTTTCTGCACCGGCGGAAATATGATGATGGTGATGAATTGCAGTCATCCCTGTGAAATAATGCTGCACCATTATATCACGATGCTGTCGGGGGCAAAAGTCCCTGACGGGATTTCACGTGGTAAATAAAAAACGGAACAGACATAAGTCTGTTCCGTTCAGCTGATATTTATTACTGTGGCTCGCCCTCGCCTGCAGCTGCGGCTGATTCTGCCTGAGCTGCTGCCTGAGCCGCAGCCTGTGCAGCGGCAGCATCCTGAGCTGCTGTTACGATAGGATCAGTAGGATCGAAGGTCTGATTTCTAGGGATGGCCTGCTGTATGGCATCCTTCTCGATAGGTCCCTTGTCCCACTTGTTATTGTAGATAGTAACTGTTGTTCCGTTAGGACAGTTATTGTAGATCCATGCACAGTCTACTGCACGAAGTCTTACACATCCGCCGGACATCGAGTCATCCATGTAGTTATAGTAGATAGCATCCATGGTGTTGTAATCCGGTGAAGTATAGAGCAGTGAGTGGAGCAGGAAGTGTCCCTTGAATCTTGAAAGGAACTGAGTATAGCAATCAGTATGCATGAAATGCCATCTGTACTTCTCGTAAATTGAGAAAGAACCGATAGGAGTGTCATCACCGACTGTTACCATAAGTGTCTTATATGGAATGGTGAAGTTTCCTGATGCATCCTGAGCGAGGATGTACATGGTTCTTGTGGCCTTGTTTACTCTGATGGCATAAGCGCCCGGAGTTCCCATGACACCTGAAAGATCCTTGAGAGCCACACCGCTTTCATCGAAGTAGATGTTGTAACCATCGATCACATTCCAGCCTGTTACAGCCACACCGTTGTTGAAGTAGTACTGGTTTGACTCACCGTCAAAGCCCCAGCCTGTATAAGAACGTCCGTCAGCTGTTATATAGCTAGCGCCGTTCTCGGTCCAGAAGACACCTTCGTTGCTGTCGTTTGCCATAGGCTTTTCTGTTGAATCGAAGAACTCGACGCCCTTCTTCCAGAGAGCAAGCTTGATGCCGATGATATAACGATCATCACCGATGGAACCTACAGCCTGGCCTTCAGGAGCCCAGTCTGTTACTGTACCGTCGTTAAGGATAGCTCTGTAGTAAAGATCTCCGAGATTATGAGTATAACCCTTTACACGGATCTGCATGGCGGAAACGATACCCTGGTTAGGAGTTGCTTCCTTTGATGTAGCCCATGGGCCCCAGCCTGTACCGTTAGAGTAGGTTCTGTAGTACCATCTTCCGACATTGGCATGCTCAAGCATGAAGCTTGTGAAACCGATAGCTGAATATGCAAAGGAATCGTTCTTTGATGTTGTACCCCAGTCGATCTTGTTTCCGGCTCCGTCATAAATGAAATATGAGCCTAAAGGAATCATGTTGAGAACCGGATCAGGCTCCATGTTTCCATCTGAAGGGGTGGTCATGTAGTTGTAACGGATTGTATCAACATCTGTAGGATCAACAGTAGGAAGAGTCTTTGTGCTGGAAGCTGTCAGGTTTCCTTTTGAAGCTGTTGAAGCAGAAGATGCGGAAGCTGTTGACTCTGTTACAGCAGTGGCTGTTTCAGCGGCTGCATCAGGTGCAGCTGTGGTTATTACATTGCTGCTGTCAGAAGTCTGAGCGGTTGGATCGATTGTGGTTGTCGCGGCAGTTTCTTCAGGAACTGCGGATGGAACAGAACCAACTGATGGATCTTCAGCTATAACAACATTTGTTGTCTGGACTGCAGAACCTGTTGTATCTTCAGTTACCACAGAGGCACCTGGGATAGCATCGGCAGGTGATGCGGCAAAAGCAGTTACAGGATGAGCCATCATAGCGGCTGCTGCAAGGAGTGCGACAGTACGTTTCATACTTATCATTTTTTAATCCTCCAAGACTAAAAATTATATCAAAATTATACGCATACACTTTATCACATGGGGTTTGAAAGTTCCACCCGGGATTTACTTTTTATAGGCAATATTATAAAATCGTAAAGTATTGGCAATAAACTGCCTATTTTTGCGTATTTTTGGAGATAAAATGTCAGATATAGATAGAAATATAATTAATGTAACAAAGGCGAGTCTGCCTCCTTTTGATGAGTATACAGAGATGCTCAGGGAGATATGGGATTCGGCATGGCTCACCAATATGGGAAAGTTCCATGAAGAATTAAGAGCAAAGCTTAAAGACTATCTCAAGGTCGGATCCGTTCAGCTTTTTGTCAACGGACACAGTGCCCTTGAGTTTTTGATTCAGGCCATGGATCTTTCGGGAGAGGTCATCACCACTCCTTTCTCTTTTTCTTCTACGACCCATGCCATCGTCAGAAACGGACTTAAGCCTGTATTCTGCGATATAAGCCTGAAGGACTATACATTGGACCCGGATAAACTGGAGGCACTTATTACAGACAGGACTTCCGCTATTCTGCCGGTGCATGTGTACGGAAATATCTGTAATGTGGAAAAGATTCAGGAGATAGCGGACCGTCACCATCTTAAGGTACTCTATGATGCTGCCCATACCTTCGGAGAAGAGTATAAGGGAAGAGGCGTCGGAAGCTTTGGTGATGCCTCCATGTTCTCTTTCCATGCCACAAAGGTGTTTAATTCCATAGAGGGCGGTGCCATCACCACGGGAAAGCCGGACGAAAAGCTCATGGCGAAGCTTTATGAGCTGAAGAATTTCGGGATCCTCGGACAGGAGGAGGTGGCTTCTGTAGGCGGAAACGGCAAAATGAACGAATTTGCTGCCGCCATGGGACTCTGCAATCTCCGACATGTGGACAGTTATATCGAAAGACGTAAGCTTGTGTTTGAGCGATATATGGAGAATCTTTCGGGAGTATCCGGTATCATCCTTCCGGAGCTTAATCCTGATGTTAAACCGAATTATGCATATATGCCGGTTCGTTTCCATGGCTACAAGAGAACAAGGGATGAGATCTTCGCTGTTCTCAAGTCCGGCAATGTAAATGCCAGAAAGTATTTTTATCCATGTATCAATGCTTACAGCTGCTATAAGGATCAGTATGATGTCAATGACACGCCTAATGCGCTCCTTGCATCAACGGAGGTGCTTACCCTTCCGATATTCCCGGATCTTGATCTCGAGGATGTGGACAGGATCTGCATGATGATACTGAATTAAGAGGTAATTGTAATGGAAAAAAGAACGGCGCTGGTCACGGCTATAGGTTCCTTTGCTGCAGATGCAGTCATAAGAACCCTTCGTGAAATGGGCTACAGAGTGATCGGCAGTGATATATATGAGAAGGATTGGGTGGCCAATTCTCTGGATGTGGACGTATTTTATAAAGCTCCGTATGCCAGTGATGAGGAAGCGTACATTTCCTTCATTAAGGATGTCTGTGAAAAGGAAGGTGTGGACAGGATACTTCCTGTTATCGATCTTGAAGTGGATGCACTTAATCGTCACAGGGATGAGATAGAGAAGAACGGTGTCACGATATGCATGTCTGACAAAGAGGCTATAGAAGTTTTGCGTGACAAGTATCGCATGACAGAGCTTGTAAAGGATGTCCTCGACAAAAGCGATGATGAAGAGCTGAAGAAGACGGTAAGGGTTATCCCGTCCGAAAAGGCTTCAGAGGTGGATTTTGAGGAGATAGAATTCCCTGTCATACTTAAACCTGTGGATGGACGAAGCTCCAGCGGACTTTATCGTATCTATCAGGAGGATCAGCTCGGCTTCGCCTTTTCAAGCATCATGGATCCTACGAAGCTCAATGATACGGCTCTTGAGAAGTATATCGTGCAGCCTATGATAAAGGGCAATGTTGTCACAGTGGATATCCTGAGAGACGGTGAAGGTAATTGCAGGGCTGTTCCAAGAGAAGAGCTTGTAAGGACCCTGAACGGTGCAGGCCTCAGTGTCAGGGTGATGGAGGATAAAGTGCTTCAGGATGCCTGCTGCAAGATCGCAGAGGGTGCCGGAATAAAGGGCTGTGTTAACTTTGAGTTCATTCATGGAGAGGGATCCGGAGTTTATTATTTTGTGGAATGTAATCCTCGTTTTTCCGGAGGAATAGCTTTCACAGAGCTTGCGGGTGTACCGATGATAAGGAACCATATGTACATTTTTGACGGCAGGGCCATGGAAGACATGCCTGCTCCAAAGTGTGGCTTTATGACCAGAAAATATCAGGAAATCAGGATGTGATATGAAAGAAAGATCTGACAGAGAATCAAATAAGGGCAGAGTGATCCTGATCATACCTGCGTATAACGAAGCGAAAAATCTTCCGAAGGTTGTGACGGATATACTTTCTCAGGATTTTCCCATGGACTATATCATAGTCTCAGACGGTTCCACAGATGGAACCCATGAGCTTTGCGAGAGGGAGCACTATAACTATATCGAGCTTCCGGTGAATCTGGGACTTGCAGGATGTTTCCAGACGGGAATGAAGTATGCCCATAGAATGGGCTACAGCTACGCAGTCCAGTTCGACGGCGACGGACAGCACCGGGCGGCTGATGTGGAGACCCTTTATAACAAAATGAAAGAGGGAAACTATGATATAGTACTGGGATCCCGTTTCCTTGAGAAAAAGAAGGGCGGATCCATGAGAGAGATAGGATCAAGACTTATATCCATGGCTATAAAGCTTACAACCGGAAAGACTATTACGGACCCTACATGCGGACTCAGGATGTACAGTGATAAGGTGATCGACGGTTTTGCCAATCGTCTTAATTACGGTCCGGAACCTGATACCATATCTTATCTTATGAAAAACGGGGCCAGTGTAGTTGAGGCGCCTGTCACCATAGATGAAAGATTATCCGGAGAGTCATATCTCCGTCCTATAAATGCCATGAAGTACATGGCACGAATGCTCATTTCCATACTGGTGATCCAGAGAAGCAGAAAGAGGGAATAACGAATAAAGTGACAGATACAAAAAGAGATTTTTTATGGAATGCCATAGGAAGCCTGACTTATGCCATGGCGTCCATCGTGCTGGCATTTGCGGTCATCAGGATTGCAGGGGCTGATGACGGCGGTATATTTGGATTTGGTTTCTCTACCCTGGGACAGCAGATGTTCATCATCGCCTACTTCGGTATCAGATCCTTCCATATTACGGATATGAAAAAGCAGTTCAGCTTTGGGGATTACCTTTGCACGAGACGCCTCACTTCATTACTGGCAGTTTTTGCCAGCTTTTTGTTTGTCGGGGGACAGATGGTCATGGGGAATTACGATCTTCATAAGGCCTTCATACTTCTGCTCCTTGCATTTTATAAGGTGATCGACGGGTATGCGGATGTTTATGAGTCGGAGCTTCAGCGACAGGGCCTGCTTTACAGGACAGGACAGTCACTGGCTTTCCGAACAGGACTTTCTGTAGTTACACTTCTTTCTATACTGACCCTTACTAAGGATCTTTTTGCGGCTGTAGCAGCAGCTGATGTTATGCAGCTTTTCGGAACCTATGCCTTTTCGGTGCGGGTTCTGAGGCAGGCTCCTGAAGTTGACAGGAGTATGGTAAAGGATAATATAAAGTCCATGCTTGGTTCGACAGTGCTTCTTTTCCTCAGCGTATTCGTGGATTTTTATATTTTTTCGGCATCGAAATATGCTATAGATGCGAAGCTGAATGACGCGGCATCAGGTTATTTCAATGTACTTTTTATGCCGACATCCTTTATTTATCTTATAGCGAACTTTCTTATCAGACCTATGCTCACGAAGCTGGCGGATCAGTTTGCCATGAAGGATTCAGAGGCATTTAAGAAGACTTCGGTATATATGCTGAAGGCTGTTGTTCTTCTCAGTATAGTTATCATAGTCGGGGCACTGGTGTTCGGTCGCCTTGGACTCTGGATCTTTGAACTGATCCTTGGAGCGGGTGCTGAGGGGAAACTGGTATCGGAGTATATGACCTTTATACTTCTGATAGGCGGCGGAGCTCTTTATGCCTTTGCCAACGTAATGTATTATATTCTGGTCACAGTACGTAAACAGTTCCTTATTTTTGCCGGCTATGTCATGACGGCAGTTATAGCAGTGTTTTCCGCAGAACCGATGGTCCGCATGAAGGGGATGTTCGGCGGGGCTGCGAATTATTTTATGCTTATGGGGATCCTCGTTATCCTGTTTTCCGTATTCGTTCTAAAGGCGGTACGTGAGATGGAACGAGAAGAGAAGATCTGATATTCCCGGAAGAGGCAATGATAAATGAAAACAGTAGATGTGATCATACCCGCATATAAGCCGGGTGAAAAGTTCATAAGACAGCAGAGGATGCTTCAGAATCAGACCTATCCTGTAAACAGGGTCATCATAGTAAACACTGAAGCCGAGTTCCTCGACAGGGATATACTTAAGGACTATGCCAATGTTTACGTAAGAGACATTACGGCCGCCGAGTTCGACCATGGCGCCACCAGAAATCTGGGAGTGTCCCTTTCCACAGCTGACTATTTCCTGCTTATGACTGATGATGCGGTCCCTAAGGATGAAAAACTCGTGGAGAACCTCGTCAGGATGATGGAAGGTGATGATCTAAAGCAGGTTCCGTCGGGTAAAGACGGGGGTTCTTATGGCGATGCGACAGCTTCGGATAAAGTTGAAAAGAACTGTAAAATAGCTGCCGTATACGGAAGGCAGCTTGCCACGGAGGAGAGCTCTGTTGATGAGAAGTATTCCAGAAACTTCAATTATCCCGACAGATCATTTGTGAAGACAATTGATGATCTTCCGAGACTCGGTATCAAGACTTTTTTTGAGTCAAATGTGTGCTGTCTCTACAGGAGAGATGTGTTTGATGAACTGAATGGGTTTCCAAACCACACCATCTTTAATGAGGACATGATATACTGCAGCAAGATGCTTAAAGCAGGATATGCAAGTGCTTACTGCGCGGAGGCAGAGGTTCTTCATGCCCACAATTACAATGGAATACAGCAGCTCCATCGTAATTTTGACCTCGGTGTCTCCCAGGCGGATAATCCTGAGGTTTTCGGAGGGATAAAATCCGAAGGAGAGGGGATCAGGCTTGTAAAGGGCAATGCGCTTTCACTTTTGAAAAAGGGAAGGATCTTTTCGACTATAAGGCTCATATGGATATCCGCATGTAAATACATAGGATATCGTCTGGGTAAGAACTATAAAAAACTGTCCCGTAAGACTATTATGAAACTGACCATGAATAAGCATTACTGGGACTGAACTTTTAAATTTACCGGTGATAAGGATGTGCGGAAAGGCCTTTTACACAGACCTGCCGTACACTGATTTACCTTAATCATCACAATATAAAGGAGATTTATCGTCATGATGACACCGCTTTTCAGGGTAGTGCTGGTGGCAGTATCGGTTGGAACGCTGGGGATAGTGCTCAGCAGGATACGTAAGTCAAAACTGAATATAGAGGACTCTATTTTCTGGATACTGCTGGTATTCATGTTCGTGGTCTTTGCCGTATTTCCTTCAGTGCCGGATACTCTGGCCGGCCTTCTGGGAATTTACAGTACTGCAAATTTTCTGTTCCTTTTCATGATATTCATACTGATCATGAGACTCTTTTCCATGAGTATGCGTCTCAGTTCGCTTGAAGACAAGGTGAAAAGTCTTGTTCAGGAGATCGCACTGAGAGACAGTCATAAAGCGGAAGAGGAAAGAATGAACGTGACATTGGAATCAAAAGCAGAGCCTCAGGTCAAGACTGCGGCCTCAGAGGAAGAGTCCGCGGGACAGGGTGAATGATATGGCTGAAGGTAAACAGCGTTCTCTTTTATGGGATATATTTAAAGGCTTCGGAATAATATTCATTGTATTCGGACACACCGGAAAGGTGGGAGGTGCCATAGTCTATCTTTTTCATCTGGCGCTTTTCTTTTTCGTAACGGGATATTTTTTCAATGAAGACAAGTACGGTGACAGGCCCTTTGTTTATCTGGGGCACCGTATAGCAGGTGCGTGGCCCAAATATGTGCTTTACTGTGTATTTTTTGCACTTACGCACAATTATGCGGTCACTCACGGACTCATGACAGAGGGATCTGTGATCTATGATACACCGCAGTTTGTTCATTCCGTTATAGGCAGTATGGTTTTCGAGAGACCTGAACTGTATTCCGGTCCCATGTGGTTCGTGCCTCTGTGGCTTTTGGGAGCGGTACTCTTTGCAGGAATCGTACATGTGTCGAGAAGTCTTGCCGGATATCTGGTCAGGATAAGCTCCTATAATGTGATGAAGCAGGCGTTCATCATCATTCTGACAGGAGCCTGCATAGTTATCGGACAGTACGTGGTGGATAAGGGTATAAATGTTCTTTATCATATGGAACTTGCATTTGTGATCGAACCCTTCTTTGCTCTTGGCTACTTCATGAGAAAGCATCTTCCTGATTTTCAGGAGAAGCTGCCGGTTCCTTTTATGGCGGTTCTTGCAGCAGGAATATTCTATATTTTCACAAGATTCATAGAAGCGGGAATATGGTTCGATCTGGCAAGTCAGCTCATATTCGGAATGTGGTTCTATGTGGGCGGCATACTGGGAATAATATTTACCATACTGATTTCGAAATTGCTTGAGAGATTAAGGATTCCCGAAGAAGTGATGAAGAAGATCCCGCTTATGAAAAATGCCACAAATCCCTGTGCGGGACTCGTGGCTCTTGCGGGACGCTACAGCTTTGATATCATGGCGTTTCATATTTTTGTATTTAAAATGATGGATATGGTCCTCAGAAAGGTGTATTACCGTGATCCTGGAATGAGTCTTTCCCGGTATCCGTCGCCGCTTTCCATTGAGTGGTGGATACTATACCTCGTTATAGGGGTGCTTGTTCCTCTGGCAGTCGGAATTATGCTTGATAAACTTAAGAAGACTGTCAAAGGCGGTTTAAAGCCCTGACAAAAAATCCGATGACCCTATTCTGAAGCTTTCCTATGGTGAGTTCATAGACAGGGGCTGCGATAAAAAGTCCTATGAAGGTTATGACCGCGATGATGATAAATTCTTTTGTATAGGATATACGGTTCACCATCAGAATGTAGAGCTTTAAGGAAAGACAGCATATCAGCGGAAAGTGAATAAGGTATACCGAAAAGTTTGTTGGAGCGAGGCGTTTCATGACGCCGAGCTCCAATATTTTTTGCAGAAATCTGCAGTTCATGATCCCCATTATGAGGAAAAAGCTGAAGCCTATGACCCAGTACATATTCCAAGTGAAGTAAGGAAGAAGATCAGGATAGTTCCTGTGTACATATGGACTTATGTAATTTACGAGTCCTCCCGCATCCAGGATAACGGGGATAAGAGCAACCACCAGAAAAATGAGGTCACAGACAGGGGAAACATTTTCTTCCGATCTGAATTTTCTTTTTATGAGTTTATCAAGGTACATCATTACGGTTCCCATGAGAACCAGAACAAGATGGAAAAAGTTTGGTTCCGGTGAAAAAACAAAACTTATGGCCATAAGGATCAGGGCAAAAGCATTGACAAAAAACAGGACAGGGGATGTTTCCTTTGAACTGTTTCCTGAAGTGCATAAATGTCTTATGTAGTTATAAACGTAAATAAGGCAGGTTCCGCCGAAGATATATTTCATCATCCAGAGAGGTCCGTTCAGAGTGCCGTCCATGGTAAGGGAGGCCATGATGAGCTCGTTTATACCATATGGGTGGTTATAGAAGGTGCTGACCCAGCTGTTGTGCAGGAGCTCGCTTGATATGAGCGTGGGGAACCCGAGAGTGTAGTACATCAAAAATGTAATGGTATTGATGAAAAAGAAGGGGACCACAAATCTTATGTAGCGGCCTACCAGCTGAAGCAAAAGCTCCTTTAGGGAGCTTATTTTCTTAAAAGATGCGAGATAGCCTGATATGATGCAGAAGCCGTAAAGCGCCAGGTTCGAATCCACCAGGATGGAAAGAGGGGGAAGGAACAGCATCTGAAGCTCGGGTCTCAAATCCGGTTTTACTTCGCACATGGTCCAGAAGACGCCTGTGAAGTGGGTCCAGAATATGATGAGGCAGAATATGTATTTGAGTGAATCCAGATATAAAAGACGTTTCGGCTTTGTGTTCTGTGACATGTAAAATGCTCCTAAATATTATTGTATATGTTCCTTCACACTTTACTAAATATGATGATAAAGCGCAATGGATTAGAGTTGGAGATAGACTTTATGGGAGCATAAGTGGGGGATAGACTTATGACACTTATATCATTTTGACACCTATATCAATCTATTGTAAAATTGGAAAGATTTAGACATGGAAAGATTTAACGGAAGGTGAGGCGAAAATGCTTCAGATTTTAAACAGCTTTCGCGGAACTGGGGATCAGTTTTTGATCCAATGGTTCCTTTTGCTTATTATGGCACTTACTGTGGTGTTTCTGGCGGTGACTTTTCTTTTGCTCAAGTCAAAGCTGAAGCTTCATCAGATCTATTTTGCGGCAGTCCTGTGGATGGGAATCATTTTTATGGCGGTGCTGCCTCCTCTGTCTGCTCCGGATGAAGTTCTTCATTTCGCGGGAGCCTATGAGCTTTCCAGTAAGATGATGCTGAAGACACCGAGAGATGAAGACGGAAATATTATTATAAGAAAAGAAGACGAGTTCATAGTGAACTGGCCGGGAGATAATGACTTAAACAAGGCAACGGTCATCGGACAGATACTGAGCCGCCCGGTATATGAAGAGATTCACAGGAGCGGACTTTTTGCGACTTCCGAAGAAGGGGAGAGCATAACCCTCCAGCAGCCTGTTGCCACGACTCCTTTAGCCTACTTTATGCCGGCTCTGGGCATAAGTCTCGCACGGCTTTTTAATTTAAGCGCGTTTGGTCTTTTATATCTCGGAAGATTCATGAACCTTCTGATGTTCTCTGTTCTGGGAGCTGCGGCGGTAAGAAGAACTCCTGTCGGAAAGAAGGTGTTCTTTGCGGTATCTCTTTTCCCAATGACTCTGGAGCTTATGGGAAGCTACAGCTACGACAGCTTCATAATTTCATTAAGCTTTTACCTTACGGCTGTTATCTTAAGCCACGCAGTTAAGGGTACAGAGGAAAAGATAGGCTGGAAGGATGTTCTTGAGATGGGGATACTTGCGGTGCTTTTATCTCCATGCAAGATGATCTATTCCACTCTCTTTGCATTGTGTCTCATGATACCGATAGGAAGATGGAGAAGGCCCAGCACCATAAGATGGGGAGTCAGTGTGTTTATCATAGGAGCTCTCATTGTCGGATCCATAGTCTTTGTGAATCTTAGGGAGGTGCTGCGCTATGTCAATGCTTCCGGCGTGACACAGGCACCGGAGCTCACATCTTCGGGAGAGGTCAATACTGTAAAGCTTCATGATATGCAGGAACTCCTTCAGGACAAGACATTGATATTCCGTATCATCAGGAATACCTTCCAGATCCTGGGTACAGAGTATCTCGGTACCACTGTGGGAATGTGGCTCGGCGCTTTCGACAGGGGACTTGCCACAGGAACTCCGCTTTTGATTGGCTTCTGGGGGACTGCTTTCTTTACAGCCCTTTTTGGTCATGAAGGCGAATCCATGCTTAAGCTGTGGAAGAGATGGTTCATGATACTTATAGCGGCGTTTCTTACCTTTATACTGCTTGTGAGTATGCTGCTGTCCTACACCCCATCGGATACCTTCTATATCCTGGGAGTACAGGGAAGATACTTTTTACCATACCTTCCGCTTCTCTTTATTGGAGTCCGTTCCGCAGTTCTGGACAGAAGAACCCGCAGGATCAGGTGGCTGGAGTCCCTCTCGAGGCTCATGCTTTCTGCAGAGATACTTATGAACGCTGCAGTTCTCACCGGCTGCTATTTCACAGTGGTTTCCCGGGCGGGATAATGGTGGTATAATAAAAATTTAGCACCCGCAACATTTTTATAGGAGTAAAATAACGGGTCACAGGATGACCTTGATATAAATATGAAACATTTAAAAAAACTTTTCAGGGATATCATCGAGAGAAGGAGGATGATCTTTGATCTGGCAAAATCGGATTTCAGAAAACGTTTTGTGGGATCCTATTTCGGTATCATATGGATGTTCGTCCAGCCGCTTGTTACGGTGGTTATATACGCTTTTATCTTCGGTCCCTATGGATTTAAATCCGCGCCGCCGGTTCCAAACACAAGTTATGTAATCTGGCTCATACCGGGACTTGTGCCATGGTTCTTTTTCAGTGAGGCCATGAACACCATAACCGGTATTCTTCATGAGTACAATTATCTTGTTAAAAAGGTGGTGTTCCCGGTGGAGCTGCTGCCTATCATAAAACTTGCCTCATGCTTTTTCGTGCATCTCTGCTTTATACTCATCATGCTGATAGCATATCTCGTTTCGGGGAAGATGCCGGAAGTCAGCTGGATACAGATTTTTTACTATAGCTTTGCGGCATCTGTTCTTGCCCTTGGACTCGGCTATCTTACCAGTGCCGTAAACGTATTCTTCAAGGACATGCAGCAGATCGTCGGAATAATGCTTCAGTTCGGCATATGGATGTGCCCTATCATGTATGACGAGACATTGTTCACAGGAAGAGCTCCGTGGGTCGGAACGATTCTTAAGCTGAATCCGTTTTACTACATTGTTGCCGGATACAGGGATTCCATGCTTACGGGGGATCCTTTCTGGATGAGACCTATGCTGAGCGTTTATTTCTGGTCATTTACACTTATCGTGTTCTTCATGGGTCTTGGATTTTTCAAGAGACTCCGTCCTCATTTTTCGGACGTACTTTGATTTGAATGGAGATTATATATGTTACATACAATAGCTGTTATTTCACTTATCGTTTTCTTTTTGACCATCGGAGATCTTCTTTATCGCGGAAGGATTGAGAAGATCGAGGATAGAAGGGAGAGATCTGCAGCGGCAGTACCGCTTGTACAGGGGATACTCAGAAAGATCCTCAAGGTCAGCGGAGTGACTTATGAGGTTGAGGGTATGGAGAATCTTACCTCCATTCCAAAGGAAGAGGGAGTTATGTTCGTAGGAAACCACCGTTCCTACTATGATGTCCTTATCGCCTATTCACTTGTGGACCGTCCTACAGGTTTCATCGCAAAGAGCGAAATGAGAAAGATCAAGCCCCTTGCAAGATGGATGGAGTATGTAAGCTGCCTTATGATAGAGCGTAATAATCTTAAGCAGTCATTAATGGTCATCATTACCGCCATAAAGTATGTGAACCTCGGTATTTCCATGTGGATTTATCCGGAGGGGACCCGTTCCGATGGCGCGTCCGAAGAGGATATGCTCCCGTTTAAGGAAGGCTCATTCAAGATCGCCGAGAAGAGCAACTGTAAGATAGTTCCTGTTTCCATGATACATACAAGAGACATTCTGGAAGCACATTTTCCGATAGTTAAGCCTCAGCATGTAAAGGTGAAGATCGGAAAGCCGATCACTGTAAGTGAGATTCCTGAAGAAATGAAGAAGCATGTGGGTTCATATGTTAGAGATATCGTGATCTCCAACATCAAGGACCTTAAGGCAAAGGAGCAGGAAGAGAAAAAGGCGTAAGCCGAAAAATAAAAACGGAGAGGACCCCCAAAGGATGGAAAACACACAGTCGTTACTTGAAATAAGAGACCAGTTGGATGTTATCGATAAGGAGATAACCGCACTATACAAGAAACGTATGGATCTTTGTGCCGAAGTGGCTGAAACAAAGATCAAAAGCGGAAAGGCTGTCTTTGATCCGGCCAGAGAAGCGGAAAAGCTGGATACGGTAGCATCATATCTTGAGAGTGATTTCGACAAGAAGGCTATCAGGGAGCTTTATCAGCAGATGATGACCATTTCAAGAAGACTTCAGCTTGGCATCCTGTCACAGCATGGAAAAAACTATGACACAGGGTACGAGAAGATCGAAAAGAGACAGAAGCTTGGAAAACGGGCTGTGTATCAGGGGGTAGAAGGCGCGTATGCCCACATAGCTGCCAGACAGTGCTTCGGAAATGATGCAGACCTTACCAATGTGAAAACCTGGAAGGATGCGGCGGATATGGTAAAGGAGGGAAAGGCAGATTATGCTGTTCTTCCCATAGAGAATTCAAGTCACGGTGTAGTATCGGATAACTTTGACCTGCTGATAAAATACCCGGAACTTGCTATAATAGAAGAAGTTGATCTAAAGGTGGAGCATGCACTTATGAGTGTTGAGGGGGCAGAGTTAAGCGGTCTTAAGGCTGTTTACTCACATCCTCAGGCATTGGGACAGTGCGGCAGCTTCTTTGAGGAACATCCGGAGATCACTCCGGTTGCTACAGTGAACACTGCTGTGGCCGCAAAGTTCGTGAAGGAACGTGAGGACATGAGCATTGCCGCTCTTGCTTCAGAGGAGTCCGCAGAGCTGTATGGTCTTCATATATTGCAGAAATCGGTGAATAAGGAAAAGACAAATACCACCAGATTCATAATCATCGGAAGAGAGAAGACCTATACAGAAAACGCCCAAAAAATAAGTCTTTGCTTCGAAACTGCCCACCGTCCCGGAGCACTTTACAATATTCTGGGAAACTTCATTTTTAATGATGTTAATATGACCATGATATCTTCCCGCCCTGTTCCTGAGCGCCCTTTTGAATACCGGTTCTTTGTAGACATAGAGGGAAGACTCGATATGCCAAATGTCATCAATGCTCTTTCAGGCATGGGAGATCAGGTGACAGAACTTTCTATTCTTGGAAATTATTGAACTATAGTCGAATATAATAATCTTTCTGCTTGGGCCGCAAAGGGCCATGACCCTGCGGCTTCATCCCCTTTCACAGGAAATGTACGGAATGACGTTCTACAGGAGGAAGGCTATGACAGTAAATATTAAGAATGTTTTTGATCCGGTGAACTATACAAACCGGGAACTCAGCTGGCTTGATTTTGATGCCCGGTGTCTTTACGAGGCAAGGGATCATAGTGAGCCCTTGTTCGAGAGACTTAAATTTCTGAGTATTACTGCCTCAAACCTTGATGAGTTTTTCACCGTACGAGTCGCGTCACTGAAGGATCAGGTCAATGCCGGATATCAGAAAAAGGATATCGCCGGCATGACTCCTCAGCAGCAGCTGACTGCCATTTCGGAGAAGACCCACAGCTTTATGAATCTGCAGTATTCCACATACAACAGGTCCATACTTCCTTCACTCAGGAATCAGGGACTGTATGTTATTTCCGAACACGAAAAACTGACAGAGGATGAAGCGAAATACGTTGATGAGTATTTCAGGAACAATGTCTATCCCGTTCTCACACCCTTTGCAGTTGATTCATCGAGACCATTTCCGCTGGTGCTCAACAGAACGCTGAACATCGCGGCTCTTGTTAAGCCCAAAAAGATAAAGGGTAAGAGTATAGTCAGCAAGAAACATAAAAAAGCGGCCGGACTTGATATGCCTCAGAGCAACATCGAGTTCGCCATGGTTCAGGTTCCCAATACTCTTCCGCGAATAGTCGAACTTCCGACGGAAACCGCGGAAAACGGAAAGACCCAGAGAGTCATTATTCTGCTGGAAGAGATAATAGAGCGGAATATGGGACTGCTGTTTGCGAACTATGAGATAGTTTCCACCCATGTTTTCAGAATAATGCGTAATGCTGACCTCAGTATAGATGAAGAGGAGGCCACAGACCTTCTTGAGGAGATAAAAAAACAGCTTAAACAGCGAAGATGGGGCGAAGTCGTCCGGCTTGAGGTCGAAGACACCATGGACAAGAGGCTCCTGAAGGTCCTCAGGAAAGAACTGGGAATAGAGAACAAGGAGGATGTTTACCGCATCAACGGCCCCCTGGATCTGACATTCCTCATGAAGCTTTATAAGATGGAGGGCTTTGATTATCTGAAAACTCCGGATTATGTGCCGCAGCCTGTTCCTGCTCTTCATAATGCAGGCTCTATTTTTGAATGTATACGTCAAAAGGATATATTTGAAACGGTACCATATGAGACCTTTGAACCTGTAGTGAGACTTATCCGGGAGGCATCCGGAGATCCGGAGACCCTTGCAATAAAGATAACTCTTTACAGAGTTTCCGGTAATTCTCCTATAGTAAAGGCACTTGAGGAGGCAGCCACAAACGGTAAGGATGTTACGGTGCTTGTGGAACTTAAGGCCCGTTTTGACGAGGAAAACAATATTCAGTGGGCGGAACGGCTGGAGAAAGCCGGATGTCATGTCATATACGGTCTCGTGGGACTGAAAACGCACAGTAAGATAGCGCTTGTGGTCCGTAATGAGGCTGACGGGATCAGACGGTACGTGCATCTCGCCACCGGAAATTACAATGACAGCACTGCGAAGCAGTATACAGATCTCGGTATTTTCACCTGCAGACCTGAATTCGGTGAGGATGCTTCCAATTTTTTCAATATGATCTCAGGGTATTCTGAGCCTGAAAACTGGAAGGAGCTTATTCTGGCACCTTTATGGCTCAGAAAATGGGTTTTGAAAAAAATCCGTAAGGAAATAGAGAACGCAAAGAAAGGCGTACCTGCTAAAATAACAGCTAAGATGAACTCACTATGCGATCCTGAGGTCATAGGAACACTTTACGAGGCCAGTCAGGCCGGGGTGAAGATCGACCTTATAGTTCGCGGCATCTGTTGCCTGAGAGCAGGCATTCCCAGGCTGAGTGAGAATATACAGGTCAGATCCATAGTCGGATACTTTCTGGAGCATGCCCGTATATTCAGATTTGAAAACGGAGGAGATCCGGAGTATTATCTGGGAAGTGCAGACTGGATGCCCAGAAATCTGGACAGACGCATAGAGATAGTATTTCCTGTACATGATAAGGAGATACAGAAGAGAATCCAGCATATTCTGGATCTTGAGCTCTCGGATAATGTGAAGGCATCTGTCATGGATGAGAACGGTGAATATCATCATGCCGACCTGAGAGGCCGCAAGCAGATCAATTCTCAGATCATCCAGTGCGAAGAGGCTTTGAAGCAGACCAAGAAACTCTCGAAGGTAAAGAACGAAGAGAAAAGGATGTTCATACCGATAGAGCATAAGGATATAGGCAGTTAGGCTGCTGTACCCTGTCAGTCAAAAGATTTATGGAAGCTTTCAGCGTTCCGGGGATAAAAAGATAACAGTATGAAAAGGAGTAGTTATGCCACAGATTAATATTCTTGTAGTAGATGATGAAAAGGAGATTGCCGAGCTTGTTGAGATTTATCTGGTAAGTGACGGCTATAAGGTTTTCAAAGCCTACAATGCTGAGGATGGATTGAGGATCCTTGATGAGCAGGAGATCCATCTTGTGCTCCTTGATATCATGATGCCTGGAATGAACGGACTTGAGATGTGTAAGAAGATCCGTGAGAAATCAAACATTCCTGTGATCATGCTCTCTGCCAAGTCAACGGATCTTGATAAGATCGTAGGTCTTACAGGCGGAGCCGATGATTATGTGACTAAGCCGTTCAATCCGCTGGAGCTTACTGCCCGTGTAAAGTCACAGCTTCGCCGCTATACACAGCTTAATCCAAATGCTGCAAATCAGTTTACTAACAATGAGATCACTATCCGAAACATGACCATCAACAAGGATAATCATAAGGTGGTCATCGATGGGGAAGATATCAAGCTCACACCTATCGAGTTCGACATCCTGTTCCTTTTGGCTTCACATCCCGGTAAGGTATTCTCTACAGACGAGATCTTCGAGAAGGTCTGGAATGAAAAAGTGTATGAGGCCAACAACACGGTTATGGTCCACATTCGTCGTCTGCGCGGAAAGATGAAGGAAGACAGCAGGGAAAACAAGATAATAACAACCGTTTGGGGCGTTGGATATAAGATTGAAAAATAAAATTATGCCGGAGGTTGCGCTACAGTTCATGCAGTGTTTCTTCCGGCTATTTTTGATTTAAGGTTAAAAACATTGGATAACGAAAATACACAGAATAACAATCAGATACACAGTACAGGACGCGGATACATGCTGCAGCTCATAGCTAACATTGCGGTAGCTACGGTGATAACTGCGGTGGTTGAGGTTTTCCTTATCACAAACATTACCGCCATCACGAGTTTCCTTTATCAGACCGGAAACAACAGCTCGGCGGTTCAGCGTTTTGCCTTTGGGTCCACCATCAGCGTTCTGCTTTTTGTGCTTCTCGGAATAGTCATATTTTCAGTGATCTTTCTCATGAGTCAGAGAAAAACAGCCAGAGATATAGAGACTATCGCAAGTGCGGTCCAGCAGATATCCGAAGGAGATCTCAGCACCAAGCTCGACGTGGTGGGAGAGGGAGAGCTGACAGAGATCGCGGAAAACATTAACAGGATGGAGAAGGATATCCAGGAGCTTATCGATAAGGAGAGAAACTCGGAGCAGTCAAAGACGGACCTTATAACGAATGTGGCCCATGATCTGAGAACGCCGCTTACCTCAATTATCGGATATCTGGATCTGCTCAGAAAGAACCGGAACCTGTCTCCCAAGATGCAGCAGAAATATCTGGATATCGCATACAATAAGTCGGAAAGACTTCAGAAACTGATAGAGGAGCTCTTCGGTTTCACCAAGCTTTCCTATGGAAAAGTCAGTCTTAATATCTCAAAGGTGGATATCGTTAAGCTCCTGGCACAGCTTCTGGAGGAGAGCTATCCTAACTTTGTGAACAACGGACTTAGCTATGATTATGTTTCAAATACCGAGTCCCAGATCATAGATGCGGACGGAGATCTTCTTGCACGACTTTTTGACAACCTGATCAATAATGCCATCAAATATGGTAAAGAAGGTAAGAGGGTCAAGGTCAATCTTCGTGCGGACAGAGAGATAGTTACCATTAAGATCGTAAACTACGGTTATGTGATTCCGGAGAAGGAGCTCCCGCTTATTTTTGACAGATTCTACAGAACAGATCACAGCCGTACCACACAGAACGGTCCGGGAGGAACCGGACTGGGACTCGCCATAGTAAAGAACATCACCGATATGCACCATGGTGTTGTTTCGGTATCTTCGGATCTTTCGGGTACGGTTTTTTCAGTTAAACTAAAGATTCATTTTGAGGAAGGAATAGAGAATTTTGAGTCTAGAAACATTGAATCCAGAAATCCTGAATCCAGAAATGAAGAGCAGCGTAAGCATTCAAGAAGAGGATGATACAGGAGCGGGCGCTTCTTTTTTTCGTTTTTTATCAAAGAGAGCGCTGATGCTCATTGCTTTTCTGCTTCTGGTTCTCGGAGCTTCAATTACGGCAAGGGCGGATACCATCGATCTTTCGGTGACTTACGGCTACCAGAATATAGCTAAAGCCGGAAGATATCTGCCCCTCAATGTACATATAGAAAATACGGGAGAGCAGACTTTTTCAGGTTACATCCATGTGTATATGGTGGAGTCTGAGAACAGTGTCTATGAGTATCAGTATAAGAAGACAGTGGAAGGGGAGTCCGAGGACAATCTTTCAGTTACGGTTTCTCTAAGCTCGGGAGTAAATCAGATCCTTGTTACCGCCGAGGATATAAACGGTACGGTCATGGGTTCCAGAAGAGTGGGCCTTGATGTTGCGGGATCGGACGCAGAGCTCATAGTGGGAATCATTTCCCAGAGTCCTGAGGCACTGTCCTATCTCGGCGGAGTAGGTATCAATAACGGTATACTCCGTACCAGAACAGTGGCCCTGGATATCAAAAATCTTCCGCGGGATAAGAGTGAGCTTGATCAGCTGGATGTACTCCTTATATCTGATTATCCGGCGGAGTTCATGAAGGACAGTGAAGCAAGAACCATACTCGACTGGGTCAGAAAAGGCGGAGTACTGGTACTGGGCACCGGTTCAAGAGGAAATCAGGCGCTGGCCCCGCATTTTGACGGATATCTGAAAAATGCATTATCACCGTCATCCATGAAGGTTCAGATGGTTGACAGTGATGATGACCAGAGTGACGAGATGACCCTTTCGGCTTCTGCCATAACACTTAACAGCGGCAGAGAGGTGATGTTCTCGAACAACATCCCCATACTGTCAACTGTGACAGAGGGAACCGGAATCATCGCCATCTGCGGATACGATTTCTGTGATATACAGCGCTATGCCACAGATCAGGTATTTTATGTGGATAAACTTTTTACGGCCATACTTGGACAGAGCCGTATGGATAAGTTATCCGTGGCGGCAACGGAAAGAAGCCTCAGACTTTATTGGGATATACAGTCCCTTATGAATATGAGTGACGTAAGAAAGATCCCTGAGCCTATGTTCTATGTGAGCATACTGTTTGCCTATGTTCTTCTCATAGGACCGGGTATTTATTTCTACCTCAGGACTCATGAAATGATCAGGGTATACCGATCCAGCGTTTTGGTAATAACCATTCTTGCGACTCTTCTTATATGGGTAATGGGAGTGGGTACCAGATTTACAGGTCCATTCCTTACCTATGCGAGGATCAAGGATGTTTCCGAGGACAGTATCAATGAGACGGATTACATCAATCTTCGCTCTCCGTATAACAAGACCTACAGCTTTGATGTTAAGTCTGAATACTACGTTTATCCTGTTTTAAAGGGTTCCGATTATAACGGAGATATTCAGGAGATCGTCATGAACAGTGAAAAGGGCCACACCACCATCAGCAACTATCGTGATAAAACCGAGATCACCATTGCAAACACTGCGCCCTTCACTGCAAGATACTTTGAGCTCAACACCAAGACACCCAACACCTCTGGATATTTCACCACAGATATGGTGTATTCCTCAGGTGAAATAAAAGGAAGTCTCAGAAATTCATCCCAGTATTCTCTTACTGATGCTGCTATTCTGATCTACGGAAAAGTGATCCGCATCGGGAAGCTTGATGCGGGAGAAGAAGTGGATCTGGCAGGAAAGGAAATGATCAATGTTCCGGTCGGAGACTGTCAGAGGATAGCAGAGACTGTGACGACCGGCTCAGGCCTCGGATTCCTAAAGTATTACATTTCAAACTACATGACCGGATACTACGGTGATGCAAAGCTGGTTGGCTTTGTTCAGGATGATGAGACAGAGAATTTTCTTGATTTTACAGAACAGTCAGGTTATGAGAATTACGGTGCCACTATGATCGTTTCTTCTCTCGCATCAAGCTTCC
>ALYD01000012.1 GCA_000513555.1 Lachnospiraceae bacterium JC7
TTCCTTAAAGGTTCTACTTCTTTTTTATTGTTATATTATAGACTTTCTAATATAATGTATTTTACTTTTGCCGTATTAAATAGAAATAAAGGAAAACAATATGTATAATAACGAATTACTTTTCATGACTCCTTTCCTAAAGGAAGTCCTCTGGGGCGGAACCAGGCTTCAGGAAAAGTATGGATATAAATCAGACAGCGAAAGCATCGGAGAAGCCTGGGTGGTAAGTGCCAACCGTAATGGCGAAAGCCGGGTTCGGGACGGACATTTCAAGGGCATGACTCTTTCAGAATTATGGAGTAAGCAGCCTGAGCTTTTCGGACCTGACAGATCCGACAGCTTCCCGCTTCTTGTAAAACTGATTTACGCAAGAGACAACCTTTCCATACAGGTTCACCCTGATGATGATTATGCCTATGTACATGAAAACGGCGGCAGCGGTAAGACAGAATGCTGGTATATCGCTGACTGTGAAGAGGGTGCAGACATTATCATCGGACATAACGCAAAAAACAAAGAAGAGCTTCGGGAAATGGTCACAAACGGAGAATGGGATAAACTCCTTCGTGTCATACCTATCCACAAAGGAGACTTTTTCTATATCCCTTCCGGCACGGTTCACGCCATCCGTAAGGGCACTCTCCTTCTTGAGACCCAGCAGAACTGCGATCTAACATACAGACTGTATGATTATGATCGTCTCCAGAACGGGAAACCCAGAGAGCTCCATATCGATAAGGCCATTGACGTTATAAACTATCCTTCTGATGAAAAGGATACTGCCAATGTTTCCGCTTCACCTTCTCATGATCTGTCAACCGGAGAGGCCACAGCACATGAAGAGCTTTTGAGATGCAGTTACTTTTCAGTAGATAAGTATCTTGTGAAGGACAGCCTTGACCTGACTCAGAGCCACTCCTTCCTTATAGTAGATGTTCTGGAAGGTTCAGGAACCGTTGATGGTATTCCTGTGGGGTCAGGTGATAACTTTATCGCTCCATACAACTACGGAGAACTTCATTTCGAAGGTGATATGACCATCATCACATCCCATATCTGATTTTTAATTTCATATTTCATAAATCAAAGGTTCAGATCATTACCTACATGATCTGAACCTTTATTTTTTACGGTATTTCCTGAATCCGATATATGGTAAACTTAGGTTAATTTAATAACAGAGTTTAATAGGAGGAGGACATCATGAAAAAACACACACTCGGAATGATCTCAGTTATGACAGCTCTTTCCATGGCCGCATGCAGTGCTGCCACTGATGTTCCGGAGGCAACCACAGCTTCTGAAACCCCTGCGGCGACAGAAGAAAGTGTGGAATCTTCGAGCAACGCTTACAAGGCAGGAACTTATACAGGTGAAGCCCAGGGGCACGGGGGCACCATCAAAGTCACTGCTGAATTTACAGAAGATGCTATTTCCTCGGTATCACTGGATCTTTCTGTCGAAACAGAGTCCATAGGTCAGGCTGCGTCAGAGACATTGATCAAAGAAATACTTGATAATCAGTCGGCAGACTTCGACGCAGTTTCAGGCGCCACCGAAACGAGCGATGCTGTAAGACGCGCACTTAAGGATATCATCGATCAGGCAAAGGGCATAGAAAGATCTGATTCCAAAGAAAAAACAGCATTGACAGACGGAACCTACACCGCTTCAGCAACATCCTTTGGTTTTACAGGCGATATGGTGGGCGAAGTAACTGTCAAAGACGGAAAACTCTCGGATATAAAGATCACCGAAGAAACCGATTCAGTTACAGGTCAATGGTTCAAGACCGCAGAAGAAAAGCTCATTCCAAGGATACTCGAAGCTCAGTCCCTGGGCATTGACTCCGTATCAGGCGCCACTGCTTCATCAGGTGCCATAAAGAAGATAGTTGCCGGTGCCATCGACGCCGCAGGCGGAAACTCTGATGAGTGGTATCAGGCTCCTGCAAAATCAACTGAAACCGTAAAGCTCGAAGGCTATGATGTTGTGGTTGTAGGACTCGGCGGTTCAGGCATACTTTCATATTGTGCAGCCGCAAAAGCAGGCGCAAAGGTATTCGGACTCGAGCAGGCTGCCGCCCTCGGAGGAAATTCAGCATCGGTTTACGGCCCTATGGCCATCAATTCAAAAAATCTTGCTGAAAAATACAATGACGGCAAGGACTATATGGATGCCGATGACCTGTATGATACATGGATCGAGTATGTGGAAACTGACAAAAAAGCAGACATAATCCGAAAGGCCATAGACGATTCCGGAACCACTCTTGACTATTATATGGACAATTTCGACTTTGAATTCGATGGCATGAACGGACTTCTCGGATCCTTTGTACGCAAAGACTGGGATAAGGAATGGACAGTTTATACTGCTGACGAAAACAATACAAAGTGGTATATCCTGGGTCCTGATCACAGCTACCAGTTCATCCGTGCCATGGAAAAGGCGAAGGCCATGAACAAGGATAATGACTACATGCTGGAGCTCAAGGGCGAAGAACTCATCACCGATGAGTCAGGAAATATCACCGGCGTAAGATGTACCTACTATGACGGCACAACCTACGAAGTATACGGTAAGAACGTGATCCTCGCCACCGGAGGTTTCATCGGAAATGATGATATGATGAAGGAATACTTCGGATATACTGCCAATGTTATAGGCGATACTCTTGCAAAGGGTGATGGTATCAGGATGGGACAGTCTGCTGGCGGTGCGACTTATGCCATGAGGACACTTCCTATGATCCACCTTTCACAGGTTCCGAACATTATCAGAACCGGTGACCTCACCGCTGACCAGAAAGCGATCCTCTCAGCTCTTGCCATCACAACAGAGGCCCCTGAGGTAACTATCAACGGTGAAAAATGGGGAGCCGAAGATGCATCAGGAACAGATGAGTCAACCGGTCTCACAGTCGGAATAGCTTATGCACCGGGATTCATGTATTACACTGCATGGAGTCAGGAAGACATCGATAATATCCGTACAAACGGCCTTTCAGAAACCACTGCCAATGCAAATGTAAACTTCATCGGAAACGGAGGTACTCTTCCTGCAGCCGGTACTCCTGTTCCCGATATCGACACCATCCTCTCAGTGGGAGAAGAATTCAATGATGTGCTATCAGGTACACCTTTAGAGCTTGCAGAAAAAATGAACGTTGATCCAACAACCCTTGCAGAAACTCTCGGAACCACAAAGGACAGCAAGGATAAGTTCTATCTTGTTGCCTGCGCCGGATGGTCATATGGAACAGTAGGTTCACTGGATGTAGACATTAACATGAACGTTCTCAGAGAAGACGGAACACCTATCGAAAACCTCTATGCAGTCGGTCAGGACTCAGAAGGTGTCTGCAATGCCGACGGCAAGGCATATAGCCCATGGGGCGGTCAGGCTCAGTCATGGACCTTCGTATCAGGAAGGATCGCAGGAGAAAATGCCGCGAAATCTGCACTGGGATGATTCGTTTGTTATAAACATCATCCATTAAGTTTTTAAATCATCACAAAAAACGCCCCCGGAACATTGGAGTTGTGATCCTATGTTCCGGGGACGTTTCACAATGTGACAGACACTTTCTTATTTACTTTATGCCTTCACTTTCATTCCGGCCTTTATAAATCTGAACATGCGGACAGCCCCTTTATAATAAAGCTCCTCCGCCTTATCAAGTGCCTCCTGAAGGGGCATCGGACTGTCAACAGTAGTCATGATGGAATCGATACCATGCTCATAGATCTTTTCATAATCCTTGCCGAGGCCTCCGCAGAGAGCAACAACAGGAACCTCCTGCTTCTTTGAACGGTCTCCTACACCCTGCATTACCTTACCGAAGCAGGACTGCCAGTCAGTGCGGCCCTCTCCTGTCACAACGAGGTCAACACCCTTAAGACGCTCATCGAAATCAATAAGATCAAGTACTGTCTCGATGCCGGATTTCATTTCCGCTCCAAGGAAAACCTTAAGGGCTGCGCCCAGTCCTCCGGCTGCTCCTGTCCCCTTTATCTCGTCGGGGTTGATACCAAACTCTCTTATGATAACATCACGATAGTTCTGCATTCCCTTTTCAAGCTCATCAAGTATCTCAGGAGTTCCGCCCTTCTGCTTTCCGAAGGTGTAGGTCGCACCATCAGGACCGCAAAGAGGATTTGTAACATCACACATAACTGTAAAATGTGCCTTCTTTACAGCAGGATCAAGCCCTGTCATATCAATGTGATGAACCTTTGCGAGATCACTTCCCTTTCCCTCAAGAACATTACCATCCTTATCAAGGAATCTGATTCCGAGGGCCGAAGCAAAGCCCATTCCGCCGTCATTGGTAGCTGAACCTCCTATGGCAATTGCTATCTCTGTGTAACCTGCATCAAGAGCTGCCTTTAAAAGTTCACCTGTACCGTAGGTCGTGGTATTAAGGGGATTTCTTTTCTCCATGGGGACCATAGGGAGTCCTGACGCCGCAGCCATCTCAAGTACAGCCTCAGTATCAGACAGTTTTCCGTAGAAGCCATGCTCTGTCTCCATGAGAGGTCCATGAACGTCAACGTAGACCATCTCACCCTTTCTTGCCTTTACAACAGCTTCTGTTGTTCCTTCACCACCGTCAGCAACAGGAACGCCTCCTGTCTCACACTCCCCGAAAACCTCATGAGCTGCCTTTGTAAGAAGTTCGATGGTCTGGTCGCTGGATATGGTTCCCTTAAAGGAATCCGATGCAAAAAGTAGTTTCATCCGTATTTCTCCTTTGCAGCTCCTGCTGCCTTTTTATAAAAGAAATGCGAATGCTTATATCCAACATCCGCAAATCAATAATCATATAATGCCATAATTCATCAGTCAAATTTGAAAAGATTAAGTCCCGTGTTTGTGATACTGTCCTTTTCTCTTCCCACGTGACCGTCGATGACTGTTATGAAGATCTCTGATGTACCGCTGATACGTACAGCCTTAAGATGACCACCGTAGGTGTGGCCCTCCGCGTCAGAAGCATTGATATGAACATGAAGATACGGCTTTCCGTCCATCTCTGTGATGTTTCCGACGATTGAAGTTATTTCAAGAGGCTTGTCCAGCTTTATCTCGCTGAACTGCTGCTTCTCAACGTCGTAAAGCCCCATTACGAGATGATCTGCTGCCCCAAGTCCGACTATGGAACCAAGGCTTATCTTCTCCTTCTCGCAAAGCTTAACTATAGTTTCCATGACCTCCTCACCGCGGTCTATACGTAAAACGATCTGATTTCCGAATACTCTGTAATCCATGATTCTGCTCCCTTCATTTATTACATGCAATACTTATGAAGCTTGTATAAATTATGCTTCAGCGATTGAAACTCCGGTCATGCGCTCATAATACTTTATTATATCGTCATGGTCGCAGTTTTCCTCACCATGATTCATGAGCTCCTGCATAACCTCCATCATATGTGCGGTCATAGGAACAGGCATGTTTATAGCATGTGCTGCGTTCAAGGCATTGGTAAGATCCTTTATGTGGAGCTTGATACGGAATCCCGGCTCATAGTTCCCGGAAAGCATCATAGGAGCCTTCGCATCCATAACTGTCGACCCTGCAAGTCCGCCTCGGATAGCCTCATATACAAGCCTCGGATCTGTTCCGGCCTTCTTTGCAAATGTAAGAGCCTCTGCAACTACACCTATGTTTGCAGCTACCACCATCTGATTTGCAAGCTTTGCAACATTACCTGAACCGATAGGTCCTACATAAACAACTGATGAAGCCATAGCCTTAAGAACAGGAAGGAACTTATCAAAGGACTCCTTTTTTCCGCCTGCCATAACTGAAAGTGTACCGTCGATAGCCTTTGGCTCTCCTCCGGAAACCGGGCAGTCAAGAAGCTCGATACCGCTCTTTTCAAGCTCTGCCGATATCTTCTGTGATTCAACCGGGTCGATAGATGACATGTCAAGAACTGTGATACCGCTCTTTCCACCCTCAACAACTCCTCCTGCACCAAGAGTAACCTCACGAACCTGCGGGCTGTTGGGAAGCATGGTGATAATAACATCACATCCCTGCTTTACTTCATCTGCCGCATTCTTTGCGCCTTTAGCTCCGAGAGCCACGAACTCATCTATAACTTCCTGCTTATGTGTTGTTACGACTACATCAAAGCCTGCCTTTATAAGGTTCTTTGCCATTGGCTTACCCATGATTCCAAGTCCTACAAAACCGATCTTCATATTCTTTCTCCTCTGTTCTATTTTGTGAAATTACCAAAAGTTCTTTTCGAACGATCCAAACAAATTGAGCCTTCCAAACCAGGCACTACAATCTTATTAAAACGCGAAATCATAAACAATCCGAAATCCGCACAAAGGGGCTTCGCTTTTTTAACGCAAATGTATAAATGGGTTGTATTTCATTCATACTGTTTCAATACGATTCATCATATTTCGTTTTTATCCTCACGTCATGAGATTGTACTTCCTGAGCTTCCTCCAGAGGGTGGTCTTGCTTATTCCAAGTTCGATTGCGGTTTTCTCCCTGTTTCCCATGTTCTTGCTGATGGTCTTAAGTATCCGGTCTCTCTCGAGATCCTGAACCGTCATGCTGCGACCGGATTTTTCTACTATATGAGAATGATCCGACATTCCGGGATCTTCGTTTTCATCATAAAAAGCTCCTGCTGATGTTCTGTCCTTTTCTTTATGATCCTCAGCATCCTCATCAAACCTCTTTACATATCCTTCACCATAAAGTTCATCATAAAGCTCTTTTATATCTACAGCCTTTATGTTCCTGCGCTCCATGCTTATCACAAGTCTTTCTATAAAGCTTTCAAGCTGTATCCTGCCTCCGGTCCAAGGCTCCAGCTCCAGCTCCCGTTCTCCGTCCTTCGTAAGAACGTGATACTTTCCGTATCGTTCCGTTATACTCTGCATGTAGACATTGGCAAGATAAACTATATCCTCAGGAGTCTCCGAAAGAGACGGAATATTTATGGCAAATGCCGACATCCTTGCATAAAGCTCCGGTATGAGATACTCCCTGTAGTTTCCGGTCTTTGCCACCATGATCACATTTCTGAACATCAGGATCTCCATCAGCTTCTTCTGAGATCTTTCATCCAGATACTCGATGTTGTTTATGACGAGAGTACCCTTAAGAGAGTCATTGACCTTTCCGTTCCGGCCGTACAGATCATCGTAAGCCGGCTTTCCCTTCTCACAGTCATAAATCACCAGCTTTTCCTGGGAATGCCTGGAGCTGTTATGCATGGCATTGATAAAAGCTCTGTGGAGATTCCCCACAGGCTCCACTATGAGCTTCGGGCAATCCGTCCTTGAAAGCTTTTCAGCAAGATCCACAGTCTTCTGCATCTTCCGGCTCTTATACGGAAAGTTTACAAATGAGTTTTCCTTTTTTCCTGTGCCCTTTTCCCTGCTGATTACTGCATGCACAGGAATCTCACCGTTCTCAAAGGTATCTGCAAGAAGAAATGCTTCCTTGATGGCATTTTTTACCGAATCCTCTGTGTTTGCAAGATACAGTGAAGGGATCCCTGCATTATCAGCCATGTTCAGTACCGTTGAACCGCCGATGATAAGGTCTGCCCTGTCTTCGATGGCCTGCATGGCCGCAGGCTTCAGAAGCTCCGGATTCTGCACCAGATACTCCCTGAGATTCACTCCGCACTTTTCACCTATCCCTGTCATGTCACAGGCCATATTCTTTGACATGACTATAGCGATATTAGGGTGCTCCTTGCCTAATATCCTCCTGGCTCTTCCAAGCATATCTATGAGACCCTGCTGTGTCATGATTATCTCCACAACAGAAACATCCGTATACTGCTTTATAACTGTGGCCTGAAGCCCTCTCGCGATGATGATGTCCGCCCCCTGATTTATAGCCTGACGGGCTTCCGTTACAGCACTTTCAGTTTCGATCACCTTCATCATAAAAAGACGTTTTTTCATCTCCTGTAAAGCATCATGTGAAAGTCTGAACAACTCATCATTCGGTACCAGCAGCGCTATATTTGCCATATCTCCTCCGGTTTCAATATATTTCATATTATTTCAATATTCTAACATATCAGATAATAAAAATCACATTCCTGTATTTCAATTTAATACTTCAGATGCACACTGATCCAATCAGAATAAATATCAAAGATCAGTATCATCTATAGTAAAAGAGGCACCGATTTTCATCGATACCTCTAAATCCGCTATATTAAAACTTCTATTTAAATAGTTTCAAGGTTTTTACTGCATGTCCAGATATTCCTTGTGAGTAGGTGCAGGATATGCCTTATCTATGAGGGCGAGATCCTCTTCCGTCAGTTCGATGCTGTCCGCATGAGCGTTGGACAGTGTATGCTCAGGTCTTGAACTTCTCGGTATGGCAATGGTATGACCATTCCTTATGTTCCATGCAAGAAGGATCTCGGGAACAGATACCTCGTATTTCTTTGCAAGCTCCTCCAGCGTCTGATTCTGCATTAGGCCTCTCTTTAAGGAACCTGCCTGAGCCAATGGGCAATAGGACATAAGTGCCACGTCGTGCTCCACCATCCACGGGAGGAGCGAATACTCTATGCCTCTTGAACCTGCATGATAAAGTACCTGATTCACGAGACAGTTCTTTCCATCCGGCACACTCCAGAGCTCCTCCATGTCGTCTATATCAAAGTTGGAAACTCCCCATGCTTTGATGAGTCCCTCTGCTTTAAGCTCCTCAAGTCTTGCAACGGTTTCAGACAGCTTAAAGGATCCTCTCCAATGATAAAGATAGAGGTCAAGATGATCCACGCCCATGCGGGAAAGACTTCTCTGAAGAGCCTGACGCATGCGCTTTCCTCCTGCATTTGTGGGAAGGACCTTCGATACAAGATAGAGCCTGCTTCTGTCCACGGTACTGATAGCCTCACCAAGCATATCCTCCGCCGCACCGTTTCCGTACATCTCTGCAGTATCGATAAGGGTCATTCCTGCTTCGATGCCTTTACGTATTCCCTCTATTTCTCTTTTTCTGAGAAGACTGCTTTCTCCCAGATACCAGGTACCCTGTCCGAGAGCCGGTACTTTTATGCCATTTCTAAGTGTCACTTCATGTTTCATAACTGCCTCCCATCATCCTGTGTATTAAATTAAATATACCACATGAATGATGATTATTTCATTGAATGTATAAGTTATTTTAAGTATTTCCTCAATGCGGTCACCTCTATTACTAAGACAGGATCATCAAAACAGGCAGTGAGAATACATCCATATCTCACTGCCTGCTGCTTTGTTTAGGGATTTTTAAAACATTAAGGATAATAATGATTAGAGATCAAATGAGTCCCGCTTCCTTCATTACATTTCTGAAGTGCTCAAGGGTTGCCTCGTTTGTTGTTGGCAATGACGGAAGATATGGATCTCCCACGTTCTCTCCGCGGATGTTTGCCATATCCTTCGCGGCAACAGGGAAGGAAGCCTTGTCCATGGCAAGTCTTACAGGATTTAACTTAAACTGGGCTTCACGTGAACCCTCGAAGTCACCTGCAACATACTTATTGTAGACATCACCGATGAGCTCAGGCATGAAGTTTCCTGCTGTGCAGACACCGCCCACTGCTCCGAGACAAAGGGAAGCAAAAAGAAGTGTGTCCTTTCCTCCGAATACCTTGAAGTTAATGTCCCTGTTTCTTCTTATGAACTCCTCTGTAAGAGTTATATCACCGGAAGTATCCTTCATTCCAACTATGTTAGGAACCGCATGGGCGATCTCTGTAACGAAATCCGCAGTCATTCCATAGCCTACACGCCCCGGATTGTTGTAAAGAAGGACCGGTGTCTCAGGGATAGCCTCTGCGATAGCCTTAAAATGATTGAAAAGCTCATCATGTGTAGGCTTAAGGAACATTGGCTGTAAAACAGAAACACATGCTGCTCCGTTAGCCACCGCCATCTTTGCGAGACGGATGCACTTCTTTGTATTTATAGCGCCTATTCCGAAATATACAGGAACTCTTCCAGCTGCCTGATCCACCATGATCTTTAAGCCACGTTCCATTTCGTCCTCTTCAAGCTGGTAGAACTCACCGTTTGAACCGAAGGCAAGAATTCCCTGGAGACCACCGTTGATAACGTAGTCTACCTGCTTACGCATGCCGGCTTCATCGATTTTTTCGTCCTTATCGATCACTGTGATGATAGGCACCACAACGCCTTTGATAAAATCTGTATTCATCTATAGACCTTTCTGGATATTTTATTTCTTTACGATTGAAACGCCAGTCATTCTCTCGTAATATCTTACGATATCATCGTGATCGCATGAACCCTCGTCGTGGTTTTTAAGCTCCTGCATAACCTCCATCATCTGTGCTGTCATAGGAACAGGCATGTTGATAGCATGAGCTGCGTTTAAAGCATTGGTAAGATCCTTGATGTGAAGATCGATTCTGAAGCCCGGCTTGTAGTTTCCTGAAAGCATCATAGGTGCCTTTGCATCCATTACTGTTGAACCTGCAAGACCGCCGCGGATCGCCTGATATACGAGCTCAGGATCTGTTCCTGCCTTCTTTGCAAATGTAAGTGCCTCAGCAACGATGCCGATGTTTGCTGCAACTACCATCTGGTTTGCAAGCTTTGCAACGTTACCTGAACCGAGAGGTCCAACGTAAACTACTGAACCTGCCATAACCATGAGCATGTCATAGTACTTGTCAAATGTCTCCTTCTTGCCGCCTACCATTACGGAAAGAGTTCCGTCGATAGCCTTTGGCTCTCCGCCTGATACAGGAGCGTCAAGCATGTCTACACCGATCTTCTCAAGATCAGCACCGATCTTCTTTGACTCAACCGGGTCGATGGATGACATATCGATGAGAACGGACTCACCCTTGCGGAAGCCCTCTGCAAGACCATTCTCGTTGAATACTGCTGCTCTTACATGTGGTGAATTAGGAACCATGGTGATGACCACATCTGCAAACTCTGCAAGGTCCTTTCCACAGGTACCAGCCTTAGCTCCGCATGAAACCACATCATTAACAGCATCCTGATTGAAGTCATATACCATAAGCTCATGGCCAGCCTTTAAAAGATTCTTTGCCATAGGGCGTCCCATGATACCAAGTCCGAGAAAACCAACTTTCATTTCAAAATCCTCACTTTCATATTCATTATTAATAGCTTTTTTTACATCTTTTCTACTCGCATCATCATGATATTAAATTGACGATTTTGCCTCAACACGTAAAATAGCCAAAAAAATTATTTATTCTGCATGTTTTGTCAAATGTTTCGAAATGTGTTCTTTTGATTTCGATATGTTTCAATTCATTTCATAAGTGCCTTTACCTGACGCACTCTCTCATCGATAAAATCCGCCCATACCGTATCATCGAGATAGGGCTGTGACTCATGGGTATAGCTTCCCGCCCTGTCCAGAATCTCTATCTGGTTCGGATGTGACGGAAGGGCAATGTCTACATGAATTTTCTTAAGCTTTTCCGCGTCATTAAAGAAACGGTCTCTCAGGTCCGGTGTGAGATATCTGCTTGTGCTGTAATACTCATCATTCATGGTATTGCCCCCGACTCCTCCATGCATGGCAACAGTATAGGTCTCACCATTTACAGGATTCTTCTCATCCCAGAAAAAGCTGGTGCAGCCTATGGTATGCCCCGGTGTAAGAAGCGTACGTATAGATATATCACCGAGAGTTATTGCGGTATCATCACTGTAGTGACGGTCCACCTTTATGTGCTGTACATGCCACATATCCTGAGGGAGCTCCGTCTCCTCCGGAACCTTCTGCATGAATTCATCATCTTCCTTTGACATATAGATGGGGGCTCCTGTAAGTGCATGCATTATTGCTGCTCCTCCGAAGTGATCCAAATGTGCATGACTTATGAGGATATACTTTATATCAGACATTTTGTAGCCGAGCTTATAGATGGAATCCACCATCATATATGCACTTTCAGCTATTCCCGTATCAAGAAGTATAAGTCCCGCACCTGTGTCAATGATATATGCGCCTACCCATTTCTGTCCGCCCACATAAAAGGTCCTCGGTGTCAGCTGAAAGGGCTCCACCTCTATCTTCCAGGGCTCCTCACACAGGGTCCTGACCGGGTCAGGTATTGGTTTTGAACATTTAAACGACATTTTCACCTCCATGAGTCATGATCGATCCGAATTCGCTCGTATCAGTCTTGACTCTTCATCTAAGTTTGAAAGTTCACATTCAAACCTACTCTTTATTTATTCCCGTTTAATTTCAGCTCTTCATGAGCTATCTGTTTATTCTCTTTCCTGAAAAATCTTGCATACAGCGCCTTCAGAACAGGTGAGAACACACAGCAGATGGCGATGACATTGAACACACAGGAAATTGGGCGGGTGAAGAATGTAGCAACTGTCTCTGTATTCTGGAAGGCCTTAAGCATGTTGCTCTCCATAGTAGGTCCCAGAATGAATGCAAGGATCAGCGGTGACTGGGGTAGTCCGCCGTAAGCCATGATGCAGCCCACAACTGCAAAGAAAAGCATCATTCCGCACTTATAAAGACTTGATGAATTAACATAGGCACTGATAAGAGAGACAACTATAAGAGCCGGATACATATAGTGGTAAGGCACCTTCAGTATCTGGGGGAATATCCTCATGCCAACAGCCTGAAGAACAAAGCAGACTGCCGCGCAGATGGCAACAACCACGAACATGAGATAAACTATATCTCCGCTGTTCTTGAAAACCATGGGTCCCATTTCAAGACCGTGTATGGTGAGTGCTCCTATGAGAAGGGCTGTACAGGAGTCTCCCGGGATTCCGAGAGCTGCCATGGGGATCATGGCACCACCGATGGAAGCATTGTTGGAAGACTCCGATGCCCAGATTCCCTCCGGATTACCTGTCCCGAAGGTCTCGGGATGCTTAGAATTGTTCTTTGCAGCAGAATATGCCACAAGATTTGAAAGCCCTGAGCCCATGCCCGGGAGGAACCCTATTCCGAGACCGATAAGGAAGGAGCGGCTAATGTTTACGATATTTTCTCTTATGTCTGAGAGCTTGATACCGATTCCCTTTATCATGCTGTTGTCAACAGTCGGAAGTGGATCGAAGCCCTTTGCATGGGCAAGTATCATCATGCTCACACCGAAGATACCGATAAGAACTACCGTCATACCGAGTCCTCCCATGAGGTACATGTTGTCAAAGGTGAATCTTGCCTGAGCGTCTATAGGTGAATAACCCACTGACGCAAGAAGTAGTCCGAGGCAGGCGCTGGAAAGTCCCTTAAGCATGTTGCCCTTTGAGATGGCAAGCACCATGGTGATGGCCATGAAGCAGAGACCAAAGTACTCCCAGGGTCCGATGGCAAAGGCAATGTTCGCAACAGTCTGGGCAAGTATGGCACCCACCACCGCACTGAAAAAGGTACCTATAAAGGAGGCCGTCATACCGATGGCAAGGGCTCTTCCGGCCTGTCCCTTCTTTGCCATAGGGTGTCCGTCGAAGCAGGTGGCAACCGATGATGGGGATCCCGGAATTCCCAGAAGGACAGAGCCTATGAATCCTCCGGAGCAGCCTCCGATCCAGAGCGACAAAAGGAATATGATGGCAGGTCCCGTTTCCATGCCGTAGGTAAGGGGCATAAAAAGCATGACCGCCATGGTGCCGTTAAGTCCCGGAATGGCACCGAACACGATGCCGATGACATTACCCGCCAACAATAAAAGCAGATTTAAGGGGTTTGTTATCTGCGTGATTATGAATGCTGCATTTTCAGTCATATCTTATCTCCTTATCCGAATATTCCCGTTGGCAGCTGATAGCCGAAGGCCATCTGGTATGCCAGAAAGATGACTGCCGTAACTCCGGCGGAAAAGACGATCCTGTGGACCGGCTTTGTCGCATAGCCCTTCGCATACCAGCTAGATAAGAAATAAAGATATACCGGTGTTGCGATAAAGAAGCCAAGATACTGCATGGCAAGTATGTAAAGGGCTATAGCTCCGATGTTAACTGTAAGTTTTATCCAGCCTTCCTTAACCAGAAAAACCTTCTCTTCTTTCTTTTTGCAGCCTTCCAAAAAGATCCCTGCGCCGCATATAACAAATCCAACCGCCGCAAGACCCGGTAGTGCCTTAGGTCCTGGATAGGTGGACCTGAAAGGTACAGAATAGGTGCTTATCATGACAAAAACAAACAATCCCAGCAGCAAAATGACTGTGCCTGTGATCTGATCTCTGGAAACCTTCATGTCATTTCTCCTTATCCTCTTCTCAGAATCACTTCTGAACGAGGCCCAGCTCTTCAACAACGGAATTGATTGCTTCCTGCTGAGCCTTGATCTTTTCAGGGCCTTCCTCGAAGCTCAGGAATTCCATAGCCATTCCTGCAGGCTCCAGAACTTCATTTACTGCGTCAGACTTTGCAGCGGCTGCGTAAGCCTCATAGAGTTTCTTCGCAATCTCATCATCCATATCCTTAGGTCCTGCAAAGATATTGTAGGAGGCAAATGAGCAGTCGATGCCTGACTCTGTCATGGAAGGAACATCGGGAAGAACCGAAGATCTGGCGCCCTCTTCACCGTTAGTGATGACTGCAAGGGCATTGGCTTTACCTGACTCAACATACTGCTTGGCCTGGTTAACATTTACGATGCAGGCATCAATTGTATTTCCAACAAGGGCTGTAAGCTTCTCTGTATCTGAACCTGCCTCCACATACTTTACGCTTATACCTGAAGCCTTTGCGAGAAGTCCGGTCATTACATGTGCTGTTCCGCCTGTCTCTATACCCATCTTGATTTCTGAGGACTTTCCCTTATTTACGAAATCCTCGATGGTCTTCATATCGGAATCTGCTGAAGTTACGAGAACATACTGACCTTTTTCTGTTCCCTGGCTAACACCCCAGATCCTGAAGTCATCACAGGCTGTCTTGTCATATACCTTTGTGGCTGACTTGATAAGCATAGTGGTGTGATATTGGAGCACTTTTGAACCATCACCTTTAGCTGTACGGACTGTCTCCATGGAAACCACTCCGCCGCCGTCAGTGTTATTTACGATAGTGACATTTGAACCTGTCTGCTTTGCAACTTCCTGACCGAGGGTTCTTGCCATGACATCGGTTCCGCCGCCTGCCTTTGCAGGTACCTGGACCTCAACACTCTTAGGAATGTCTCCGGATGACCCGGATCCGCCTGCAGCTCCGCAGCCTGTAAATGCAGCTGCTGTCATAGCTGCTATGCAAATTCCCAACAATAAACTCTTTCTGTTCATATTTCCTCCTGACATTTTGTGAAGCTTTAAATACTGTCCCGGACTGTCTACTTTGCCGACGATGCACAGACATTTACTGTGCTATAAAAGACAGCCCCGGAAATCGCTTAAATTCATTATCAATATCGCTTCATTTAATTATTGACTGTATTATAAAGTGGCAGTAAGCTTAACAGAACTTAATAGCTCTTTGGTTGTAGACTTATTTATTTTAAGTCTGCGCGTTCCTGTTTTATGAAAATGCTTACATCCGGATTCCTGCACAAAAAACATTTTGCTTCTTATGCAATATCACCTAAATTACTCGCTTTTTTCTTCATCTTTTATTTTTCTCAGCTAAGCTCATAAAGTTTTATGGGTAATTTTGATTTTTTAAACATCCCGGGACAAAGGAGAAACATATAGAATGGATTTGAAATCTTTGGAAAATATCATTTCAATTTATGACGAGGAAAGCATATCAAAGGCTGCCGAAAAGATGTATATCACCCAGTCAGCCCTGAACCAGCAGCTCCTCAAGCTGGAAAAAGAGCTGGGGACAGCTCTCTTTGAAAGACGTTATCACAAGATGATTCCCACCTTTTCAGGGCGCCTTTATGTATCTGCAGCCAAAAAGATCCTGAACATAAAGAACGATACTTATAAGATAATCAGGGACAGTGCAAGCAACAATGTGGGCGAAATCAGCATTGCCTGCACACCTGAACGGGGAGCATCCACATTCTCAGACATCTATCCACAGTTTCATCAGGAATTTCCGGATTTCACCATCAATCTCAAATGCGCAAGGGTACCGAAGATGGCGCAGATGCTCCTGCACAGAGAAACAGAATTTGCATTCCTGAGCTATTCAAAAATGATGCCCCTTGATCCTGACCTTGAACGCATAGATCTTTCACCGGAATCCGTGATACTTGGTGTTCCAAACTCCCATCCTATGGCAGAACTTGCCGGTCCGGAAAGCTGGAAAACCCTGCCTTATGCAGACATAAGCCTGTTTAAGGATGAAACCTTCATCATGCCCTCCCAGGATACTATACTCAGAAGGATGCTGGACGTTTTTTTCAGGGAGAAGCATCTGCATCCGAAGATTCTGTTTGAATCAAGCAGCTCCGTAACTGTGCTTAAGATGGCCATAAACCAGATGGGGCCTGCATTCTTCCCCCAGTCCTATGTTAATGAGAAATTTCCACTTGCTTACTTCCGTGTTTCCCCGGAGCTTTCATGGATGAGATGTGTCGCCTACCGAAAGGGCACCTATATTACCGCTCCCGAAAGGCGGCTTTTCGAGCTGTGGAAGCAGGTACTGAACAGCCCTTCTGTCATCATGGTGTAATGCTGCAGCTTGGTACTTTCATGTCACCGACATGATAACGGCACTTTCCTGCGTGACATGCTTCGTTCGAAATGATCTTTATATGCAGCGATTTCATCTCCTTCCGGATACTTATCCAAAAAAGTCCCCCTAAAGAAGACTTTGGATATTTCCATTGTCTCCTTTAGGGGGATCATTTCATTCCTGTCGAATTTAAACTGTTTATATTATTGGATCGTATGTCGATAACGGATCTCTCCGTATGCTATCAACTCACTTATATGTTTTTCTATAGACCGGATTTTTTTATCTTACAAGACACGGCATCTTGTGATCATACTTCCATCCCGGGATCAGATACTGCATGGATTTTGCATCATCTCTGTCATGGCTCGGAAGACTGTTGTAAAGCCTGTTTGCTTCCATTACACGTTCCATGTTGAGATGAACACCAAGACCCGGTGCTTCCGGAACCTGAAGCTTTCCATCAACGATCTTCGGTGTATCGTAAAGGAGATTCTGTCCGTCCTGCCAGATCCAGTGGGTATCGAGAGGTGCAGGTGTGCCTACAGCCGCAGCTCCCACCTGGGCAAATGCAGCAAGAGTGATATCAAAGTGATTGTTCGAATGCACGCCCCATGTAAGGCCCCATGAATCAAGAAGCTGAGACATACGTATAGCACCGTCAAAGCCCCAGAAATGAGGGTCTGCAAGTATGATATCGCAGGCATTGAGACTTACTGTATGATAGAACTGTCTCCAGTCTGTGGCTATCATGTTGGTAGCCACCTGGAACTGAGTGGCATTCTTAAACTCTCGCATAATCTCACGGCTTGAATAACCCGCCTCAGGACCGCAGGGATCCTCCATGTAAGTTATCACGTCATGCATATCCTTGCAGAGCTCTATGGCTTCCCTAAGACTCCATGCACCATTAGGATCAATGTTTATACGTGCATCCGGAAACCTCTTCTTAAGGGCTTTGCAGGCCTCCATCTCATCAGCACCCGAAAGCACACCTCCCTTAAGCTTAAAGTTCTTAAAGCCGTACTTTTCGGAAAGCGCCTCTGCCTCCTCAACGATCCTTTCGGGAGTAAGTATCTCTTCTCTTCTCAGACGGAACCATGGATCAAAGCTGTCACTCTCATCAAGGTACTGCATGTCCCCTGCCGGTACCTTCTTCCTGTCGGAAACATAGAAAAGATATCCCAGCATCTCAACTTCCTTACGCTGCTGGCCTTCTCCCAGAAGATCACACATGGGAACATTAAGGAACTGTCCCATAAGATCCAGCATGGCACACTCTATAGCCCACTCGCTCTTAACAACGAACTTGAGCTTTGAGATATCAAGGGTCTGTATTCCTTCTCCGTCATCGTCTGAAGAAGGATTTGCCATCTTATGTATCTTCTGAAGTATCTGACGGTATTTGGATATGGGCTGTCCCTCAACGAGAGGACGTACCGCATTTAAACATTCGCAGGTGTAATCACCGCCGTGGATCTCACCGATTCCCTGATGTCCCGCATTGTCCGAAAGTACTACCAGATTTCTGGTGAAACAGGGCGCATGACATCCTGACAATGTCATCATCATGCTGTCGTATCCCGCAACAGGGATGACCTGCATCTTGGTAATAATAGGTGTATCGTTCATTTTCATACCCCTTAGCGAACCATGCATGGACGCTTGTTATCGAACTTCCAGCCCGGAATCAGATACTGCATTCCGATTGAATCATCACGTGCACCGAGGCAGTTATCGATGTAAAGCTTATTTGCCTTCATGATCTGCTCACGGTCTACCTCAACACCGAGACCCACAGTCTTGTCGATGTCGTTGATGCAACCACCAACGATCTGCATAGGATTCTTTGTAAGACGCTCTCTGCCTTCCTGCCAGATCCAGTGTGTATCGATTCCGTTAAGCTTGCCCGGAACAGCTGCTGCGCACTGTGCAACCATTGCAAGAGAGATATCAAAGTGGTTGTTTGAATGGCATCCCCACATAAGACCGAACTCGTTGCAGAGCTGACCTACACGAACAGAACCTTCCATAGTCCAGAAATGAGGGTCTGCAAGAGGGATATCCACACTCTTAAGCTGGATGCAGTGACGCATCTGTCTCCAGTCTGTATCTATCATGTTGGTAGCTGTAGGCATTCCTGTCTCCTGCTTGAACTCAGCCATGATCTCACGGCCTGAGAACCCGTTCTCTGCACCGCATGGATCCTCTACATAAGCAAGTACCTTCTTGAGAGCAGGTGCAACACGTATAGCCTCTGCAAGGCTCCAGCATCCGTTTGGATCAAGGTCTACTCTTGCATCCGGGAATGCTTCCTTAATTGCTGTAACAGCCTTAACTTCCTCATCCGGCTGAAGAACTCCGCCCTTAAGCTTGAAATCCTCGAAGCCGTACTTCTCATGGGTTGCCTTTGCAAGAGCCACGATGTGCTCAGGATCCATAGCTTCCTCATGACGTAATCTGTACCAGTCGCAGTCTGAATCCGGTTCTTCCTCGTATGGAAGATCTGTCTTCTTTCTGTCACCTACATAGAAAAGGTATGAAAGGAATCTTACCGATGATCTCTGTAATCCGTCACCCATGAGGGAAGCTGCAGGAACCTCAAGGAACTTGCCCATAAGGTCAAGAAGCGGTGCTTCAATAGCAGTGACTACATGTACACCTGTACGTAAGTCAAAGGTCTGAAGACCTCTTACGTCATCCTTGATGTTCTCATCGAGCCATGCTCTTACCTTATTTAATGTATTCTTATAGTCTGAAATCTTTGTCCCTACCACAAGGTCCTTAACTGCTTCGAGAGCATTGGTGATCTTCTGTCCTCCCGGAACTTCTCCGACACCCTCTACTCCGTTAGAATCTGTAAGGATAACGATATTTCTTGTGAAATATGGTGCGTGAGCTCCTGAAAGATTGAGCTCCATACAATCATGTCCGGCTACAGGGTACACTTCCATCTTTGAAATTACAGGTATCATTTTATATTCTCCTTTTCTATAGGTGCTAAACTTTTATATCTTATAAAACAGCACCGTCGACATATGCTGTCTTATATTCAAAGGAATTCAACCATATCCAGAACATGCATTAGTTCAGGATACGGATCGCGGAGGAGTGTTCTTTCATCCACCTCCTGGCCGGCAGTAAAACCGGCTGCGAGAAATCTGTTTTTTATAAATATATCTGCGGATTTATCATTGATACTTACTCCGATCTTTCCCGGAGTATAATCGGAAAGTGACTTCAATTTAGCGAGAAAACTGTCACTTAACTTCTTTCCGTTGTCTTCAGCTTCAATGTTTTCATAAATATGGAATCTTCTGGGGAAACCCTCGGGAAGCTCTGATTCTCTGTAGGAATCCTTTGAAAAGAAATCGGTTCTTGAGGAATCCCTCATGAGTTCATCCTCCACTATGGTGAACTTCATTCCTGTTCCTTCAGGCAGCTCAATGTGAATCCAGTTTCCGGTATTCACCTCTGCAGCGATTCCCTTATCATTTTTTCTGTCCACAACCGAAACGTCTGTGGCTGAGACCTCAATGCCGTTTTTCATTCCCTTTATGGCCTTGAACCCGTTAAAGGTCTTCGGTACAAAAGGTATGATATGAGCCTTCTCAACGGTCTCTTCTGTGATATATGTACCCTTTTCCTGTATTTCCGAAGCATTTAATGCTCCTTTCAGGGTCAGGGAAATATTTGCATCCTCGCAGTGCTTTATGTACTTTTTCTGAGCCTTGCGGAACACAAAAAACTGAATGAGCAGTGCAGCGATGAGTAAACCGAATGTAAGATAGAACTGTCTTCTGAGAGAAACTATCAGTACTCCTACAAGTACTGCCATCATGATATAAGCAATGATATGAACTTTTTTGTTTTCTTTTTTCAGCTCACTGATGTGATCCTTAACTGTCTTTTGGGTATCCAACTTTTTTTACCTCTCTTTTTATAATGTCTGCCGCCTGAATATTCATAAAGGTGACCTACACTATTTTCAACAGGATTCGGGATCATGTAAAGAGTATCTTTGCATCATCCTGAACTCTTTTGGATGGGGCCCGGATGATCCGGGCCCGGGATAAAAAATCAGTTTTCTACAGATGCAGCAACTTCCTTGAAGATCTCAAGATAGTTCTTGTCATTCTCTACAGAATCCGCAGCTGAGAGGTAGTAAGGATTGATCTGCATGTTCTTGAGATCCTCCTGGCACTTCTCATTCTCTGTAACAGCCTTTGTTGTGTCCTCAAACCACTTGATAACATCCTCAGAAGTTCCTGCAGGGAAGTAGAAAGAATAGTCACAGTCAGGATATACAAGGTCAACACCCTGCTCCTTAAGTGTAGGTACATCCGGCATAAGAGTTGATCTCTCGGCTGTAGGGATACCTACACAGACAAACTGTCCTGCATCGATGTAATCCTTTGTGTTGACAAATGCGCCCGGCATCATATCAACCTGACCTGAAAGCATTGCTGTAACCTTGTCTGAGTTTGATCCAACGTCTACAAGATCAAGGTCGATTCCGGCAACCTGCTCGAACTTAAGGAACTCATAATATGTGTAAGCACCAACCTCTGTGCAGGCCTTGAGCTGTCCCGGATTTGCCTTTGCAGCCTCGATAAACTCCGAAAGGCTCTTGTACTTCTCAGGATTTACATAGAGACCCTGGGCATCGTTCTTTGCAAATGTTGGTCCAAGTGTGAATGCTGTGTAGTCGTAATCTGTGATACCTGCAACATTGGCAACGTTAACAAGGTTATGTCCGTAAAGAACTGTAAGTCCGTCGTTTGCTGCTGAAAGAACCTGGTTTGCTGCAACAGATCCTGATGCACCTGAAGCATTTACAACTACGAAATCTGCACCTGTAATCTCCTTTGCATACTGTGCAAAGATTCTTGCTGAAAGGTCTGTATCTCCGCCTGCACCTGCAGGAAGTACCAGTGAGATAGGACCTGAAGGTGTCCATCCTGAAGCATCAGCTGAAGCTCCGCCCTCTGCTGCCTTTGTCTCTGCTGCCTGTGTAGCTGCAGCTGTTTCCTTTGCTGCGGCTGTTGTTGATGCTGTGTTTGAGGAACCGCATGCTGCAAGTCCAAGTACCATTCCTCCTGCGAGTACTGCTGATAAGATTCTCTTTTTCATTTTTTTCTCCTTTTATTAACTCTCCCCTTGGGAAACGGTGATTTCTTTCAGTTCCGTTCCAAAATAAATCATTGTTAGCGGAATGCCATATTCCACACACTTCCCTCAGAGAAAAACATACGTGTTCAAATCAGAAACTTTTTTTTACTGTTTAATTAGTTTCAGATGTCTATGCCGCAGCCTTTGCTTCCAGCTTTTTCTTTTTACCTGCCATTACTTCCTTGTAAACTGACCAGATCAGTACTCCGCAGGCAACGAACCAGAAGAAATCGAAGATTGGATGTGTGAAGAATGCTCCGAAACTCTTGTAGCTCATGATGCCTCTTCTTAAGTAGGTCTCTGTCATGGATCCAACCAGGAAGCAAAGAACAAATGGAGTGGTTGGAAGTCTGAACTTGTGGTAAACATAACCTACAACACCGAATACGATGATCGACTGTACATCAAAAACTCTGTTGTTCGTTGCATAAGCACCTACTGCACAAAGTACGAGGATGAGAGGCATGAGTATATGCTTAGGAACCTTAAGTACCTGTACAAATGCCTTGATACATGTCCACTCAACCAGGAGCATGATGAGGTCACATACCATACATGCTGCGAAGATTCCGTAAACAACATCTGCGTTCTTTACAAAAAGAAGGGGACCTGCTGAAAGACCGTGGATGAGGAAACCGCCGAGCATCATAGCTGTAACACCGTCTCCCGGGATACCGAGAACCAGAAGCGGGATCATCGCTCCACCGATGGTTGCATTGTTGGCACACTCCGTTGCCACGATACCTTCAGGCTCGCCCTGTCCGAATGTCTCGGGATGTCTGCTCATGTTCTTTGCAGTTACATATGAAAGCATTCCCGATGTGGAACCGCCTATTCCCGGAAGAATACCTATTCCTGTTCCGATGATTGCTGATCTTACAGCTCCCGGCATCCATGAAATGAACTCCTTCATGGAGAAGCCGAAGCCCTTTACCTTTGTTACGGGGATGGTCTGAACTCCCTTTGCATTCATCTCCTCAGCTGAAATAAGGATATCCGCAACTGCGAAGATTCCGATAAGAGTTGTGAGCTGATTGAAGCCTGCCAGAAGATCCTGATTTCCGAAGGTGAATCTCGGTGTTCCATCGATAGGAGCCATTCCTACGAAACAGAAAACCAGTCCGAAAAGTCCTGCCAGAAGACCCTTCACCATATTTCCCGATGAGAGGATGGCCACCATGGTAAGTGCGAAGAAGCAGATACCGAAGTTCTCAACAGGTGTGAACTTAAGAGCCACATCCGCTAGCATAGGTGCGAAAAATGAAAGAACGAAGAATGAGAAAAGTGATCCGAGGAAGGAAAAAACTATTCCGATTCCGAGAGCTCTCATGGCTTCACCCTTCTGAGCCATTGGATATCCGTCAAAGGTTGTCGCTATGGAGGATGCTGTTCCAGGCATATTGAGAAGTATGGCCGAAATAAGACCTCCGGAGATACCTCCGATATAAACAGCTACCAGAACATTCATACCTAGTGAAGAATCCATGGTGAATGTCAGTGGAAGCATAAGTGCCACCGCCATGGAAGCTGAAAGTCCGGGGATGGATCCGAAGACGATTCCGATGGCAACTCCTGCTATCATGAAAAGCAGGGAAACCGGCTGACAGACAGAAACCACTGCAGCCCCTAATTGTGCTAATGCATTCATTTGTTTTCCCTCCTTACTGTATCGCGAAGATTCCCGCCGGAAGCACTATCTTGAATCCGTAACGGAAAAGCAGATAAACAACTACTGTGAAGACCACATCGATAATGACATATGTGATGATGTCCTTCTTTGTTCTGCTCTGATCAGGAGCCAGTATATAGATCTGAATCAGAAGATATACCAGTGTACTGATGATGAACCCAACCGGCTTTAAGATATTTACATAGACCGTTGCAGCCGCAAGACTTCCGAGAACTCTCTTGTAGTCCGAGGTATCCTTGTAACCGGAAGTCTCAAGTTCTGTTTTCTGCGCCTTAAACCGGCTTGCTGTTTCAACCAGAAGTATGCCTGCCAGAATGAGAATGATGACTCCGATCAGTGTAGGCATGAAATCGGGACCGATCTCCATGACCTTCGACTTTGGAAGGGCCTTTGCTCCTATGATGAGAGCCACACCCAGAACTGCGTAAAAGATGCCGACAACAAAGTCGCCATATTTTCTAAAGAACATTTAAGTTCCCCCTTTCTTTCCGGTCTCCCGGAGGCCTGCCTTTCGGCAGAGGTTTATCATTTCATAAGACCATATCCTTGATCTTATTCAATTTAGTATTAGTTGACGAATATTGCCTGTTTCGTTGACGGTATTAGGATAACTTACACAAAAACCATTGTAAAACTCGTAAATCTTATGCTTAATTAAGCAAAACTTATCGATATGTTGTTATCCATAAGTTATACTGTTAGTTCTGCTAATGCTTACATTAGAAAATTTAATGATCGTTTTTTGACATAAAAACCTCTGCGTCACTGAGTTTATTTCAGGACGCAAAGGGTATTATTAAGTCATTATTCAGGCGTTGATAAAAGCGAACCAGGGGATTCCTGACATCCGCCTTCATAAACAGTGCAACAGAATGTTCAAAGATCAGGTTATAGGCGCAGGATTGAAAACACAAAGATCATTTGCAAAACCATACTGCTCGGTGAAAGGCTTTTTTATACCTGATGCCACATCCAGTATAAAGTCAAAAAGCTCCTCACCCTGCTCTTCTATGGTCTTATCACCGACAGCTGCCGGACCCGCATTAAAATCAATGATATCAGACCACTGCTCCTTCATCTCGTTTCTGGAGCAAAGCTTGATGACAGGAGCCGCCGCAAGACCATAGGGCGTACCTCTGCCTGTCATAAATACCTCAAGTCCCATTCCGGAAGCAAGCTGTGATGGACCGCAGACAAGATCTGATGCAGGGGTAGCTGCAAAGATCTCTCCGTGCTTTGTAGGACGGTCTCCGGGAGAAAGCACCTCAACTATAGGTGAAGAACCTGATTTCGCAATGGAACCCATGGACTTCTCGATGATATTGGACAGGCCTCCTTTTTTATTACCGGGAGTTGTATTGGCTCCGCGGTCCACACCCCCGGCCTTAAGGTAATTGTCATACCACTTCATCTCTTCAACAAGCCGCTTTCCTACAGTTTCATCGATACATCTGTGGGCAATGAACTGTACACCGTCTCTTACCTCTGTGACCTCTGAGAACATGGCAGTACCGCCGCCGGAAACCAGCAGATCCGCAGCATACCCCGCCGTAGGGTTCGCGGTGATTCCAGAAAATGCATCTGATCCGCCGCACTGCATACCTACCAGAAGATCAGAAAGCGGAAGCTCCTCTCTTCTTCTCTCATTGAGTATTTTAAGCTTCTTTTCCGCCATCCCGATTATTGCATCCATCATTGCCTGATAGCCCTTGTGCTCCTGCAGGATGATGACATTGTCCTCATTGTTAAGCTCCGGCCACCACTCGCAGAAACGATCTACTGTAAATTTTTCACAGCCGAGAGCCACCAGCATGAACACGCCTCCGAAGTTGGGATGCATAGCGATGTTCCTTATTATCTTCTGGGGAATGTACGCATCCGGCGCATCTATGGCGACACCGCAGCCGTACGGGTGGTTGATGGCCACAACATCGTCAACATTGGGATACTTCGGAAGTATCTCAGCCTTTATCTTACGGATGGCAACGTTCAGAACTCCTGCGACACACTGAACCGTTGTGTTTATGCCGAGGATGTTTCTGGTTCCTGCATAAAATCCGTCCGGATTTTTATAGCCCATCCATGTGGTTCTCTTCGGCTTCGGAAGATCTGTGCGGATATTAGTTGCGAACTCCATGCTGTCAAGATCCGGTGCCGGCGCCATGATGAGATTCTTTTCATTTATCCAGCCTCCCACAGGAATATCCTCTGAAACAGTGCCTAAAACAACACCGTAACGTATGACCTCCGAGCCTTTCTTTAATTCTGCCAATGCAATCTTGTGAGCCTGTGGTATATCCTCAGCTGTTACTATTCCGGGCAGCACCTCTGTCCCCTTGGGAATGTCTCTGATAGCTATAGCCACATTATCCCTGTCAGTTATTCTTATACACAATCTTTCAGCCATATATGCAAGCCTCCCTCTCATCGCAATTTTTCATTGTGGATCTTCCTTTTATCCTCATTACAGGTTTCCATTGAAACTGTATTTTTCAGCACTGTTTAAGCAATAGCTTATATACTCCTGTCTGATTTCCCTGGGAATCCGAAAGAAAACAGACACGGAACCAATCTTCAATGATAATCTGTTACGTCACTTTATCTTCATTTACAAAACGATTTGTTCTGTGTAAAATGAGTATAATTGCGTCATTAGGTTAAGTAAAATTAATAAAAGTTAATCATCTATAAGTTTTACTAATGCACGATATCATTCAGGCAATACCGGAAAGCTGTCCGCAGTCTTTCAAGCTATCCTTTTACACATTGTTTTATGAGAGGATCATATGGATACTAAACTGATTGAATACATCATAAAAATCGCAGATGAGGGTTCCATAACAAAAGCAGCCGAAAAACTGTTCATAACCCAGTCTGCCCTTTCACAGCAGCTTCAGAAGCTTGAAAAGGAAGTGGGTACACCTCTTTTTATTCGCAACAAAGCTGCATGGGCACCTACTCCTGAGGGTCAGGTATATCTGGACAATGCCCGCGAGATGCTTCGCATCAAGCAGAAGACCTATACCATCATCGCAGACATGGTGAACAAGCATAACGGATATCTTTCTGTGGGCATGACTCCCGGAAGAGGATATGATATGTTCTCATATGTATACCCTATCTTCCATAACATGTATCCCGAATTCACTGTTGAACCAAGGGAACTCAGTGTAAAACAGCAGCAGGAAGCCGTACACAGAGGAGAACTGGATATAGGTTTCGTCACTTTGACAGACTCACAGAAGATCAATGATGAGTATATAGACCTCTATAAAGAGGAAATATATATTGCCATTCCGGAAGAGTATCCCGTTAGTCCCAAGTATTTAAAGACCGGGGACAAGTATCCGACTCTTCCGCTTTCAGCCCTGCAGTATGAGCCCTTCGTAATGATGTATAAGGAATCCACCATCCGTAAGACCGTTGATCAGATCTTCCGTGATGCCGGGTTTGCTCCCACTGTACTTTTCGAAACATCAAGCAATATCACTATCCTGTCTATGATCAGAGCAAAGCTTGCCTGCGGCCTGCTTCCATATCACTATGTAAAGCAGAAGCCGGAGGGAATCAAATTCTTCAGACTCCCCTTCAGACCTACATGGAAGGTCTGTGTCACCTATCCAAAGAACGCATATCTAAGTAAAGCCGCAAAGGACTTCATTAAGCTTGCCAACGGCTACTGGCAGGATGATAACTAAGGAAACTCTTCAATACGTGTTTCAATAAAAAAGAGGTATCGGTCATATCCGATACCTCTTTTCCTATCCAACCTTTATTCGATTTTGCTATTAATACGATTAAGCTCTTGGATTTGTGATCTGTGCCTGAGCTGCTGCAAGACGAGCTACAGGAACACGGAATGGTGAACATGATACATAGTCAAGTCCGATCTTGTGGCAGAACTCTACTGATGAAGGATCTCCGCCGTGCTCACCGCAGATACCAATGTGGAGTGCCGGATTAACAGGCTTTCCAAGCTTGATGGACATCTCCATAAGCTTACCAACACCTGTCTGGTCAAGCTTTGCGAAAGGATCGCTCTCGAAGATCTTTGTATCGTAGTAAGCATTGAGGAACTTACCTGCATCATCACGTGAGAATCCGAATGTCATCTGTGTAAGGTCGTTTGTACCGAAGCAGAAGAAATCAGCTTCCTTGGCGATCTCGTCAGCTGTAAGAGCTGCTCTTGGGATCTCGATCATAGTACCAACCTCGTACTCGAGCTTAGCACCTGCTGCAGCGATCTCTGCATCTGCTGTCTCAACTACGATCTGCTTAACGAACTTAAGCTCCTTGATCTCACATACAAGAGGGATCATGATCTCTGGCTTTACATTCCACTCTGGATGATTCTTCTGAACCTCAAGAGCTGCACGGATAACAGCCTTTGTCTGCATCTTTGCGATCTCAGGATATGTAACAGCAAGACGGCATCCTCTGTGACCCATCATAGGGTTGAACTCGTGAAGTGAGTTGATGATAGCCTTGATCTCTTCTACTGACTTATGCTTTGCATCAGCAAGCTTCTTGATCTCATCCTCTGTTGTAGGAACGAACTCGTGAAGAGGCGGGTCAAGGAATCTGATAGTAACAGGGCAACCCTCAAGAGCCTCATAGAGAGCCTTGAAATCGTTCTGCTGGTATGGAAGGATCTTCTCGAGAGCTTCTTCTCTCTCTTCAACTGTATCTGAGCAGATCATCTCACGGAATGCAGCGATTCTATCCTCCTCGAAGAACATGTGCTCTGTACGGCAGAGACCGATACCCTCAGCGCCGAGCTCTCTTGCCTTCTTTGCATCAGCAGGAGTATCAGCATTTGTACGAACCTTAAGCTTTCTGAACTGATCAGCCCAGGCCATGATACGTCCGAACTCACCTGCGATCTGTGCGTCTACTGTTGCGATCTTTCCATCGTAGATGTTACCTGTTGTACCATCGATAGAAATGAAATCTCCCTCATGGAACTCCTTGCCGCCGAGAGTGAACTTCTTGTTCTCCTCATCCATGTTGATGTCACCGCATCCTGATACGCAGCACTCACCCATACCACGGGCAACAACGGCAGCGTGTGATGTCATACCGCCACGAACTGTAAGGATACCCTGAGCAGCCTTCATACCTGTGATATCCTCAGGAGAAGTCTCGAGACGAACGAGAACTACCTTCTCTCCTCTTGCAGCCCACTCTACAGCATCATCAGCTGTAAATACGACCTTACCGCATGCAGCTCCAGGAGAAGCACCGAGACCCTTTCCGATAGGTGTTGCAGCCTTAAGTGCAGCTGTATCGAACTGTGGGTGAAGAAGTGTATCAAGGTTACGAGGATCAATCATAGCAACAGCCTGCTCAGGTGTCTTGTGACCCTCATCTACGAGATCGCATGCGATCTTAAGAGCTGCAGGAGCTGTTCTCTTACCGTTACGGCACTGAAGCATGTAGAGCTTCTTGTTCTCAACTGTGAACTCCATATCCTGCATGTCATGATAGTGGTTCTCAAGAGTCTCACAAACCTTGATGAACTCAGCATAAGCCTCAGGGAACTCCTTCTCCATCTGAGCGATAGGCATCGGTGTACGAACACCTGCAACTACGTCCTCGCCCTGAGCATTGATAAGGAACTCACCCATGAGCTTGTTCTCACCTGTAGCAGGATCACGTGTGAATGCAACACCGGTACCTGACTCGTTGTTGAGGTTACCGAATACCATAGGCATAACGTTTACTGCTGTTCCCCATGAATAAGGGATATCATTATCACGACGATATACGTTTGCACGCGGGTTATCCCATGAACGGAATACAGCCTCGATAGCGAGCTTTAACTGCTCTACAGGATCTGATGGGAAGTCCTTTCCAAGCTGCTTCTTGTACTCTGCCTTGAACTGCTCAGCAAGTTCCTTAAGATCAGCTGCTGTGAGGTCTACGTCGAACTTTACGCCCTTCTTCTCCTTCATCTGGTCGATAAGCTGCTCGAAATACTTCTTACCAACTTCCATAACAACGTCTGAGAACATCTGGATGAAACGACGATATGAATCGTATACGAAACGCTCAAAAGCAGGATCAGGATTTCCCTTGATCATAGCTGCTACTACTTCGTCGTTGAGACCGAGGTTAAGGATAGTATCCATCATACCAGGCATAGATGCACGTGCACCTGAACGAACTGAAACAAGGAGAGGATTCTGAAGATCGCCGAACTTCTTACCGTTGATCTCCTCCATCTTCTTAACACCTTCCATAGCCTGACCCATGATCTCATCGTTGATCTTGCGTCCGTCATCATAGTACTGAGTACAAGCTTCTGTTGTTATAGTAAATCCCTGTGGAACAGGAAGTCCGATATTTGTCATCTCTGCAAGGTTAGCACCCTTACCACCAAGAAGTTCACGCATGGTAGCATTACCTTCGGTGAACATATAAACCCATTTTCTAGCCATATTGATTCTCCTCCTAATCATACATACATTTATAAGTGTTTACTGTATACAGTCGCCTTCTTGCCAGATACCCACGGCAACTGTCACAAAAACACTCATGATTTATCCCCTTCAATCGGATAAAATCACCATTTGAGATTATATATGACTATATTTTTTTAGTAAAGTGCACTTCTTAATGTAAACGGTTACATTTTAAAAATTTTTTCACAATCTCTGAAAAGCCTTATAAAATCTAAGAAAATCAAAGAATATCTAAGATTCATTTTTTCCTTTTTTAGAGAATTTTTTTCTTTTTTGCGTTCTTGAGCAGAACATTTGTCCAAAGCTGCAAAATGTCAAAAAATACCTCTGTTAAATCTGGTATACAAAAACACCCCTTACTGTTTATTTTTTACCTCCTCTTAAATTGATCTCCACATGATGATACTTTAATAATCTTAAGTATTCCACTCATTAACGGTTTCAGGTACACACTTTTTTATAATAAAAAAAGCTGATATTTCCTGTCCTGTATCGGACAAAAAATATCAGCCGTATTCATCATATATCAGACCTTAAATCGATAGCCTACACCCCAGATAGTCTCGATATACTGCGGCTTGGCTGTATCCATCTCGATCTTTTCCCTTATCTTCTTGATATGTACTGTAACTGTGGCGATATCACCGACAGAATCCATCTTCCATATCTCCTTAAAAAGCTCTGCCTTTGTATATACATGGTTCGGATGTGAAGCCAGGAAGTACAAAAGATCAAATTCCTTGGTGGTAAATACCTTTTCGTCACTGCCTACCCATACACGTCTGGCGGTAGGATCTATCTTGAGTCCACGGATCTCGATCATGTCGTTTCCGTCTTTTCCGTTGCCTATGAGTCTCTCGTACCTTGCAAGATGGGCCTTGACTCTGGCCACAAGCTCAGAAGCCGAAAATGGTTTGGTCATATAATCATCTGCGCCAAGTCCCAGCCCTCTTATCTTGTCTATGTCATCCTTTCTGGCCGAAACGATGATGATAGGAATATCCTTTATTGACCGGATATCCTTACATACTTCAAATCCGTCTCTCCCCGGAAGCATAAGATCCAGAATGATGAGGTCGAAATTCTCTTTAAGCGCCTTATCCAATCCCTTCTCACCATCATCCGTGATAGTAACCAAAAAGCCGGAAAGCTCAAGATAATCTCTCTCAAGTTCAGCGATGGACTGTTCGTCCTCAACTATAAGGATCTTCTTTTTATCCTCATCCATTTACCTGTACCTCCTGAATACTTCGAATATACTTGCGAAGAACAAAATGTATCGTAGTTCCTTCTCCTTCCACTGAAGAAGCCCATATCCTTCCGCCGCTGTCTTCCACTATCTTTTTCACTATGGAAAGACCTATGCCGGATCCGCCCTTCATGGAGTTTCTGGAACTGTCTGCTCTGAAAAATCTCTGGAATATATACGGGAGATCGGTTTTAGCTATACCTTTTCCGTTATCCCGGAGATTCACCTGTATAAAATCGCCGGCATCTTCAAGGTTCAAAGCTATCCTCTTCTCATCCTTATCCATATACTTTACCGAGTTGGAGATGATGTTGTTTATGACCTTTCTAAGCTGCTCCGGATCCGCGATCATCTCAACCTCAGGATCAATACTGTTCTTAAATTCAAAATCTATGCCCTGTGACTCCATATCAAGTCCGATCTCATCAGCACAATCCTGAAAATAATCCTGGACTCTCATATGCTGGAAGTCATATGGTATTTTGTTGGACTCTACCTTTACATAGTACCTGAGCTCATCAATGAGCCTGTCCATATCGTTCGCCTTGATATTGATAGTCTGGATATATTTCTTCTGCATCTCAGGACTCTGGGCTATACCGTCCAGTATCCCCTCAGAATAGCCCTTAATTGCCGTAAGGGGAGTTTTCAGATCATGTGCAATATTGGTTATGAGCTCCCTGTTGGCATTGTCATTACGGATCTTCTCATCCTGAGTCTCCTTGAGCCGCATACGCATCTCATCAAAGGCCTGCATCAGCTCACCGAACTCATCATTGGTCTCTGCCTCCAGCGTAAAATCCAGATCTCCGGATTCTATCCTTTTGGCCGCCGCCTTAAGCTCATCAACAGGCTTCACGATTCCCATATATATCCAGCAGATAAAGAAAAGACCTGCTACTATAAGCGTCATCATGTTCATGCTCATGGTCGTATATCCCTTGAACATAAGATACATCAAAATCAATGGCAGAATAGTGCTGATGCAAAAGCTAACAGCTACCCGCCCCATAAGACCTACATGTTTCATCGCACATCCCTCTACTACCTATATTTTCGTCTCATTATACCATATGTATTACCCCTATTTTTAAAAGAAAACCTCTGATTATAGAGAAAAATCCGATATGAACCTATAGTTCATACCGGATCTGATAAATCAAATATCTTAACTATTGAATACAAGTCCTGCTCATTGCTTCGCAGACGCTCAGACCATGCTGCAGATATCCCAAATCCGCACTTAGAAAGCAAGCTTCTCCTCGAAGTAACTCTTAAGCTGATCGATAGGAATACGCTCCTGCTTCATGGAATCTCTCTCACGGATAGTTACACAGTGATCGTTCTCTGAATCGAAATCGTATGTTACACAGTAAGGTGTTCCGATCTCATCCTGTCTTCTGTATCTCTTTCCGATGTTTCCTCTGTCATCGTACTCAACATACCAGTACTTTGCAAGCTCATCATGGATAGCCTGTGCACCCTCGGCAAGCTTCTTTGAAAGCGGAAGGATACCGATCTTGACAGGTGCAAGTGCCGGATGGAAGTGAAGGACTGTTCTCTCATCGCCTCCCTCAAGCTGCTCTACATCGTATGCAGCGCAAAGGAACGCAAGAGTTACACGGTCTGCACCGAGAGATGGCTCTACAACATAAGGGATGTAGTGCTCGTTTGTCTCATCATCAAAATATGACATATCCTGACCTGAAACCTCCTGATGACGTCCGAGGTCATAATCGGTTCTGTCAGCGATACCCCAGAGCTCGCCCCAGCCAAACGGGAAAAGGAACTCAAGGTCTGTTGTTGCCTTTGAATAGAAGCTGAGCTCTTCCTTCTCGTGATCTCTTGCACGAAGCATGTCCTTAGGCATACCGAGGCTCAGGAGCCAGTCCTGACAGAACTGCTTCCAATATGCGAACCACTCAAGATCTGTGTCAGGCTTACAGAAGAACTCAAGTTCCATCTGCTCGAACTCTCTTGTACGGAATGTGAAGTTTCCGGGTGTGATCTCGTTACGGAATGACTTACCGATCTGACCGATACCGAATGGAAGCTTCTTACGTGATGTTCTCTGAACATTCTTGAAGTTTACAAAGATACCCTGTGCTGTCTCAGGACGGAGATAAACCGCATTCTTTGCATCCTCTGTAACACCCTGGAAGGTCTTGAACATAAGATTGAACTGACGGATACCTGTGAAATTATGCTTACCACAAGTTGGACACTCAACCTTGTTATCCTCGATGAACTTCTCCATCTCTTCGTTGGACCAGCCGTCTACAGAACCGTTAAGCTCCATAGCATTTGCTGCCGCAAAATCCTCGATGATCTTGTCGGCACGGAATCTCTCATGACATTCCTTACAGTCCATAAGAGGGTCTGAGAATGAAGCAAGATGTCCTGATGCGATCCATGTCTGTGGGTTCATAAGGATAGCACAGTCAATGCCTACATTGTACTTTGACTCCTGGATGAACTTCTTCCACCAGGCCTTCTTTACGTTGTTCTTAAGCTCAACACCGAGATTTCCGTAATCCCATGTGTTCGCAAGACCACCGTAGATCTCAGAACCCGGATAAACAAATCCTCTTGACTTTGCAAGGGAAACGATAGTGTCCATTGTGTATTCTTTTGCCATTTTTTCCTCTTTCTGCCGCCGGAGTGCGACCAAGAATAAAGTTTATTATTATCTCGCTTACGCGTTACTCCCAACTATACATCCGTAACAGTGAAAAATCCAGCAAAACATTACTTCTGCCGTAACCATTTATCTCAGTGTCTTCAGGATCTCCAGAGATCTGAAGTTGTGAGGTATCACACCGTGAAGCAGCCTGTCGACATTATCCGCAAACTCAGAAAGGACTTCCTCCTTCAGTGTGAAGGTATAAAGCTTCATGACCGGAGTCTCCAGAACGTACTGCCATGCAAAACGGCAGGCCTGGGAGCAGGGCATGGGCGGTTCTTCCGTATACTCACCGTTTATATACATCAGTCTAAGCTCATATACCCTGCGTACGAGATCATTGTCCAGATTCCCGTTAAGTATGGCCTTAAGGGACAGGTAAATGAGGTTTACCGTCTCTTCCGCTTCCAGATTCTCCTGTGAGATATAATCCGCAAACTCAAGTATGTAAGAGCCGTAACAGGCGTTTACAAGATCAGAAGCGATCTCTTCAAAATAATTGTTGACCTTCACGCTTCTAAGATTATACCCGCTCCTGCCTTTAGTGACATTGAAGGTACCGAACACAAAATTTCTTGTACCGGCCATGAAAGAAGACCCCGGCTTTTTTGCTCCCGCCGCCCAGACAGTTATCTTACCGTATTCATTTGTAAGCACAGAAAGTCTTTTATCAAAGTCGCGGGATGATGCTGAATTAAGCACCACCCCGTGAAGTTCCAGTTCGTCCCGCATCGTTTACGTTTCGTCCTTGTAGCCGTAATTTTTCAAAAATGTATCTGAGTCTCTCCAGTCCTTACGAACCTTTACAAAGAGCTGGAGGTTCACCTTCTCCTCCACCATCTTTTCTATCTGTATACGGGCTCCGGTTCCTATTCTCTTCAGCATGGAACCGCCCTTACCGATGATGATTCCCTTATGGGCATCTCTCTCGCAGACTATGGTCGCCTTGATATCCCAGAGGCCATCGTTCCTCTGGTGCATCTGGTCAATGAGAACCGCTATACCATGAGGCACCTCATCCTGAAGCTTGCGAAGAGCCTGCTCACGAATAAGCTCTGCGGCGATCTCTCTCATGGTCTGATCTGTCACGGTATCCTGATCAAAATAACGCGGTCCTTCAGGAAGGTACTTAAATACCGCCTTCTTGAAACCTTCGATATTCTGGGCTCTCGCTGCAGAAAGGGGAACTATCTCGTCAAACGGCATCAGAGACTTGTATTTCTCTATAGCCGCATCCAGCTCCTCCGGCTTGTCCTTCATGGTATCGATCTTGTTCACAACCAGGATCTTCGGCTTACTGGAGGCTTTGATGACCTCAGCGATATGCTGCTCTCCGGCGCCGATATAGGTAGTAGGCTCCACGAGCCATACGATGACATCCACATCCTGCAGAGTCTTCTCGGCAACATTATCCATATACTCACCAAGCTTGTTCTTGGCCTTATGTATACCCGGTGTATCCAGGAATATGATCTGACCTCTCTCATCATCATAAACCGTCTGGATCCTGCCTCTTGTAGTCTGCGGCTTGTTGGATACGATAGCTATCTTCTGGCCGATGACATGATTCATAAGTGTTGATTTACCTACATTAGGTCTTCCTACCAGTGCCACATATCCTGTTTTTATTTTCTTATCACTCATTATATATCTCTCTTCAAACAGTTCCTTCCCGAAGAGCCGTCTCCCCGGGAAGGAATCATACTTACTTAAAAAGCTCCTCTGTTGTCCGGAACTTATCCTTATTCTCTTCTATAAGCTGACCGTTTCCGATGGTGCAGGCAGCTCCCTTCTGGAGGATAGCCTCCATGTAATCGGAAAGCTTTCTGATATCAGCTTCCTTTGTTGACAGTACCTGATCACGCTCCTTCTGAAGCATGTCGTTGGATACCTTTGAAACGAAAGCACTTACTGTAAGTGCAGCCTTGGCGGAATTGGTTCTTGGCGTGTCCATCTCGGAGATAGCACCTATGATGTATTTAGTCATATCTCTCTCGGACGTTGTGAAACTGCGAACATACTCCGGAAGGCCCTGATATATATCCAGAGTCTCCTTGAGATGCGGATCTCTGTAGGATACAAAATATCCCTCTCCTGATCGTCCGAAACCTGACATGCATCCGTAGGCTCCGCCCTTCACCCGGAGGTTCAGCCACAGATACTGATAATTAAGGATCACCTTCAGTACTCTGAGACTTCCGGTATAAGGAAGCTTCTCAGTATCGAAACGACCGGTCCTTGCAACATAGTTTACCTGTGAAGGTGTCTTGAAGCCCTCATTGAGATTTCCTGAAAGCTCTATCTGAGGTCCGTCGAAAGACTTCTCTCCCTTATATGGCTTATAGCCTTTATCCAGCTTCCTGCTGTTCTCCTGCTTTCTGACCGCGCCTTCCCCGAACTTCTTTACGAAACCGGAGAAGTCCTTTTTGAAGGCATCATAGCCCTTCTTCTCTGCAGCGATGGAAACGAACATATTCTCTGCACGGAAAAGTTTATCCGAAACTTCCCAAAGCTTTCTCACCAGCTTCTTCGGATCCTTTTTGAATTCCTCCGAGATCCTGTTGATAAACTGATAGTAGCCGATACCTCCCGTAAGATCCGAATATCTTCCTGTTCCGGAGAAATACGAGGTAGCTCTGTTCACAGCAAAGCTGTGGCTGGCTCCTTCGACTCTCATACGCTCTCTTGAACGGGCCTCATTGAGGATCTCCTGCATACGCTTCTTATCCTCGAATTTGGTTGTATGAAGTATCTCGTCTATGATATCAAATCCAAAGCGGAAGCCATCATAAAGAAGCTTTATCTCCACACTGAAAATACCTGTATATCTACCGTAATTTCTGATATCAGGATATGCATTGGTATCAAAATTGATACCTCCGGCATTTAAAAGGACATCCGATGTAAGATCCTGGAAACTGTGATTCTCCGTATCCATGTATCCAAGCACCGTCTTCAGGAATCCGGCATAGGGAAGCTCCTCCTTTGTAAGGCTTGAAGTATTGAAGTTGAATCTCAGATAAGCTATTCCTCTGGTATTAAGCTCGGTGTTGATGACCAGAGTATCGGAAAGTCTCTCTTCCTTCCAGTCAAATTTATCCGCCTTCCTGTTTATATCGCCAATGCTTAAAAGCGGCAGCTTATTCAGATCCTCTTCACTTGTAGGCTCCGCCTGATACTCTTTAAGCATCTTTGTATCGGATACGCACTTACTGATCTCCTGAGGGGACATCTTAGCCTTGATATCGGAAAGCTTCTTCTTAAGTGCCTTCTCTCTCTTCTCCGTAAGACCTCTCTCAGGTGTCAGAATGACCACGGCTGAATGATTATTACTCAGAAGATATTTCTCGATCAGCTTCTCGAAATAACCCTTGTTTACATCCTCACGAAGCTCTTTATAAATTTTCTCGCACTCGAGATACTCCCAGGGCTTGCCTCCGTATAACCATGTGTCAAGAGAAGTCAGTGAATAAACGAGTCCCTTCGGAGTACGACCGTAATCAGCCTCTCTGTACTGGAACTCATCATGGTTTATGGCAGCAAGAAGAGTCTTCTTATCCAAACCATCCCTGACAAGTTTCTTCAGGGTGCTGCTTATGACATCGAGGAATCTCTTCTTTTCCTTTTTCTCCGTACCCTTTGCTGTCACTGTGAAATACGGCTGCTTTATTCCATCCTGGAATCCGCCGAAGATATCTTCACCTATACCCGCATCCACAAGGGCCTGCTTGAGAGGTGCGCCCGGCGATGAAAGAAGGGCATAATCCAGAATATCAAAGGCGAGATTAAGCTTATTGTCCACTGCATCAACAACCACATTCCATGAAAGATAGCTGTTATTCTCAAGTGGTTCGTTGTCACCTATTGAATATGTGATCTCTTCCTCATGCATCTTTCCGAAAGGCTTCTGGAAGGCGATGTCGGAATTCGGCTCTATGGCATCATATTTCGAGAGATATTCCTTATCCAGCCATTCAAGCTTCTTCTCCATGTCCATATCTCCGTAAAGGAAGATATATGAATTCGACGGATGATAGAAACGTGCATGGAAAGCCTTGAACTGTTCGAAACTAAGATCCGGGATGTTCACAGGATCTCCGCCGGATTCATTGCCATAGGTGGTATCCGGAAAAAGTGCATGCATGATATATCTTTCGAGAACGGACTCGGGATTTGAGAAAACTCCCTTCATCTCGTTATATACTACGCCGTTATATATAAGGTCTGACTTCTCGTCCTCCATCTCATAATGCCAGCCTTCCTGCAGCATGATGCGGGGATCCTTAACGGAATTCGGATGGAAAACAGCATCCATGTAGACATTCATAAGATTGTCGAAATCCTTGTCGTTTCTTGAGGCGATAGGATAAACAGTCTTATCCGGGTATGTCATTGCATTTAAAAATGTATTGAGGGAACCCTTGGCAAGCTCCACAAATGGATCCTTCAATGGGAATTTATCAGATCCGCAAAGTACGGAATGTTCTGTAATATGAGCAACACCTGTACTGTCCTCTGCAGGAGTACGAAACGCAATGCCGAAAACCTTGTTATCGTCGTCGTTCTTCATGGTGAATATCCGGGCACCGCTCTTTTTGTGTCTGTATATTCCCGCATCTGTAGACAGTTCATCAATTCGTTTTGTCTCTATCAGCTCATAGTTCTTCATAAGCCGTTCTCCTCTCCGTCATCCCCTTATATTTCGCTGTGCGAAGGGCTGACGCTGCATGACGTTTTCCGGAGAAATACGTCATTCCAATGCTTTTTAAATGTTACCTATCAGTCTGTCCTTAAACAGCGCCACTGCTTCTCTTGTTGCCAGATGCACCAGCATAAGTTCATCCGTTTTCGTGGCCATGGGGCAGGCATCAGGAAAACCGTACTTCTTGGCTATCTCCCCCGCACGGAAAAGATTAAACTCGGAAGTGATGATTCCGATAGATAACGGACGCTCGACTCCGATAATTATATCATTTCCCGACAGATTTCGCCTGTCCATAGTACTGTTATGTCGTACACGATTGGCCAGCATTTTTTGCTCATAGTCCTGTTTTATGGTCCTGAGAGAAAATCCCACCTTCTCCTGGGTCGAATCAGAATAAAACTCAAGAAGCAGATTTTTTTCCGGCACCCCCTCTTTTATCATGTAATGATACATGACTGTGGCTTCGGTACTTCTGTCATAATCGCTTCTTCCGCCTGACAGCACAAAAACCGTATTCGGATTCTCTCTGCCATACTCTATCGCCCTGTCCAGTCTCCTCTTCAGGGATTTGGAGATCTTGTTATCTACAAGATCAGTTCCCAGCACTATTACATAATCCAGATTCTTCTGTTCAACCGTGGCCGCATTACAGAAAATCACAAGAAGCAGGACCGCCAGAGTACTGACACAGAGCCCATAGCTTGTAAATGCAAAGATAAACGGTCTCAGATTGATCTCCTTCTTTTCCTTGTTCTTGTGTTTTAAATATCGCACAAGGCCGAACATCACGAAGTTGATAAACGCAAACAAGGGCCAGAACCACATAAATGCGGTCAGCCCATGGTTTACAAATATCGCTGCGTCATACGCAAGAGATGCTATTCCTATTGCAATAAAGATAAGTTCCATTATTTTCAGTCAACATACCGAAGCAAAATGCCGGGTTCATAAACCTTCATTCTGCTCCGGAAGTTTCCTTTCTGTTTAGTCAACATCCACCTTTTCTGCTGTTTCTTTTCTGATAATGTCTCCTGCAGCCGGCTGTACAGAGAATCTCACCTTAATCTGCTGACAGGCATGAGGACAGGACTCCTGAGGAACATCTTTCTCGGCGTCACGGATCTCAAGGACCTCGATAGGTATATCCTCACCGTTAGGCTTCATGATCTCGATGGTCTCTCCAACGGAGAACTTGTTCTTCTGCTCGAGATAACACCAGCCCTCTGAATCTGTTTCTCTGATGGTTCCGAGATAAACAGAACCTGTAACATAAGTGTTGTTATCGTAGATGTGATCCTCTGCGGATGGCTTTCCATAGTAGAATCCTGTAGTGAACTCTCTGTAGGTACACTTTGCTATCTCAGACTTGTACCACTCCATATTTGCACGGTACTTCTCTTCGCTCTCCTTCAGATCATCCAGAGCCTTACGATATGTTCTTGCTACAGTTGCCACATAAAGAGCTGTCTTCATTCGGCCTTCGATCTTAAGTGAATCGATACCTGCATCAATAAGCTCAGGCACATGCTCGATCATGCAGAGATCCTTTGAATTGAAGATAAAAGTTCCTCTGTCGTTCTCATAGATCGGATAATACTGTCCCGGTCTCTTCTCCTCCACGATATTATACTTCCACCTGCATGGATGTGTACACTCTCCGCGGTTGGCATCTCTTCCTGTGAAGAAATTGCTGAGCATGCAGCGTCCTGAATATGACATGCACATGGCACCGTGAATGAAAGCCTCGATATCCAGCTCCTCCGGAATATGTTCTCTGATCTCCTTGATCTCCTTTAAGCTAAGCTCTCTAGCACATACTACTCGCTTAGCACCCATCTTCCACCAGAAAAGGAAGGTCTCATAGTTGGTATTGTTAGCCTGAGTAGAGATATGGATCTCTATGGTCTCGGGCAATGTCTCCTTGGCGATCATGAACATTCCGGGATCAGCAACGAGAACCGCATCGATCCCTGTTGTGGAGAGCTCCTTAAAATATTCACGGGCATCCTCCATATCACCATTATGTGCCAGAATGTTCGCAGTTACAAACACTTTTACATTTCTTTCGTGTGCATAGGCAACACCCTCACGGATATTTTCTATACTGAAGTTCTTGGCATTGGCACGAAGTCCGAAGGCCTCTCCGCCGATATAGACAGCATTAGCACCATAGTTGACTGCCACCTTAAGTACTTCCAAAGATCCTGCAGGGATCAATAACTCTGTTTCTTTTAACATTCTTTCTCCTCTTTATAACTCATATCAAGAAATAATTATCTTTTATCGTTTTACACTAACGGATATTCCATCTCCATCAGTCAGGATCGCTGTCTCCAGGCACTCGTTATGCTTGAGCTCAAACAGATACTCCCTCATACGGGTATGGATAGTACGATCCCTTCTTTCAACCTGATAACGACTGTTTATGATACTTCCATCCTGAAGTATATTGTCACTGAAAAGCACAGCTCCACGTGGCATCATCTTCAGAATGTCAGGAAGCCAGTTTATATACTGGCCCTTTGCCGCATCCATAAATATAAAATCAAACTGTCTTCCCGACTCCGCGAAATTCTTTATGATCTTACCCGCGTCATCGTCTATCAAATGTATTCTGTCTTTGTAGATACTTCCGGATATGTTCTTTCTTGCTTCCTTTACTCTCGGAGCATAATTCTCAACTGTCGTGATCTCTCCATCCTCAGGCATGACTGACGCCATGGTGAGCGCAGAATATCCCACCGCTGTTCCTATCTCCAGAATACGCATGGGACTGAGCATGGTCACAAAACACTTAAGAAGCGCCGCCGTTTCATCCCTTATTATGGGGACTTCCGCTGCAAGCGCTTCTTTCCTGACATTATCCAGAAGCTCACTCCGATCAGGTTCAAGTGAACGTATATAATTCACCAGTCTCTCGTTTGCAATCAAAGTTCCACTTCCTATTTTTCATCAATTCTGTGCAGCACTGCCGGCAGAAGCATTGCCACCTGCAAACCGCTGCTGTGCAGCGCTTTCTGCCGCCTGTGACTCAAGGGCTGCATTGGCCGCATCCTGAGCGATCATGTTCTCATCCTCAGTTCCTCCGATAACCTCTATTCCGCCTTCAGTCTCAGCTGCTGCCGTTGTGGCGGCCTCGGCATCCACAAGGTTCTTCTCCAGAAGCTCGCGATTCTTCTTGCCCTCCTGAGTGAGGTACTGAATGATCTCCGAAAGGGTCATGGACTTACTGATGGTATAAATCCCAGAAACATAATCCGCTTCATACAGCTTCGACTGAACCTGAAAGGCGGTGGTGTTATCGATGAATCCGCCTTTTAAAAGATCCTCAGCGATATCCTCCACCGTTTCATTATCCGTAATGACAAATTCTGTTTCAGGAGCATTTTCACCTGCCATGGCATGATCATACATGAGACCATGTCCATAACTGTATGCCTCCCTGACTCCATTGGTCAAAGCATAAACAAGAAGTGCTATCACTATAACACGCCATGCAAGTCCTATAAGAAAGCTGGCGACTTTCTCCACAGTATCCTGCGCCATTGATTAAACCTCCATGATGATCGGAAGAATAACTGGATTTCTCTTGATACGCTTCCAGAGGAAGTCGCTGAGAGAATCCTTGATGATGTTTTTGATCTTGCCCCAGTCATTTACATGACGGACGAGGCAGTCATCAACAGCATCCTGAACATGTACCCTTGCCTCTTCCATAAGATCCTCAGACTCACGAACATAAACAAATCCGCGGGAAACAAGATCCGGTCCTGCAAGAAGATGTCCTGAATATTTTTCAAGTGTAAGTACAACAACGATGATACCGTTCTGAGCCAGATTCTGACGGTCTCTGAGAACGATGTTTCCAACATCTCCGACGCCGAGACCATCTACAAATACTCCGCCGGCCTGAACATGCTCCTTGATCTCCGCCTTGTTCTTTCCGTCCTTTACGCTAAGCTCCAGAACATCTCCGTTCTCGATAAGGAGACAGTTATCCTTATTCACACCTACTGCCTCACAGATCTTTGCCGCTGCCATACGGTGATGATATTCACCATGAACAGGAATAGCAAATTCCGGCTTCACAAGAGAATACAGAAGCTTGAGGTCATCCGCGCAGGCATGTCCTGATACATGGGTGTCCTGAAGGATAACCTGTGCATGAAGCATGCAGAGTTCATTGACTACCTTGTCAACAGCCTTCTCGTTTCCGGGAATAGGATGTGAAGAAAGCACCACAACATCATTTGGCTTTATGCGGACCTTACGGTGCATGCCGCTGGCCATACGGCTAAGAGCCGCCATGGACTCACCCTGTGAACCTGTTGTGATAAGTACAGTCTGCTCATCAGGATAATTTTTCAGCTGATCTATATCTATAAGTGTTCCCTCAGGGATGTCTATATAGTTGAGCTCAGATGCCACGGTGATGACATTGACCATGGAACGGCCTTCCACCACTACCTTTCGTCCGTGCTTTGCAGCTGTATTTATGATCTGCTGAACACGGTCTACGTTAGAGGCAAAGGTCGCAACGATGATACGATTCATCCTGTGCTCTGCAAAGATTCTCTCCAGAGTCACACCTACAGAACGCTCGGACATGGTAGATCCAGGCTTCTGTGCGTTGGTGGAATCGGACATCATGGCAAGAACGCCTGATTTTCCAAGCTCTGCAAAACGCTGAAGATCGATAGGATCTCCAAATACAGGAGTATAATCCACCTTGAAATCGCCTGTATGTACTATGGTTCCTGCCGGTGTGAATATGGCAAATGCCGCCGCATCCTGAATTGAGTGGTTGGTCTTAATGAACTCGACCTTAATGTCTCCGAAATCCACAACTCCGCCGAAAGGAACCACGTTCATGTCGATGACCTGATCCAGACCGTTCTCCTTGAGCTTGTTCTCAATGAGGGCCATGGTGAGTCTGGTTCCGTAAACAGGAGCCTTCACCTGCTGAAGAACATATGGAAGAGCTCCTATATGATCCTCATGTCCGTGGGTGATGACAAAGCCCCTTACCTTGCTGATATTAGCCCTTAAATACGTAATATCAGGAATAACAAGATCGATACCAAGCATATCTCCTGACGGGAATGCGAGGCCACAGTCAACTATGATAATGCAATCATCAGTCTCAAATGCAGTGATATTCATTCCGATCTGGTCAAGTCCGCCCAGAGGAATGATCCTTACCTTACCGTTCTTTTTCATGGTTCCATCAGACTTCTGTCTTTTTCTTCTGCTGCCGTTTCTGTTCTCCTTTGCCGGAGCCGGAGCAGCTGCCTTTTCAACAGTCTCTTCCGTCTTGGCAGTTTTTCTGCCCTGTCCGGAATTCCTTCTTCTTGCAGGCTTTACAGCCTTTTCCTCTGACTTTACAGCTTCTTCTGAAACTGTGTTTTCCTTTATCTCCTCCGCTGCCTGACTGTTGTCAGCAGGCTTTCTGCGGGTCGTTCTACGGGGTCTGCGGGGACGCTTCTCCCCTGCGGAAGAAACCTCTGCTGTATCCTTTACTTCCGCCTCGATTACTTCTTTTACCACTTTATCTGTATTACTTTTCAATCGTTATACCTTCTCCTTCCAGGAGTGCTGAGAAAATCTGCATCAATGCTTCCGATTCCTTCTCGTCAGCAAACTCATAGTCCGCCTCTGCGTCTTCCGGACCGGATACGTCCTTCATAACGTAGCATTCTCCGTCTTCACCCTCAGGTGCATCTGTAACAAGAATATAATTAACTCCCTGAACTGTAGTCTCTTCAAGGATCTCCAGTTCGATATTCCCATCTTCTGATTTTAACCGGATAGTATTTTCCATTTCCTTCTCCTAACTCCAAACTTGATTTATAGACAGGCTTCAGCCTCTCAAATACTGTTCCAATATTAACTGAGCAGCGACCTGATCAATGACCTTTTTCTGTTCACATCTCTTCACGCCGCTTTCATCGAGTATCTCTGCCGCCTCCATGGTGGTAAGACGCTCATCCTCAAACTCGATAGGCACCGATACCCTGAGCCTGAGCTTTTCCGCGAACTCTCTCGTGCATCTGGCACGTTCTCCTTCTGTATCGTTCATATTAAGCGGAAGTCCCAATATGATCTTCTCAACTTCATTTTCTTCAACTATAGTCTGAATCTCCTTCAGCGTCTTTCGAAGCGCGGATTCACGATCTCTCACGATAGTTTTCAAAGGCTGCACGGTTATGCCCATGGGATCCGTAATTGCAACACCTACAGTCTTTGAACCATAGTCCAGTCCTAAAATTCTCACTTAATGTCTCCAAATACAATAAAAGAGCCTGCCTAAATGGACAGACTCTCAATACGTTACACAAATCACCTGCTGAGCTTTGCCTCAACATAAGTTTTCATGAGCTCCTCAAGGATCTCATCCCTTTCGACCTTCATGATAAGGCTGCGGGCTCCCTTGTGGCTCGTGATATAAGTAGGGTCACCAGACATAATATACCCCACGATCTGGTTTATAGGATTATAGCCCTTTTCTGTTAAAGCTTCATAAACCCGGGCCAATACCTCTGTAACATCCAAATCGTAATCCTGCATCGGTCTGATAATCTGTGTACTGCCTAAATCGTTCATATTGTCACGTCCTTTTAATAACTTAACTAATTTTATAACATTTATATAGGCATTGCAAGTACGCATGTCTCACAGAAATCTCTGCCCTCGACCTTTATAATTTGTCCGATTTTACTTTCGTCTGCTTCACCTTCTGTAAACGGTACCAAATACCGCACATAACTTCTGTTGTAGCCCCTCAAATATTTTACACCGTTTATTTCAACTATCTCCTCGGGAATTATCTCTTCCCGCACTCCGATATACCTCTTTCTGAATTCAAAGGACTTTATTTCATCAAGCTTTATGAGCCTCTCGGATCTCTCTGATTTTATCTTGTCGGGAACCTGATCCTTCATCCTGTCAGCTGCTGTCCCCTGTCGTCTGCTGTACTTAAACACATGAAGTTCATAAAAGCCTATCTCATCAATGAACCTGTAGGACTCTTCAAAATCCTCCGGTTTTTCCCCCGGAAATCCCACTATCACGTCAGTTGTTATTGCAGCATCATCCCATGCTTTTCTGATGATGGATACAGACTTTCGAAAATCCTCTGTGGTATAGTGCCTGTTCATCTGTTTAAGAGTTCTGTCACAGCCGCTCTGAAGCGAAAGATGGAAATGAGGACACAGCTCCGGGATCTTCTTAAGCTCTTCCACAAACCCTTCCGTTATTATACGGGGCTCAAGACTTCCAAGCCTCACTCTCTCCACTCCCGGAACAGCCGCCACGCTTCTTATAAGCTGAAGCAGATGTTCAGACGGAATGTCATTGTCCATGGCATATTCATAATTTCTGTCGTCAAAATCCAGGCCATAGGAGGAAAGATGTATGCCGGTGAGAACCATCTCATGGTATCCTCGCTCCGCAAAATCCTGTACCTCTTTCACGGTACTCTCCACAGATCTCGATCTTATCCGTCCACGCACCAGAGGGATGATACAGTAAGAGCAGAATTGGTTGCAGCCGTCCTGCACCTTGATAAACACCCTGCCCTCATCCTCTATCTCTCCGGCTCTCAATTCCTCGTAACGTCTCTCCGTGGATATGTCATTTACATGGCTGGAGATCCTGCTCTTGAAATTTCGTCCTTCTACATCAACAGCATTTCCCATCCATCTGGCCTTTGGAAGCTTCACCTGTTTTTCTGCAAATGTCTCCGCGAAGTCTTCAGTGCCCTCATTATCATTTCCCCCTTCGGCAGGGACACCCTCAGCCACCTCAGAGACCTCTTTAGTCTTATGCTCTGCATAGTACTCTTTCAGTACCTGTATAAGTCTGCTCTTCTCATTGTTTCCGATGAGGATATCGACAGCATTATCTTCCTTCAGCTCCTCTGCTCTGGCCTGAACATAGCAGCCTGCCGCAATGACCACAGCCTCCGGGTTCATGGCGCGAGCCTTATGTATCATCTGCCTTGACTTTCTGTCAGCGATATTTGTTACCGAGCAGGTATTGATGATATAGATATCTGCCTCATCTGTATCCCATGAAACTATTTCCGCTCCCGCTTCTCTCAGTTCAGCCGCCATGGCCTCTGCTTCATATGAATTGACCTTGCAGCCCAGGTTGTGCATGGCCGCTCTCTTATTTTTTAAATCCATCTGTTCCTTTTTAATATCCCACCGAAAATAAGGAAAATTCCTTCCAATTTAAGTTCGTTTTCCTCGGGAAACCTTTGACATTCTATTGACTTTTGAAGTTCCTTGTTGCTAGAATTATTGTACAGTAAGTGTGTATTTACTTATTTAATAAATAAATATTATATTTTAAGGAGGATTTCATCGTGAAAACCGTTCGTATCTCACTTAATTCTATCGATAAAGTAAAATCATTCGTTAATGAGCTTGTAAAGTTCCCGGACGTTGATTTCGACCTTGTTTCAGGTCGTTATGTAATCGATGCAAAGTCCATTATGGGTATCTTCTCACTGGATCTTTCAAAGCCTATCGATCTCAACATCCACGCTGATGCAAATCGTATGGATGAGATCCTTTCAGCTCTGACACCTTACATCATTTCAGAGTAATCCATATCGTAGCATTGTAACGATGAATTAACAAGTGTCAAATGAGTGCGTGTTCTTGCGCACTCATTTTTTACGCGATAAGCCACAAAAAGGAGTTCTATGCAATACCAAAGCTTTCTTATCAAGTATGCAGAGATCGGTACAAAGGGAAAGAACCGTTATGTGTTCGAGGATGCCCTTGTCCATGATATCCGCAAAAAACTTGAGCGCGCAGACGGCGATTTCAAAGTATATCGCGAGCGCGGACGTATCTATGTAACTGTAAAATCAGAAACCTACGACTATGATGAGACCATCGATGCTCTTCAGCATGTTTTCGGAATAGTTTCCATCTGTCCTATGATTCAGATGGAGTCAACTCACGAATACAGTGAGCTTTCCGCAAAGGTTCTCGAGTATTTCTCTTCAGTTTACGGTGACCGCAAGCTCACCTTCAAGGTGACCACAAGACGCGCGGACAAGGAGTTCCCGATGCAGTCAAACGAGGTCGATGCAGAGCTCGGACATGACATCCTCGAGAAGTTCCCGAACACTTCCGTTGATGTTCACAAGCCTGAAGTGACTGTCCACGTCGAGATCCGTCAGTTCATCAATATCTATTCAGAAATAATTCCGGGTGTAGGCGGTATGCCTCTCGGAACCAACGGGAAGGCCATGCTTCTTCTTTCCGGCGGTATCGACAGCCCTGTTGCAGGTTACATGATCGCCCGCAGAGGCGCTATCATCGAGGCCACATACTTCCACGCTCCTCCATACACTTCAGAGCGTGCAAAGCAGAAGGTCGTTGATCTTGCCAATGAAGTCGCCCTCTACTCAGGTGCCATAGCTCTTCACGTTGTAAACTTTACTGACATTCAGCTGAAGATCTATGAGAAGTGCCCTCATGAGGAGCTCACCATCATCATGCGTCGTTATATGATGCGCATCGCCGAGGCCATCGCTGAAAAGCGCGGATGTATCGCACTTATCACAGGCGAGTCCATCGGTCAGGTAGCAAGCCAGACCATGCAGTCTCTTGTTTGTACCAACGAGGTCTGCAACCTCCCTGTATACCGTCCTGTGATCGCTTTCGACAAGCAGCAGATCGTCGAGGTATCACAGAAGATCGGAACCTATGAGACTTCCATCGAGCCTTTTGAGGACTGCTGCACCATCTTCGTTGCAAAGCATCCTGTAACAAAGCCTCTTCCCGAGAAGATCAGAAAATCAGAGGAGATCGTATATGACGAGATGCTTCCACTGGTTGAGAAGGCCGTAAATGAAGCCGAGCTCATCTGGTGTGACGGAAGAAAGCACTGAGCAGTAAATTAATATTAATTGATACAGAAAATGCAAGGGCGGACGCCCTTGCATTTTCTGTACTATATAAGCTGAAACCGAACAGTTGGTATCAAGTTTATTACTTCCTGCGGGCTGTCACATTGACCCACTCGCCCTGATGGTTCACTTCCAGAACTTCCCAGGTATCCTCATGAGCCTTGAATGCCTCAAGCACTTCCTGCTCACGCTCGTTAAGTATACCTGAAGTGATAAAAAGCCCATCCTTATGAAGCAGTGGTCCTACCTCTCCTGTGAGAAGCACGATAACAGGCGCAAGGATGTTAGCAACTACGATATCGTACTTTCCGAGGCCCATCTTCGCCTTCACTGCCTCATCGCCGATAACATTGCCCACAACCATATCAAAGCTTTCCTCAGAAAGCCCGTTAGCCTTCAGATTATCATGTACTGCCGGAACAGCCTCTTCATCAAGGTCGGTTCCGTAGATATGACCGGCACCGAGCTTAAGAGCTGTGATTCCGAGGATTCCTGAGCCGGTTCCGATATCAGCCACCTCCGAACCCTTCTTCATGTACTTCTGAATCTGGCGGATGCAGAGCTGTGTGGTTTCATGCATGCCTGTTCCGAAAGCGGTTCCCGGATCTATCTCTATGAGGAGCTTATCCTTATGCTCTTCCGGAACCTCCTCCCATGTGGGTTTTATAAGAATGTCTCCCACTGTAAAAGGATGGAAGAAGGTCTTCCAGTTGTTTATCCAGTCCTTATCCTCTGTCTCTGAGGTCTCAATGCTTCCAGAACCCACATTGCAGTAGTTTCTCATGTCAGAGATCATCTCCTCCACATCTTCAAGAAGCTTTTTAAGCTCTGCGGGAGTGTAGACATTGGAAGTATTAGGCATATAGCTTGCATCAACAGAAGGATCCTCAAGATACTTTTTCGCCTTCTCCATACGATCCTGCTTTGCTTCGGGATCAAGGACTTCAACATAGAAGCTGACATCCGCAAGACCGTCATCAGGTCCCATATCAGGAAGAATGTCTATGAACATTCCCTTGGTATCCTCCTCGGAAAGCGGAATCTTATCCTCTATCTGAACTCCGTCCAGACCGAGATCAGCAAGATTTGCACTAAGAATATCCTCCGCCTCAGTTGTTGTATGTATAGTGAATTTTCTCCAGACCATAAATCACCAATCACCTTTCCATATATCCGTTTTAATCCGGCCACTACAGATATAAATACATCTTATCGAACTTTCCCGGGGTCTCCCGAACTCAGTCCCTTAATATAGCCGTCATCTTATCCATTTAATATAACATCAGAATCTGGTAAATCTTCTAAGCACAGGAATCAGTTCCTTAAGCGCATCCATGCAGAGATCTACCTCTTCCTTCTCATTGAACATACCGAAGGAAAATCTGATGGTGGAATCAAGAAGTTCCTGCTTGACTCCTATAGCCTTGAGGGTTCCCGAAATTCCCGGATGGTTTGACGAGCAGGCAGAGCCTGAACTTACATAGATCCCCTTCTCTTCGAGGGCATGGAGGAGAACCTCAGCACGAACCTTCTCAAAGGAAACTGAAACTATATTGGGAGCTGACGCCTCTCCCAGCTCTGAGTTCACTGTCACACCATCTATCTTTGATACTTCCGAAATAAAGTAATCCTTTATTTCCTGTATTCTCTTTATCTTTTCATCATGATCCCTGTAGGCAAGCTCTGCAGCCAGTCCCATGCCTGCAATTCCCGGAACATTGTGAGTTCCCGAACGCATATCCTCCTGCTGTCCCCCTCCGTAGATCATAGGACGGAGCTTGATCTTCTCATCAACATAAAGGAATCCTACACCCTTAGGTCCGTGGATCTTATGTCCGGAAACTGAAAGCATGTCGATATTCTGCTTCTTCGGACGGATAGTCAGTTTTCCGTAGGACTGAATGGCATCTGTATGGAACCAGGTGTTCGGATTGCACTCCTTCACTATCCTTCCGATCTCCTCAACAGGCTCTATGGCACCGATCTCGTTGTTCACATGCATGATAGACACAAGGATGGTGTCCGGACGGATGGCTGATCTGAGATCATCAAGATTTATATGACCCTTTGAATCTACAGGAAGATATGTTATCTCGTAGCCAAGCTCGGCAAGCACATCAAGAGGCTTATAGATGGCCGCATGCTCCACCTGTGAGGAAATGATATGTTTTCCCTGCTTGCGCTTCGCAAAGGCCGTTCCGAAGATAACAGTGTTGTTGGACTCTGTTCCGCCGGAGGTAAAGATTATCTCTTTTGGTTTCACCTTAAGGGTGTCAGCCACCTGCTGACGGGCATTACGGAAAATTTTCTCTGCATCAAAACCCTTTATATGTTTGGATGAAGGATTGCCGTAATCCTCCTCCATTGTTTTCTTCATTAACTCCACAACCTCAGGATATACCCTCGTGGTAGCTGAATTATCAAAATATATCTCTCTCATTAGTTCCTCTTCACCAAATCCGCTTAATTATCCGCTTCCTTTGCTTCCAGCATGAGCATCAGAACACTAAGGCTCGTTATGGCCGCTGTTTCTGTTCTGAGTATCCGCTTTCCCAAAGTAACAGGCTCGATTCCATGCTGCAGGGCATCTTCGATCTCCTGATCGGAAAATCCTCCCTCAGGGCCTATGAATACTGCGATTTTTCCATGTTTCGGCAGCTTTTCAAGCTGATTCATGGTGTGCTTTATGTTTTTTGCATTCTCATAGGGTATAAGCTTAAGATCAAAGTCCTTTACATATTCCATTGCATCTTTCCACTTCATAACCGGAAAAACCTCCGGGATGATGGAACGCTTCGACTGCTTCGCCGCAGCCTCTGCTATAGCCTGCCAGCGTTCAGTTTTTTTCTGAGCGCGTTTCTCATCAAGCTTTATGACTGTATTTTTTGAATCAAGAGGCACAACCGCATGCGCGCCAAGTTCCACCGCCTTCTGAACGATGAGCTCCATCTTATCCTGTTTGGGCAAACCCTGAAACAGATAAATCTCTGCAGGAAGCTCATGGATTTCCTCCACAAAGTTGATGTGAAGTATCACCTCCGGTTCACCGCTTAAAGCTCCGGCAGCAGTATTAGCCGCTCTTTTCCCATCTTCCAAAGTTTCCTTTATCCACTCTTCATCATGTATCTCCACAACATCGCACTCGTAATCAGTGCCCTCTCCGTCAGAAATCAGTATCTTTTCTCCTATCCTTACACGAAGAACATTTTTCAGATGATTGTAGTTATCACTTGTCAGACGCACGATGCGTTTGTCTGTATCTATATCCGATCTGTCTACAAAAAAATGATGCATAAATACCTGCCTTCATCATGTTTCAAAAACTTAAATCCTATACGGAAGCGTTTCTGATTTTTTCGCCTCTGTCGTCACGCTATTATAACAAGTAGAAGTAAAAAGTAAAACCTTTAATTCATATATAAAAAACCGCGGAATCCCATTACAAATCCGCGGTTTCTTTTAAATGTGAGCTGGCTAAGCTGTATCCTCAAGTCATGCTGTTTTCTCTTTAGAACTTCCATCCCGGCAGGATTTTCAGAATCTCATTGATGTATGATGCCTTCACCATTACTCCTGATAAAACAGGAAAATACATCATAAACAAAAAAGCTGAGCAGCCGGCTATCATTTTTACAGCTTTCTTTTCCTCCTGAAGTCTCAGTCGGTATACGCTGTAACAGATCATCAATATGAGCACCTTCGTACAGATAAAATACTGATATATAAATACCGTTCTTGTTATGAAAACCCATGGCAAAAGCATACAAAGGTAAAATACAAGAAGCACCGCCGCAATCACATCTTTTTTGAAAGACAGATATACATGATGAAGAACCGATAACAGACCCAACCAGCAAATTACCGGGTTCGCAAAGGTGGCTATAACGCTCTTATATTCACCCAGATATGTTCTGAAATCAATCAGTGCCACCAGATCAAATAGCCATGTGTACCAGTCAGATGCATAAGGGTGGGAGGCATGGGCCTGATTATGATAATACAGTATATGTACGCTGTTCTCCACCGCATGCTGCAGGATATTCTTTTCCGGATATACTCTGGCGAATGGTATATAGGAAAGTACATATACTATACAGGGCAGTAGCGCAAAGGAAACCACTCCCATGAGGATGAATCTCCACACCCATGCATAGTCGTTCCCCGAAGGACGCAGCTTATCCACACCATTATCAGGTTTCTCCTCATCATAAATCATGCCATCTTCACCCTGAGGTTTTACAGATAGCTCATAAGCCTTGAAACCCTTACCGCTCCTTTTCTCCAGAAGCTTTCCAATCATCCAAAAAAGCAGTATGAGTCCTATCCCGGGGGCCGCATACAGTGCTGTCCATTTGGTGGCAGCCCCAAAAGCAAACGCCAGGCCCGAAAAAAGGAGATATCTGTACTTTTCCTCCTGCAGAAAAGCCACCATTCCATAAAAAATACATAACACGAAAAAAGCCACAAATATGTCTATGGTAGCTATCCTCGACAGAGTATAATGCATAAACTCCGTTATCTGCAGTACTCCGGCAAGGGTGGCGAAGCATGTTTTCCCTGTGATTCTCAGCGCTAAAAGGTACATCACCGGTATGCACATCACACCGAACAAAAATCCCATGATACGGTAGCCAAAGGGATTCATCCCAAATACAGCTATCCCCAGTGATATTATTATCTTCCCAAGAGGCGGATGCGTATTTTCATAGATTTTTAAACCATGCAGAAATTCATAGCCGGTTCTTCCGTGATAAACTTCATCAAAAATCATGGAGTCAAAGCCTGTCGGAGCCACCTGCAGAGTATCCTGTTCATCAAAGACGGCTGCAGGAACATTACCCTTTTTTAAAGGTATCTGCTTACCATTTTTATCCATACACACTATCTCACCTATCTCTGCAGCTTCCCCCTGGAAAATGAGGCAAAGCTCATGAGTCTTTTTATCAACCTTTATCTCCTTCCAGGTAAACATCCCTCCGAGCTTTGTTTCCTCTTCTACCTTTTTCCACTTGCCGTCCTCTGCACAGTAGAGATCGAACGCGATATCCTTTGACATCATAGGATAAATGCATAATGTATGTACATCCTGACTTTTGTCCAGTGACACATATATTTCTTTTCCATACTCCGTTCCTTTTCCTATGATGCAGGAAGTTTCCGGTGCTTTCATGGTTCCGAGATGCATGGAACCGGCTATCGCAAAAACAGCAGTCAGTAGAAGTATGATTTTTATATCTATCCTTTTGATTGTCAATGCTTTACCCCTGTTCCATGATTCCGAAACTCCCCATGTGTTTATATCCTTTACCTGAGACAGACTCAGGGTTCTCAAACCTTTTCCGGAAAGCTCTCTGTAAAAAGCATAAAGAGAAAAAATATACAGACATATGTTCAGGAAGCTTAAAAATTCCATGTTAAGCTGCATATTATAAAGGTAGTAAAAATACGTCTTCATGGAGATAAGCTGAAGTCCCAAAAGAATAACCCAGCCAATGCCTGATGAAAAAGCAAGCACTACTGCAAGTATTTCATACAAAAAGCCATACCTTTCATGCATGGAAGGAAGGAACAAGACACAGGTATATGCCAGAGTAAAGGCACACCAGATGCAATACCTCTTTGTATCAACTCTCTTTTTATAAAACACATACATGAATACACATAGAAGCACTGCTGCAAAGCCTATACACCAAAATTTATCTGTTTCATAGGACAGTCTAAGGAGATTCCATATGCTCGGATAATTCATGGTCATCTCTTTATATGTTTCTGTCTGTTTTAGATATACCGAAAAAAAGTCACTTATGGATCTCCCCATTATGACATTGGGAATTGCAGTCAGAAGCATAGTAACTATACTTATCCCGAAGTGATATAGTCTTAGCTTTCCTGTTTTCCTTGCCACCCCTTCCAGATATACATAGACATAGAACGGAAACACAAATACCGTCTGAAGCTTAAAGGCAAGCGCCAGTCCAAGGAGCGCAAAGGAACTTATCAGTTCCTCTCGTCTAAAAAAGTAAAGAGACCATAGTATCGCAGAAACGTACATACTGTCGCACTGCCCCCATACTGCGGAATTAAGCCACACCGTAGGTAATAAAAGAGTGATTATATACCCTATAAGTGCTTGCTTTTTGCCGGCAATGTCCTTTACCAGATGATATACCCCGAAAGCAAGAATATAATCAAATAAAACCGATAGAGCTTTGTATTTATAGATAGCTTCTCCGGGCAGCAGTTTAAGATCGTATATCAGTAACTGATAAAGAAAATTATAGTCTCCTACCTGGGTAGTCAATGCTTCCCTGGCACTCATTCCTGCGATTTTTTCATACCAGGGAAGTAAGCAAAACTTCATATCCCTGCTGATAAAATCTCTGAATATAAACCTCAGAAATAAAGCTGCCAGGCTGACAGCAATAAGTATGACCATATCCGGATTTATAATTCTTTTAAATTTCATACTCGTTCTTCTCCATAAAAAAAGCACCCGGATGGATGCTTTTTTATTTCTCAGGAAATGTCTTTTTCATGAGATGATTTTATAATCAGTAACCGGCTATATTAAAGCAACAAACTGTATAGATATAATCAACATCTATGCGTAGTTATCGAATTTTGACTTTGTACCACCGGTGTTTAAGCTTGGTACTGACGTAACTAAGATTGGATCTATGGTTCCGGTATCTCAGTTGGTTCTTCGCTTGATGACGGTTCTTCGCTTGATGACGGCTCTTCGCTTGATGACGGCTCTTCGCTTGATGACGGCTCTTCGCTTGATGACGGCTCTTCGCTTGATGACGGCCCTTCAGTTGTTGACGGTCCTTCGGTTGTTGACGGCCCTTCAGTTGTTGACGGCCCTTCAGTTGTTGACGGCCCTTCAGTTGTTGACGGCCCTTCAGTTGTTGACGGCCCTTCAGTTGTTGACGGCCCTTCGGTTGTTGACGGCCCTTCGGTTGTTGACGGCCCTTCGGTTGTTGACGGCCCTTCGGTTGATGACGGCTCTTCACTTTCTACAGGCTTTTCACTCGGTTCTTCACTCTCTACAGGTTTTTCACTCGGTTCTTCACTTGGCTCTGCACTTGGAGCAACACTTGGCGGTGTATAATCACTGCCGCTATCCGAATCGCTGTCGGAAGATGATGATCCTCCGCTGCTTCCCTTCGTAGAATTTCCTACATTACTGTTCTCTGCAGGCTGTGAAAGTGAAGTATCTCTGTTATGAGGATTTGAAGGATCATACTTCACTTCATTTCCTGCAAAATCAGTCACAGGTATCCCTGCCTGTGCACAGGCAGCATATGTAGAGATCGTCCATCCCTCAGCCAAACCATAAACAGCAAAATGTGTATAGTAACTAACTATATCATCGCCAAGCAAAGACTGAAGTTGAGGATATGCTGAGCGATAAGCCGCAACATCCAGCATGTCACTGCAGCATCTGCCCTGATAGATTCCATAGTTGCAGAAATTCTCAAACAGCGCAGTCGGATCCGTACCAACCAAAGCTACCACATCCGGATTCTCCCGAGCATAAACCTCCGCGTTAAAAATCCCTCGTAGTGCCTCCACATCCGTCGCGGTTGCATAATGCGGTGCCGCAATAATTGCATTTGCCATAGGGGCACCCAGTACCGTTGCACTTACTCCCAGAACTGCCAGCTTCAAAGCTAATTTATTTTTCATTCTTCCTCCTCGCTCTATACTCTTTATTACATGTAATCTATGACCAAGTTCCTCATTCGATACGTTCCGAAATGATATACCTGGGTCTCTTCTTTGACTCCATATATATCTTCCCGACGTACTCACCGATCAGACCCAGACTAAACATCTGACAGCCTGAAACGAAACAGATGATACTTGTCATACTCGCCCATCCTGATACCGTCTCTCCTCTCAGAGCCTGTATCACCGCCCACATAACACCTATGAAGCTGATGAAAGCGATAAGAAAGCCAAAAATAGTCACATATCGTATTGGCTTAACTGACAGACTGGTGATTCCGTCAAAGGCAAGCCCGCACATTTTTTTCAGCGGATAATGACTAACCCCGGCCATACGTTCCTTCCTGTCATAAAAGACAGTTGCACTTTTAAATCCAACCAGGGGAATAAGTCCACGAAGGAACAGATTCACCTCTTTAAAATCAGAAAATGCTTCAAGAGCTCTCTTTGATATAAGCCTGTAGTCCGCATGGTTAAATACAACCTCAGTGCCCATACCATTCATGAATCTGTAAAAGCTTTCCGCTGTAAACCTTTTAAAGAAACTATCTGTATCTCTTTTTTTCCTCACGCCGTACACGATGTCATAGCCTTCCGCAAATCTTCTGATCATTTCATCCATGGCATCTACATCATCCTGTCCGTCACAGTCGATGGATATGGTGATGTCACTTCGATTCATTGCTTCCATCAGCCCTGCAAGAAGGGCTCTCTGATGTCCGAAATTCCGGCTTAGACTGATTCCTTTGAAATGCCTGTCCTTACCGGATAAATCTTTGATTAAATCCCAGGTTGTGTCACTGCTTCCGTCATTCACAAACAGTATTTTGCTTTCTTCACTTATCAGTTTGTTATCTTCCAAGGATATGATCTTTTTCAAAAACATATCGCCTGCCACAGGAAGCACATCCTCCTCGTTGTAGCAAGGAATAACAATCCAAAGTATCGGTGCATCTTTCATATCAGCCCCTAAGTTTGTGAAACAAATTCGGCTAAAGTTACATAACTGTTGTATCATGTAACCCCCCCCCGTCAAGTTTTATCTAAATTCATGTCAGAATTGTGCATTTTATTATTATTTTTACACAAAGCTTTATTAACACGATACTTTTCATCCTGTCATTTCCTTCCAAAACAAAAGTGCAGTTGTTTGAGTGAAATCAAACAACTGCACTTTTTACATCCGGTGCGTCACTTACGTCATAAGTTCAGAACCACCATTTAGGCAGGACCTTCAGTATCTCATTAATATATGCGGTCTTCACCAGTACTCCGGAAAGAACAGGCAGGTAGGCAATAAACAAAAAGCCTGATATTCCCGCCACCGCACAAAGAACCTTTTCTTCATTTATAAACCTCAGCTTATATATGCTGTAACAGATCATAAATATAAGGACCTTCGTGCAAATAAAATACTGATATATAAATACTGTTCTCGAAATGAACATCCACGGAAGAAGCATGCAAATGTAAAATACGAGAAGTATTGCAGCTATCTTATCCCTTCTGTAGCTTAAATAAACATGATGGGCTACCGCCGCAAGTCCTGTATAGCAGATAAAAGGATTAACAAAAGTCGCTATGACCCCTTTATATTCTCCAATGTAAACTCTTGAATCGACCAAAGGTATCCAGTCAAATAACCATGTATACCATGAGGATTCGTAAGGATGCGGTGCGTTCACTCCCCTATGGTAACTCAGCATATGTATACTGTTGGATATGGCATGCTGAAGGATATTCTTTTCCGGATATGCTTTAAGAAAAGGAATATACGAAAGCACATATACTATAGACGGAAGAATAATATATACGCCTATACAGATAAGTACAATCCGTACTATCCCTTTATATCCGCCTATTCTGCCTCCGCCCTGTTTTCTCTCTTTTTCCGTTCTGTTCTTCGTCCGGTTATCCGATGTTTCTGTCTGTGCCGGCCTCCACTTGCGGAGCAGCCATACAAAAAGTATCACCGCAACTCCCGAAGCAGCATAAATAGCAGTCCATTTTGTGGCAGCTCCCAGCGAAAAAGCCGCTCCCGACAATATGAGATATTTTTCCTTCTCCTCCTGAACAAATGCAGTAACACCATAAAACATCACGAGTACAAAGAACGCCACGAAAATATCTATGGTTGCGATTCGCGACAAAGTATAGTGCATAAATTCCGTCATTTGAAGAACTGCTGCCAGCATGCCGTAGGCTGTTTTTCCTGTTATCCTTGATCCGAATAGATACACAACAGGAATGCATATCGCACCGAATAAAAGGCTCATGATCCTGTATCCGAAGGGATTCATGCCAAAAAGTCTTACACCTATGGAAATAATGGTTTTCCCAAGGGGCGGATGTGTATTTTCATATATCTTCAGGCCGTGCAAAAATTCATAGGCAGTCCTGCCATGATAGATCTCATCAAATATCATTGACTCAAAGGCAGTCGGCAGATTCCTGAGACAATCCTGTTCATCAAACAGTTCTGCCGGCTTCGCTTCTCCGGATACGGGAATTTGCCTTCCCTCAGAGTCGAGGCATACTATCTCGGCTATTTGAGCTTCAGGATCTTTAAATATTACACAAAGCTGATGAGTCTTTACATCCGCATCCATTTGTTTCCATGTGAATGCTCCTTTATGGTCGGCCTCACCCTCGATCTTCTTCCATTCACCATCATCGGCATAGAAAAGATCAAATTTAATGTCCTTTGACAAAAGAGGGTAGATACAGACTGTTTTTACATGCTTTTCAGAGTCAAATGGTACATATACCTCATGCCCCTCTTCCGTTTCAACGCCCACTTCTACAGCTGTTTCCGGTGCTTTCATTTGTCCGAGATGCATGGAACCGTACACAAGAAAGATAACGGTCAGGATCAGCATCGCTTTTTTATCATATGATGAGATCCCTGCTGCCTTTATGCCCCTTTTATCCCCATTAGGTCTGACGCCTTCCATATCAGTTTCCGGTAACTTTTCCTCATGAAATGGATCAATGCCTTTTTCACGCGCAAACAATGTGGACCTCATCGGTTTTCCTGAGACTTCCCTATAAAAGGCATAAATCATGAAGACATATAAAGATACATTTATAATGCTCAAAAGCTCCATATTCAGAGGCGTATGATAAAGGAAATAAAAATATGTCTTCATGGAGATAAGCTGAGTAATCATCACCGCATACCATCCTGCTCCTGTACATAATGCGAGCAAAACAGCAAGGATTTCATATATATATCCATATCTTTCATTCATTCCCGGCAGGAACAGCACACAGGTATATGAAAGCAGAAATGCGCACCACAGGAAATGTCTCCCAAAGATGTCAACATTATTCCTGTAGAACCATATCATGAGACCGCACAGTATCAGAAGCGTAAAACCTATACACCACCATTTATCCGAATCATAGGATAATCTCATCAGTTTCCAGACACCGGGATAATTCCCGGATATCACTCCGTATTTTCCCGTCCGGCTGAAATAAACAGCGATCAGATCGGTAATAGGTCTTCCCGCAAGGATATTCGGACATGAGGCCCATATCATAGTCACAGGTATCGTTACGAAATGAAGCAACTGAAGCCTGGTTTTTTTCTTTATAAACCCATATATGTAAACAAACAAAAAGAAGGGCAATACAAATACTGTCTGTGATCCGAAAGCCATAGCCAGGCCAAGCAGTATGACAGATCCTGTCGTCTTTTCGTTAAACAGCAGATACAAAGCTATAACGATCAAAGAAACATATATACTGTCACATTGTCCCCATGCTGCCGAATTAAGCCAGACCGTAGGCAGAAACAGCGTTACGGCATATCCTGTGACAGCCTTCCCTGAGTCAGTATATTTTTTCACGAAGAAATAGACTCCAAGCGCCAGTACAAAGTCAAAAAGACAGGATAATAACTTGTACTTGAATACAGAATCTCCCGGAAAACGCGTGAGTCCATATATCATCAGCTGATAAAGCGGATAATAATTTCCTACCTGCGTCACCAGAGCCCTGCGAAAGCTAAGTCTTGGCAGTTCCTCATACCACGGCACCAGGCAGGCCTTCATATCGTTACTGATAAGCTCTCTGAACATGTATCTCAGCAGAATCGCCGAAAGACCGATAAGCAGCATCCATATATATTCTATTTTTACTATCTTTTTCTGTTTCATACTTTCCCCGTTTTTACCCAAAAAAGAGCACCCGCCTGAGTATATACCATTCTTTCACCTTTATACAGCAAAATGTACATACCATTTGGAATGCTCTTTTTTCTTCTCTTTATTTCGTCTTAAACGTCTTTGATCAAGACTTTCCGACTCCCCTTATTCCTTTCGAAATAATCTTTAAAATCTATTAAATGATCGCCTATGCGTTCATCACATCAAATCAGACGCTCGTCTACGATAAATCTGGGGCGCTTCTTTGTCTCAAGATAAATCTTCCCCACATACTCGCCTATGATTCCAAGGCACAGCATCTGGCACCCTGACACAAAGCATATGATACAGGTCATACTGGCCCATCCGCTGACAGTCTGTCCTCTGAATGCCTGAATAATGGCCCACACGACCCCAAGGAAACTTATAAACGAAATAATAAATCCCAATACCGACACCAGTCGTATAGGCCTGACCGACAGACTTGTTATCCCGTCAAAAGCCAGACTCAGCATCTTTCTTAAGGGATAATGACTCTCTCCTGCAATTCGTGCTTTTCGTTCATAAAGTACTGTAGTACTGCGAAACCCGACCATAGGAACCAGTCCTCTTAGAAACAGATTCACTTCTCCAAATTTCGAGAACTCATCCAGTGCACGGCTGGAGATAAGCCTGTAATCCGCGTGGTTAAATACTATTTCCGCTCCCAGTATTTTCATCAGACGATAGAATGCTTCTGCTGTTGTTCTCTTGATAAAACCGTCTTTATCCCTCTTACTTCTGACTCCATATACTACCTCATATCCTTCTTTATATGAGCTGATCATCCGGTCAATGGCATCGATGTCGTCCTGTCCGTCACAATCAAGGGAAATGGTTATATCACAGCTGTCCTTTGCTTCCATGAGACCTGCAAATAGCGCATTCTGATGTCCGTAATTTCTGCTCAGGGACAGTCCCTTAAAATGCGTATCCCTAAGAGTAAGTTCTCTTATTATGCTCCAGGTATCATCACTGCTTCCGTCATTTACAAACAGTATCCTGCTGTCATCACTGATCACACCTTTTGCCGCGAGATCATTTATTTTTCCCAAAAACATCTCACAGGTCACGGGAAGAACATTCTGCTCATTATAACAGGGGATGATCATCCACAGTATCGGCTTCAATTCCATAAAAAACTCCAAAAATGTTTCTATTTTAATCAAAAAATCAATCGGTTTAGTTTCTCACTTTACCACTGCATAAGTCAACAAATATTTTTCACATAAAAAAGCGCCGGAGATTCTTCTCCGACGCAATACATCATATATAACGCGAGTGTCTAAGGACAGTCTCAGATCTCCACGGTCTCTCCGCAGGCCTCGGCATAAGCCTTGAGGGCTTCCTTCTGCTGCTTATTGAGTGAAGTAGGAATATTGACCACGATAGTAACATAATGGTCACCGCGAACATTTGGATTGTTAAGGCTAGGAACACCCTTGCCTCTAAGTCTTGTCTTTGTATCAGACTGTGTGCCCGGCTTGATGGCAAGCTCGACATTTCCGTCTACTGTACGGATGACCTTCTTACCGCCGAGAGCAGCTGTCGCAAAGCTTATCTCCTCTGTTGAATATATATTGGTTCCCTGACGCTTGAAGAAAGGATGCTGTGATACAGCTATATCAACAAGCAGATCTCCTCTCGGGCCTCCGTTTGTTCCCGGATCTCCTCCGCCTGAACGACGAAGTGTCTGTCCGTCATCGATACCCGCAGGAATTGTTATCTCAATGTTCTTCTGGGTTGAGATATAACCCTCACCGCGACAATCAGGACACTTCTCCTTTACGATCTTTCCGCTTCCATGACAGTCAGGGCATGTGGTCACCTGCTGAATAGTTCCGAACATGCTCTGGCGCTGCATAACCACCTGACCCCGGCCTCCGCATCTTGAACATGTCTCAGGCTGTGTTCCGGGCTTTGCACCTGTACCATTACACTTTGAACACTCGTCCTTATAACGGATCTTAACAGTCTTCTTGCAGCCTTTGATAGCCTCGTCAAATGTTATGCGCACGCCTGTACGGATAGACTGTCCGCGAGTCGCCTGATTTGCTGCACCGCCATAGGAAGAGAATCCTCCTCTTCCGCCGCCGAAGCCGAAGATATCTCCGAAAATATCGGAGAAATCCATACCTCCGAAATCGAAGCCGCCGAAACCGCTGCTCTGACCTGCCGCCGAGTTCGGATCGAACGCGGCATGTCCGTAAGTATCGTAAGCCTTACGCTTCTGCTCATCGGAAAGTACCGCATAAGCTTCATTTGCCTCACGGAACTTCTCTGCCGCAGCATTATCTCCCGGGTTGGCATCCGGATGATACTTTTTGGCAAGCTTACGGAAAGCTCGTTTAATGGTTGCGTCATCAGCATTTTTATCTACGCCGAGAACCTCATAATAGTCTCGCTTCTGTTCTGCCATCTTTATCTCCTAATTAACCTGAAAGGTCACTTCTAATCGACATATTGCCCCCGGCGCACTGCGCCGGAGGCTTTATGAATGATACCCTACACTTTAAATTGTGTAAAGTCTTAATTAAACTTCCTTGAAATCACCGTCAACTACATTGTCATCGGAAGGATTTGCATTCTGCTGTGCTCCCTGTGATGCATCACCCTGTGGAGCTGCACCCTGAGCTGCCTGAGCCTGCTCATAAACCTTTGAGAAGAGAGCCTGTGAAGACTTCATAAGTGTCTCCTGAGCTGCCTTGATCTTCTCTGCGCCGTCCTTTGTGATGGACTCAAGAGGATTTGATGCAAGAACATCCTCAAGTGCCTTAAGATCAGCCTCAACCTGTGCCTTATCAGAACCTGAGATCTTGTCGCCTACATCCTCAAGTGCCTTCTTTGTCTGGAATACGATAGAATCAGCACCGTTTCTTGTTTCGATAGCTTCCTTCTTCTCCTTATCGGCAGCCTCATACTGAGCAGCCTCCTTAACGGCCTTATCGATATCATCCTTGCTCATGTTTGAACCGGAAGTGATGGTGATGTGCTGCTCCTTGCCTGTTCCCTGATCCTTGGCAGAAACATTAACGATACCGTTTGCATCGATGTCGAATGTTACCTCGATCTTAGGTACGCCTCTCTGTGCAGGAAGGATACCGTCAAGTCTGAACTGGCCGAGAGTCTTGTTGTCACGTGCGAACTCACGCTCACCCTGTACTACATGGATATCTACAGCTGTCTGGTTGTTTTCTGCAGTTGAGAATACCTGTGAAGCTCTTGTAGGGATAGTTGTGTTTCTCTTGATAAGAGGTGTAGCAACACCGCCGAGAGTCTCGATGGAAAGTGTAAGCGGTGTAACATCAAGAAGAAGAACATCGCCGGCACCGGCATCACCTGCAAGCTTACCGCCCTGAATAGCTGCACCGATAGCTACGCACTCATCAGGGTTAAGAGACTTGTTTGGCTCCTTGCCTGTAAGCTGCTTAACCTTCTCCTGAGCAACAGGCATACGTGTTGAACCACCTACAAGGAGAACCTTGTCAAGCTCGCCTGATGTAAGACCTGCATCACGAAGCGCGTTTGTTACAGGAACTGCGGTTCTCTCTGTAAGGTCTGATGTGAGCTCCTCGAACTTGGCTCTTGTGAGAGTCATATCAAGGTGCTTAGGACCCTCAGCTGTAGCTGTGATGAACGGAAGGTTGATATCTGTTGTTGTGGAAGCTGAAAGCTCCTTCTTAGCCTTCTCTGCTGCTTCCTTAAGTCTCTGAAGAGCCATCTTGTCAGCGCTTAAATCCACGCCCTCTGCCTTCTTGAACTCCTCAACCATCCAGTTCTGGATACGGTTATCATAGTCATCACCACCGAGACGTGTATCACCGTTTGTTGAAAGAACTTCGATTACACCGTCTCCGATATCGATGATGGAAACGTCGAATGTACCACCGCCGAGGTCATATACCATAACCTTCTGCTCGTTACCCTCATCAAGACCGTAAGCAAGAGCTGCCGCTGTAGGCTCGTTGATGATACGCTTTACATCAAGACCTGCGATCTTTCCGGCATCCTTTGTAGCCTGACGCTGTGCATCGTTGAAGTATGCAGGAACTGTGATAACAGCCTCAGTTACCTTCTCGCCAAGGTATGCCTCTGCATCAGCCTTAAGCTTCTGAAGGATCATAGCTGAGATCTCCTGAGGAGTATAGTCCTTACCGTCAATGCTTACCTTATAGTCTGAACCCATATGTCTCTTGATTGAAGAGATGGTTCTGTCTGCATTTGTTACAGCCTGACGCTTTGCAGGCTCACCAACAAGTCTCTCACCGTTCTTTGTAAATGCTACGATTGAAGGTGTGGTTCTGAGACCCTCAGCATTTGCGATAACAGTTGGCTTTCCACCTTCCATAACTGCTACACAGCTGTTAGTTGTACCTAAGTCAATACCGATTATCTTTCCCATATTTTTCTCCTTTTCTATTCAAAACAAATCTGTGATCTATATTTACATGTCCTCTGCTTAAACTATCATGTCTCAGGAGGACTTCATCGAAAAAGCCTTTGCTGTTTCGTCATGAACTATTTCTTTACCTTGACCATGCTGTGTCTTACGACCTGATCCTTGTAGGTATATCCCTTCTGAAGATCCTGAGTGATGGTATCTTCCTCCACACCACTTTCAGTATCGGTCATAACCGCATTATGAAGGTTCGGGTCGAATTTTTCTCCCTCGGCCTTTATGGCCTTTACCTGGAGATCTTCGAACATCTTCTGGATCTGCTTGTAGATGCCCTGAACGCCCTTGGTGAAGGCATCCTCCTCATCCTCCTTTTCAACAGTTCCCAGTGCTCTTTCGAAATTATCAACTACCGGAAGCAGCTTCTCGATAACATCTCTTGCACCGAAGTCAAAATTCTGAACCTTTTCCTTTTCTGTACGCTTACGGAAGTTATCGAACTCCGCATAGAGCCTTGTATACTTGTCCTTCCAGTCAGCGATCTCAGCCTCGTACTTCTCCTTGAGCTTTACAGTTTCGGCATCGGCCTCCTCTGTTTCCTCAGAAGCCTCAGCTCCGTTTGCATCCTTTTCCTCTGCAGGCTGCTCATTTACTTCCTCTGTCTTACCTGCAGTGGTCTCTTCTGTACCCTGTTCTTCGGAAGACTGTTTCAATTCCTCGTCTTTCAAGATAACCTCCTGTTTCAAGTCCCTGAGGACCTACTATATATAAGCTGTATTTACAGCATCTCTTCTGCTATTGAAATGCCTGATCCATCTCGCTCTGAAGCTTACTGAGTATCTCAAGCACCTTTTCATAATCCATTCGTTTCGGACCTATGACACCTATGGTTCCCTTAAGTCCGTTTCCAAGCTCATAGCTTGCCGTGACCACTGAACAGTCCGTCATATTCTGAAGCGGTGATTCATTACCGATATATACCTGAATAGGTCTCTTGCCCTCGCCCTGCTCTTCAGCTCCTTTTACAAGCGCCGCCAGCTCATCCTTCGTTTCAAAGGCACTTATGAGCTTTGAAGCATTGCCCGATTCAGTAAGCTCCGGATATTTGAATATATTCGTAGCTCCCGAAGTATAGATCTGAGAATCTCCGAACTTGATATCAAGCACATCCACAATGCTGGAAACTATAGCCTTTATGGTCTCCTTGTGGTTGGTCCTCGCCAGAAGCTGTGCGAGACGCCCCTCTGTAATGTCCTCAACGGAGAGTCCGCTGAGCTCATCATTGAGCAGCATGTTAATGCTCAGCACCCTGTTGAAATCAAGCTCCTCGGAACCATCGAGAAGAACTGTGGCTGTCTTTACGATGTTTCCCTGCATCATGATGACAAGAAGAAGTCTCTTTGAATCAACAAGAGATGTCTGAATGAACTTGATCTTGTTCGTTCTGATGGAAGGTCCGGTGACCACTGCGGCATAGTTCGTATTCTGCGCAAGATTCTTAACCAGTGTCTTCAGGGTAGTCTCAAGTCTGTCTACCTTCTCAAACATCTCCGTCTTCACGTCATCGATCTCATGCTGATGTGTCTCCATCAGTTGATCCACGTAAAAGCGGTAGCCCTTATCGCTTGGAATGCGTCCTGCCGAGGTGTGAGGCTGAAGGATGTATCCCATCTCCTCAAGATCACTCATCTCATTTCTAATGGTGGCAGAACTAAGATTTAATCCTGAATACTTACTAATGGTTCGCGAGCCCACCGGCTCTCCGGTCTCAAGATAATTTTTAATTATCGTAGTTAGGATAACGACCTTGCGTTGATCCAGTTCCATCTGTCCGCCTCCTTTACTTTAATCTGTTAGCACTCAAAATATTGGAGTGCTAACATCTGAGTGTTATAATACTCGCCTTACTATTTTCTGTCAAGAGATTTAGCCTTGCTGAATTGTGAAATAATGATGAAAAAAAGGAGCCGCTGGCGCAGCTCCTTTGATCTCAGAATATCACAGCTATATGGCACCCCATCCTCGCCGGATATCCCAATATTCTATTTTCAGTTTCTTTTTATCCGGTGTAGACCGCAGTATAAACCTCTGCATAACGCCATCCGAGAGCCGTAACTCCGGCCGCCTCTTCATAGGTGTCATAGTATATGTCTATCATCTTTCCTTTGACACCGCTTCCGATATCCTCCACGGTATAAACAGTGTTATTTATAAATACCTTTGTTCCTATGGGAAGTACGGTTCTGTCTGCCGCAATGGTATGATCCGCAACTGTAGGCGCTCCGGAATAAGTAATTCCGTCTCCATAATATCCTGTCAGCTTGAATGTTCCCAAAGACTGACCCTTTGTATAATGGGTCGACTCCTCTGTCACCTTGGCACCAACCGGTGTCTCTCCCGGTCTCGCCTTTGCAAGCTCCTTGAGGTGAGCCTCCAGCATTTCTTCTGCGTAAAGTTCCGACTGAATCTCTGCATCAAGTTCAGCATCTGTGGTATCTTCCAAAGAATAGCCATTTACAAGCGAAGTGTCATTCCATGCCGAGCCTGTAGGCCCCTGATTCTCCGCTGCAAGAGCAGAAGACGAAACAACTGCCGCAAGCACCACTGCTGCAGCCATCGTTTTTAGTTCTGCTAATCTCATATAAATATTTCCTCCTATATTCACATGATCCGCCTAAATCCTGATCATGTCTTAACAGTATATCTATACTCCTATCTGATAAATTTTATGCAACCACAGTTAGACCTTAATACACATGCAAATTCCGGTCAACTTACTTTTTTATAACCAAATTGTAAGAATAGCATTAATTCAAGCCGTTTCAGCCGGATTGAAATGTATATTTCACACAGTGAGCAGCAGCTCTACAGCCATACGGTCAGAGAGATTTCCGCTCTTTATAGCCTCATCATAATCCAGGCATCTCTCTATATAATTCTCGATGCCTTCAAGAGAATAATGTTTAGCCTGATTCTGGAGTTTTCCGAGGATCCACGGTGTAACCCCGACATATTTTGCCGCCTCCTGTCCTGTCATTCCCTTTGTGACAGACTCCTTCGTGAGAAGAAGCTGGTTGAAATTACGTCTCATGAGACTTAGTATCTTCATTGGCGCCTCCTGAAGTGTCAGAAGATCCGCATAATACTTCATGGCTCTGTCTGTATTGCCGAGACTCATTTCAGTGATCATATCGAAGACCCTGTCTTCCACATTTTGTGAGCAGATGATCTCCACATCCTCGTCCTCGATAATGTCTCTTTCGCCCGTATAAGCGATAAGCTTTTCCAGCTCAGAGGCGATATTATCCATGCTTTCCCCAGCCTTTGAAAGCACGAGCTCCATGGTAGAGCTTCTTATCTTCTTGCCTGCATTGGAAAGATATCTGGCCGCCCATCTGCTGAGCTGTCCGTGATCCTGCATTCCCATCTCGCAGGCAAAACCGTTTTTCTGTATGACCTTATACAGCTTTCCCCTCTTATCCACATCACTCTCAATGAACATAAGGTGGGCAGTGTCCGGGTAATGGTCAATATCCTCGAGGAATTTAACAAGCTTCTCAGGAGGTGTCTTTTTGAACCACTGACTGTCCCCGACTATAACGAGCCTTCCGTTATTATCCCCGAAGGTGAAGGGTATGGTATTCAGAATATCTATAAGTTCATCCACATCCGGCGCTCCGTCAAAGAAGGTATATGCCATGCCCTCTTCTCCTCCGAAGGCCTTCCGGAACGCCTTTTTATATGAAAGCTTGAGATATTCCTCTTCACCGTATATCAGATAGTACGGCCTGAAAGTCCCGCTCTTCAGATCATCCCCCAGCTTTAAGTATTCATTATCATTTTCTTTTTTTCCGTAAGCCATATAGAACTCCCATCAAGAAATCAAGAGCATTATAGCAGAATGCTTTTATTTTTTCGAGACACTAAAAAATGCCGCGGGATCCCACGGCATTTTAATTCACTGTATTACATTTTAGAAAGCTGAAGCTCCACCCATTAATTTGTGATCGATCAAAGCTGCATCAATCCTGAATTGCAGGCTTAGCTAAAGCAGCTCCGCCTTCATTCTGTACAGCAAAGCCGATCTTACCTTTGCTAAGCTCAGCCACCTCATCAAAGGTTTTCTGAACCTCTTTTGAAGGGGCGAATGTAAGCAACGATACAACTACATTTACAAGAAGGGCAACTACAAATGCAGGAAGCAGCTCATAGATGGCAAATACACCGCCCATAGGAGCAACGAGATACTTCCATACAAATACCATAAGTCCGCCTGCGAACATTCCGGCTGTAGCTCCGCCTCTTGAACTTCTCTTCCAGAAAAGAGCCAGTACCATAACAGGTCCGAAAGCCGCTCCGAAGCCTGCCCATGCAAAGGACACTACTCTGAATACGCTGCTGTCAGGATCCCATGCGAGGAACACACCGATGATCGCAATGGCTACAACGGTAATACGTGCAACAAGCATAGACGTTTTCTGCTCCAGCTTAATGTGAAGGAAGTCTCTCAGAATATCCTCTGACATACTGCTTGCCGCTGCAAGAAGCTGAGAGTCCGCTGTTGACATGGTAGCGGCAAGGATACCCGCCATGATGATACCTGCAATTATCGAGAAAAATACTCCGTTCTGGCTCATGAGATCCGAAAGACGGATGATGATTGTCTCTGACTCCGAACTTGTCTCAAGGAATGGAACCTTCCCTGCAACAGAAACACTGTAACCGATGAAACCGATGAGAACGGCAACAGCCATGGAAAGAAATGCCCATACAGCCGCGATACGTCTCGAGATCTTTATCTCTTCAGGATCTCTGATAGCCATGAATCTGAGAAGTATATGAGGCATACCGAAATAACCGAGTCCCCATGCAAGAGTAGAAATGATGGAAAGTCCTCCGAATACAGATGCCTTTCCTGTTGCCGCATCGTAGCCCTGTGTGAGATTCAGATATCCCGGAAGAGCCTTTGAATTTTCAATTACAGTTCCGATACCTCCGGCCTGGGAAATACCGAAAACTATGATGATAAGGAGTGCTATGGTCATAACAACAGACTGTATGAGATCGGTCGTTGATACCGCAAGGAAACCTCCGAGAACTGTGTATCCGATGATAACTGCAGCGCCAAGGATCATAGCCACATGATAATCCCATCCGAAAAGACTGTTGAACAGTGTTCCTACAGCCTTAAAGCCTGAAGCTGTGTACGGAATGAAAAAAATGAGAATGATAATGGCAGCCATACATGACAGAGTACGCTTTCTGTCATCGTATCTTCTTGAGAAGAAATCCGGCACTGTGTTGGCGCCTATCTTCTCGGAATAAATGCGAAGTCTTTTAGCTATGAGAAGGAAATTGAGATAAGTTCCCACTGCAAGACCGATGACAGTCCAGCCTACCTCTGCAACTCCGGCGAGATATGCAAGTCCCGGAAGACCCATAAGCAGGTATGAACTCATATCCGAAGCCTCTGCACTCATGGCTGTCACGATAGGATTGAGTCCTCTGCCTCCCAGATAGAAATTCTCAGTATCACTGGACCCACCCTTTCGGCTGTAGTAAACACCGATTCCGATGGTGAGACCGAGATATGCGATTATTGCGATCAACACACACATACTTGCACTTGACATGCTTTTCTCCTCCTATGTCCATCCTCCTGGATTTTCGCTTTGCGAAAGGATGGCCCCCTTTGTAAAGCTATCATTTATGCTTTACTTATTTGTTTTTCCTATATATGGGATGTACTATATCACAACTTAAATTAGACTAAAATGCAGAACGGTGTATAGACTATAGTCTATACACCGTTCTTAATATCATGAAATTTCTCTTTATTTTGCGTCACTTTTTATTAGACTGAACACTATCCTTCGGCAAGACATCAAATTATTTTTTCTCAGAACTTCTGTATCCCTCCAGAAACATGGGCATCAATCTGTCCGCATTTCTCACCAGAGAATACTCTCCGTCCTCCAGACACCAGTCGTAAAGAAGGGCTCTTTCGAACATCGCATAATCATTGACTATCTGATTCACGGTGATATCATCCCTCACCTCACCTCTGTCCTGTCCCTGCTTCACTATCTGTTTAATAAGCTTGAAATAGGTCCTCTTTCTGTCCAGAAGATGTTTCTCTCCGTGGGTAATAAGCTGGGACGAGAACATTCTTGTGATGAGTTCTATGGATACCGAAGAATCTATCATCTCGAAAAGCTCATGATTAAAATAGATAAGCTTGTCAACTGCCTCCATATCCGGATCTATGACCTTCATAAGTTCCTCATATTTCTCATCGAAAAGAATATTGAGAGATCCCAAAAGAGCATCTTTGCTGTCAAAATAATGATAAAAGGAACCTTTGGAAGTACCTGACTCAAAAACGATATCATCCACAGTTGTATCATCGTATCCCTGCTCATAGAAAAGCTTCCATGCCGCCGAAACAATCTTCTGTTTTGTATTTCTTCCACTCTTCTTCGCCATTCTGTCCTCCAAAAGTCCATCATGTGTCATGGTGCCAGTCTCTTTAGTCCAGCAGGAACTGACTCAGGATAACATTGGACACATCCATACCTCTTTCCGAGAAATAATATCTGTATCCCTCATGGATCACCAGGCCCTGCTCAAGAAATTTCTCCATCTGACTTCCGAATACACTCATTATATCAACCTGAAACCTCAGTTTGAACTCCGTTTCTGAAACTCCTTCGATTCGCCTTAAGCCAAGAAACATAAACTCTTCCATCTGCTCATTACGGCTCAGGATCTGTCTGTCGGTATGGAGTCCGGGATACCCTGCCCTAATTTCAGACTCAAAATCCAGTTCCATGTAATTCCTGAAATCCCGGGTGACATTCCACCTTTCTCCTCCGAAATATGACGCAGCCCCAAGGCCGAACCCAAGGTATGGAACATTTGACCAGTATCCGTAATTATGTCTGCACTCGAAGCCGGGCTTGGCAAAATTCGACACCTCGTATCTTTCATAGCCGTATTTTGCTGTAAGATTACGGGTTATTCCGTCGATCTTTGCTGCAGTTTCCTCGTCCGGAAGGTTAAGCCTCCCCTCTTCATACATTTTCATAAACGGTGTCCCCTCTTCCACTATAAGATTGTAGATGGACACATGCTCCGGTTTCAGCATCAGCACATGTTTCAGGGTATCACTCCAGCTTTTCTCCGTCTGTCCCGGAATGTCATTCATCAGATCTATATTGATGTTCTTAAAGCCTGTCATTCTGGCATTCTGATAGCATTTGAGAAAATCTTCAAATATATGTATACGTCCGAGGGCGCGGAGCTCCTGATCGTTTGCAGACTGAAGTCCTATGGACAGTCTGTTGATTCCGGCCTCCTTATAGGCTGTGAATTTGTAACGTATGGTGGACGCCGGATTGCACTCGATGGTGATCTCTGCATCTTCTCTCACATGATAGTTCTTCCTTATAACCGACATAACAGACGTTATGTGCCCGGGATCCAGAATGGTCGGGGTGCCTCCGCCTATAAATATGGTGGATACCTCACGCCCCGCACTAATGTCAGCTCCAAGCTCTATCTCCCGGCAAAGCTTTTCAACATAATCCTCGTGAGCCTGCTCATTCATCGGATATGACAGGAAATCACAATAATTACATTTTTTTGCACAAAAGGGTATATGTATATAAAGTTCCAGCTGCTTTTCGTCAGCCGGATCTATGATTCTTCTATCGGACATTTACGCTCCTGTTGCCGTACTCGATTAAGTCTGCGACTTTGCGGCAATTTAATTTATCACAGTCATGATAAAACTTCAAATTTATCAGAAATAAGAAAAAAGACCTGCCGCCGTGCGACAGGTCCGAATCTTATTGAGTCATATGATCAGCAAACGTGATGGATCCAGCCCTCCGGAGCCTCGATCTTTCCGCTCTGGATGCCTGTGATGGTGTTGTAAAGTTCACCGATAACTTCTCCGGCCTTTTCCATACCTGATGGAAGAAGAATTTCCTCTTCTCCGTTCACGATACGTCCAACAGGAGAAATAACCGCAGCTGTTCCGCAAAGACCACACTCCTTGAAGCCCTTGATCTCCTCGAACTTAACAGGTCTCTCATCAACTGTAAGATGGAGATAATGCTCTGCGATATATACGATAGAGCGTCTTGTGATGGAAGGAAGAATAGAAGGTGACTTAGGCACTACAAGCTTTCCATCCGCATCCACGAAAATAGCATTGGAACCGCCTGTCTCTTCAACATAGCTTCTGGTTGCAGGGTCGAGATAAAGGTTCTCTGCATAGCCCGCCTGGTGCGCAAGAACTGATGAATGAAGACTCATTGCATAGTTAAGTCCTGCCTTGACTGAACCTGTTCCGCGAGGAGCGGCTCTGTCAAAATCAGATACAAGAATAGCGATAGGTGTTGCACCGCCCTTGTAATAAGGTCCAACCGGAGTTGTGAAGATTCTAAACTGATACTCTGTTGCAGGCTTAACACCGATAACAACGCCTGTACCGAACTCATAAGGTCTGAGATACAGCGAAGCACCTGAACCGTATGGAGGAACCCAGTCGATATTGGCCTTAACAACCTGATCTACGGCATCGATAAACTGCTCCTTAGGGAATGGAGGCATCTCGATTCTCTGAGCTGATTCGTAAATTCTGTCTGCATTAAGGTCGGGACGGAAACAAACCACAGAGCCATCCTCCCAGGTATATGCCTTTAATCCTTCAAATACCTGCTGGCAGTACTGAAGTACACAGGCTGACTCGTTAAGAGTAACATTAGGGTCATCAATAAGAGTACCTGCATCCCATTTTCCGTCTTTATAATTTGAAACATATCTCTTATCAGTTACATGATAAGCAAAACCTATATTTGCCCAATCAAGGTCCTTTTTAGCCATGTTAATATTCTCCTTTCACGACGCCCCTTACGTCGTCCGTTTCCACAAGTATAGTCTCAAAAAAAACTGTTTTCAACGAAAGAAAATACATAATATTCTTATATAAGCCATAACCTCTTATAATTTTATCATTTTCCATCTTCACCGATAGTTATATCAGTCTTTCGGAGCTTTTCTGTTTACCACCGCATTCAATCAGATCAAACAACCTCTGATCAAGAGACAGGAATAAAGCATTGAATAAAAAAGACCATTCCGCACTGCGAAATGGTCTCCATAATATTTTAATCCGAATCCAGTTTAAGTACAGACATGAACGCACTCTGCGGAATCTCAACATTACCGAACTGGCGCATCCTGCGCTTACCTTCCTTCTGCTTTTCCAGAAGCTTCTTCTTACGGGATATATCACCACCGTAACACTTTGCAAGAACGTCCTTACGAAGTGCCTTGACAGTCTCTCTGGCCTGTACATGACCGCCGATGGCTGCCTGAATAGGGATCTCGAACAGCTGACGCGGAATCTCATTCTTCAGCTTCTCACACATCTTCTTTCCACGCTCATAAGCAGAATCCGCATGAACAATGAAGCTCAGCGCATCTATGATCTGCTTGTTTACGAGGATATCCAGTTTCACCATCTTACTGGTCTGATATCCCTTAAGCTCATAATCAAAGGAAGCATATCCCTTTGAGCGTGACTTAATGGCATCAAAGAAGTCATAAATTATCTCATTAAGAGGCATATCATACTTAAGTATGGCTCTGTTTGCCTCGATATACTCAGTACTCTTATATACACCTCGGCGCTCCTGGCAAAGAGTCATGATGGAACCCATGAACTCCGGTGTAACCATGATCTCTGCATCCACAACAGGCTCCTCCATATGGTCGATCTCCGAAGGATCCGGAAGGTTTGCCGGATTGGAGAGCTCTATCATGGTTCCGTCAGTCTTGTAAATATGATAAACAACGGATGGCGCTGTAGTTACGAGATCAAGATTGTACTCTCTTTCCAGACGTTCCTGAACAACATCAAGGTGAAGAAGTCCCAGGAAACCGCAACGGAATCCAAAGCCGAGAGCCTGAGAAGTTTCCGGCTCGTACTGAAGTGCAGCATCATTTAACTGAAGCTTTTCAAGAGCATCTCTTAAATCAGGGTATCTCATGGTATCCGCAGGATAGATTCCGCAGTAAACCATGGACTGAACCTTTTTATATCCGGGAAGCGGTTTATCCGCAGGACGGTTCGCGTCAGTAACCGTATCACCGACACGGGTCTCTCTGATATCCTTGATCGAAGCGGTAATGTATCCGACCATTCCGGCTGACAGCTCCTCGCATGGGATAAATCTTCCCGGAGCGAAATAGCCAACCTCTGTAACATCGAACTCTGCCTTACTTGCCATGAGCCTGATGCGGGTTCCGACTTTGACAGTTCCTTCCTTTACACGGCAGAAAATGATAACTCCGCGGTAGTTGTCATAGAGTGAGTCAAAGATAAGGGCCTGAAGAGGATTATCAGGTGAGCCTTCCGGAGCCGGAAGCTTCTTTACAAGTGCTTCAAGAACATCCTGAACATTTTCACCTGTCTTGGCTGAAATTCTCGGAGCGTCCATGGCTTCGATGCCGATCACATCCTCAACCTCCTCAGCCACACGATCAGGGTCTGCAGACGGAAGATCTATCTTATTTATAACCGGAAGGATCTCCAGATCATGGTCAAGGGCAAGGTAGGTATTGGCCAGAGTCTGAGCCTGTATTCCCTGTGTAGCATCAACTATAAGTATGGCGCCGTCACAGGCTGCAAGGGCACGGGATACCTCATAGTTAAAGTCTACGTGGCCCGGTGTATCGATGAGGTTGAATATATACTCCTCACCGTCCTTTGCCGTATAGATAACACGGGTCGTCTGTGACTTGATGGTGATTCCACGCTCTCTCTCGATATCCATGTTATCGAGGACCTGAGACTGCATCTCTCTTTCGGTAAGTGTACCAGTCATCTCGATGATACGGTCTGCCAATGTTGACTTACCGTGATCGATATGAGCTATGATACAGAAATTTCTGATTTTTGACTGATCAATATTTTTAATATCTGCCATCTTTTTTCCTATTTTTAACTTTAATCTTCGTTTTTGTGCAAATATACTATCATATTGTAATGCTTTTTGCCAACATAATCATTTTATTCTCTTGACAGTGTTAGGGCTTTTATATATGATAGTTGAGCGTGTTTTCAAACTGTCCGTGTCCGGTATTTGAAAACAGCATACAAAAGATATTAATATCATATGAAAGGAGATATTTCCAATGGCAAACATTAAATCCGCTAAGAAGAGAATCCTTGTTGCAGCCACAAGATATGAGCGTAACAAGTCAATTCGTTCAGAAGTTAAGACATACATCAAGAGAGTATACGCAGCAGTTGAGGCTGGTGATAAGGCTAAGGCTCAGGATGCTCTTAAGATGGCACAGAAGAAGATCAGCATGGCTCACAGCAAGGGCGTTCTTAAGGCAAACAACGCTTCAAGAAAGGTTGCTAAGCTTTACAAGGCTGTTGATGCAATGAACTAATTTGCGCTTTGCGCCGGAAATCTTTGATCAGGATTTCTGCTTTTCAAGTCGTTCTTGAAATAAAAAACTTTGTAAGTAACGTTACTCACAAAGACCAGCGGTTAACCCACCGCTGGTTTTTTTAGTGCATAAAGCCCTGTTGCAAAACAAATGCGGACTGAACGCTTGCGTTCAAGGACGTATTTGTTTTAGCAACGCTAACAGAAATGAGGAAGTAGGCCGATAGGCCGGATTCCGAATTTCTGTAGCCCGGCCTTAGCGCGAATGCGCGATGCCGGGCGTAGGGATTTTAACTCATAGGATACAATATCCTATATTCTTCTCCATCACTCACTATTCGCACTTCACCGCTTTTCGCAGTTTCAACAGGCTCAATTCCGAATTTCTCCAGAATTTCCATGGTCTCCTTATGCGGATGCCCGTAATCATTATCCTTACCACAGCTTATGATCCCATGCTCCGGTTTCATTCTTTCAAGTAGCTCACCCGAGGTAGAAGTGGAACTTCCATGATGCCCGAGCTTAAGAACATCTATATCAAATCCGTCCTTACCACCCTGTCTATCTTCCGGTGCACCCTCTTCTCGCCCTTCTGTATCCTTTTCGCTTTCTATGCAATTCATATACTCAAGCATCTTATATTCACATTCCTTATCCATATCTCCCGTAAACAGCATACGGAAACCACCGTATTCAAGGAGCATACCTATGGAATGGCTGTTTGCCTCCTGAATGTAGGCATGATCCAAAGGATACAGCCCCAGCAGCCTGATATTTCCGGTTTCCAGCACACTTCCCGCTCCGAAATAATCCACCTTCGTCCCTCTCTTTTCAGCCGCATCCCGAAGCTTATCATACCTCTTGTCTTTTTCCGCCGAATAGGGCAGAAAAAGCTCTCCCACAGACAGTTCATCCCCCTCCAGGATCTCAAGCATCCCACTGTAGTGATCAGAATCACAATGTGTAATAAATGCTGCATCTATGGTACCTATAGCCTGTGATTCCAGATACGGCACCAGCCTGTTCTCTGCAAGCTTCTTTACGGAGCTTGAACCTCCGTCCACAGTCACCACCAGATCACCTTCCCGTATTACCATTCCATCTCCCTGTCCCACATCCAGCACTGTGATTTCCAGAGTCTTCGGTGCTCCCGGTAAAAGCAAATAAACAGCCAGAAGGATCATTGCTATCCCTATCTTCGGAAGTCCTCTGTATAGTATCTCTGTTCTTCCCTTAAGAGTCCCCTTCTTTCTCATATCCTTAAGGAACAGTGCCAGAAAAACGAGTACGGAAAGAAGCGTGTAATATATCATTATGCCTTCCTCCGAGGGTCTTCCCAAAAGAAGCGAAGCATACGGGATCTCTGATATCCTGCTGCAAAGTGCGGTATAAAATCCCAGTATATAATGTCCTGAACCTATGGCTGCCATAGCGAGTACAAGCGATAAAGCGGAAAAAGCCACCGCCAGCAGGCCGCTGTATATCACATAGCTCATGAAAGGCAGCACGATAAAGTTCAGTAACAGTCCGTAAAGAGGAAATCTGAAAAAGTGAAACAGAATAAGGGGCATAGTAAAGATCTGCAGCGTAACCGACATACATATGCCATTCAGAACATCATTCTTAGGATGCGGCAGTTCCATCCCGAGCCCAAGGGCCAGTACCGCCATAAAACTAAGCTGAAAGCCCGACCCGAACAGTATGTAGGGCTCTGACCACGCAAGAAGCAGACAGGAAAAAGCAAGAGCCGTCAGCATATCATAGCTCCTGCCCATGGCTTCCCCGAGAAATTTCATCAGGAGCATGATCACAGCTCTCATCGCCGACCCGGAGCTTCCGGTGAATATACCATAAGCAAGCACCAGACATGCAGACACACCTCCCGATGTCTTCTTCCCCACTCCGCATTTCCGAAGCATATTATGAAAACCTGCTCCGATTATGGACAGATGCAACCCGGAAACCGCAAGTATGTGTGCGATTCCGTTCCTCTGATAAAGCTCTCTTATTTCCTTGTCCATTGCAGATTTCTCCCCCGCAAGAAGGGCCTTATATATTCCCGAATCCTCAGCTTCCGCAATTACATCAAGAATATCGCATAGCTTCATCCTGATTTTCTGAAGCCCAGCCTTGAAGGGCTCCGGCTCTCCCCCGGTCACTTTCAGCCTGTCACCATACATGGAACCGCTTATTCCAATGGTTCTATAATAAAGTCCGAAGTCAAATTCGCCCTCATTATGAACCTTCTCCGGGGGGATCATTTTTCCGTAGATCTCCACCTGCTGCCCTGGATATGGTCCTTTTACATCAGCTGAATCGGTAACCGCAGGTGAGTTCCAGCACGGAGTTTCCCTGCAGTCTTCATTCCCGTCTGACAACGTTTCGGATCTCCCGCCTTTCAGGTACACCATGACACTTCCCACATCTCTGTCATAGCGCCTTCTAAGCTTCTCAGATGCATCCGCTGCCAATGTCTCCGCACTGCCGTAGGCGCTGGAGAGTTTTCCCTCCCTCACCACCAGCCTTTCACTGTTTTCCGACACGCTATGGCTCTCAACGACTCCTTTCAGAACCACATTAAACTCTTCAAATTCTTCTATGCAGCTCTTTTGCTCTTCCAATCTTCCGAATTCAAGCCTGTATCTGATAACTCCGAAAAGAAGTATCACAAAAAGAAGTGCCGCAGCACCCCTGCTAAGTTTTTTACTTTTAAGCCCATGGGAAACAACTCCGCAGAAAAGAACTCCCGCAGAAATTCTGAGAAAAAGCCCCGCTTCAACTGCCGTTACACACACTCCAAGTACGAACACCAGTGCAATCAGAAGCATAGGTCTTTTGTAATTCATAGGTTTATATCTTAACAGAAAGAAATACCGGCTGCAAGGATCTTTCAATGATCCCCGCAGCCGGCATCTGATATTACAAAATCATGACACTATATAAAAATGTCACTTATTTATTTTTCCCGAATATATATTAAATGCTTTTCGGTTTTGCCTCCGGGCATCTCTCCCGAAGACCGGTTTATCACTTCAGCTCTTCCGGTCTCTCTATAACAGCAGCACCGAGACCATTCTGGCCTATATGACAGCTGATCAGAAGTGACAGCGGATCCACTACTATCTCAGCATTGAGACGGTCCGGGAACTCTGTCTTCATTTCCTCCGCAAAGGCCTCTGCCTGCTCAGGATTGTCTGTATAGGCAACACAAATGTAGCAGTTGTTCATTTCCTTATCACCGAGGCGCTCTGAAAGCTCATTCTTAAGCCCCTTGATGATAGCCTCTCTGACCTGTTTTGTAGTCCTCACCTTAGTATAGGAATCAAGCTTTCCTCCGTAGGTTATACCGAGAACCGGCTTGATATGAAGCAGTGTTCCTATGGCGGCAGCAACAGGAGTTATACGTCCGCCCTTCTTCAGATACTTCAGGGTATCAACTCCGATATAGATCTGATTGCTCTCGGACTCACGATTGATGATGTCGCAGATAGCCTGTCCATCATATCCCTTTGCGGCAAGCTCGGTTGCAAAGATGCAGTACTGTCTCTGAGTAACAGAAACACCCTTGTCGTCCGGTACGAAGACCCTTCCCTCGTACTTATCCTCATGGCTCAGCATCATGGCAGTCTGTGTAGAACCTGAAAGTCCTGATGTGAGAGGAATATGCACTATCTGATCACAGGTCTCCAAAAGCTCATCCCATACCTGCATAACATCATCGGGGCTTGGCTGTGATGTTGCAACATCACAATCATCCTTAAGCTTCTCAAAAAACTCTTCTCTGGTGATGTTCACACCCTCAAAATATTCCTGTCCATCTATACGGAATGGCATCGGAACCACACGTATGCCCAGCTTCTCGCCCTCTTCCTGTGTTATACCGCTTCCGGAGTCTGTTGAAACCCCAATTCTCATAAATTACACCTCTTATCGTCCCAAATGTCAGCCCTCATGTGTCCAATATTTCTTATTGTACGAAGGACTGCAGTTCATGGCAAGCCCTATAAAAGCCGGCCATTTTCCAAAAAAGTATCTTTATAGGCGGAGCGGATGCCTCTCACGAAACACCCGCTCTTATATTTAGTATTATAAATAACGTTTATATCTCAAACGTAACCCTTGAATAATACTATAATATTCACTTTTCCGCAATAAGAGATTTTCCTGTCATTTCCTGAGGCTGCTCGATCTCCATCATCTGGAGAAGTGTAGGTGCAAGGTCACAAAGAGCGCCTCCCTCACGAAGCTTCCAGTCAGGATTTGAATTAACAAGGATGAACGGAACAGGATTTGTTGTATGAGCTGTCCATGGCTCTCCTGTCTCGTAATTGATCATCATGTCTGCATTACCATGGTCCGCACAAATGATCATCTGTCCGCCGGCTTCCTTAAGTGAATCAACAACCTTGCCCACAGCCTCATCAACCACTTCAATAGCCTTGACAGCTGATGGGATGACACCGGTATGTCCTACCATGTCAGGGTTTGCAAAGTTTGCAATGATCATGTCATACTTTCCTGACTTTATTGCATCGCAAAGCTTCTCGCAAACCTCAGGGCATGACATCTGAGGCTTGAGATCATAAGTAGGAACATCCTTAGGTGAAGGAACGAGTACCCTGTCCTCTCCTTCATTTGGCTCCTCAACACCGCCGTTAAAGAAGAATGTTACATGAGCATACTTCTCTGTTTCAGCGATACGAAGCTGCTTAAGGCCAAGGGATGAAACATACTCTCCGAGAGTCTTTGAAATCGACTGCTTCGGGAATGCGATCTCCTTGTTCGGAATAGTCGGATCATAGTCTGTGAAGCATACGAACTTAGTATCAAGTCTCTTTCCTCTCTCGAAGAAATCAAACTCATCATCACAGAAGCAATGAGTCATTTCGCGGGCACGATCAGGGCGGAAATTGTAGAATATACAGGAATCTCCATCCTCGATCACATGAACAGGCTTGCCGTCCTTCTCGATCACACATGGAACTACGAACTCATCGAGAACTCCGTTGTCATAGGACTGCTGTATAGCCTTAAATGCTGAAGGTGCCTTGTCACCAACGCCCTTTGTCATGGCATCATATGCCTTAACTACTCTGTCATAGTTCTTGTCACGGTCCATAGCATAGTAACGGCCTGAGATCATAGCAATCTCTCCAACCTGAAGCTCTGCCATCTTCTCTTCAACCTGAACGAGGAAACTCTTTCCTGAATCAGGTGGTGTGTCACGACCGTCAAGGAAAGCATAGAGATAAACCTTCTTGAGACCGTTTCTCTTGGCAAGCTCAAGTATGCCGTAAATGTGCTCTATATGGGAATGTACACCGCCGTCGGAAACCAGTCCGAACATATTAAGGGCGGAATCGTTCTTCTTGCAGTTCTCAACCGCACTGAGAAGTGCCGGGTTTGTGAAGAAATCACCATCCTGAATAGACTTTGTGATCCTTGTGAGATCCTGATAAATGATACGGCCTGCGCCCATATTCATGTGTCCGACCTCGGAATTTCCCATCTGTCCGTCAGGAAGACCAACGTAAAGGCCTGATGCCTGTCCCTGAACAAACGGACACTCAGCCTGAAGCTTATCCATTACAGGAGTTTTCGCCATGGCAATAGCGTTTCCTTCAGGATTGGGATTTATTCCATAACCATCAAGTATCAGCAGAACTACAGGTTTCTTATCTGTCATAGTAACCATCCTTCTATAAAAAACGTATAAATTAAGTATGATGTGAGTGCCAATGTTTATCCCACTCACTTTATATACTCCGGTTCTGTTCCTCATATAATATATGCCAGTTATGAAGTCCCGAACCTCACATCAGTTTATTACAAATGCTCCGGAGCGTCAATTGTCCGGAGCAAACTTTGTTAATAAATATACAATTTTATTTTCAGCAACAGTAATATACCGATCAGGTATCATTTCTCCATGAATCCCCCTGATCTGCCTTTGTATCTATAGCTTTGTATCCACCAGGTACTCTTCAGGCATGATACTCTTTTCAACATATTTTAATACATACTGTTTGAGCTTCATCTCGATACAATCATCAAGACTGTTCTCCTTCGGGATCTGGCTCAAAATTTCCTTTATATCATTCATCAGCATCGATATATTTCTATTCTGAGTCACTATAACGCCGGCCATACTGCGCATGATTCCCACCATATTGCTTCTATTGTCAACCAGGAACTGCTCAAGCTGATTATCACCGATCTTCATAAGAAGGGCATCTTCGATGGCGACCGCCGTGTAAACCTGCGGTTTACCCGTAAGCATGGAAACCTCACCGAAAAACTTACCCTCCGAAAGAACCCCCAGAATATTCTCATGAGGCTCTTTATATCCTACATAAAGCGCTACCTTTCCCTGCAGAACCTTGTACATATATGGATTAATTTCTTTTTCATGAAATATGACATCCCCATCATTGTACTTTCTCATTACACCATCAACGATCATACTGTCCATAGCATCCCACCTCCTGATTTAATAGCTTTGTTTTATCACGTTATAAGGATCAACCGTTTCCCAGGTACCGTCCAGATATTGTATCTTTATCCCGACTATGGCATAGGTACTGATATTTCCTCCATGCCATATCTTATCCAGCGCCACGCAATTATCGAAGGTCTTTCCATAATCCGCAACACTGTTGGGATCCGCCTGTGTGACTGTTCCGTCGGATGACAAAATGTACTTGCCGCAGACATCGGCATCATCGGGATAGAACGGACCGGATACCATCTTATCCGTTGTCGAACACCCCGTCACATCACAGAACACGATGTCATGAGCCGCATTGTAAGGTGTCACTGTAAAGGTCATACTGCTGATGGTTTTACCGGATGAATTTATAAAATAAATATTGGGAGATATCCATCCGTCCTTTGTCATATGTGCTCTCATATACTTTATCTCTATAGGCTTTACGGCTTCATATTTACTCACTCTGATACCATCCGCCCCCACATAGTTCCCATCCTTTGTGCGGGTATTGGTAAGCATCTTACCGGAGTAATCCACATATTTATCCTCTATCCACCTGTCCATGACGAGAGAGCCGTCAGGCTCAAAATAGTACCAGCTGTCACCTATGAGATTCCAACCCGTAGCCATATGCCCCGAAGCATCAAGATAATACTGTTTTCCGCTTTCATAAAACCACTCTTCCATGCATACGGAACCTCTGTTATCAAGAAGCTTCCAGCCTGCTCCATCCTTCTGCCACTCAAGGGCATAAGATGTAACAGAAAAACTCGCAGCAAGCATTGCGATAAGACCAAATATGAATCGTTTCCACATCATATCCCCCTAAAAAACCTTTCCGGCAATCACCACGTACCATAACGAATCGTCCACAAACTATATTTCGGCTTCCTGCTCCGGAAAAATAATACATATCTGTAATAAAGAAAAAGGAAGGTCTTTTCAGACCTTCCCCCATGAATCATCTATATCGGGATCATTCAAATCCATGTACAGACAGCTTGGTGATATATCCGTAGGCATCAAACTCTGTCGCACAGCCTATGGTACAAAGCGACGGATTCTTGTACTCAAAGAGCGAACCATACATCTGATAGATCTGCTCTGCGGTTTTCACAGATCTGACTCCGGTATTGTAATCATAAAAATCCACTGTAGCACTCTTTCTTACATAGACAGGACCTGATGCAATGGTCTCATATCCATGCTCATCATACTCATCAAAAAAAGCACCTTCCACCACAGCATTCGGAATCTCATAATATGTACCGCAGTCATGAATCACATTATCCTTACTCTCGATTATCTGAACCGCTCTGCCGTTGTAGCTCAAAGTCTTTTCTCCCCAGTTTATTTCATCATCAACTATAGGAGAATTATATATGGCGAGGCCCAGGGAGCTGACAGGATCCGCAACACTCGAAAGATTTGCAGCTCTGCCATCCCAGCTTCCGTCTTCTCTCACATAATAGCCATCCGGTGTATATGTACTTGTAAGCATGATACCGTCACTTCCGAGATAATAATTACCAACCCAGCGATTTCTGACATAATCTCCGTTATCATCCTGATAGTACCACTTGTCTCCGGACTTTTCCCACTGTCCGGCCATGGAAGCCGCAGCGCAAACTGCCGAAAGAGTCACTGTTGCCAGCAGCAGTTTTATAATTTTTCTACTCATTTTAACCTCCTCGTCTGAAACATCCGCCCAATCACTGAAGGGCATGTGTTTTCCCTCTACATTATAGCCTACTTGGCTTAAGCCTCATAGCTTATTCTTTTTTCACAGGATACTTTAAAAGAAAAGGCGTCCGGATGAACCGGACGCCCCGACTGTATAAACATGTCCTGTATTCAGATTACTCTTCGATTCCTGCCATTACCTTGATGGACTTCATTGCGAATGTAAGTGTACGTCCGCAAGCGATACCTGCCATGAGGCAAGGATAGTTGTTAGCGAAGAAAGAACCTGACATATCACCGCCGATGTAGAGACCAGGAATTACATTGTTCTCATCATCAAGTGCCTGTGTCTTTTCGTTGATGGAGATACCCTGCTCTGTTGTAAGGAGGGAAGCTCCGAGCCAGCATCCATAGAAAGGAGCTGTCTTGATAGCGGAAAGACGAACCTTCATCTTACCGAAGTCCTCATCCTCCTGCTTGTCATAGAGCTCGTTATAACGCTCAACTGTTGCAAGGAAATTCTTCTTATCATCATCCTTGAAACCAAGCTTGTCAGCAAGCTCCTCGATGGTGTCAGCCTTAAAGATAAGACCCTCACCCTCTTCACCATACTGCTCAAGCTGCTTGTCAACATAGCCTGGAATGTTTCTTGACTGAGCTGAACATCCGATAGTATGGAATCTCTTGATATCATCCATGTAATTTGCATCCATGATCTGAGCATATACATGGCCAGGCTGATGAGCTGCTGCATAAACGATATCGTTGTATGGGCTTGACTCGTTTGCGAAACGCACACCATGACGGTTTACCTTAAGGAATGGCTGTGTTCCTGGATTGTACTGTCTTACTGTTCCCGGGAATGCTTTTCCGCCGAAGGAAGACGGGCTCTCAACATAGCCTGAATCAACACCCGGAGCTACAAGTCCACGGTCGAAAAGCATAGGAGCTGATTCTGCATCAAGGTGAGCACCAGCCCATACAGCTGCACGGATTCCGTAACCCTTATCAGCAGGGCTGAAGGAACATGCTGTTGTAACAGATGTTCCGAGTGGATCAAGCTGCTGCATCATGTATGGGTTTCCCGGATATCCGCCGCAGGCAAGAAGTACACCCTGCTTTGCATTGTAACGAACAAGGTCTCCTGACTCTGTTCTCTGTGCGATAACGCCTGTTACTCTTCCTGTCTCATCCTTCTCAAGCTTTACAAGAGCTGTCTTGAAGTCAACATCGTAGCCTTCCTTCTGGATAACCTCGAGGAATACCTCATTTCTCTGCATTCCATACTCTGACTCGGATGCTCTGTAGTTGTGCTCCTGCTCGGGGAATACGAAGGTTGTATTCTCATCGCTGTCAGGCCAGCGTGCTTCCTCACCGGCAGTGAAATCGCACTTCCAGTTATATGGCTCATTCTCAAGGATGCCTGCTACAAAATCATGCATAGCTGCTGACTCATTCATCCATACGTTTACTACTCTCTGATCACACTTACCTGATGCGTAACGGCTGATCTCTGAAAGAAGCTTCTTCTTGTCAACTGAAGAACCGGCAGCCTTTGCTGCAGAACTGTTGATAGCACCGTACCAGTGACGTGTATCCTGAACAACTGCATTCTGCTCGATAACGCGGAAGTTAAGTCCCTGCTTTGCCGCATAAACTGCAGCCATCATACCTGCATTACCTGCTCCAACGATAAGGATATCTGTATCTACTGTCTCCTTAACATCAGCATCGTCAACGATAGGCTCCTCACCAAGCCAGTCCTCATCAGAACCTGTAGGGATAAGATCGCCTGTTGCTGCAACAGCCTCACCCTTTGCCTGTGCGATACAGTTAGCGGCTGCCTTCTTTACAGCATCTGATGTAATAGTTGCACCTGATACACCATCAAACTCTGCTGACTGTGCATCCATGAGTGCCTTCTGCAGATCCTCAGCTGCAACACCGCCGATAGATGGTGTCTCACCTGCTGCATCGATCTTAACGTCTGTGATAGAAGTCTCATCAAAAGTCATGGTAACAGTAACCTTTGAGCTGATTCCATCTGCACCTGCTGTGTAAGTACCCGGTGTGTAGATAGCGGCTCCGGCAGCCTGAGTTGCTGCGGCTGTTGTCTCGGCAGCTGCTGTAGTTCCGGCTGCGGCAGTAGTTGCTTCAGGAACCTCATTTCCTGAAGAACATGCTGTAAGGGAACCAAGTCCTGCTATAACTGCAGTGGCACTGATTCCCTTAAGAAAATCTCTTCTTGTAAGTTTGTCTGACATAAAATACCTCCCTTGTATAACTCATGATTAACTAGCAATAATCTCCTAAGAATAATTTGTTATTTAATCCGATTCAGCTATTATAGCGAAGAAATGAGCAATTTCATATATTTTTTTGTCATTTTTAATCATTTTATATCAAACGTTTATTAATTGAAAAAATACGATGATAAGGCAGTAAAAAGGTACCATTTATGCAAGTACCATTTCAAAGAAACAATAGGATTTACAAGGATGTAAAAGTACCATTCAACCGGCATATTTAGGACAAAGAAAAAGAGGGAACGGATTACTCCATTCCCTCTTTAAAAAACTTATTTCATCAGTATTAATGCAGTTTCTGCAGACTATCTTATCCGAAATATCTCTTGAGAAGACCTGCAAATGCCTTTCCGTGTCTTGCTTCGTCGCGAGCGATCTCATGAACTGTATCATGGATAGCGTCGAGATTTAACTTCTTGGCTCTGGTTGCGATATCAACTCTGCCTGCTGTAGCACCATTCTCTGCCTTTACACGAACTGTAAGGTTCTCCTTTGATGATGCGGAAACGCATTCTCCCAGAAGCTCTGCAAACTTTGCGGCATGATCAGCCTCTTCAAATGCTGCTGTCTTGAAGTATTCACCGATCTCAGGATAGCCCTCACGGAAAGCTGCTCTTGACATGGCAAGATACATTCCAACCTCTGTACACTCTCCCTCAAAACAGGAACGAAGGTCAGCCTTGATGTCTTCCGGAGCGTCGGAAGCTACACCGACCACGTGCTCTGCAGCCCATGTCATCTCACCTGTCTGCTCAACAAACTTTGATGCAGGTACTCCGCAAACCGGGCACTTCTCAGGAGGTGTGTCTCCCTCATGAACATATCCGCATACTGAACAAACCCATGTCTTCATACTTGAAATCTCCTTTTCTTTTATTTAGCGTCTATGACGCATATTTTCTTTAAAGCATGTCACCACTCCCGACAGAGGACCTTCCAGATGTCATACATTCATCACATACACCGCGAAATACCAGATCATGTCCCGTGATATTCCCCGAAATATATTTTGAAGCCGTATCGTCCAATGTCTCTGCCACCTGCATAGGCACATCAATTACTTTCCCGCAGCAATCGCATACAAAATGATAATGCGGATCGATGTTAGAATCGAAATGATCTGCCCCTGAAACAAAAGTAAGTCTTCTTATGGTGCCATTCTGGGCAAGCAGCTTCAGGTTTCGATAAACGGTTGCAAGACTTATGGTTGGATCTTTTTCTCTCAGTTCGGAATATATAACATCCGCTGTGGGATGATCATGATGGAAACTGAGCTGTTCCTGAACCTCTTCTCTTTGTCTTGAATAATTCATCGGGTGATTCTCCGTTCAAAAATGATAACAATTATTAATTTATATTCACTCTAGTCCTCATAACACGTTAAGTCAATAGTTTTGAAATAAATTTTGTCAAATCTTTTGGATTTGTGGAAGTTAGTTCTTTCTAACCCATTAGAGCGGAGGATTTACCCTTACACTCTTTTTACCTCACATTTCCTGCCGGCTTATTATCTTTACTTTTATGGTAATTCCAACTCTGATATGGCATTTTTCAGTTTATCGTTCTATAATGATTCAGTCTGTTTGGCAGACACAGTATGCAGGTTTATATATTAAGGAGAAATTATGGGACAGATAAAAGTTACAAAGGCTCCTATCGAAGGCCTTTATGTTATCGAACCAACAGTTCACGGTGACAGCCGCGGATATTTCATGGAAACATATAATCAGAATGATATGCACGACGCAGGTCTTGATATGGTATTTGTTCAGGACAATCAGTCAATGTCTACAAAGGGTGTTCTTCGCGGACTTCATTTCCAGAAGGAGTTCCCACAGGGCAAGCTCGTTCGTGTTATCAAGGGTTCAGTATACGATGTTGCTGTAGATCTTCGTCAGGGTTCCAAGACCTACGGTCAGTATTTCGGCGTTGAGCTCACAGAGGAGAACAAGAAGCAGTTCTATATTTCAGAGGGCTTCGCTCACGGTTTCCTCGTTCTTTCAGATGTTGCCGAGTTCTGCTACAAGGTAACAGATTTCTATCATCCGGGGGATGAGGGCGGTCTTGCATGGAACGATCCTGAGATCAACATCCAGTGGCCCACTCTCACAGGTGAATACAAGGGCAATGCTTCCGCCGAGGGATATGCTCTTTCAGACGGAACACCGCTTAACCTCTCAGACAAGGATCAGAAGTGGCTCGGTCTCAAGGACACCTTCCATTTTGAATAATACCGATCAAAGCGCAAAAACTTTGCGTATCATCGGTCATCTATACCGGAATTAATTTGATTTATGGCAAAAAATCTTAGAATCATCACATATACGATTCCTGAAAGCTTCCGCGGTAAAACCGTGGAGGCTTTTCTTCGTTCCGAAGGTTTTTCCAGAAATGTTATCTACCATCTGAGGAATACAGGCACAGATCTACTGCCCGCAGACATTAGCGGACTGCTTTTAAATGGAAGAAAGACCTGGCTCAGGCAGACACTTTCGGAAGGAGATATTCTCCGCTGCAACATTCTGGAAATAGAGGACAGCCCGAATGTGGCAGAATCAGAAATCCCTCTTTCAATAGTTTATGAGGATGAGGATCTGATGGTCATAAACAAGACATCAGACATGCCTATTCATCCTTCCATCGGTCATCATGAGAATACTCTTGCCAATGCACTATGCTGGTACACTCATCATAAGCTGGGCTTCGATACCTACGTGAACCGGGTGATAAACCGTCTGGACAAAAACACCAGCGGACTTTTGATCTCAGCCAAAAATATGCTTTCCGCAGCTAAGCTGGGAGACATGGTAAGAGAACGTTCTATTCACAGAGAATATCTGGCGATCTGTCAGGGTGACGCCGGAGACATTATTCCAAATCATCCTGCAGGAGCAGAGGGCTTTGATTTTACCATAGATGCTCCGATCGCAAGAAAGGAAGAATCCGTGGTCGAACGTATCGTTGACTTCGAAAGAGGTGATGATGCAATAACTCATGCGAAGGTGGTTTCATATGACCGGGAAAAGGATCTTTCTCTTCTTCGTATAAAGCTTGAGACCGGACGAACTCATCAGATCCGTGTCCACATGAGACATGTCGGCCATCCTCTCATAGGTGATTTTTTATACAATCCTGATTTCAGATTCATAGAACGGCAGGCCCTTCATTCCTATAAGCTTAGTTTCCGGCATCCTATTACGGGAGAAGCACTCAGCTTCACTGCCCCCCTGCCGGAGGATATGCATAGATTGTTTCCGGAATAAGTAAAAAGAGTATCTCTCAGGATTCACATCCCAAAGAGATACTCTTTTTTAACTTTTTTGAAACAGCGTCTGCCCCTTTACATTATTTCTCTATCACTCACAGCTCCATCCCGCTCAGTTCAGCAAGTCTCGTGAACACCTCTCCTATCTTATCGTTGATCACCAGAGTGTTCTGTGCCGATCTTCTGATGCTAAGCTCATCCCTGTTTATGATAACCAGATACTTTCCCTCAAAATAATTAATATAGGAGGCCGCCGGATATACCGTGAGAGACGTTCCTCCGATTATCAGCATATCCGCTGAAGCTATTGCGTTGATAGATTTTCTGACTTCCATTTCCGGAAGGCTCTCCTCGTACAATGTTATATCCGGACGGATGACTCCTCCGCACTCACAATGCGGCACCGGCTCACTGGATGAAAAAATATGATCAGTCGGATATTTCTTTCCGCAGCTCATACAGTAATTCCTCAAGGCACTTCCGTGAATCTCATAAACTTCTTTGCTGCCCGCCTTCTGATGGAGTCCGTCAATGTTCTGAGTAACTACCGCCTTCAGCTTTCCGGTCTTTTCAAGCGCTGCAAGATACTTATGGGCGTTGTTCGGCTCGATGTTCCTTGTGTCCATCTTCTGTCTGTGAAACTCAAAGTAGACCTCAGGCTCAAGCACGAGACAACTGTGGCTGAGAAGATACTCAGGCTGATACTTTTCGAACTGCACATCATGCTGGTTGTAAAGTCCGTCCTTGCTTCGAAAATCAGGCACCCCGCTCTCGGTTGAAACACCTGCCCCTCCGAAAAAGACAATACTGTGAGACTTGTCGATCATCTCTTTTAGTTCCAGAACTTTTTTCTCATCCATCTTTTACCTCCATGAGTCACTAAACAGTCAGGTTCACCTTAACCCGTATGTCATTATTAAAATAGTTTGAGAGTTGCCCACAGTACATCCATCAACAGCCTTATCCTTTTCTTCCGAATAATCTCTTAATAGCACTGAAGATACTTATGCTTCCGGCTTCTTTCATGGCCTCCTGAATCGAATCATCGCTCTGTGCCTTCGGATTATAGATCTTGTCTTCCGTAAAGATCCTGTCCATCTTTATATCGTACTGATCCATGGGAACTCTGTCAGACAGCAGTTCTTCATAGCAAAGGCAATATTTATACATGCTCTGACCCTTGAGCCATCTGTCATAGAATCCCGCTCCATGTCCCAGCCTTCCGCCCCATCTGTCTGCTGTTACACATGGTATGACTGCCAATGCTATCTTATATCCGTCGATGACAGGAAGTCCCTGCTTCGGCTCCAATATGCCCATGGTACCTTCCTGAAGATCATCCCAGCTTTTTATCTGTACAGCCTCCATCCTGCTGTCTTCCATCGAAATGCATCTCGGAACCGTGACCATCTTCCCCATCTGCCATGCAGTCTCAATGATGGTTCTCGTATCAGGTTCATCGGCCATACTCACATAGCAGAAAATGGAATCCACCTGTTGAAAAACAGGATACAGCAGAAATCGTGTAGCGATGCCTGCATCAGCCTGTGCCCTGTACTCCTCTGTAAGATTTCTGTTCCTTTCGCGGATCAACGCCCGCAATTCTTTCTTTTCCATAATGATATTATAACCTTCCGGGCAGTGTACGTCAGCCGATTTTAAGCATGTTCTCCATCAGAGAGGCTGACTGCTGCGATAAATTCAGCCCTATTATGAGCCCAAAACAGAGTGTGACTAAATTTTATTAATTATTAATTATTTATTTCAAATAAAAATGATTTCTTACGTTTTTGATATTCACAAAGACTAACCTCAATGTTACTATTATGTCATAAGAAAAACATAGTTAACTAAATCATCTGACGAGAAAGGATGATCAAGTTAGCCCACAGGCGATTGTGATCGGTCGTGATCAAACATAATCGCAAAACTATATCGTAGAAAGCTGAGGTATGAAAATTATGACACCAGCACAGTTACTCGATGATATCTTGAATCTCAGATAGGTAATTTAGAAAAATCGATAACAGCACTTCGCGTGGTCATGTTATTCAACTGAGGAGTGTTTCTCCAATTATTTAACCTTTCTGATTTTCAGATGTCGTCAGGATACGATGTATTTAAGTATTAAGAATTAAATCTTAGATATCTATTTTTTAAAAATTTCCAAGGTATATAAGTATGACATAGCACAAAGCTTCGTCACGTAGTGTATATGCCTAATACAGAGAAGGGAGACTACCCCGTTGTATTAGATAGTTTGAAAATAGAATATAGATTAGAAACTGTAAAAAATTCAAATACTTAGAAAAGGGCCCTGAGGTAGGGCCCTTTGTTTTTTGCAATAAACATCCTCTGGATGGCTAACTAAAAATCATGCTGCTATGCTGCGAGATTGTGATGAGGCTTACTTCACCATATCTGTCGCAAGATTGATAAGCACATCAACCATCTTTCTCATGGAATTGATATTGAGATATTCATATATTCCATGATAGTTCTCACCGCCTGTTGAAAGATTCGGGCACGGAAGTCCCTTGAAGCTGAGCTGGGCACCGTCCGTTCCGCCTCTGATCGGAACTGTCACCGGTGTGATACCCGCCTTTTTGAAGGCCTCCCTGGCTGCATCTATAAGATACATATTTTCAGGGTCTATCTTCTCACGCATATTGTAGTACTGATCTCTGATAACGACCTCCACATGTGCTTCTGTGTTCCTGTACTTCTCATTGAGCTTTTCGGCAGCCACTTCAAAGATCTTCTTCTTTTCTTCAAACCTGTTTCTGTCATGGTCACGGATGATATAGCTCATGTTAGTGCAGGCCTCATCTCCGCTTATTCCTGTAAGATGGAAAAATCCCTCATATCCCTCGGTATTGCATGGACGTTCATCCGGAAGAAGGGCATCGAATTCCATAGCCACAAGTGCAGCATTTACCATCTTGCCCTTTGCATCACCCGGATGAACATTCACACCTGTGATGCTTACCTTTCCGGACGCTGCATTGAAATTCTCATACTCGATCTCTCCGAGAGTTCCTCCGTCTACGGTATATGCCACATCTGCTCCGAAATCCTCCACATCAAAGAAACACGGACCTTCTCCGATCTCCTCATCGGGTGTAAAGCCGATCATGATATCTCCATGCTTTACCTCCGGATGACTGAGAAGGTACTCGGCCATAGCCATTATTTCCGCTACACCGGCCTTGTCGTCAGCACCGAGAAGAGTGGTTCCGTCAGTTACCAGAAGGTCAGAACCTATCATGGAATCAAGCTTCGGGAAAGTCTTCGGTGAAAGAACTATGTGCTTCTCCTCATTTAATACTATATCCCCGCCCTGATAATTCTTTATCTCTCTTGGTGATACACCTGCATCACTGGCAGAAGGTGATGTATCCATATGTGCGATAAATCCAAGCTTAGGCGCCTTTTCTCCATCTCCGAGATTAGACGGTATATGTCCAAACACGTAGCAATACTTACTGAGTCTTACATTCTGAACACCCATCTCCTTTAACTGCTTTTCAAGTATTCTTGCAAGATCAAACTGCTTTTCTGTTGAAGGATGTGTACCGCTCGTCTCACTTGACTGTGTATCAACCTTTGCATATTCCAAAAATCTTTCTAAAACATCCATAATTTTCTCCTGATATTGCTTTTATAAAAATGTGAAATCATTAACCGCCCACACTTTGAGGGTTTTGACTTAAAAATAGTGATGAAAGAACAGTAATCTCCTTTCACCACCATCTTATGGTCATTATCCTCATTTTTTTCTGAAGGAAAGAGTCGTATCTCTCTCCTGGAAGTGATCTCCGTCTTTCACATAGCTGTCATATCTTACAGGCTTAAGGTCTCTTAAATCGTAAGGTGTTTCCTGATATACGAAGTTAAGCCAGTTGGTATAGGTACAGTTAGATGTTGATCTCCAACTGAGTATAGGCTCCTTTTCAGGGTCATTATCCGTATAATAATTTACCGGAATATCCGGATTCAGACCTTTTGCCATATCTCTCTTATATTCTTTATCCAGATCATACTTATCATATTCTGAATGTCCGGTGATGAATATCTGTCGGCTGGAGCAGGCAAGGATCATATAGGATCCCCCTTCCTCAGGATCAACAGACTCAGCCACAACATAAAGCTCCGGATTACTGCGGACCGCTTTTTCGTCTATTCCGGTGTACCTTGAAACGGGTACATAGAAATAATCGTCCATACCACGCATGATGATCTTCTTACGGTGAAGTACCTTTTGACGATAAACTCCTGACAGCTTCTTGGGAAGCATCACCTTCTTTATACCGTAATGATAGTAAAGTCCTGCCTGAGCTCCCCAGCAGATATGGAATGTTGAGAACACATGGGTCTCGGACCATTTCATGATCTCCGTCAGCTCATTCCAGTACTCCACTTCCTCAAAAGGCATCTTCTCCACAGGCGCACCTGTAATGATGAGTCCGTCGAAAAGCTCGTCTTCGATCTGATCCAGTGTCACATAAAACTTATTGAGATGTGATGCATTGGTATGTGTGGATTCATGAGTGGCCACCTTCATCAATGTGATCTCTGTCTGAATAGGAAAGTTTGACAGAACTCTGAGTATGTCGAGCTCCGTATCCTCCTTGAGAGGCATAAGATTGAGTATACATATGCGCAAAGGACGGATCTCCTGTGCCTGTGCACGCTGCTCATCCATCACGAATATATTTTCACTCTCCAAAATATGTTTTGCCGGTAAATCATTCTGTACTTTAATTGGCATACGAACATCTCCTTAATCGGGGCTTTCCCGTTATTATTTGTACTGTTCTAACCTGTACAAATGCTATCCTTACCCGATAAAACCTGAGAAGATAGACAATTAAACTTAGTATACATTAAAAAAATGAGAATTAAAACATTTGCTTTCCACCCGGAAAAAGGAGTTTGCCGCTTCACATTAGGGATATTCCCGGATTCGAAAAAATTCTCAATACAAATTATTTTTTCCTATTTTCGGATAGACATTTATAAATATAAGTCCAATGCCGATGAAGAGAATATGGATAAACAGTACGGGATAGGCTGATCTCAGATAAATATTGACAAATTCTGATGAGCTGTTATAATGTCCTGTACAATATTATACTTATTCAGAGTCGGTGGAGCTACATAGGAGCTATGAAACCGCAGCAACCCCGGAAAACCGGAAGGTGCTAACCTGAGCGAACTAATTTTGTTTCGAACAATAAGAGGATGCTTATTACAAGCCGGTCGATTGTTCGACGGGCTTTTTCTTTTGAGATCAGACAGATTCATCCTGATTTCATTTTCGAAACGCAAGGACGCTATGCGTCAGAAAGGACTTTTTATATGTTATTTTCATCAGAGCAGGTATCTAACGGACACCCTGATAAAATCTGTGACCAGATTTCAGATGCTATTGTTACAGACATTCTTCAGCACGATAAGGCAGGCCGTATCGCTGCAGAGACAACCATCAAGGATTTCGAGATCACAATTCTCGGAGAAGTAACAACCAACTATGATCCTGATTACGAGACATTAACACGTAATGTTCTTAAGAATATCGGTCTCACAGACGTTGATAAATACAACATTCGCCTTCTTATTTCAAAGCAGTCACCTGACATCGCCATGGGCGTTGATAATGATGGTGCCGGAGATCAGGGTATGATGTTCGGCTATGCCACAAACGAGACAGAAGAGCTTCTTCCTATTCCTTATGTTCTTTCAAACAGAGCACTTCTTAAGCTCAGAGAGTTCAACATTAAGGATGGCTTCAAGCAGCTTCGCCCTGATGCCAAGGCACAGGTATCTTTCGACTATGATACACATCGTATCGATACCTTCCTTATCTCCACACAGCATGCAGAGGAAACTTCTCTTGACAAGGTTCGCGAAATCGTTTCTGCCATCATGAAGGAGACCGCTGAGGAGCTTGGCCTCAACACTGACTTCAGAGTTCTCGTAAATCCTACAGGACGTTTTGTTATGGGTTCTTCTTTTGCAGACTCAGGTCTTACAGGACGTAAGATCATAGCAGATACTTACGGCGGAGCTGCTCATCACGGCGGCGGAGCTTTCTCAGGAAAGGATCCAAGTAAGGTTGACCGTTCTGCAGCATACATGGCCCGTAAGATCGCAAGAGACATCGTAAAGGCAGGAAAGGCTGACCGTTGTGAGGTTCAGCTTGCATACGCCATCGGTGTGGCAGAGCCTGTATCAGTTTATGTTGACTGCTTCGGTACAGAGAAGGAAGACCGCAACAAGATCTGGGATGAGATCAAGCATGATTATGATCTCACACCGAAGGGAATCATCAATTCCCTTAAGCTCAGAGATGTGGACTACAACCTCGTTTCAAGCTATGGTCACTTCGGCAAGCCAGAACTTCCATGGGAGCAGTGATTTGACACTTTCTCATCATTAGATTAAATTAGATGCAGCTGCTTCGGCGGCTGCATTTTTTAGTTGTATCGTATTATACCGGATATCGGTGTCCGTAATATTCCGGCACTGATATCACATTTTCCTCCCGGAGGTAAAAGCAGTTGAGTAATCCTTCAGCAAATTCCAAAAAACATACACTATGGCACGATTGGCTGACCTATGACCTTATTTTCGGAATCGTACTTCAGATAAGCGTTTTATTGATTTCTGTATTTGTATGGCACATGCGTTTCCCAAAGCTGACCTTTGAAAAAGCTGCTGTGTTGAATATGCTGTATCTCACGCTGTTCCTGCCATTCTTTGCAGGCGTATTGGGACTGTGGGCCAGAACAAATGAACTGCCGGTATGGTCAAGGTTCTTTACTTCTGTCTCGCTTCCGGTACTTATACTCGGGATCATATCCGCAACAGTTTTATGTATAGTGCCGCCCTACTGTTCCAGTACCACGAGCCAGGATCACTACATGACAGTGGATAATGATGTCGACCCTGAAAGCTTCAACATCTGTAAAGAGCTTTTCCCTGAGCATATATCATCAGCATCCCAAAACACCTCATACCGCTACTATAAATACAGCAGTATCCTTGAAAACGACTTTCACCTAAGTCTTGGTGAAACTCTTTCTGAAGACAGGTTCAAGGAGGAAAGTGACCGTATCCTTTCTCTCGATATCCTAAAGGATGCCTCTATTTCATCTTCAAAAGATATCACACTCATCGACACCACATTAAACGGGGATCTCATTCTACACGTCACACTCGACAAGGCATATAACCGTATAATATATGCTGCCGGTTACAACCGACTGCGCTGAACCACATATTTCCATACTGATATAAAAGACCGGTTCCCATACGGGAACCGGTCTTTTTCAGGAAGATATTAATCAATCAGCTAAGCTGATGTGATCACTTATTGTAGTTTACGATGGTTCCGAAATCAGGCTTAAGTGAAGCGCCTCCGATAAGTCCGCCATCGATGTCTGGCTTGGATAAAAGCTCAGCGGCATTGCCTGCATTCATTGATCCGCCGTACTGGATACGAACAGCCTCTGCAGTAGATGCATCATACATCTTTGCAATAAGGTCACGGATAAGCTTGCAAACTTCTTCCGCCTGATCTGAAGTAGCTGTCTCGCCTGTTCCGATAGCCCAGATAGGCTCGTATGCGATAACAAGCTCCTTAACCTGATCAGCGGTTATTCCGTCAAGATCCCATGTGATCTGTCTTTCGATCCACTCTTTGTAAGTACCTGCCTTACGAAGTGCTAAAGACTCACCGCAGCAAAGGATCGGCTTAAGTCCTGATGCAAATGCCTTCTTAACCTTTGCATTGATAAGGATATCATTCTCACCGAAGATATCTCTTCTCCCGGAAGTTCGAAGGAGGTGAGGGAGGTCTCCAGCATGGAACCTATCTGTATACCGGTCATGCTGAGGAGCTTTATCTGGTCGGGAACAGAAACATGACTTTCTTTTAGCGCTCTCAGAGCGCCCATGGACTGAGAATCACTGGCCAGCATAATTCCGTCTATGTCATCGTACTCGTCAAGCAGCTTTAATGTACAATCGTATCCGTAGGATGGCCCCTGAAGCAGAGAATCCTTTGAAATGACTATTTCCTCCAGATCGAGCTCCGTTATGGCTCGCCTATAGCCGTTGTATCGGTTTTCATAAGGAGTGAGTGATAATGAACTGTTTATAAGAGCTATTTTTCTGCAGCCCTTGCTGTAGAGATTCCATACTGCCTTGTATCCGATGTCTGTGTAGTCAACATCTACGCAGCTAAGCAGCGGATCAAATTTTCTTACTACCTGTATCACCGGTATCTCAGTGTTTATATCACGAATGAGCCTGCTGTTGCTTCCGGTGGCTCCGATGATCATTCCGTCTATGAAGCTGTTTCTCAGTTTGTTTAAACTCTGCTTTTCGATATTGCCGTCATTCCCTGTATTTACCATGATGATGGCATATCCCTTATCTCTTGCAGCCTTTTCTATTCCGCAGGCAACCTGGGAAAAATAGAGTAGGTGACCTTCGGGACTACTACCGCAATGGTGTTTAATTTCCCTGCCGTAAGCCTCTGGCCAGAACATTGGGCTTGTAACTGAGTTCTTTTACGGCGGCAAGGATCCTTGCTTTGTTTCCGGATGTACATTTGAATTATTATTGAGAGCTCTCGAAACGGTGGAAACATCGACGTGTGCGAGGGCTGCGACATCTTTTAATGTGGCCATGTCAGCCTCCTTTAATATAGCTTACTTTAGTATAGCATTAATGTGTTTCTGTGCAAACGATTGTTGCACACGAATTTAAAAAATGCACATAATGTTTTTGAAGGAAAAAGTAAAAATGCACAAGTATAACGCTTTCAAAAATAACACAAGCAACAAAAGGTACAACTAATTGCAAACACGATGCAATAAATTGCAGACAGTTGCAGAAATATTGCACAACTTATCGGAGCATG
>ALYD01000013.1 GCA_000513555.1 Lachnospiraceae bacterium JC7
GCAGTAATAATTTTTGTTGTCAAACAAAATCGAGTATTTATTTTAATACAAAAAATCGATACAAAAAAGCAGGTTCATCAGAACCTGCTTCCGAACTCCTGTACCCAATAGTACACTCCGTTGCTTTTATAAACTCCTATGCCCATTTCCCTGAAATCCCCAAGGATATTTTTTCTGTGACCGCTTGAGTTCAGCCATGCGTCAAACACCTGATCCACAGACATTTGTCCATACGCTATATTCTCTGCCGCTTTTCTATAGGTATAACCCTGCTCTTTCATTAAAGAAAAGCACTTCGTACCGTCTGGTCTTGAATGAGAATAATATCTGCTGAGCTCTTCTGCCCTGTCCATCGCCACTTTCGAGAGAGTATCGTTGATCCTGTATGAAGTCATTCCTCTGTCAGCTCTGTAAGCATTGACCCTGTTACATAATTCTTCGGAAAGCTCTTCATAACTCATGTCGCCCGAATCACAACCGCAGTACACAAAATCCCCGAGCATCCCTGTAGTTCCCCTTATGGAACAGTAGTTGCCGAAACCCGACTGACATTGTCCCTGCACTCCGCATGAACATTGTCCGCTTCCCATTCCATTGCAGTATATTAATGCTCCGTCATCGCCAAACAGATACGGTATACCGTCTATATATCTCCATCCTGTGACCATGAAATTTGTTGCAGGATCTACATAATATATTTTACCGGAATCAGATATCCACCCGGTCCTTACAGACATTCCGTTTTCAATGTAAGTCCACTGCTGTCCCATCCGGAGCCAGCTGCCCGCCTGAACCGATACAGACATAAATATGCAGGCTGATATCATAGCCGCAAATGATAAAATTCTTTTCTTCATTCTTTTCCCCTCAGGTATTTCCAGATCACTGTTTACCTGAAGCCCTTCTTTGAACTTTAAAAATATTTGATTAATAATTGCAAAAAATGCTTCATTTTTAATTTCAACTCATTTCTAAAGTATACTATGAAGAAAGTATTTTACAAGTTAAAAAGGCGGTGCTATTTCGCTGCACCGCCTCATTATTTCACTCTTAATATATATTTAAATATTCGTTTATTATATCTATACTATTTAGCTTAACCTTACCGGGTTATTTCTTCTTCTCGTTCTGCTTCTTGTCAGCATCCTGAGCTGCAGGTACAGCCTTAGGCTCTTCCTTTTTTCCGTTCTTTGCAGCAAGAGCAGCGGCCTTTGCATCCTTACGTGCAACATACTGCAAAAGATTGATGCACTGGTTTGAATAACCCCACTCATTGTCATACCATGCAATAAGCTTTACGAAATTATCATCAAGCATGATACCTGCCTTAACATCAAAGATACATGTCTGGAAGTTTCCTCTCAGATCAGAAGAAACGATCTCATCTGTGTTGTACTCGATGATATCCTTCATTTCGTGGCGGGATGCATGCTCGATTGCCTCACAGATCTCTTCATAATTTGTCTTTGTCTTGAGTACTGCTGTAAGGTCAACTACAGAAACATCGTTTGTAGGAACGCGGAAGCTGAGGCCTGTCATCTTACCCTTAAGCTCCGGGATAACCATACCGACAGCCTTTGCTGCACCGGTTGAGGAAGGAATAATGTTGTTGAATACAGAACGTCCTGTTCTCCAGTCACGGCCTCCGTTGGAGTCTACAGGCTTCTGCTTTGAAGTTGATGCATGAATTGTGGACATAAGAGCACGTTCGATTCCGAACTTCTCATTAAGGACCTTCGCAAGAGGTGCAAGACAGTTTGTTGTACATGAAGCATTGGAAATGATTCTCATAGACGGATCATAACTCTCATTGTTTACTCCGAATACAAATGTCGGGAAATCCGGGTCCTTTCCCGGTGCTGTAAGGATAACCTTCTTTGCACCGCCCTTAAAATGCTTCTCGCAGTCCTCAAGGCGAAGGAACTTACCTGTTGACTCGATGATATACTCGGCTCCTGTTGATGCCCAATCAATGTTGGCAGGATCATCCTCTGAGAATACATGTATCTTCTTCCCATTGATAACAAGCTCATTCTCTGTGCAGCGAACACGTCCTCTGAATCTTCCGAAAACAGAATCATACTCCATCTGATATGCCATACGTGCAAGATCCGCATTTCTGAGGTTGATTGCACATACCTCGATGTCATTGTCACGCTCCTCAAGAATTCTCAGGATAACTCTGGCGATACGTCCGAATCCATTGATACCAACTTTTACTAACATAATTACTCCTCTCTATTTCATAAAATCAACTATCGGGATTGTATCACTATGAAATTTGCATGAAAACAAATGATATTTTTCGGACATTTATGATTATTTTTTATCATTCCTCGCAAATTTTTAACAATCAGCTAGTATACATTCAACAAAGCTCGATATTCCGTTATTTTTAGCGTTTATTGTATACAATTTAAGTTTGCCCTCGAGGCATTTCGCTTGGAGAAATCCAATTTTTTGTATCAAAAAAAGTGCAGCCCCCAAAGCCTTTTTGGCCCTGGAAACTGCACTCGAAAGCGCTAAAAACCGGTATCAGACATTAATTGAAACATTACCATACGGTGTCAGATCATTGATCTCGGACTGCACTATGGAATAAACCAGAAGATCCATTCCGAAAATGGAAAGCAGCAGGAACAGAATCGCTCTGTTCTGGTTCTGTCTTCCTATTTTAACGAAGGTCTCATCAAGCTTTGAACCTGTACGGTAAAGCCAGTAAAACTTATAAATACCACATGTCACGATAGAAAGAATGAGTACCAGCCCTGCAGAAGTATCATCTCTGTGATCTGTTATCTCATTGACATCTCTGGCTATGCAATACTGCCAATACAGCATGAACAAACCGCATGTCACTATCGAAAGTAAAATCGATATCACTATATCACGCTTATTTACCTGAACCATCAGTTCTCCTCCATACCCTTGTGCACCGGAATCATGCCGGGGCACATTCATTTTTTCAAAAAAATTCCGAGGCTTCGATTCAGATCCTGCCTATGTCAAACTCCACACAAACCAGATCCTCTACATCTTCCTCCGGGCTGCCCATGATCTGATAGATATAGACTTCGCCCTCAGGATTGTACCCTATGGCCCTTATCTCGTCAATGATGCCTCTGATATCCCTGTAACTCATCATACTGCCCTTCTCATGTCTGCATATGGTCCTGTAATACTTATGAGCCGGGATCGTCACAGTTTCCTTCTCGATTTCTTTAATAGGCGTAATGAACAGAAGCGCATGCTCCTCAGGCCACACATCATTTTCAAGATTCTCTTTCCTGATCCTGAATACGGAATGGGCAATACCTCCATTATCCGCAAGCGAATTATAGATGTTCCCGAAACCCTCGTTCGTAACCACATAGCAATATGAGCTGTTACGAACACCTATCTCATATGGAATGTCATCCCGCACCATACTTAGGAGCCTCGCAGAATCCAGATTGCTGTTTATCTTGGCTCTGATCCACATCTCCTCATTTCTGAGCCTTCGGATGGAGTCTTCCAGTTCTTCTGTTGCGTACTTTATATCCTGCCCTTTCATAAGACGGGATATGGTACTGAGAGACATCCCCATGGTACTGTACTCATGGATCATAACTATGAGATTCAGATCATGCTCGTTATATTCACGATAATTGTTTTCTTTGTTTCTATGAGGGTCTATCATTCCCTTTTTTTCATAGAAACGGATCATATCCTTCGAGACTCCTGTCATTTGACTTGCCTGATTGATATTCATTGTCCTCATCCCCTATTTCAATCACTACTTTCTATTTTATATTGACCTTGGAATAGTTCCAACCTTTATTATTAAAATATGTAAAACCCTCAAACAAATATCTATATTCTAACAAAAATACTCATGACTCCCCCTAAAGTCATGAGTATTTTTGTGGTTATTTTTTTAACCTCAGACAGAAGAAAGGAGCCCGTCTTTTCAGACCGGCTCCTTTGAAGCTTAACTATTGTTCTTTGATACTGAAGAAATCATGTCATCCAGGCAAAATCCCACCTCACGCCAAACGTGCTTCGTCCATATCGCACATTGCAGTACCTTCACAGCAATTCAGGCATCCCTTAGCGAACTGTTCAGCAGCCTCATTACAGCTTCCGTATACTTCACTAAACACTCTTATACCTAATTGTGCGAGTGTAACCTGCGCATCCTGGTCAATGTCTCCGCATATGACTGCGTTCACACCTATCCTGCGCAGAATACCGGCAAGAGCACAATGGCCCTGCCCATCGGTACTGACAACAGATGAATCTATGATAACATTTTTCTCGATATTATAGAGCTTAAAGAATCTAGTCTTCTCAAATTGCTGAAATACCTCTTTGTTATCAGGATCATAAGTAATTGCAATAATCATAGTTTCATCACCTTCTTCTATTCAATTTTCTATACTTTTTTCCCGGCTCGACACCGGATTTTTCCGACAAAAGGCCGAACTGATACCAAAAATATCAGATACCCCGAACATGCCGATTGATAATTTAATTATAGATTTAATTAATTAAGAATACAAGTCGTGCATTTAATTTGATACCAAACTTTAAAATTTATAATTCATAGGATAAATTTTTTTTGAGTTTTTCTGTGACCTCCCTGTATAGAAATCTGTCTATATAGATAGACGAGCAAAAAACAAAGATGATGAACATTCCATCATCAATGAGTGAATACTATTCACCCGCACCATTTAATAAGGAGAATCAAATATGAAAAACCTCAGAACATCAGCATTTTATGCAGGCCTTGCAGCATTTACCATCATCACTTCCGCAGTTCTTACGGGATGCGGATCCACATCCATCCCCGCTGTAAGCATTCAGGCACAAACGGAAGCGACCCTTCAGGAAGACACTTCTGACAGCACTGTATCCGACGGAACTATTTCTGTATCCGCTACCGGTCAGGTTTATGTAGTTCCTGATATGGCAGAGATCTCATTCGGAATAACCACAGAGAATTCAGATGTCAAGAAGGCTCAGGAGATAAACAGCAAGGATACCCAGAAAGTCATAGATAAACTAAAAGAACTCGGAATAGATGAGAAGAGTATAAAGACCTCAGGGTACGATGTATATCCCCAGTACGATTATGATACCTATGGCGAAGAAAGAATCGTCGGATATAATGTGAATACCATGCTCACAGTCAAGGATCTGAAAACCGAGGAATCAGGCAATGTCATTTCCCAGTGCGTTGATGCCGGCATAAACACCATGAGCGGAATTTCCTTCTCCTGCTCAAATTATGATGAAGCCTATAATGAAGCATTGGCAAAAGCCGTAAAGAAGGCAGAGGAAAAGGCCCAGGCTCTCGCAGATGCCTCCGGCAAAACTCTCGGGGAAGTCATTTACATCGAAGAGGGATATCAGGACTGCAGTCTTCAGTACACAAACATGTATATGAACGATCTTGAGAGCTCTGTGGCAAAGGCAGACGCTACTATCCTCCCCGGTGAATCGGATATCCAGGCATCCGTTACCATAGCATATTCAGTCAGATAATATGAAGGAATAATCACGAATTATACCGGAAAGCCCTAAGGCACTGTCAGTCACCCTCGGTTTGTATATTTCCGCTGTAATTTGTAGTTTGGCAAGATCCCCCTGAAAAATAAAAAGGGCGTGTAGAAAACGAGATAACATCTTCTACACGCCTATGCCAACGTTTCTTACTTGTGAACTTTGTGCCCATAAGATTACTTACTATAATTCTCCCACCACCTTCATGATAAATCATTTCTGACGAAAAAGCAACAAAAATATTAAATTTTTTTCTTTTTTTGTAATGCTTATGAAAGATTTAATTTTCGCTTTTGCCCGTGCAAATTTAATAATTTAAAGCAGAGAATTACTTTTTTCCGGAATTTATTTTCAAACATACCAGAAATATTTACCGATCATTCAAAAATGATACACATTATATCACATTCGTACTGATGGTCCCTCATCACTCTAAAAATACGAAAGGAAGTAATATTATCCCATATACCGGGGTCTGATAAAAAGTATCAGACAGCAAAAGAGCTCCGAAATCAACTTCGGAGCTCTCTTGCTTTTGGTCTAAGATTTTCTTATGCCTTCAACTTTAATATTTTATCGTTGAAAACTATGGCAACCGCACCAATGGAATCTTCACTGTCGCCCAATGTGGATTTATTTATGAAATCCCTGTCTTCTATATTGTAGCGTTCGATAAAGACCTTCTTAAAGTTTTCTTTGATATATGGCAGTTCAAAGAGGCTGCCGTAATAAATGATCTTATCCGGAGGCAGAACCATGGAAACATTGTTCAGGGCAAGAGCAAGCTTGTCCATCACAGACTGAAGTATCTTTTCCAGTCCCGAATCATGAATACTTCCCCACAAAGAAACGGTCTTTGCCGTTATCTTTTCTCTGTCGCCTCCAAGAGCTTCCCAAAGTGCAGGAGTCTCAGTCTCTGAAAACTTCTCTCTGAGCCTTTCAGCAATGGTCTTTACAGAAACCATGGATTCCAGAGTGTTTCCCTCTTCATCGAGAACAATATGTCCAAGCTCTGAGATCCTTCCGTCCTGATTTCCGTATACCTTGTTGTTTATGGCGATGGCTGAACCGAGTCCGGGACCCCACTTTACAAATACAAAGTTTCCTTTTTCCCGTCCCGCACCGTATATCAGTTCAGCTATGGCAAAGGCATTAACATTGTTCTCCACAACAACCGGAATCCGGAGACCCCTCTCCAGCTTCCTGCGGACCGGAACCGGCACATCCCAAAGACTCGGGATATCGTCTTCCTTCATCCTTTCGTTGGAAACATATCCGGGCACGGACACTCCCGCTCCTAGAATGTCGTCCGGACTCAATCCCAGACTGTCCATAAGCTCATAAGCTGTGTCTATGATCTTCTCGAGATATATCTCAGGAGGCAGGCTGGTATCTGTTGCCAATGTCTTCTTCAGCAGGCATCGGCCTCTCATGTTGTTCACGGAGACCACTGTTACATTTCGCTCGATACAGATACCCAGTATCTTAGTATAATCACCGTCAAGTCCTATACGGATCTTCTTGCGACCAACATGAGCTTCTTCTTCCATCTCTCCGTTTTCTTTGAGAATGCCTATCTCCAGAAGCTCATTGCTTATCTGTGTTACGGCAGCGGCAGTAAGTCCGAGCTGAGTCGCGATGTCCTTCCTCGCCATATCACCCTTGTCGTTTAATAAACGGATGATCTTACTTCTGTTTTCTGATTTTACATCATTACTGTTTATCCCCGAGTACTTCATACCGTCCCCCACCAACAGACGAAAACCAAAACCTGACATCTTGTCATGAAGTCTACCACCCACTGATGCGTAGGCACAAGTGGATGATAGCCCAAATTTACTGATTTCTTATCATCAGAATCTGCAAACTTCGATATTCAGCATATTGCCGAGCATCTCAAGTTCGTCAGCACAGCTTCCATATGTAACAACATAATGCGGCTCCCAGCCATCCTTTACTGCATTTTCAACGATCTTCTTCGAATCGTTCTCTGTCTTCACAACAATGGATGTTCCGAGGAACTGACGTGGCTTGTCAAGAACAGAGCCTTCTGCGATGAAGAATCTGAACTTGCCGTTCTCATCTCTACCTACTCTGAAAATTGTGGCATGTTCTGTGCTTTCACAGCCGAATTCCATGGTAGGTCCGAGCTTTCTGTTAGGATGTACGCCAACTGCAGCGCCTGTATCCTTTCTTGCCAGATCACAGGCTGCCATTCCGCAATGCCAGAATGTAATGGTGTTATCACCCTCATCAAGTGACACAGGGTCGCCGAAGAAGCAGGATCTTCCTGTGAGCTTTGAGCCGATATACATTGACAGAGCACCATATGTATCAGATTCACAGCTTGCACTGACTCCGAGAGAATTAAGCAGTGAAAGAACCGCACATACCGGTGTTCCGAAATCTGTAAAGAAATCCGGCCAGCAGCGTGAAGAAATGGCACCGATGTGATTCTCTGTCACATAATCCTTATATGCCTTGTAAAGCTTTGCAAAATCCTTTACGTTCTTCTCCGGTGTATTCTCAAGTCCCACGATCTGCTTCTTTGCATCCTCGAGGTAAGGTGCACACTCTTCATCAGTATAGGACTTTGCCTTATTGATGAGCTCTCTTGATTCGATGGAATCAAGTGTTGCCCCGAAAACCGATGTGATATCTGCATCCAGTGCTCTACCGAAGCCGAAGCCCTGAGGTGTATGACCGATGGATACAAGCTTTAATCCCTTAAGATCTGCTTTGACTCTTGCTGCCTTGATAGCGGCTGCAGCCTTATCGATGATCTCCTTCTCTTCAGGTCCGCCGAACATATACTCGAACTTGGAATCCTTACGGAATGCCTTGATACTGTTCGCTGCAGAGAAAGCACCTGTGAGTGAATTAAGTCTCAGTCTTCCTCCATCGATAACAGGCTCTCTCAGTGTCCAGAGTAAGATAGGACATGAGAATCTGCGAAGTACCTCTGTTGCATATGCAGCGTTGGCAAAAGTAATGTTCTGTAAAACTATAAGATCCGGGTTGATCTCATCCAGGAACTCATTCAAAAGATCGATAGAGAGAAGCATCTCCTTAGGAACCACAACATCCTCTGTGATATCCTTAAGCATCTTGATTGATTTTTCGAACTGAATCTGTGCACTCTCTAAATGAAATGTTCCTACTCCGATAGGCACATAAGCCACCTGAAAACCCATTGTTATTTCCTCTTTTCCATTATTTAGTATTAAAATTATGTATTATTTTTTCCGGAATGATGCCCGGGTCCGCATTTTACTTTTCAGACGGGGCATCACTCACTCCCCTTCAACAAGCCTCTTGAGCCTCAAGGTCGTTATGCATCTTGTTGATCTCTTCAGCCTGCACTTCATTAAGGGCATCCACCTTCTTGTTGATTCGAATCATTGACCATACAAGGAGAACTGTGATCACAAGAATGATGAGAGATATAGGTCTCTTGAAGAAGATAAAGTAATCTCTGTCATAGGACATCATGGCTGTTACAAAGTTTGTTTCCATGATCTTTGCAAGGATAAGTCCGAGAAGAAGTGGGATAGCGTCTATCTCCATAATCTTCAGAAGATAACTGAATACCAGAAGTACTGCGCAGAATACCATCTCCTTGAAGTTTCCTGTTCCTGCAAATGCTCCGGCAAAACAGAAAAGCATGATAGCAGGGGCAAGATATGTGTACTTGACCTGAACAACCTTTGCAACGGCTCTTGTCATAACCTTACCTAAAGGCCAGAGGAAGAGGTTGGCGACGAAACATCCAACGATGATCGTGTATGCCTGAAGGGCCTGCTTTGTGAACATGTTAGGACCGGGCTGCATTCCGTGAAGGATAAATGCTCCAAGAAGAAGGGCTGTAACACCGTCTCCTGGGATACCCATGGTCATGAGCGGGATCATAGCTGAACCTACAACCGCATTGTTTGAAGACTCTGCAGCTGCAATTCCTTCAAGTGAACCCTTTCCAAACTTCTCAGGGTGCTTTGAAAGCTGCTTTGCCTGGTTATAGCAAAGGAACTGTGCAACACCGCCGCCTACACCGGGCATAGCGCCGATAAAGGAAGCAATAATTGTTGAAAGTGCTGTTGCTGGAAGGATCGACTTCGCCTCTGAAAGACTTAATCCCTTCTTGTCGATCTTGTTGGCATCTTCCATCTTGCCGCCGTTTACCTTAAACTCGGCAAGCTTTCCAACCACCTGCTTAAGTGCAACAAGTGCGATCATGGCAGGGAGCATATCTATTCCGAACTGAAGAATGGATACTCCAAAAGTAAATCTGGAAACTCCTGTTACAGCATCAACACCGATGCAGGCAATAAGTATTCCGAAAAGACCTGAAAGAATACCCTTTGGAAGTGAATTACCGGAAACACCTGCAAGAAGTGAGATTCCGAGAACAGCCATGGAGAAATACTCTACTGATGTGAACTTTGAAACAAACGCTGCTATAGGAGCCGCAAGAACAAGAAGTAAAAGTGCTCCGACGATTCCACCGAAGGATGAAGCAAACAGTGAAGTATCGAGTGCCTGAAGAACTCTTCCCTTCTTAGCCAGCGGATAACCGTCAAATGTTGTGGCAATAGCTGAGTTTGTACCCGGTGTGTTAAGTGTGATGGCACTTATGGAACCGCCGTACATTCCACCTACGTAAACCGCAAGGAGTGAAATGATCGCTGTACTGGGATCCTTGATTCCGTACGTGAGCGGAAGGAAAAGGATGATTCCAAGTGTAACGCTGAGACCCGGTATACAACCGATGACCATACCCATGAGCATGCCGCCGAAAATGAATGCCAGGTTTCCTAATGTAAATACCGCAGCAAACGCGGAAGTAATATAATCAAAATAACCCATAACCATACCTCTTTAGATTATTCCCTTGAGTATTCCGGCAGGAAGATCCACATGGAACACGTTCTGAAAAAGGAAGTAAACTATAACAACCATAGCCAGTGTATAAATGTAGATGAGCGGTTTTCTTTCACCCTCATACCATTGAATGGCACAAAAGATCAGTATTCCGGCCGGGATGAATCCCAATGTCTTTGTGAGAGCAACGAACACTACCAGAGCGCCGATAAGGAGCAGCTCTTTTCTTTCATTTTCCCAGACAAACTCATAGATATGCTCTTTATGGAAAACAAGGCTCTGTACAAGAAGTATGATAGAACAGATCAGTATACCGACCAGGCAGATACCCGGTATGATCCTGGGGCTTGGTGCTCCTGAATCCCACATCGGAAGTCGTACCTGTGTAGGCATTATCAGAAGCATGATGACTGAAAACAGTCCCATTACTGTACCTGCCAGAAGGTTGGTTTTAATTTTTATTGTTTTTTTCATAAGAAAATCTCCAAAATAGACCAAAACAGCCCGGCACTGCACAAAGGCAATGCCGGGCAGCTCTTTAGTTTTTTACTTATTAATAATTCAATGAACAAGTATTTGGTAAATGTCGATCTTTAGAAGTCACTTAGTTCTGACCGCTGAGAAGCTTGAATGCCTCAACTGCTGCCTTACAAGCATCCTCATAGTGCTGAACATCATCCTGTCCGTAGATCTCTGTATCGTTGAGCATGATGCTTGCAATGAAATCCTTGTACTCATCTGTTGCCCAAACGTCCTTTGCAACCTGTACAACTGCATCCTGCCACTCCTGTGAAGCACCCTTACGTGTTGCAAGAGAACCACCGGCTGGAAGAATTGACTTTGTGTAATCCTTTGATGCATCAAGATCAGCTGACTTTGCATCACCTGCAAGTGAAGGAACTGTTATGTCACCCTGAGGTCCCTTGAAGCCTGTGAATGCGTTCTCTGAGAATGCAAGTACAGGAATGAGGTTACCTGCCTCAACGTCCTCCTGAGCAGCCTGTGTTGTTCCTACGAAACAATCAACCTCACCGTCTGTAAGACCCTTCTTCTGAGCAGCACCACCGTCATAAGGTACTACCATTACTTTTCCGCCTTCCTGAGCAAGAAGTGAACCTAAAGCAAGATGTGGATCTGAAAGAGGATTTCCTCCGGACATCTTAAGTCCGCCGTTCTTTGACTTCTCGATAAGTCCTGCAAGTGTCTGATCAGGAGTTGTGTAAAGGATCCATGTTCTGTCGTCTACTGTTGCAAGTGGAAGGATCTCACTTCTGTCGAACTCTACAACCTCTGTATTGAACTGCTTTCCGAGATCATGACGGTAAGCAACGCCGTATCCGTAAACCAGAAGATCTGTTGTGCTTGGATCTTCCTGTGTGAATGCTGTTGCTGCTGCGAATCCGTCTCCGCCTGTCTGCTGCTCAACGATAAAGTTATATTCAGGATGAGTCTTTGTTGCTACCTCTGCGAACTTTCTTGCGATGATATCTGCTGTACCGCCTACGCCATAAGGGCAGATAACCTTAACTGTCTCTCCGCTTCCTGCAGCCTTATTTTCCTCAGCCTTCTCCTCTGCCTTTGTTTCTGCCTTAGCCTCAGCCTTTGTCTCTGCTGCTGCAGCTGTTGTCGATGCCGGAGCTCCTGAGCTTCCGCATGCTGCAAGTGATGCTGCCATTGCTGTTGCAAGAATTCCTGCCAATAATTGTTTTCTCATAGTAACTTCCTCCTGTTTACTATCTTTTGGTTTTTATTTTACGTGGCCCTTTTGGGCCCATAATTCGTTAAAGATCTGATAATGCATCATTTACTCTGCCTGTCGTCTTATGTCTTCTGAATCCGACCGGACCCGTTCAGGCTTCACCATTCCACTCAGAGAAGCAGCTTTAAGCCCATTACGAAAAGCAGTACATAACTCATTATCATGAATGTTCTCTGGCTCATCCTCTTATAAAGAATGGAGCCTATCTTAAGTCCCGAGAACAGGAACGGTGCTGCCACAAGAGCACTGATGACCAATGTTATGTTCCAGTATCCTGATCTGATGTCATCAACAAGCACCATGCCGTTAAGAAATATCCAGACCGTGGAAATAGTGGTTCTGAACTGATTCTTATCAGGCAATTTCTTGGTAAGATAGCTGATGAGAAGCGGTCCACCGCTGACAAATATGCCATGCACTATTCCGGCTACCGGAAGGAGAAGATACAAAAGTTTATTTCCGAACTTCCCTTTTTCCGCATCAGTCACCTCTGCTTTTACATCCCCTGTGAAAGCAACCGGTTTTAAATTGTCTCCCTCTTTCTTTCCGGGTCCCTTCTTCATCAAAAGTTCCTTACAAAGTCCATGTATCGAAACGCATATAACGAAGATACCCAGAGCGAAATAAAGCATTTTCTCCTTGCCGAGGAGCTGATCCTTGATGAGAATACCAAGAAGTATTCCGCATCCCATGATCACTACTATCTTCCACAGTTCCTTCCAGACTACATATTTCCTGTTTCCCAGGAACACATATATGCCGCTTGCTATACCAAGTACATTTAATATAGGTTTAGCAACCTGATATCCCACCAGCATAAGCCCGAAGGGCATGGCCAGCACTGTTCCCGCGAACCCTGTGACCCCATGCATGATGTGGGTCAGGAATATAGCCAGAAAGAATAAAATGTAATTTGTACTCAACATCAGTTTTATTTTCCGTATTTAGCACGTATACTCTCGAACAATTCTCTGTACTTTGACGCCTTGCGGTAGAATACCGGTGTGTCACCAAGCTCTGCTTCTACGACATTGACACCCTTGGCGTAGCTTCGTCCTGTCCAGAGGTGAATCCACTCATCGTCCGGAAGATATACTTCTCGTTCTGTCTGCCCTGCTGTATAAACCGGTGCCACCAGCACATCTCTTCCGAGAAGATACTCGAACTGCTCCGTGTAGCACCTTTCGTCTTCATAGTGAAGGAACAACGGTCTCTGAACCGGTATTCCCTTCTCATGATTTTCCTTTACCGCGTCCCTGGTGTACGGTGACATCATAGTGTAAATGTCTACAAGACGTGCCATCCTGCTGATTCCGTCCTCGTCATCATAGAACTGATAACAGTCATCGGGACGGTTTCCCTCGTGGGTTCTCATAACAGGTGTGAATGCTGCCATCTCAGCCCATCTCATGAATACTTCCTTGGTTCTGACATTGCCGAAAAGTGAAGTATATCCGCCGATGTCGCTATGGCTGATTCCGCATCCCATCATGCCCGTTCCGAGAGCCGCTGAAATTACTGTGCAAAGTCCGTCATGTCTTGAAAAATCCACTGACTGGTCGCCTGCCCAGAGAAGTGTGCAGTACTTCTGACTTCCGTTTGCGCCTGCTCTCATGAAGTAAACGATCTTTCCGAGATTTCCGGATTCCTTTACCGCTTCATAATTGCATTTTGCCCAGAGAAGCGGCCAATGATTATGCTCTACCATAGCCGGTCTTCCGCTGTGGAGAACGATATCGTCAGTTGGAAGATATTCGCCGAAATCCGCCATCCAGCCGTCGATTCCTATGTCAATGCTGTACTTTTTGATGATTCCCTTGAACCATTCAAAGGCCTCAGGATTTGTCAGGTCCACAGCACCGCAGTAGAACTCTCCGAAATCCACAAGATATGTGGTACCGTCGTGACGCTTTGCGAAGTATCCCTTTTCTTCACCTTCCTTAAACAGCTCACCGTCATTTACAAGATACGGGTTCACATAACCAAGGAATTTGATTCCTTTTTTGTGAAGCTCTGCGATCTTCTCAGGAAGGTCAGGATACATCTCCTTGTGATAATGCCAGTCCCACTGAAGTCTCTTTCCGAAGCTGGTAACTCTCTTACCGCACCAGTCCTGACACCAGATTCCGGAGAGCTTTACGCCCTTTTCCTGAATCTTTTCTGCGAGACCGAAGGATCTTTCATTTCCGCCCTGTACTCCGAAGATAAGTCCGTTGTAGACCCAGTCCGGAAGCTCAGGCTGTCTGCCGAAATAAGCTGTTTCCTTTAAAAGAAGCTCCTGAAAATCCTTTGCCGCCTCTATACGGACAGAAGCAGGAACCTCCCAGATCTGAAGCTCATGGAATTCATCATTTCTGAAATCAAAATCCGCATAAGCTGTTGAATCAACGTGGAGATAATATCTCTTTGATGAAACGAAGGTAGGCTCCGGGTAGTTTGTATTGTAGTAATCTCCGCCGGCCTTGTTCTCAACGTCTGATCTCCATGTAACATATGTTGTTTTGTCTCTGCCTACTCCCGGTTCAGATGTCCAAAGAGGGAAATGTCTCCCTCTCAGGTCAAAATATGACATCTGCTCTCCGCAGCCGTAGATGTGTTCATCCTTATCAGCTGCTACCCTGAACCAGAATCTGTTTACTGTCGGGTCGTTATTCTCGAACTTTATTTCCGCGCACTCGCCCTTTACAGTAACTATGGCAGTTATCTTTCCTTCAAAATCAAGGACTGTAGTTCCGTCTTTCTCCTCTGAACCTGTAAGCTTCAAAGGAACCTTATCCTCCACATAATCCTCGATCTTGTAGTTTCCTCTGTACATATCCACAGATTCTTTTCCGTGACCGACATATATCAAAGGTCTCTCTGAATCTGCGGAAAGTATTATTCTGTCACCCTCAGCAAGTTTTAATGTCTGCTCTTTAACAAGTAATTCCATGTCAATAATGAAGCTCCTTATTTGGTCCGATGACTCCTGTGACTGCTCCCTGCTTCACGAGAGGTTCTCTCTCAGGATGACAGATCACCCATTTGTTTCTCTGTAGAAGAAGTTCGCTTTCCTTGTCTACAGGTGAAAGCTTTTCAAGAGGTGTATTGGTTCCCTTAGGCAGGATAACAACTCCCTTGAATCCTTCATCAGTCACTCTGCATGGTGAAAGATGAAGAGTTGTTTCATACATCTCTATCACTGTGCCCTTCGGTACGAAGAAAACCTGCACATCCTTTATGTCGTAAGTATTGTCCTTTATGTCCCAGACATGACCGAGGCAGAGCATGAAGTCTGTTATGGCAATGTTTATCTCGCTGCCCTTGTGGTACTCGAAACCGTTATAGGTGGTATTTCTTCCGTTGCAGTATCCGATCTCTATCGGCATGCCTCCGTAGATCAGGTTCTCAACCTTATCTTTTACAGAAAGACTCTCCATCTCGGGAACAGATGCCACATAGACATTGCCCTGCTCAGGAATGGGAGTTTCCTTTTCCATGTAATCCACAACTTCCGAAAAATCGTATCCTGTGACTACACGTCCATAGGTCTTGAAGGCTTCATGATCAAGGACTGACTTGATGGTAACGTCATTAACTTCATTTAAATGCTTTAAAAGCTCCATGATCACACCTTTTCAGCTCTTACGACCTTGATGGTTGCAGAGAAGTCTTCCTTTGCATAGCCTGCTTCCATAGCCTTGTCGTAAACTCTTACAACATTCATCTCGCCGGGCATCGGAAGTCCCTTCTCCTCTGCGAGCTTCTTGCAGATGTTCACATCCTTGTACATATTCTCAATTGAGAATGCTGTAGTGAAATCGTTCTTCTCGATAACATCCTTCTTGCTGTCCAGATAGAAGTTCTGTCCGCCGCCGTAGGAAATAGCTGTTGCGAAGGTCTGAATGTCAATGCCGCATACTGCAGCAAGATTTGAAACCTCATTTACGCCGTTCTGGATCTGGCCAACCAGTGCATTGTGAAGGATCTTCATGGTGATACCTGTTCCGTTCTCGCCCATGCGGATGATGTTCTCACCCATGTATGCAAGGATAGGACGAACTGTATCGTAAAGCTCCTCGTCACATCCAACATAGATTCCGAGCTTGCCTGCGATAGCTGCCGGCTTTGACTTAACAACAGGAGCATCTGCGAACTGAGCGCCTGTCTCCTTGACCATCTTTGCGATCTCAACTGATACGCTTGGATCGATGGTACTCATATCGATGCAGATCTTACCTTTGCCGAGCTTCGGAAGGATCTGTGTATAAACTGATCTGGAATGCTCTGACTTCGGAACCATGGAAATGATCACATCAGCTTTCTCAGCGAGATCAACATTGTCTGCAGCTGCAACTGCGCCGAGCTTTACGAGCTCATCAACCTTTTCCTTTACCATGTCTGAGCAGTAAACTGTATCGTTATGCTTCTTGACTATATTTGCACACATTGACTCGCCCATGATTCCGAGTCCGATAAAACCAATCTTCATTATCTTTTATCTCCATTCCTTAGTGCTCTCATGTGCCAATGTCTACACAGAGCGCTTTTATCTGCTTTTTATTACTCTGTCTTTGTGTTGTCCCATGCATCACAGAAGGTTCCGATACCCTGTGTTGTGTATGCGTGGTGCTGAGCGCTCTTGTAGATCGCAAGACCTGCTGTGATGATGTCTGCACCTGCTACTGCACAGTCAACCATCTGCTTTGGTGAACGAAGAGCTGCACAGATGATCTGTGTCTTTCCGTAGAAGCCGTAGTTCTTGTAGATGTCAACGATGTCCTTGATGTACTGCTTGCAGTCCTCACCGTTATCCTCTTTCCATCCGATGAAAGGTGATACGAAAAGTGAACCGTTCTTTGCTGCGAAAATAGCCTGTGCAGGAGCAAATACAAGTGTAAGGTTTGTTCTGATACCTTCCTTCTCAAGCTGTCTTGCTGCTGCTACACCAGCCTCTGTTGCAGGGATCTTTATAGCGAAGTTTGGAGAAACCTTTGCATACTTTCTTGCCTCAGCTACCATATCCTCTGTCTTGTCAAGGTGTGGGTTGATCTCTATTGATACAGGGAACTTGTCGATGCCCTCAAGGCCGTTTTCCTTGATCCAGTTTGCGATATCTGTGATAGCTGTAACAAATGGCTTGCCGCTGAGCATGATGTGCTTAGGGTTTGTTGTTACACCGTCAATTCCAAATGTCTTGTACGCATAGTCGATTTCATCTAATTTTGCACTGTCTAAAAAGAACTTCATTACTTCCTCCTATTTAACGAGAACCCTGCCCCTTTAAATTCATTTTGTAAGGCTCAGGCCTGTCTCGTCTGATGCTTTAATTTATTTGCATCAATTAGTTAATTCAATTAATTAATTAGTATTATAGTGTAGGTTGCACAAATGTAAAGAGCATAAACGACCATATATGTATCATTATGTGATTTTTGTGAAACATATATCAATCAGGGCGTTAATTTTATCCAAATTGACGAATTTTTAAGATTGCATTTTTGTGGGATATATGCAGTATTTCAGTTCGCCATAATAATGAAAAAATACCTCCCTTAATCCCTTGGGAAGTGAAATGCCCCAGGTTTGGCAAGCTTTATGATAAATATAAAAAAAGCGGCAGCCCCCAATAAAATCAGGCACTGCCGTTTGTGTTCTTTACTTTACTATTCTACTTTACCTATCCGGATCACTTTTTCTAATGGATCCATTCAGGATATATAACAGATTCTTCAATCATCTATTTTCTCAAGAGTAAATTCATTTTCGAAATACTCATCAAGGCACTGAAGAGTCAGTACTTCATCCTGAAGAGATACCTTAAAGGTACTGTCACGAAGCTTCTTGTTTTCAAAGTCCATCTTCAGCTCATCCTCCTTCAGGGTATACTTGAAGCTGTACTTATTCTTCGGAAGTATCAGCGCTCCGGTACCGTCCGCCTTAAAGCTATAGGTGGTGATCTCATCAATGGTCCATGTTCCGGCTATATCCTCCATGGTGAGATACTCTTTTTCCTTCACCTTCTGCTTTACAGCGGCAGCTGTTGTCTCGGGCAATGTTTCCGCCGGGAGTGTCACCTCAGGAAGAGTTTCTTCCGGAAGAGTCTCAGGAAGCTCTGCCTCGCTTTCCTTTTCGGCTTCTTCCACTGTCTCGCTCTCTGTCACATCGCCATCCTTCACTTCTTCATCACCGGCTTTTTCTTCCGTATCCTTATCTTCTTGAGATACCTTTCCTTCCTCTATATCCGATTCTGTATCTGTGCCTTCTCCATTTTCCTTTTCGGAATCAGCATCCTTCTTATCACGGTCGTCATCGTCCTTCTCACCATCAGCTTTATCGTTTTCTGATGCATCACCTGATGTGTTCTCACCGCCGCCTGCTGTATCACCGGCACCGTTTCCGTTCAGATCATCGCCTGAATTACCTGATCCGCCGGAGTTTCCTCCACCTGAATTTTCATTTGAATCAGCGTCTGTGTTGCCGCTTCCGGCACTGTCATTTCCGCTTCCCTGTCCTTCTCCCTGAGAACCGCCTTCGGTATTTCCGGAATCAATATTCTCAGCACCTGAACCGCCCTTTTCCTGAGAGGAACCGCCGCTATTATCTCCTGAAGCATTCCCTTCATTCACTACATCATTTGCCGGATTCTCCGTAGCACCGACATTCTTTACCATGGTGGTCATGAGGCATCCTGCCATGACCAAAATTCCGACTCCCTTCAATATTTTTTTCTTCATATCTTAGACCTCGCATTATATAGCCATACCTGCACCTTTTCCAAGTCAAAGGAACAGGTATTCAATTAAAAAAACTATGGATTAATTATTATCAGTTATCAACTACAGTTGCACCTGTATATGTAAATCCTACAGGCGTTGTTCCAGCTCCATCATCCATCAGTTCATGGTCACAGTAGTTCCTGTATGAATAGCTCCTACAGGTGTAGTTCCGTTTCCATCCCAGGCTCCGTCTGCTCCGACCGTATGTCCGTCAGGTGTAGTCATTCCTCTTAAAAGAATGCCCTGATTTGCGCCGATTGTCGGCTCGAAATAATACCACTTGTTATCTACCATATGCCAGCCTGTAGCCATTCTTCCACGCCAGCCATCCATCTCAGGTACAAGGAAATATGTAGCACCGTTATAATCGAACCAGTTTGTCTGCATGATGGTGCTGTCATCAAAGTAGTACCAGTAGGTATGACCATCATACTCGAGATTCAGCCACTCTCCCTTTGCGAGACTTCCGTCTGACTTTGTATAAGTCCAGTCATACTCCTGATTTCCCCAGTTGCCGCCTCTGTCACTTAAAGGTGCACCGGAATCAGGCTGCGTCTGAACGGTATTGCCGTTCACATCTATGCTCTTTGTGCTGATGCTTCCGGACTTACCGCTTGAACCTCCACCACTGCTGTCGCTTGAATCACTGCTACTTGAAGAACTTCCGGTCTTTACAGGTATAGTTTCATCCTTTGTTTCTCCGCAAACTGAGCATGTATATGTCTTTATACCTGTTTCATCATAGGTAGCTTCTTCTGTTACTACACCCCTATCCCATCTGTGACCTGTAGCTTTTTTCGTTATTTCAGCTTTTTCTGTTTCTGTCATCAGATAGTGTCCACCTAAATCCTTAAACCACTTACCACATTCCGTACACTCATAATGAGCTTCGTATCCATCCTCGGTACATGTAGGTTCCTTTGCTTCTACATGCACGATCTTATGTGTATGCGCTTCTTCATTTTCCTTGATTGTTACCTCTATAACATCTGCTTTAGAATCTCCATGTTCGCTATCACCAATCGCCTTATACCAGACATAGTAGGTCTTTGCATCGGTAGCGGTTGGGATATTCCCGCTCCATCCTTCTGTCGGGGCAGTGGATGAACCAGTACCAAGAGCGTAATTCATTGTACCGCCGGTAGCTGTGCCTGCATCCACAAGCGCTTGAGCCTTGCCATTATAAGTCAGATTTTTTGCCATCGGTTCCTTTGTAATCGTAGCAGGATCTTTTGCTTCAGGGAACTGAACCTTTTTGTAATTACCAAAACTCTGACCGGCTCCAACAGAAATCAGCTCTTTTCCCTCAGTGCCTTGCACATTTGTCCAGCCTGTTCCGGCAATATCATTAGTTATACCGTGTCCTGCGGATACAGCCGCATCACTACCGGAAGCTTCAACAGTACTGCCCTCCTTGATGTATATGCAATCGTTACAATAAAATCCTTTACTACTACCGGACGCAGCAACTGTACCTCTGTCAATTGTCAAATCACCTCTCAGGCAATAAATCCCTGCATTATTACCGGACGCAGTAACCGTGCTCTCTTCGATTGTCAAATCACTGCTGTCACAATAAAGGCCATATAGTGCGGTAGCAGTGACTTTGGCTCCGTTTTTGATGCTAAACTCGTTCCAGGAAGAGATACCGCGGCCTGAAGAACTTTGACCCGTGGCAGTAACTGTGACTCCTTCAATGCTTACTTTGCCGCCTGTGCTTATAATAGCAGTATAACCACTAACATTTAGGGTTCCGTTACCCGTAATGGATAAATCAGCGGTTGTATAAATCGGGTAGTTATTTGTACTTATAATACTATTCGTACCGGAAAGACTTATGTTTAATTCTTCAGTGGCATAAATGTAAGCATTTAAAAAATTAGAAGTACTCTTTCCAGCGCTACCACTATAGCTGAAGTTATTCAATGTCAGTTTTTTGGTAGCATCGTCATAACTCATCTTATTGTTTCCATCTATATTACTCGCATTCGCGTTCGTCACCTGTTTTCCACCGACGTAAAGGTCATATTGAACTAACCTAAAAACCTCGAAAACGAAAGGATCAGACAGCGTTCCGCTACCGCTTGCAACTTTGATGCCATCTGGTTGTGAACTATTATTATCTGGATCTGGCAAATATAAATATTTGTCTTCAATGTCACTTACTGGAAACACAATCCTATGTTCTACTGGACCTCCTGGCTCCCCTATAGATCCACCATATCCAAGTGTATATGTTCCTTCGAAATTATCTCCGTATTCACCTACATATGTTGTACCATTGAATACTACGGTCTCTTCAAAGAGGTATATATCTCCAACTTTAATTGCAGTTCCTTCCGCCTTCACTGTCAAACTCATCCCCGGCAACAGCCCTATCATCAATGCCAGACTAAGTAATACACTTAAAATACTTTTTAACTTCATACTCATCCTTCTCTTACTCCTTTACTATTTCCTAATGACTCTGTTGTCATTGAACTTTCATCAATCCACAAAAAACCGCCGAACCTGACAGGGCATAAAATCCCCATTAAGTCCGACGGTCATCCATCATCTAAATAGTATTCAATTTCAAGTGTCCCTAAACTGAAAGACACTAAAATGGCGCAGTTACCTACTGTGCTGTGCTGTGCTGTGCTGTGCTGTGCTGTGCTGTGCTGTGCTGTGCTGTGCTGTTTAAGCATTATTCTGGTTTGCATATTTTCAAGTCCTTTTTTACCATTATTGAAAAAACAACATGAATCTTAACTCTCAATAATAGAAATAACGACGTTTTCGAAAATATTTATAAATACATTACATGTTATTCTTTATCCCAACCTGTTTTCAAAAATCTTTTTTTACCATAGTTTCTATGATGATTTTTAATACTTTTTTTCGCAAATTATCCTTGACGAAAATCAATTAAGCAACGTATCATAATCATAATTTTTTGTGATCATAAAAATCATCTTTTGCTTTTCCGCTTCTTTGGAGAAGCTGTTTTATCCTGTGTAAATCGATTTATATTCCCAGATAAAGCATATAAAAAAAAGCCGGCAGAGACATCTTTATCTCTTATTTCGTGCACCCTTCTAAGCGAAATGACTAAAGCCTTACCCAAACTCCCTACATATTGTCTCACGAAACAATCAATGGTAATATGAAAGTGATCATAAGTGAGTTGTTATATTTTTGATACTCGCTTTATATGTCACTGACAATTACCGCTATCATTAAAGAAAGCATTATCTATGAGCGAATTCAAAAAAACTCAGTGGCATCCGCCTTTTTGTGCGGCGATCAAACTGGAGCTAAAGGCCAACAAGAAAGACCTTAGCTTCGAATCAGAACATACTCTTAATACAAAGCCGATACAGATTGACCTATTGGTCATAAAGAAACTACAGGATGTAAACATCCAAAACGAGATCGGCAGGATTTTCAAAGGGCACAACATTTTTGAATACAAGTCTCCGGAGGATTCTCTCGGGATAGATGAGTATTTCAAGACATTGGCCTATGCCTGCCTTTACAAGGCGAATCACTCAAAAGAAGACGGAATCAAGTCTTCAGACATAACCATCTCTCTTGTCCGTGAAAGGATGCCCAGATCATTGTACGGATGGTTTAAAAGCAATAATTGTACACTTAGTGAAAGGTACCCCGGCGTATACTATGTGTCCGGAGAAAAGATCCTTTTCCCGACACAGCTGGTCGTTTCATCTAGACTCAACCCAAATGAACATCAATGGCTTATGGCATTGACCTCCAGAATGAACAAAACAGCCGGTGAACGTCTTGTATTATCTGCCAGAGACCTGACTGAAAAAGACGACAAACTGAATGCTGACTCCATACTGCAGTTAGCCATGGCAGAAAACAAAGCATTATTCGACAAATTAAAGGAGGGTACAGATATGTGTGAAGCTCTTAAAGAACTGATGCGTCCGGAGTTTGAGGCTGCAAAAGCAGAAGCAGAACGCGAAGGACTGGCTAAAGGTCTTGCTGAGGGTCGTGCCGAGGGTCGTGCCACCGGGCGCTCCGAAGGCATAAATGAATTATCAAAAGCTGTGAAACTTCTGCGTGCAGGTTCTACTGCACAGGAATTACTTGATAAAGGATTTGCTCAGGATATAGTCACATCAGCAACAGCACTGCTTAGTGATATCGGCTGATTAAAAAGGTCTGTTGTATGAATGTGTTGAAAAATCAAGAAAAGCTCCAGCTTTTCTTAATATAAAAAATATAAGTGCAGATGCCAGCTGTAATTACTCTCTGGAATCTGCACTTAATCGTTTTTTCAGTCGGCTTAAAATGATTTCTCATTTACAGGCTTCCGCCACTTCATTACAGTGCCTTTTTATAAAGCATCACACAATCCTTAAGTGTGGTCTGGCGCGGGTTGGCCATGATGTTAGCCTGTCCCTTCATGGCATCCTCTGCCATAACATCGATCTTATCTTCTGTAACACCAACATCTGAAAGCTTCTCCGGTATACCGAGCTGTCTGTTAAGTCTCCTAAGCTCTTCAACAAGCATTTCGGGTCTGAAGTTCACTACAGGTCCATTATCCTCTCTGATGTATCTGTAGATCTTCTCATACTTTCCGTCATGGTCGGCGATTGCGTTGAACTCTGCCACATAAGGAAGAAGGATAGCATTGGCAACACCGTGAGCTACATGAAAGTGACCGCTGACGGGGTGGCTTAAGGCATGAACATCACCGAGTCTTGCCCATGCAAATGATATTCCCGCGAAATTGGAACCGAGCATCATGGCGCTGGCTGCCTCAGGATTCTTACGGTTAGCTGTAAAACGACGGAGGTTCTTTCCGATAAGCTCCATAGCCTTCTCTGCCATGGCATCTGAGAAAGGTGTTGCGTTATTTGAAACGTAGGCCTCCATGGCATGAATGAGGGCGTCGATACCGCAGGATGCAGCAACAGATGCGGGAGCTGTCATGATAAGCTCAGGATCGAGAACTGCGAACTTGGGAATCTGCTCATAGCTGAAAACAGACATCTTGAAGTTTGTAACTTCATCTGTGATAACAGCACTGGCAGTAACTTCACTTCCTGTTCCGGCTGTTGTAGGTACCGCGATGATAGGTGTGATAGGTCCGGGAACCTTGCCTGTACCTACATACTGCTGGATCTCACCTCCGTATGTTGCAAGAACACCCACAGCCTTGGCAACATCCATAGGGCTTCCGCCACCGAGAGCTATGATGCTGCTGGCACCGGATTTTTTGTACTGCTCGGTTGCCTCCTTAACGCAGGCAACTGTCGGGTTCGGCATAACGTCAAGGAAAGCTGTGCACTTGATGCCGGATGCCTCGATAAGGTCCTTTACCTTCGCAACTACGCCGATACCTTCAAGTCCTCTGTCAGAAACAAGGAATACATGCTCTGACTTCATTTCACCCTTTAAGAGCTCAGGAATCTCCTTGAGACTTCCTACACCGAATTTTATAGTCTGTGGAATTTTAAAACAAAAATCATTCATGATATTACCCCTTCTTTTTTAGAAACTAAGTTCTGTTCTCTGTATCAGATCCTTCTGGAGCGCCTTTCCAAGCTCCACAAAGTAAGCACTGTAGCCCGCTACTCTCACAAGCATATCCTTGTAGTCTTCAGGATGCTTCTGGGCTGCTCTCATGGTGGCGGAGCTCATGATATTGAACTGCACATGCATGGCTCCACGCTTTATGTACTGGTCTATGAAAGCTATGAGATTATCTCTGCCTTCGATTCCCGCAACTGCCTCCTGAGGGAATTTCATATTCATGAGTGTGCCGTTTCCGGCCTTGCTGTGATCCACCTTCGATACGGAATTTGTCAATGCTGTCGGTCCGTTCACATCATGGGAACCGCCATCTGTGTGCACCGGTCCCATATTGTCAGAGATTGCCTCTCCCATCTTACGGCCGTCAAGAGTTGCATTGGTTACCATACCCATAGCGACATTGGCATTGACAGAATATACTCCCGGATTGAACTGTCCGCCCTTTCTGTAGGTCTTTCTGCCGCTGATATGACCTGTGTAGCAGTCGAACATGAACTTGAAAAGCTCGTCTGCGTAATCATCGTCGTTACCATAGTGGTGAACCTTGGACCCGTTCACAAGAGCGTACAGCATCTCATGACCTTTCCAGTTGTCCTTAACTGCCTGAAGGAGCTCCGCGCCTGTCACCTTATGCTCGTCGAACATAAGCTGCTTAATGGTTGCCAGTGAATCGGTACAGGTTCCGAGACCGCTTGCCTGAGGGCCGATACCGTTATACTTCGCGCCGCCTTCCGTAAGATCCTTTCCTGTATCCATACAGTTCTGGAAGAATGCCGACACATATGGGATCGGCTTTCTGTGCTCGTGAGCCGCTTCGATGATGTTCAGACTTGAACACATCTGGTCACACCAGTAGTCGAACTGCTTATCTATGCTTTGAAGAACCTCATCAAAACTCTGATATGTCTCCAGACTTCCTGTATCCGGTCCGAACTGTTCTTCCGAATCCAGGAACTTACCGCCGTTGATGACCATTTCAAGCATCTTCGGAGTGTTTACATAAGCCGCATCATGCCATCCGTACTCTGCTCCCGGAAGGTCAGGCTCAACGCATCCTACGACGCAGTAGTCTCTTGCTTCTTCGAGAGACATGCCCTTACCGAGCATGGCCTTTATGGCAGGTGCATCATTGAAGAGCTTCGGATGACCGAAGCCTGCGCGTATACATTCAACAGTCTTTACCTTAAGCTCATAAGGTGTCTTTTCCGATAAACGGACACAGATCCATGGAACCATCATCCTCGTATGCTCTGAAGCCTCCAGAACAAGGAAGGTGAGATCGTTGGTGGCATCGTTGCCATCTCTGTCGAGACCGCCTATGGTGAGACTTTCTCCTCCGAAGCCGCGACCGTTTCTTACCGCAGTTGAACCCCAGTCCTTGAGCTTAGTCGGATTGTTAAGCTTTACGAACTGATCCTCAAGTATCTCCAGAGCCTGCATCTTGGTGATAACACCGTCATCTATGTCAGCCCTATAGTACGGGTACAGCCACTGATCCATTCTTCCGTAGGAGATGGAATGACCGTTACTCTCGATGGTTATAAGGGTAGTTGCAAAATTGAAAAGCTGTACTGCCTGCCAGAAGGATCTCGCAGGTCCTCCCGCTATCTGATGACAGTTAAATGCCATCCTTTCAAGCTCAGCCTTTCTCTTCGGATCCTTTTCTTTTTCCGCATGCTCTTCCGCAAGATCTGCATATCTTTCGATATATGCCACCGATGCCCCAAGCTCTATGAGCATGGCATCGTAAAAATCTCTCTTGTCGGAGAACTCAGGATCCTTCTTTGATAATGCTTCTCTCTTTTCCTTTGCCTCCGCAATAAGCCCGTTGAAACCGAGCTTCATGAGCTTTCCGTAATCTATGGCCAGATGTCCGGTGCCTGCGTAATGATATAGATTGGTCTGGAAGATCTTCTTCCCGGCTTCCGAGCCTTTGATCTGTTCGTCATCAAGACGTCCCTCAACTTCATCCGCAACGGTTCTGCCCTGCCACCACTTGCAAAGCTCGATGGCCTCCTGCTTCTCCTCTTCACTTCTGAAATAGAACTGATCATGCTCTCTGTCTTCAAAGGGATGATTCACCGCTTCATCCAGTATCCAGTTCACGGAGAATTCCGGATAGATGGGTGATGCTTTCGCGGGGGCGGCATTATCACCCAATATAAGCTCCTGATCATAGATATAGAGGGTCACGTTTTCAAGTATGTGCCTAAAGGCATAGGCACACTGAAGCTTCGCCGGCGCCTTAGGGTGGGCCTTGTAGGATTCCGTCACGAGACGAAGCCGCTCTATGTCTATCCAGTATTTTTTATCCAGAAATTCCTGCCTCAGATAGTTGATTCTCGGAAAGGGTGACCAGTCCTTGTGATGCACCTCATAACCGAGATGGCACTGATGATCAAAGGGTTCTGTTCCCTTTGCATTTGTATGATACTCCGTCATATATATCCTCCTGATGAAACACCGGTCTTTGCTATGGATGCCGGTCATGAACACAGAAGACCGTATCCGCTGTCACTTTCTTGTCCTGGTACCCACAAGACATTTAATGCCTCTCTCATTGAAGTATTCTGCGATCCTTTCCACCCGCCTCTGAAAACCCGGACGGTTGAACTTCAGATTTTTCATGGGATATTCCTGTCCCAAAGACTCATACTTCTCGATACCAAGGCGCATAAAGCTCAGCAGCTGCAGCACCTCTACGTTGTTGTCAAGCTCCTCCCTGATAAAGTCCGCAGAAGCTTTTATATTCTCTTCATCATCATTTATATGTGGGATAACCGGAATGCGCAGTATGGTATCTATATTTTGTCCGGAAAGTTTTTTCAGATTCTCGCGAATCAGCTCATTGCCAACGCCGGTATATACGCGATGCTTGGTGCTGTTCATCAGTTTAAGATCAGAGATCACAAGGTCCGTATAGGGAAGCACCTTTTCAACCTCGTTCCATGAAACGGAAAAAGTGGATTCCAAACAGGTATGAATGTTCTCCTCTTTACATCTCTTAAACAGCTCTCTTACGAAATCTGCCTGAAGCAGAGGCTCTCCGCCGGAAACAGTCACTCCGCCTCCGGACTCTTCATAATAACCCTTGTCTCTCAGAATAATCTCCATGCATTCCTGAACCGACATCTTCTTTCCCCAGCTTCTTATGGCGTCCGAGGGACAATTATCCCCGCATACCATACATCCCTGGCAATCAGCTCTTTCAAGTCTCACAGGCTTGTTCCTGAAAAACTGCAGTACATTATCCTTCGGACAGACTGCCTTGCAGGCACCGCACTGCTTCAGTCCTATGCATTTACTCTTATAAAGCCCCGGTTCTATTCCGGGCTTCTGACTCTCCGGATTGCTGCACCATCTGCACCTCAGTGGGCATCCCTTGAGAAAAAGCTCTGTCCTCATTCCCGGTCCGTCATGTATGGTAAATCTCTGAATATTAAAAACAATTCCTTCTGTACTCAATTAGTCACCTATCCTTAGTTTACCGTCAATTCCTTTACATATACGTTCGAGAGTGTCCTACATAGCCTTACTCTCGCCAAGTGCCAGCCGAAGAATCTCTTCCCGAGACATGTCCGATCCTGCCCTTGACTATATTATATTCTAGGCATAAACGGCAGATTTTAATATTACCCCTATTGCTTATTTATATAGGGAATGTTCCTTATTTTCAAATGGATGTAAACAGTTCTGTCAAGCCAAAAGAATAAGCACATCACTGTCGTTTTCCGACATAATGATGTGCCATATCACAAAAAACGGGCGGGATTCCATTGAATGGCTGTGCCTTCAAAAACACACCCTTACAGCGGCCGTCTGCCGAGCCGTTTTTTGCCGAAGAGCTGTTTTCTGTGCAGACGCGCATATGTATGCGCACCCGCCCGTTTTTTCCTTATGATGTTGGTGTTAAAAAAACAGTTTAAATCTATATCCTTTTATCATTCTCATCGATACCATGATAGAAGGCATGAACCAGTGTACGGTATCCCATTCTTTGCATGGTCTTATATCGGACCCTGTATTTGGAATCAGTTCTCTTGCCTCCGCTTCCGACATAGCGTATACATTCCTGACAGTAATTGTCAAGCTTACGGAGACTGTCACAACGAGTCAGTATCCTGAAGGACCAGTCAACCCAGTTGAGCTCGTTGGTATCAAGTCCTCTTCCGAAAAAATACATATCTATCCTGTCTATCATTTTCTTCATGGTCTCTTCTCTGGACAAACCATACTTTTTTTGACACCTCACCAGCTTTCTGGCTTTGTGATTCATACGCCACATGATGGATTTCATAGAATGCTTTGATATATCATACTCTCGTCCTTCTATGGAAAAACCAAGAAGATCAAATTTCTCCCCGGGCATAAGTATATCTGTTTTATCTTCATTAAATGAAAGTCCTCTTTCTGAAAACAGATCCTTAAGCTTTATGTATATCCCTTTGGCCTCCTCCTGAGAGGATGAAAAAATCGCTATATCATCTGCATAGCGGCAGTAATAATCGCATTCCTTCCTGATAAGCATATCTACGTCTTTAAGGTAAACATTCTCAAAAAATGTGGTCAGGGGACATCCGCTAAGGGCTCCTGTAGAGCCTTCCATGAGCCTGCCGTCAGCATAAAACCGTCCCCTCATCAAAAGTGTCCTTAAAAACCAGCAAAGATCCGGATCTGTATCTTTAAATAAAGCATCAAGCATATCCGCAAGAATACCGGGCTGAACATTGTCTCCATAGCTTTTAATATCTGATTTCAGGACCCATTTGGTATTACACAGATCATTCTTTCTTATGTCATAAAATATTCTGGAAACATGCTTTCCGATTCTGAAAGAATAGACCGAATCTTCATAAATATCATCATAATCATGAAGCACAAAGGCCATGAGCTTCATGAGCATCTTCTCTTCAGCTAAAAAACGATATATGGTCCTTTTTTTCTGACTGCTTTTCTTTTTAAGTAAGGTCCTGTGAGGTATGGACAGAAAAAAATCACGGTTACAGAGACGTTTTATATCCGTTTTACATTTATCTGAAAGGATATACTCCTTTAATTCGGCAAGTTCTTCCGGGCTTATGTTATATGAACCTTCCTTTCTCAAAAGGAAAGCATCCCGAACCTCGGGAGACAGCATTTTTTCAAAAACAGTTGCTGTATTATTCATCTTTTCATGCCCCCTGAATAAACATGGAGTGCCGGTATAAACCGGCTCTAATATACTGCAACAGCTTATTTTTTATCATTTTATCATAACCGGCTCATGCCGTACAGATAGCCATCACAGGACGCAACTGATATAATACAAGGTAAGTGTATGGTCATTTTTTGAGGGCAATACCATGAACGTGAATATCCCTATAACGATACAGATGCATTCCGCCGAAAACGGAATTGCTGTGATAGCTTCCATGCTCGGGGCCTACGGAAGATTCGAGCCCCTTGAAAAGTTGCGCGAAAAAACAGTGGCTTCCAGAAACGGTTCCACTCCCGAACAGCTTTCGAATATGGCAGAGCAGTTCGGACTGGATACGGAAATTCTGAATATTTCAAAAGATGACATCTGTAAGCAGACTTTCCCACTGGTGGCCTTCTGGAAGAAAAGGTATTACTGCATAGTAAAAAAGATAGACGGAGAAAGGGTATATGTCATGGATCCTTCAAAGGGAAATGTATGCCTGCCTCTTTCATTTTTTAAAGACAGATTCTCCGGCATCATGATAAGGATGGTTCCCGGTGACGGTTTTTTAAAAAGCGGAACCAGGCCCCGGATATTTAATATTATCTTCCGGCGCATGAAGGGAATGGAGGTCGTACTTATAAAGGTCATCATCCTTAACATCCTCGCTGTGGTACTGAATCTTATCATGATCAACAGCCAGAGGATCCTGCTTGATATGGCATCAGCTACAACCGGATCTTCCGGATTTACTTCGCCCTTAAACCATCAGCTTATGATGAAGCTCCCGACCCCGCTCCAAAATACCTCAGGCCTTATTCTGGCCACGATGTATGTGTCTCTTGCCCTTCTTACCATTGTTAATGTTTTAAAAACTCTCTTCATCTTCAAATCAGCTTTTTTGAATGCTGCAAAATCTGAATCAGCCCTCTTTAAGAAGCTGTTTGCCCAGCCTCTTCAGTTTTTTGAGCAGTACAGCATCGGTGAGCTGATGCAGCGTATAGACACCAATAAAAATCTGAGCATGTCTCTCATCAGAAGCATAGTCCCAAGATTTCTGGATCTGTTGATGGTCTTGGTTTATGGTATTCAGATGTTCCTGTTTAACCCTGTGCTGGGCGTCCTCTGTCTTCTGGTGGAGATAATCTATCTTATACTGTCCGGTATCCTTCAGTCTGAGATCGCAAACCGGGCCAGAGTTCTAAGTACAAGTACAAATTCCATGAACTCCGTCACCTTAAGCGGCCTTGGAAACATTGAAACCATCAAAGCAGGCGGTGTGGAAAGGGTCTTTTTTTCAAGATGGAACGAGGCACAGCGCCTTTACCGCGAAAGCCGTTTTGACAATATAAATATCAATCAGGCATCCACAGCACTGAACGGATTCCGTTCCGTCTTTTCACAGGGCATGATCCTGTTTGCAGGTGCCTATTTCATCATAAAGGGGAATTTCACTCTTGGAATGATGGCAGCACTTCAGTCAATTCTTGCAAACCTGAGAAAAAGCCTCTCAAACTGCGTTCAGACCGTAAACTCTCTTCAAAGCACCAGAACCAGCATAGAGCGGGTCGAAGACATTGAAAACAGACACCTGAGAAACGAGATACCTCTTCAGGAAAAGGAGGAACCGGAACAGTTTCCCGGAAATCTGGAAGTAAAGAATATTGTATTCCGGTACAATGCCGGTGACCCTCCCGCCATTCAGGATGTATCTCTATCCGTAAAAAGCGGCGAGATCATAGCTATCGTGGGAGAAAGCGGCTGCGGAAAGACTACTCTCCTTAAATGCATAGGAGACATGTATCAGCCCGAATCCGGAAGCATCCTATATTCAGGAAAAGAAAGAGCGGGCATTCCTGATGTGGTATTTCATTCATCTCTTGCAATGGTCAATCAGGAAGTAATGATGTTTCAGGATACCATCATGTCCAACATAACCCTATGGGATTCCACCATAGCAAATTATGATGTGATCATGGCCGCCAATGAGGCCCAGATCCACAAAAGGATAATGAGGGATCGAGACGGATATTACAGGGCTGTTCTTGAAAACGGCAAAAACTTTTCAGGGGGAGAGCTACAGCGGATGGAGCTGGCAAGAGCTCTTGCAAAGGAACCCACTCTTCTTCTGCTGGATGAATTCACATCAGCCCTTGATGCTCTGACTGAGGAGAAGGTTTTTGAAGCCTTACGAAAAAAGGGTACCACCTGTATCATTTCGGCCCACAGACTTTCCACTGTTGCATCCTGTGACCGCATTTACTGCATGGAAAAGGGGCGAATCGTGGAAAGCGGAACTCATAATGAACTTATGGAGATGGACGGTCTTTATAAACGGCTGGTCAATGCTTAGAAGCTATGGGAATATTCAGTAATCTTATTATTCAAAGAGACGAAAGAGACAGAGAAGCGGAGCATAAGGCAGATCTCAATATGATAAATCATCTGGAGACTTCCGGCGCCGATTCTGTTTCTGCTGCCCAAAATATCATCCACTATATCCTAAACAGATACAATATCAGCACAAAAGCAGTTTACGGATGTGACACTCTGGAGGATATGATGGATCTTATTCTTGATCCTCTGGGAATGATGTATGATGAAGCAGATCTTAAGGATCCTTCCTGGAAAAAAAGAAGCGATCTCATGCTGGGGTTTTTATGTGACGGCACAGCCATTGCCCTGATACCGGGCATTTTCGGCTACAAATTCATCAGTTCAAAGGACGGAAAAAAACATCTTGTGACAGATAAGACACCGCTGAAGGAAAAGGCCTATGCGATCTACCGTCCTCTTCCCAGTGAGAAGCTTAGTCTCTGGCACCTCCTTATTTATATGCTTCATATACTGTCTCCCAGAGATTATATTCTGGTGATGACAGCAAGTATGGCTGTCACCCTCCTCGGACTGGTGATCCCGAAAATGAATGCCCTTGTTCTTAAAGAGGTTGTTCCCAGAGGTTCAGAAGGAATCCCTCTTTTGATTGAACTTGCACTCCTTTTTCTTTTGTCAGGATGCATAAGAAGCGCCATATCTGCCATAAAAGGAATCCTTTTGGGAAGAACCAGAGAAAGAATCGCAGGCCAGACTCAGGCTGCCGTTATGGCAAGACTCCTTCTCCTGTCCCAAAGCTACTTCACAAAATATTCAACGGGTAATCTCACAAAGCAGATAAGCAACACAAGAAGGCTTTGTGACCAGATTATAGGATTTGTACTGGATTCTCTTTTTACCGCTATTTTCTCTGTGGCCTATATATTCCAGATGCAGGGTTTTTCGGCAGTACTGGCATTGCCGGCCCTCACCGTTCTTTTTATACGCTGCATTCTGTCCTTTATCATCTCCTTGTACGAAGCAGGTAACGACAGGAACACACTTGCTGCAGAAACGGAATCGGATTCCTTTTTATATACAGCCATAAAAGGAGTACAGACTATAAAGGGAAACGGTGCGGAAAGGCGTCTTTATGCCAACTGGGTCAGACGCTACAGCAAAGTTTTAAAGTATGATCTGGACAAGCCCGTGATCTTAAAGCTGGAAGACGTCATAACCGGCTTTGTTTCTTCCGTAGGAACGGTGATCCTGGTATCTATGGTGATGCCCTTCGGAATCGATGTCACTGACTATCTTGCTTTTATCAATGCTTATGGCCTGATAGTTACCGCATGCTCATCTCTTATGGAATCCTTTGAAAAAATCATACTCATGAAACCCATGGCGGAAACTCTTTCAGATCTCATGAAGGAGCACATAGAGTGTGTAGAGGGAGGAACCTACCTTAGAAATGTCCGGGGAGAGCTAAGGATCGAAAACCTTTCTTTCTCCTATGAAGGCACCGGCAGAAGCTGCCTTAAGGATATTTCCTTCGGAGTAAAAAAGGGCGAAAAAGTTGCGATAGTAGGGGAGAGCGGGTGCGGAAAAAGCACTATTTTAAAGCTCATACTCGGCGCTCTCAGACCTGATGGCGGAGGAATCTATATCGACGGAAATGAACTCAGTACCATAAACCTGAGATCCTACAGAAAACACGTGGGCTCTGTATTTCAGTTCAGCAGTCTCATGCCGGGCACCGTATATTCCAATATCGCCTTTGGTCCCGTACCGGTTTCGAGGGACACTGCTGTGGAGGCTGCCCAAAAAGCGGATATTCTGGATTATATAAACACCTTGCAGATGGGACTGGATACAGAAATTTCAGAATCCGGATCCAAAGGTTTCTCAGGCGGACAAAGGCAGCGTATCCTTCTGGCAAGAGCATTTGCTTCCCATCCCAGCATTCTCCTACTGGATGAAGCAACTTCGGCTCTTGATAATGTCTCTCAGTCAAAGGTCCTCGAGTCCGTATATAAGGAAAAATGTACGGTCGTCATGGTAGCCCACAGACTTTCAACGGTGAAGAAGTGCGACCGCATCATCATGCTTGATGACGGGACAGTCATCGAACATGGAACTTACGACGAACTCATCAAAAAGAACGGCGCCTTCGCAAATCTTGTCAGAAGACAGCAGATGTCAGCATGGTCAGACTAAAGAATTTTGTCATATATCAGTCAAAGAAGACTTTTCCCCATTAAAAAAACACAGTGGGTATCATAACTTCTTCATCAGCTGGTATCTGCTATTCACATGGAACTTTTCGTAGATATTCTCAACGTGCTTCTTTACAGTGTGGTAACTAATGACCATAGAGGCCGCTATCTCCTTATAGGTATAGCCCCTGACCATGAGGCGGGCCACCTTCTGTTCTGTTTTTGTAAGAGCACTGAGACTGGCGATTCCGGCATCCAAGGCTACATCTGCCTGTGAGGCAGACTCATGAGTTTCCTTATGTATGGTGATCCAGTGATAGAGATCCACTATACCGTTTGAATAACTCTGTCTGTAATCGTGTATGGTGTAAATATAATTCTTTATGGTCCTGTTATGTACTTCGCTGTGGTCTCCTTCGGAAACTCCAAGAAGAAAAGGAAGCCAGTTACACGGGGTATCAGAGTCAATGCTTCCGAGATTCCCCCCCATCAGCTCTTCTAGTCTTCTCATAGCCTCACTGCTGTGATCAAGTATATGCATGAAGTCATCGGTTATAAGATATGCCTTCTCTCCCGAAGCGATGATCTCCCCCTGTATCTTCGAGATGATCTTTACCTGTTCGTACTTCTTGAAATTCTTGTAAGCCGTGGCTATATAAGAATATATATCCCGGAGATGTTCCACATCTTTGTCGCTAAAGTCTCCCTCTGCCTCATCCCTCAGGAATACCAGCTGAATGTAGGCATTGATACCGAAGGCCATGGTGAGGCTGTAATGGGCCCCGAAATACTTTTCAAGAAAACCAACATGGGCTGAATTCTTATAGTCCAAAACGATGTCTGTTCCACGATACAGTCTCGGTTCAATATCAAAGTAGGTGAGATGATCATTTACAGCATCTTCATATATTTTTTGTCTCACTATATCTTCAGGTTCAAAATACCTATATGGATGGCTATCCCCTTCTATGTCTTTATCTCCATAAGCCGCACTTTTGTCCTGCATGCTCCCGTCAAGTCTCGAACCTCTGTTTATATTTGAAATATTGCCCTCGATCTTTTCAGTCTGGGAAAGGAACTTTCCATGGGTATCGAAATACATGATCATGACCTTGGAAAGCCCGAAATTTCTCTCGAGAGACTCAAGCATAAAGGGATTGAAAAATTCCTGAGATCCGGTCTGGTGCTGCTCCATATCCATAAAAAAATTCTTTTGTCCCGAATCATAGCTGTTTGACATCATTCTGAAAACTACTCCTTAAAAATATCCAACCATAATATATTTCATTTCGTTCTGATAAACAATAAAAAAAGCTCCGCCTAAGATGTGCTTGAGAAAACATCCCGGCGGAGCCGACTCATTGATAAACATCCCCGTAAATCAATTATAATTATGTTACCACTAATGAGCTGTTACGGGAAGTACCTGATTTATTATGATTCATTCACAATATTTTCAAGCTTTCCTATATAATTGATGCCAACTAAAATATCTTTATAGGTATTTTAAAGATCGTGAAGTTATAAACATTGAAATAAGCATGACTTGTCGGGAAAGAAAGGGGAAACTATGTCTGATCAAAGCATGGGAAAATATTATCAGGTATCTACTTTGCAGGCCCTGGCTCTGGGATTTTCAAAGTCTGTGATCACAGTAGGAGAACTGCTCCTCCACGGAAATATGGGGCTCGGAACATTTGAAGATGTGGATGGAGAAATGATAGTTCTGGACGGAAAATGCTATCGCGCAAAGAACAACGGTGATGTGGTTCCTGCGGAGGATGAAAGAGGCGTTCCCTTTGCATCCGTATGCAGTTTTCAGCCGCAAAAGTCAGAAACAACGGGCAGCATGGAGACTATCGAACAGCTCAAAGAATGGCTGACTCTTCGGATCGAGGAGGATTTCGGACTCAATTCCATGTATTCAGTACGTATCGACGGAGATTTTTCAAAGATAGATGCCAGATCCGAATCCGGAACGAAAGCACATCATGTAACCCTGAAGGATGCTCTGAGCGTCACACAGAAGGCGTTTATCTTCGAAAACATCAGAGGCTCTCTCGTATGCGTGTACTATCCTGATTATATGGATGGAATCAATGCTGCAGGATGGCATCTGCACTTTCTCTCTGAGGATAAAAAACACGGCGGGCATGTGTTTGATCTCAGCCTGACTGATGGAACTGCAAAGTTTTGCAGAGTCACGAGTGTAGAAGTACGCATCCCTGATTCTCCTGCATTTGATACCTATGCACTTAAGAGTGCATCACAGGACGAAATCAAAAGTGTAGAACAGGGGAAGAACAAGAAATGATCATGATCCGTTTCTGATTTTTTCAGATGATAGATATTTTAAACCGAATAAAAATACACCTGCGCATGACATATTATGGCTAAAAAAAGGAGTTCTCCATCGGGAACTCCTTTTTTCTATGTTGTGTTATACAACGATTATTCAGTTTTTTCAGATGGCTATAAATGCTATTATGCGATGTTAGCTGCCTTTGCCTTCTGCATTTCATCGGAATGCTCTGTGATTCCGTGCTTCTCTGCATAACCTGTAAGGATAAGTGTAAGGGCACCGTCACCTGTTACGTTGCAGGCTGTTCCGAAGGAATCCTGAAGTGCGAAGATAGTAAGCATAAGTGCTGTTCCTGTCTCATCAAATCCAAGTACGCTGATGATAAGACCGAGAGATGCCATAACAGTTCCGCCCGGAACACCAGGAGCACCGATAGCAAATACTCCGAGAAGCAGACAGAAGATGATCATCTTTGATACAGGTGGGAACTCACCATAGAGCATCTTTGAAACTGCCATTACGAAGAATGTCTCTGTCATAACTGATCCGCAAAGATGGATGTTTGCGAAAAGTGGAATACCGAAGCTTACCATATCATCACGAAGTGTAGGCTCTGACTTCTTTGCACACTGGAGTGCAACTGAAAGTGTAGCGGCTGAAGACATGGTTCCAACAGCTGTCATGTATGCAGGGCCGTAGTTCTTCAGGATGTTCATGGAATTTCTTCCTGAATAAGCACCTGCGATTCCGTAAAGCAGTGCAAGCCAGATATAGTGTCCTACCATTACGATAAGGATGATCGCAAGGAAGATAGGCAGCTGCTTTGTGATGGATCCTTCGTATGCAAGTGTACAGAATGTTGTTCCGATAAGGACAGGAAGTACAGGAATAACAAACTTTGTAACGATGCTGAGTACGATGCTCTGGAACTCCTCAAGGATGCCTGTGATATACTTGCTTGAATTCCATGCTGCTGCAAGTCCGACAAGTACTGAGAAGAACAATGCTGACATAACAGGCATGATCTGTGGGATATCAAGGGCAAATACCGGTGAAGGTATCTCCTTAAGTCCGTCAACCTCAGGATTGATAGCCATGTGAGGCAGGATAGTAAAACCTGCTGTTGTAGCAAAAAGTGCTGCGCCTATGGATGATACATAAGCGATGCAGAGTGCAACCATAAGCATTCTGGAAGCGTTGTTTCCAAGTCTTGTGATCGACGGTGCGATGAATCCGATGATGATGAGCGGTACGCAGAAGCTGATGAACTGTCCTACGATGTACTTCACACAGACAAGTACATTAAGGATCGCCTGCGATGCTGCACTGCCATCACTTGAATTCAGTGCCAGACCTACGACGATACCTATCGCAAGTGCGCACAATAGTTTAAATGGTAAACTGTGAATAAAGCCTTTCTTTTCCATCCCCTTAATCCTCCGTTAAAAAAGTTTTTTGGCTTTAATGCCAGATTCCTTAGGAATCTGCCACGTACTTTGAAACGCCGGCCATGGAAATCGTTTCGCACAGGCAGGCGTTATATGTGAGCCGATGTCCGGGCCATCCTTGGGACTTACGTCCCTCCGGACATCAGATCATATACATTAATTTAATATTCCCTCTATCTATATTTTAATAAATTATAAGTTATATATCTACTGCTATCTTTACAGACATGCGCTGACGTCTACCTTATCAGTCATGACATTCAGTATTTCCTTATCTGTAGGCTGCATACCTACCTTTCCGATATAGCCCATGTTCTTGATGGTCTCTTCTACATCCTCTTCAACTATACCTTCACCCGGCTGGAATGACTTATCATTCATACTCATGTAATGTGCAAGTATGGCTGCATTGACAGAAGCAGCGATCTTGGCTGCGCAGCTTGGCTTCGCGCCATCACATACGATACCGCCGACATTGGCAATGGTATTGGTGATGGTCTTTGCAATATGAGCATAATCGCCGCCGCTCATATAAGTGATGGCTGCACCGGCACCGCAGGAGGCACTTACTGCTCCGCAGAATGCTGACAGCGCACCGATATAGTGCTTAATGTATATGGACACAAGATTTGAGATGATCAGTGCACGCATACGCTTCTCATCCGAAATGGAAAGCTCCTTAGCGTATACAACTACAGGCATGGTAACTGTGATACCCTGATTTCCTGAACCGGAATTAATGACTACAGGCATAGGACATCCAGACATTCTGGCATCTGAGCCTGCTGCTGCCGATGCACATGCACAGGATCTCACATCTCTGCCATAGGCTTCAAGTATGGTCTTTCCTACACTTGCTCCCCATGGATTATCGAGACCTTCCTGGGATATGGCAGAATTCATCTCTATCTGGCGATTCATCATATCCTTAACCTCATTGAGATCCACCTGATTTGCATAATCAAGCAGTCCGCGAAGGGTCATAAGGCTTCTGTCACCGGTGCGAATAGTATCTGAATACTCGTTCTTAACGCCGGATTCAAGAAGTGTCTCCCCGTCCCTTTTAATAAGAGAAATATCCGTATGATGCTCGGAAATGATGACCTCCGCATCATGTGACTTTCCCTTTATGATAGCCTGAATATAGAGGTTAGGAACATTCTCCACATAATTGCAGTCACAGAACTTTTCAGCTACCAGCTGTCTGGTCTTTTCTCTGTCTTCGTCTGTAACTCCGGCGATGACTTCCAGCTTCTTATCAGGATCTCCGCCAACCACTCCGAGAGTAGCCGCAACCTCTATTCCTCTCTGTCCGCCTGAATTCGGAACCTTTACACCCTTAACGTTTTTGATCATGTTTCCCGAACAGTTAATGGTGATATGTACAGGCTCGTCATCAAGTATCTTTCTCGCCATAGACGCAGCATACGCTATAGCGATAGGTTCTGTACATCCCATCGCAGGTATCAATTCGTTGCGAAGGATGTCTGTATAATTATCCATCAGTTCTTTGCTGAGTGTTGTCTGTGCCATCATTACCTCCTATACCTAAGGAAAATCTGTATCTTTGCCGGAAAAATTTCACTCCTTTCCATCAAAGAAAAGCGGCTAATGTCTCCATTTCGCAGCTTAAAATTCCCTGTTCACATTACTGATATTATCACTGATATTATCAGCTGTCATTTCGGGATTTTCACCAAAAAAGCAGACCTAAAATTGGCTATTATTTCCCGGACGTATTAAAAAAAATTCCCACAAAATAGTGGGCATTACACCTTTTCGGTTTGGTAAGTTTATGTTATTTAATAAGCCTTACCATCAGATATTTATTCCATAATATTCTTATAGAAGAAACTACGTTGCTGCAAATGTGAACTGATCGTTATTTTTCATATGCAAAAAGAAAGCTTGGATTTCCAAGCTTTCTTAGGTGTTTTGATTTTACAGTATTGATTTGTACTGGCATTAAATAAATGTTGCCATGTAAAGAGGCAGCGTGATTATTCCATCTTCGCTTACTCCAATGTTGCCATCTATAAATTTGTAAGCGTAGGATATGTTTAGATTCTTTTTCATTGTCGATATTAATGATGTTGCTTTTTCTTTTCCGCTCTTCACCTCTATAGGAACTACATTTCCATCAACCTGAATAATAAAGTCCAGCTCCTTTTTAGCTGTTTCATTTTTGTAAAAATACAAAGGGAAACCTTTCTTGTGCAACGCATCCGCTATGGCACATTCATAAATTCCACCTTTCGAATTGCCATCAAGCGTATTTTCGACTATGTGCTGCTTCAGTGAGAAATCTTTCATTGCAACAAGCAGTGATAAATCGGTTGTATAGGCTCTGAAGAAATCATCTCGCGCATAATCATCAAGATCATATCTCACATCAGTTACTATCCTACATAAGTGTATCATATCAGCCCTGAGCAACCATTCGATGCTCGAATAATATTTTTGTGCTCTGGCGCCCTTTTCTATTTCTTTGTATTGGAATTTGTGATTTTCCTTATCCAACAGCTGTTTCGATAACGATAAATAACACTTTTCTGCTTTTACTTTTTCTTCTGCAACTGCATAATGAGCAATATCATACTGATAGCCCTGAAGAAGATTCCTTTGAACACGATCGACTTCTCTGAAATCTTTAGTATCAAAATATTTCTGAACAACTTCCGGCATTCCTCCTGTTGCTATATAGTACCTATAGTATTCCATCATTTTTTTATGGATTGAATCCGGTATTTTTGTTCTTGTGTCAATATAACCATGTAGCGTCGATATCATATCTTCAGATATGCCGACACTCCATAGGAATTCTTCGAAATCCAGACCATACATATTAAGATAATCAACATATCCTACCGGATAAGAAGAGGCTCTTTTGTAATCAATCCCTAACAGAGAACCGGATGCTATTACGTCATACCTGTTATCAATAGCCCAGAATTTCAGGGATGTTATAGCCTCTTCGCATTCCTGTATCTCATCAAGAAATATCAAAGTCTTTGATGGCTCTATTTTCTTATCCGGAAATCGGAAACGTAATGCCATGACCATATTTTCTACGGTAAGGTCGCCGGAAAAGATGTCCGTTGCAGAAGGTGTCTGTTTGAAATTTATTTCGATCATTTCATCATATCGTGATTCGGCAAACCGTTCTATGGCATATGTTTTACCTGTCTGACGAGCACCCTGGAGCACGAGACATTTTTTGTCTTTGTGTTCTACCCACGATTCAAGCTGCTTGAAAACCTTTCTTTTTAACATGATTTATACTCCGAAAATATAAGATGAGATAATTATATATCAATATCAACATTTTAGAAAGGAACAATATGCTTTAAATCAACATTTTAGAAGGGAGAAATGTAGTTATATCAACATTTTGGACAAAATGGCTTATTTTATATGTCACTAAGCCTTTTCTTCATCCTATAGAATGTAGCTCTCCCGATATGTAATTGTTCTGTGATTTCTTTCTCTCCAAGGCCCTGATCGAGAAGCTCTTTAACCTTCGCAGCTTGTGCGTCAAGCTTTTCAGGATTTGGCTTTCTTCCGGCTGGTTTAGTCACGGCTACAGTATCAATAATATTCTGATACTTCTTTTCCAGTATCAATAGTCTACCTTTAAGCATACTATTTTCGTTTTCAAGTTCAACTATTCTATCACGGTCAGAGATAGGGATATTTATAGGATTTCTGAATCTCCAATAGAGTTTGCCTTCGAAATCTCTTTCCCAAACATCCCTAAAGACTATTTTGCCTGTAGAATCGCTATGAGATACAAGTATTCTTGGTTTATCTTCTACTGGTTTATCTATGCTAAATTCCGGTCGGATTGCGATAAGACCACGTAATCCTGTTCTGGAATGACATGCAGAAAGAATCTCATACTGATGCTCAGTAGGATCACCGTGAGGTACAATCTCACCGGAGTGCAGCGCATAAGTACTTATGATCATCTTCTCTTCTTCTTTTGTGATCCAAGTCTTCCGTTTATCCATAATGTCACCTCCGGAAAGTATCATTAAGTTAATGATACCGCAAAGAGATGAGAGATAGCAATAAAAAAGAAAGCTCGGATTTATGAGCTTTCTTTTGGCTTTTTTGATTATACAGTATTAGCTTAAACCGACACTTAACGAAACTTTTCGCGTTTTTTATGACCAAAAGGTCTCGTTGACCTCTTCAATTGCTGTGATGTAGGCCTATTCATAACGAATATTCATTTAACCTTTTTAAATAGCATTCTATTACATGTAGAGGAAGAAACAATTAACTTTAAAATTTATATACTCATTGCAAGTAATGATTGTCCTATGTAATAAAATGACAAACAAAAAATTTGATACCATTTATTTTCTTGAACAAAACGGTTTATTATTAATAGAATATCCGAAATTAAAAACAGTGCTGAACCAATGCCGAAAGATTTTGATTTAAATCCTGATATTGTGATCATATTGATTGTTCCATTAGTTGCCATAAAAAGAACAGTAATAATATATAAGAGTCCCATTAGTTTATATCTAAGATCTAGTTTTATTTGATTGAATAATAAAAATACAAGTATGAATGATGCAATAAAAAATAAAAAAAATGCTACATGGACATAGTGTGATAATCTTATGAGCTCAACAATATAAAAAATATGACCTATAAAAAACAGAAATGCTCCAAAAATAAAATAATGCTTGGAATATTCATTATATGCTAGGCTTATTGCAAGCAAAATATCTCCCATTGCGCCACTTAATAAGCCGTACATAATTAGCATTGAGCTATCGCTGGATTGAATTTGACTGTATCCAAGTAAAACAAAACACATTGAGGCAAGAGCTTTAATAAGTATAGATAGTTTTGGGTAGTTTGTTTGTATACTTATTAAAGTTGCAACCAAAATGATCTCAAGAGAAATAATAGAAAATAAAAATAATGTCATGTTCCTCGCTTATTTATTCAAATTGATTACACAGTTTTTCTGAATCAACAGTATGGAATGTTGAAAACTTCAATCCGGAAAAATATATTCTAGCTGGTAGAGGGCGCGGTCTCGCTTTTGTTAATTAAGCGGTGTTAAAGGCTGACTTTACAGTCTACTACCAACTAGAATAAAGTATTGGTTTCTTCCGTCTGGATTCTTCGTCACTTGAGTCATGAGTTCGGAATACTCACTTCATTTATTTCTCTCCAAATCATGGAGAATGATAAGATTTGTATGCATTACCTTTATAATTTATATACTTAGGTATCCTATCTAAGAGAAGATTTGATCTTTAAATTGATTCATCAATTCACATTTTAATCGATCATATTCCGCTTGAGATATAACTCCTGCATCTAGTAACTTTTTCAGATCTAGCAATTTTCCAGTAACATCGGAATTACCTTTATTATTGTTTGCAAGTGAAGTGCTTGTACTAGTACTATTACTAGCACCGTAACAGTCAACTATTTCTCTAAGTCTTCTTCTTAGTTTTGACATGTCTCCCCATGAATGTCTATTATTTGAAGAGTCTAATATTCGCCCCAGCCCAGTAATTTTATTTTTTTGCAACTTCCAACCATTTGATTCCGCAACCGTATCCCACATCATAGATCCACCAGCAGTTGGAAATGGTACATTTACATTAACTTGAATTTCATCGATAAGACTTGGATTATTAGCTATCAATTCCAAAGCCTCTTCATATACATCTTTTTTATTCATTATATGCCCCTCATAAGATCATTTATTCGACAACTTCTGCCATCTCCTTGCATACTTTATAATAACTTCTTATGGTTTCATGCAAATTATCATATATCTCTTCGGTAATACCTATATTATTCGCGAATTTTTTTATAAATGATTCCTCCGCCGTATCATAGCTACCATCAACATATACAAGGCCCAATATTTCAAGCATTACTATTTTTTTTACATGTAACTCAGACATTGCGAAATAGTCTGATACAGTCTCTATTGGCTCCGTTTCATATAATTCAATTGGAGGCAGTTGCATTTCTGCACAGTAAGCACTTATTAATTCTTTTTCTTCTCTTGCTAAAGTATCATTAGCCTTTGCCACATGAATGCTTAAATCAAGGAACATCTTTTTTTCCTGATAACTCAACTGGTTTAAAAACATAAATGGTTTCTCCTTTCTGTTATGCAACATTATCTAACAATAAATCTGCTTCCATCTGAACATCTAGTATTCCCTTAGTATTAACTTCTCTCTCATGATTTGCTTGATTCAGTACCAGTTTAACCTGACACATCTTATATAACATTCCGACAAGAAGGACTAAATTTTCAGTTGTACGTTTGTCTTGTTCAGAAAAATCTTGCCAGTCGGTTTTGCCCTCATAATTTACTATATGGTCAAGAATCTGTAGACGTTCTTTATATGCCGCCTCTACCGATGTGAGTGTCCTTTTAAATTTTCTTGCACTATTTTCCAATTTTGACAAAAATGCACATATAGTTTCTACTTCGTCAGCTGTTTTGCAGGCTTGTCTATATGCTTCATCCGCCTGATCAGAAAGTTTACTTCCGGTAATATTAAATATTACACCACCAACAAGTAATCCTACCCCTAGTGTAGTTGCACCTAATATGGTCGTTCCCAGAGCAATTCCACCACCACCTGCAGCAATAGCACCACCGCCAAGTGCTGCAAGCGTCGCATTTGTAGCAGCCGCGCCACTTAAGCTTGCAATTGCAGTTCCTGTAGATGCTGTACCAAGAGCCATAACCGCAGATGTTGTTGCACCCGCCGCAGCAAATCCGCCGGCTGTACCGGCAGCCGCTCCGCCCAGTCCTCCGACAAGTACGCCTGCTCCTGTCGATACTTCCTTCAACTTTTGGGCATCATATTTTGGAATATCTATACCTTCTTTTAAGAAGGATTTGAACTCCGGTCTATTCTGTATTTTCTCAATAAGATCAGAGAAATGCTCAAATCCACTCAAGATTTCAAGTTCTTGAGTTCCTAATGAATCCATCATTCTTGTGGTAGACGAATTCATTCGCTCGAATTTGTCTATAGCATATTGATGTTTTCTCTTAGCATATTCCATAGTATCATTGGCTTCCTTCATTTTCATTCCGCCATGTATACCACTTCCTATACCACCAACTGCAGCGACTCCCGCCGCAATTCCTAAAATAAACGGTAATGGCATTTTATAAATCCTCCTTCATTTTTTTCTTTTGAAAATTTTGCACATTTCATAGTTTTTTTGATAAAATTCTTGTTTCGTCATTTCTTTTGAAAAATAAACGTTATAACTTTCTTCAATACGGCATTTTAAGGGTCGTTCCTCATATATACTACATAGATTACCTTTCAAGAAACGGCATGTTCCATCTCCCGAATCTAAATCAGAATAAATATCTGACATATCGAGATTTTTACAGCATTCACCACACATATCACACACAAATTTCATGAAAATACCAGCCTATTAGTTCTATTTCCCATGAATTCATCAAAATCACCTTCCCATGGAAGTTTTATTTGAAGTAATTCATAAGAGGATCTCAAAACACTTCTTAACTCTTCTTCAGATTTAACTTTATTCATTCTTTTAACCACAAGTCCATATTCTGAAGTTTCCTCAATAAATCTATCTATATCAATTTCAGCAAGTTCGGCATAATAATTAATAAAATAATTAGCATTTGAGGCAAAAGAATTAACCCACTGATCTCCAGCGTGATACATCGTGGTTCCTAAAACAGTTCCTAAAACACTTCCAATTACAAATCCAATACCAGGAATAGGAACTAAGGCTTGTCCTGCCAATCCAAATGAAATTGCATTTGCTGTCACATACGATTCTTCTTTAAATGCTTCGCCCATCTCTTCTTTTGACATTTTTCCAGACAGAACAAGAAGCCCATTTTTCATTGTGTCAAAGGCAAGAACGGTTATTACACCAATAACATTTGCATTTGCTGTTTGCATGAAAGCGCCAAGTTTTCCGGATTTACAACATATTGTCACTGCACTTGCGATAGATCCTTTTAGGAATCCTTCGACACTACCAGATAGAGCATCAAGTCCTAGTTTTTTTAATTGCTCAGGATCAACTTCCTTTTCCTTGATAAGATGATCAACTATACTGCAAATATCAGGAACGGTTTTTATGACTACAGATAAAGCAGCCGCTGTAAGGCCAGCCTTTGCGGCTTGTTGAAGAATATATTTTGTCGTAATAAGATCAGACAATTCGAGGCCGAAGTCCTTAGGATCAAATTTCCCTTCTTTACATACTTTGGCTATAGTTTCAGCTTCTTCCTTTGTCAAGGGCATTGACTCTGTGCCGTTTCCGTCTTTTATTCTGTCACTAAGGTTTTTTAATGTTTCTTTATAATTTTCAAGTAAAGCTGCACGATTAGCCCCCTGTTTAGTTGACTCTTTGGCGATCTCGCGTTCAAGATACTTTATTGCATCACTCAACTGATCTGAGGGTATTATTCGTCCTTGACCATAATAAACCGATTTAAGGAGTTCCGTCATATCGGAAGAGTATCCGTAGGTTTCTATGTATTCTTCAAATGACATCGGAGAACTAGTATTACTCTTTGATAAGTATTCATGATATGCTTGTATAACATTTTTGGCTTGATTCTTTGCGCTAAGTGTTGCGTCGGCATAATACTTTAAACTGTAATTTTTTTCAAAGTTCGTTGAAATATCCACAGAAGCGTGTTTGGTGCTAGCATTCACAAAAGCTCTATTTGTGGTTCCTCTCAACGCTGCATTGATATTAAATGTTCCGGCGTGATACTGCTCTGCAGCAAATCCCTTAAGCTGGCCAATTCCAAGATTTGAGCCTGAATATGAATTCATTCCATCAGTAAGTTGTTGTATAGCTTCGCTTACATTTTCAACATATTGTCCACCTGCACCACCTGCAGTCACTCCAGCAACATTTGTTGCCATATATGTAAACCCATTCTCAATTGCCTTTTTTTTATCTGTATTCATAAGACTTATCCTTTTTCATACATTTCAAACGTATTCTTTATTTCACTTTGCATTTCCATGACAAACTCCTTAGGAGACAATGCCTTTACTTTACTTCCTTGGGATAAGAGAAACATGTTTATTCCCGTTCCAAAAGTCTCGGCTTCTATAAGTGATACGTTATTTTTTATATCAATTACTCGTGCTGTGGGTATTTTGTCCAATATTGCCTGTACTGATGTACCGCTATATTCAAATCTTATCTTCCGATACTCTCCTGGGAACATAAACTGTATCTTGCTACGGAGTTCTCCCTCGTCAAAATTATATTCTTTAGGGATTTCAAAATGTTTACGATGTTCCACCACATTGATTATTCTGTCAATACGGTAATATAAAGGCACCCAGTTTTCATCATCGCATCTATAAGCAATCAGATAAAAGTAGAAATCAGAGAAAGTGATTGCAACAGGCATTAGCCTACGTTCTACCCTTTCTCGATTCACTTTAAAATAATCAACCGAGATTTCAATCCGTTCATATATGCATCTCGTTAGTTGCCAGAGATTATCAATAACACTTTCACAGTCATGATTAACCTCATGATAGTGGTACATCTCTTTCATAATGATCTTTTCAAGCATTATCCGGTCACTTTTGGATGTAAACTTTTTCAGCTTCCCGATAATCTCCAACATTTCCATTTTGCTGAAGGCCCTGCAACCTATCATCATTTTGATTATCGATATCAGCTCTTTACTAAGAAGGAAGTTATCAAACTCAAGGTAATATGACTTGGATGCGGCAGCGTATTTCAATTCAGTGTTCCCAACAAGTTCCCTGTTCTCAGACAGGAAATTCTTAATTTCACCAATGTCTCTTGATATGCTCTTGTTTGATACGCTGTACTCGTCAGCCAGAGATTTAACTGAAATATTTTCCCCTTTCATAGCCCGGTAGAATATTTCAAGTAATCTATTCTTTTTGGTTTCTGATACACTCATACCTCATTCAGCTCCTTCTATAAATGAATCAATTAAAATGTCCCATAAATAGCCTCAATATATAGTAAATGCTAAATCGGTATACATATTTACTATATCGGCATATTTCATGAAGTTATTAATGTGCCACCTTGGAATTCCCTAATAATAGCGTAGCGTTAGTATATCCAAGTGGTGCAACTGAATTTTTATTCTTTTTATTCTTCTCTTCTTTATTGGGTTGTTTTGAATTAGCTAGATTTACGGAAATGCAAGTCGGTGAAGATAATTTCAGCTCTACTCCTTGGGAGTGATTGTTCATGGTAAAATTGATTTCATCCTGTGATGTAACGGTTATGGTTATAGTATTCTTTGGCATGTTTGCCCTCCTCCTTAAATATAGCAACAATTATGTTATTATGCCTTCGATTGTTAATTCCAAGATATCATTTGATGTGGACATACCTATGTCCTAGCAAAAATTAAATTAAAAAAAGCCAGGAGTAAATTCCCAGCTTTTTCGAACATTGTGAAACTATTATCACATTCACACAATTAAAAAGGCTTATATGCATTCAAATGATGGAATTCCTAATATTCGGTAACACAGAATAGTAAATACATCTTTCTATCACAGAGTGATATTATATTTTGACAACAATCTGTTTAATTCTTTATCATGCTGTTCCTTATCGTAAACTAGCGCAGGAATATCTTTTAACCCTGCAATCTTTGCAGCGACCAATCGGCGGCATCCTGCGATTATTTCGTACTTTGACTCTGTCCTTTGTAAACAAATAGGTGTTATAATACCAAAATCTTTTATACCCTCAACTAATTCATTAAATATATCTTTATCATATTCTATACACCGCCTAGCATCATCCGGAGATATTACAATATCATCTATAGGTATAATCTGTTCAACCTTCTCATAATGAATCTCATCCATATGTTTAAGAAACTTCTTTTGATCGAATGATAATTCATTATAATGAACGAACTCTCGCATACATTCCTCAAAATCAGGTTTCAAATCCTGATCATTTTTATACAAGCAGTACCATTTCATATACTCCTCTATATCCGAAGCGTTTTGATTATTTAGTTTCAGACATTCTTCAATGAGATTCAAATTCTTTTCATTGCGCCTGACCTTTTTCCCGGAAATAGAGTTATAAAAATTAAAAAGTACTCTTACATAATCAACTTCAATTTCTATAGCCATTCTTTAAGTCTCCATGCAAATCCATATATAAATATAATCATAATTATCATCCTCAACACATGGTTCATATAAATCAACATGTACATAACAGCTTGGCAAGGTCTTCATTTTAACGGGTATATCCTGATTTATTGTATACATAACCTACTTTGCCTCCCAAAAGAGCGGCATTCGGGTCTCTTATAAAATCAACACGATATGTTCCGTTGTTTGTGGTATACATAGCCCATGCAGCATATCCAAAATCTGAAACAGTTAATCGTCTAGCTCCAGGTATGTTGGCAACGTACGGATCAGCCATTTCGAATATTTCGTTGCTGGTATATTTAATTGTCCTTGAACTGCCGGAATCTGATGAATTGTTTGAATCTGATGAAGATGAATAGTTCGAAGAATTTGAGGTACTGTAGGATGAAGAGGTTGGAGGATTTGTCCATTGTCCATCTGAGCCAACATAATAACCATCAGGTGTATAAGAATTTCTTAACATCACGCCGTCGTTCCCAACGTAGTATGTGCCTTCAACCCATTGATTTCTTGCAATCACCCCGCTTCCTGTTGAATAATATAGCTCTCCTGATCTTTTCACCCAGGTATTTGTACATAGATAGCCATCTTTGTCAAACGCATAGAGATTGCCTCCAATTTCATATATACCACCATATGGATAGGTTCCATTACTATTTTCAAACCACCATCCATACTCATCCTGTTGCCATCCGGCTGCAAACGCATTGATTCCCAAAATTAATGTACACAAGATAGAAAAAATAATTAAACCACTGATTCGATACTTAACTGACATTTTGTTCCCTCCTAGTATTTTGAAAAGTTCAATTTGTAGACCAATCTGTATCCTGATATCAAGATATCATTTCATTCAGACAGATGAGTGTCCTAGCTAAAATGAATAATTTTTTTATTTTCTCTTTCGCAGTAATAGTTATCGCAACAGATTAATTTTAGTTTTCAGGCAAATGAAAATGCAGACACAAGCCGAAGCTCGTATCTGCACATGAATTCTTATCATATAAAAATCACAAAATAATGAGGGAGGACCTCTTTTACACCTACAATTCCGTTTCTATTTGAAATAAGTTTATAAGCTTTGCTTGGTGAATAGTCTTTAATGAAGTTATTTAAAGAAACAGAGGCTGTGTTTCCGGCCTTTACTTCTATCGGTATAACCTCTCCGTTCTTTTCAATTAAAAACTCCAGTTCATGATCATCATCAGGCTTATAATAGTGTAAATCATAACCTCTTTTTATAAGGCATTCGGAGATTATATTTTCATATATACCACCTTTTGCATTCCCTTTGATGGTATTGTTCAGTATTGCCCTTTTTGTTTCAAAACCGTACATGCAAGTTAGCAGGCCCGTATCATTTATGTAGAGCTTAAACTGTTCGGGTTTTTCGTTTCCAATGAGCGGTATGTAAGGTTCCGAAATATTGCTGCAGGCGTTAACTAAGCAAGAGTCTTTTAACCACTTTACGCTGCCTCCAAATTTGCGGCTTGTCTGGCCTTTTTCAACGGTTGAATACTGGAATTTTTTTAATTCCTTCGCAAGTTGTCTGGGAACTGCATCATAACACATTCTTACGAGCTGTTTTTCTCGTCCTTTAGCGTGTTTTGAGATGTCATCCTGATACAGTGAAATGATATTTTGCTGAATTTCCATAACTCTATTGAAATCTTTATGTTCAGCAAAATCCATTACGACTTCAGGCATTCCTCCAACCACCATGAATTCTCTGAATAATTCTTCAAATTTATTATGAATGCTCTCAGGGATCTGATGGTCTGTTCCCATGTATTCCTTGAGTCCATTTATAGTATCAGGCGCATATCCGTAGGCCCATAAGAATTCTTCAAAATCCAATGAATACATTGTGATCTGATTTTCGTAGCCAACCGGTAATGATGACGGTTCTTCCACTTCTTCATCTGCGTCCTGGCCATACGAAAGCCCCAATAATGATCCGGAAGCTATAACATCAAAGCGCATATCTTCAGCTAAGAATTTTAGAGCCGTGCGGGCATTTCCGCAACATTGGATTTCATCCAGGAAAATAAGTGTATTGCCCGGTATGAGTTTTATCCCAGGAATGTTTGCAGTTAGTCTCTTATATATTTCTATAGAGGACAATTCACCTTCGAAGATGCGTTTTAAATCCTTTTGTTTGAAAAAATCTATATTAATGAATGACTCATATTCCTTTTCACCAAACTCTTTAACGATGAATGATTTGCCAACCTGTCTTGCGCCTTTGATAAGTAGGCACTTGCGAAGTTGCTCATTGCGTCGTTTTTCTTTCCAGTTTAATAATTCATTATAGGCTTTTCTTTTTAACATAAAGATATACACCTCCTACTACCTTACACAGTTTGCCAATATCATGATAATCTTGATTAAGAAGTGATGTCAAGTGAAATGCATAGAATCGGATATAGAGTAATAGAAATGATGCATAAAATAGGGATGTTGAAGCACAGAGACAGAACATAAAAACGGAATATTATGGCGGCGAAATATGCACAAAAACGGGATGTGGCACGAACGATTATACCCTGTCCGGATCTAGGAAGGATGCTTAAGAACCAATCTCCTTCAATCTCACATCTGATGCCTGTAGGGTCATTTTTAAGAACTCTAAATGGGAATGGAGCAATAAAGTCGTAACCTACAGCCCTCTTTGTCTTTCTTGTCGGAAGCTGGATACTGTCATAGATTTCTCTGAGTCTAGTGTCTTCCGATTGTCCCTTATGACAAACTTGTCAATCAAAAATACAGGGGGTAAAATTGTAACCGTGGGCAAAAGCTTTTGCCCCATATCGAATAATATGTTTTAAGTCATAAGATTCGTATCAAGTCATGGCAATATCTCACATTGTTCATTTTCGAGGCATTGCCGGTCGAAACATTACCAAACAGGGGCTGACATGGAACGTAAACCGTCTAATTTAAAGGAATTTGTTGTTAACTCTATACTGGAGGATATCTATGCATCGGTATATGAACCCGGGGATATTCTGAATGAAAAGGCATTGATAGAAAAATACGACTGCAGTAAATCACCTGTTCGCGAAGCACTGCTTTCCTTATGCGCGGATGGAGTGCTGAAAAACATTCCCCGCTACGGATATGAGGTCATACGCCTCACAAAGGAAGATATCTTTGAGATGCTTCAGTTCAGACTTGCAATAGAAGGCGGAATTCTCCGGGAACGCTATAAAAATATAAGCGAAGAAGACTTTCAGGAACTGGAACACCTGGATCAGTTATGTAAAATAAACGATACAGATGCCAGAACTCATTTCGAGTACAATATAAGATTTCATATCAAACTGGTCCAGAGCTGCGGCAACAGATACGTCACAGAACAGTTAAAGCAGTGTATGGTACGGCTGAGGCGAGCCTATTCTCAGTTCTACTGGAATCCCAATGTAGATATCATGTTTTCAATGGATACAAAGCATCACATCGAGATTCTTGACAACCTGAAACAGGGGAATATCGATGCCGCACTGGAGGCGCTCCGGGCAGATCTCGGTGACTTCGGCGGAACCACCATGTTCTTTGCATCAGGAGTGTAAGGCATCATGCCTTTCCCCCATCCATACTCTTTAATTAAAAATCTCGCAGGGAATTGGCCCCTGCGAGATTTTACTTTGTCTGTGAAATATACGCTAGCGCAAGCACGACGTCCCTTTGACAGTCTTATCGCGAAAAATCATGACTCTTCCGAATGCTGTCATTACTGCATAACTGAATGTCCCGGAAGCTGAGTTCTGCCGGAATCAGAAACTCCTCCGGATGGCTTTCTTCCCTTTTTAAGATATATTTTTATATTTCGACAACTTCCCATGATTTAATAATGTCGTTAATTTCAGAAGCCCGTCAGAACCGGATGATTTTTTGACCGGAGTAAAAAGCATGTGCCAGAATACTGAATTTCCCCGGAAATTCAGTATCCTATAGATTCAAAATATATAAAAACCGCCGATGGTCTGATGTTTTAGATCAGACCTCAGCGGTTTATACCGGACATCCTTGTTATTTAACAGGCTCATTCAAGGATCTTTATTCTTCCTTCACCGTATGGATCAGAGTACTGACCTCCGATGGATCCTCCCAGCTCCTCGGTGATGTACTCTATGAGCACCTGATTATCAAGCTTTACTCTGTCCTGGATGACTCTGGATCCATCAAACATGGTGTAACCGTCTCCCCTGTCCTGAATGGTGTAATCATGACATGCCAGAGTGTAGGTTGCCTTAGGATCTATAGGTTTGTCACCTACCTTGACATTCTGAACTCTCCTTTCACCCTTGATTTCCACGAACATGGAATTATCATCAGCGATGCAGGGGGAATCTATCTTCGTGTTGATCTCGTAAGAAAGACCTGAAACCTGAAGGAATCCTCCACACTCATCAGGTACAGAACGAGCACCCCATTCCAGCGCATCCAAAACCTGCTGTCCTGTCACTTCTATCATGGAGATCATATTTCCATAAGGAAATACGTCAATTATATCACCGTAAGTGATGTCACCCTTCTCGATATTTGCCCTTATGCTTCCACCGTTTGCGATGCCAATGTCTGCACCGGAGGACCATCTGTAGGCATCTGCACAGAAATCCCCGATGTTGGTTTCGGCTCTTCTCACCATTCGTATAGGATTTCCCTTATTATCTTTTTCCTTAGGATCATTGACTGTCAGGTCAACCTCTGTCTTAGCCACAACTTCCTCCATCTTCTTCGAAAGCTCAGCGTCGATTTCCTTAACCAGATCACCGATCTCGTTATCTATTCCCAGAAGCTCCGGTGCAGAATCCTTGTTGGGCCAGCTCCATACATCGGTCTTCAGAATCTCCTTATCAGCGGAAATGTGGCTGTAGCCTATGCAATTAAGCTTTGTTCCGACAGCAGATCTCGTAACATCTTTTCCGCTCTTATCCTTCATTACAATCTGCTCTGTATCATGACTGTGACCATCCAGAAAGACATCTATGCCCTCAGTGTGTTCGATTACGTCTTTATAGGACCATGGAGCTGAAGCATCAAACAGTCCCATATGTCCTATGACATATACGAGGTCAGCTCCTTCTTTTCTTACATCATCAACTGCCTTCTGTACGGCATCGTAAACCTTCTCACCGGTCTCATCCTGAAGGAACCCGTATATATAATTTCCTTTTTCATCCTGAAAATATTTCGGTGTAGAAGTTGTTATGGATGTCGGAGTAGTCACGCCCACAAAACCTATCTTCATTCCCGCTACTTCTTTTATCGCATAAGGTTCAAAAACAAGTTCGTCGTTCTTAGTAAAGTTACAGCAGATATACTGATACTCTGCTTCATTTTCAGCAAGCTTCAGAAAATCCTCCATTCCGTAATCAAATTCATGATTTCCCGGAATGGCAAAATCATAATCAAGCTTATTCATGATCTTTACTATATCTTCACCCTTTGTAAGAGTGCCCACAGCTTCACCCTGAATGGCATCTCCGTCATCAACCAGAATAGTCTCATAGCCTTCTGCCTCCAGTTTATCCCTGATAGCTTTAAGCCCGGCATATCCGAAGCCCTCATCGATGCCGCAGTGTACATCACTGGTAAAAAGGATATAGACCTCACCGTTCTTCTCGCTCTGTCCGTCTGATTCCTGGTTCGAAGTTTCGGCTTTTTCTGCTGTATTTTCACTCTCCCCACTTCGTGAAGATATAGCATTTGAATCACCTGTCTCAGTATCTTCCTTGCTTTCGTTTTCTGATTCGGAAGCTTCCGGCACCTCAGTTTCCTTCCCGGTTTCAACCTGAGCCGGCGCCAGCGCCGGCTCGATATCCAGGGCGCCGCACCCCGCCGAAGTTCCCAGTATCAGAAGCGAAAAACATACGGCCATAATGCCCTTCAGGTTTATTCTTGAAACTATTTTCTTTTTCACTTTCCATCCTCCTATACTAAATCTGTTCCCACTATTTTTATCCGTGTTTCCACAGGAAATACGGATACCACCCATCCGACCAGGCTGATTTTTTTTAAAAAAAATCAAACGAAAATACCCGGGCCACTTGTGGCACACTTCAATCGCATTTTCTCATGTTAAACGTCGGCAAAAGCTACTTCTATATTACCACTTTATATGTATAACGTACCTTAACACGCGCATATGTCATGCCTTATTCGAAATCAATGCACTTTCCTGTAAAGTAAAAAGGTCGCGGCACCCGGATATACCGGTGCCGCGACATTCCCAATCACCGAAGGATCATCTTACATCATAACGAAGCAGTGTTCCGTCGGACCTTCGGACATCATAACCCTTTGTGGGAAGTATGTCCTCATTATCAGATTGAATTATAAATCTCTGATCACCATTTGAATTGTTATCAAAGGCATCAGAAGCTACTTTATTTATCTCAACAGGAAGCTTCACCTCTGTAAGCCGGTTATTTCTAAAGGCAGCTGATGGAATTTCAGTAAGTCCATCTGTATATCCTTCCATGAAACCATATACATAAAGAGAAGATATTCTGTTGTTCTCAAAAGCAGATTCACCTATCTCTTCCTGTCTCTCAGAGGTTGTAAGGCTCTCAATGAAGTTATCCTTAAAGGCCCTTGCCCCGACATGTGAAGTATACTTTCCGAGTTTAAGCTGCCTTATGGAATTGTTTTCAAAGGCACCTGTTCTCACCTGATGAGTAAGATCTGGAAGCTCCACCTTCCGGAGGTCATTGTTCTTGAACGCATATTCATTGATATAAACAAGAGCCGACTGATTTATGTCTTGAAGATTGAAGCCAAAGCTTGTGAGTCCGCAGTTCATAAAGGCACCCGTTCCTATGGTCTCTATCTTACTTGACAGTGTCAGTGAATAAAGCGGTATGTCATAGAAAGCAAAGTCACCTATTTCGGTTATTTTTCCCGCACCGTCTATATCGTTAGGAATAGTGACCACACTGTTCATTCCGAGATATCTTCTGATGATTCCGTCCTCTGCCAGAAAATCCTTTTCAGGAGTCTCACGGATCTCACCGTCATAGCTTGCTTCTCCGTTCACCGTAACAGATACCTGAGTGCCTGCTTTATGACGTGAAACAGAAATGTGGAAGAAACCGTCTCCGTTGGCTGTTCCTGTGTAGCTGTCATCACCTATATCTACAGTGACCTTCGCACCGGGAACGGCAAATCCAAGGATCTCCGAATCGGAATCAAGTACCGGTGTACGAAGTCTTGCAGAATAGGCATGATAGTAGAACTCTACAACATTGACCTTCTGAAGCTTTATCTCCTTTTTCGTGTCAACACTTGTGTAGGAACTTCCCTTGGAGGATACATCCGGAGCCTTGACAGTCACTGTTTCACCCATCTTATAAAATCTGTCTGCAGGTACTGTTCTGTTGATCTCCGTATTACCGTCTCCGTAATAGTGAAGCTCTCTCAGAACATCCTCATGGTCTCTCGCGTTGAGAGCCTTTATGGTCACGACACAAGGGTTTATGAGATACTGATGATCCTTACTCTCAAGCTCCGTATCCGTATCTGTGTAGATCCTCGGATAAGTGAACTCCCTCTTGTTGTAGCTTCCGAAGGCCCCTTCCTCCACTTCATTAAGCATCGGAGCGGAGATCTCTACATCATACATGGATGTGAATGCGCCCTTTGCGATCTTTTCCACGCCCGGGAAATCTCCCAGGAATGGACTTCCTGCTGCCGCAAATGTATCTGCCTCTATTTCCTTCACTCCTTCGGGGCATATGACAGTAAAGGACTGGTCCTGCAGATTAAGCTTCCACTGCTGCGAAAAAGCTCCTGATCCTATTCTTTCAACATTTTCAGGAATCTTAACTTCCGTGAGCATGTTGTTCTTAAAAGCATTGTCCTCAATTTCCGTAAGAGTATCCGGAAGTGTGAGTGTTCTTATCTTTTCATCATCCTCCTTGCCTTTTCCGTTAAAGGCGTCCTCACCTATCTTTAATACCTGAACTCCTCCTATCTTTGACGGAACATTAACGTTTTTGCTCTTTCCGTTGTATTTTGTGATGGTCTGAGTTTCAGCATCAAACTCATATTCATCCTTTTCGGGATCGATGACAGGAGCATCCTCTATGACATCATCCGTCTCGGGATTCTTTTCAGCACCTTCCTCGTAAAGCCACGCTGCCTTGACTCCGTAGGCGCCAGAGGGTGATATGGTGTCAGTTGCAGTGAAGGCACCGTCATATACGAAACTGTGGGATATAGCCTTTTTTGAGGCATTTTCATCATAGAGCACTCCCATGCTGTCTGTGATGGAAATATCATCCTCATAGGTCACTGCGATATAAAGAGGCTTATCAGTTCTTATGTTGTACTCGCTGAAATCTATGGTATTCCATTCATTCGGCTTAAGCTCATCATATTCTCTGAATGGTGCTATCTCCAAAAGGCGTCCCGTACTGTTGTACTGAAGAACTCCGATCTCAATATGCTTTCCGTTGAAATACTGATTATGTACCGCAAAGATATCTGCACTCTTAAGCATTGACCCCTTATAGGGTGACTGAAACTTCACCGCGAGACCTCTTACCCCGCTAGTAAAGAAGATGGTACCGTAATATCCCTCCGAATCTGTTACAGGATCCACACCATAATCTGTGACTATGCTCTTCATTGCGCCAAGAGGACTGAGCTTCACCGGATCAAGGGTATTTTCACCTTCCTTCAGTGAAACAGTTATTTCCCTGGGAACATATCCATCCTTGAAAAATCTGAGTACATGTTTTCCTGCAAATGCCTCTGCCATGGCGTATTCACCGGCATCGTCAGTACTAAGAAGCTGATACTGATCATCATCGTCTATACGGATGCTTACGCCTGAAACAGGTTCTCCGTTTTCATCCTGAACCTGTCCATTGAAGCCTGCCTTTTTCGCTTCCGAAAGTACAAATGCATCCTTTATGACATTATCACCTCCGGTGACTTTCACCTTCTTCTCGATTGATTCATGACCGTAAGCTGTAATAATAAGTGTGTATTCTCTGGCTGCCCCGTTAACTCCGGCTGTCAGGTTCAGGGCAAAGGATCCATCTATCTCCGATGATCTGGTATATGCTCCGGTCTCCTTTACGGTAATGGTAGCAGAAAGAGGAATATGTCCCTCACTGTAAAGACCTGCTCCAAGCTTGTTGAGCTCTTCTGTCGAGAACTGATGAACAGTCCTGTCTTCCCCGACATTTACTTCGGTAGAGGCTATATATCTTCTGTCATCGGCACTCACTCTCTTATAAGGATCGGTTCCGCCTGTTGATCTTGCTTCTTCAAGCTCCTCCTCTGATAGCTCTCCATCATGATCGGAATCAATAAGTTCATAGAAAAGGTCCTCAAAGGAGCCTGCCTTTGTTTTGGTCAGTCTGTACTCCTTTTCATCATCACCGTTTTCATCCTCATCGTTATCCCGCTCGTCCTTTTCATCATAATTTTCTTCCCTGTCTTTCTTACCGGACGCTTTGTGATTCTTTACAAGAATTGAAGAAGTAGCTGTCTTTTCATTTTCAATGCCGGAATTTGCTGAACCTGATGAATTATCTGTATTTTCCTTATCTCCAGGTTTAGCTCCTGAGTTTTCTTCTTCCTTTGTCTCATCAGCTACCTTTGTAATTTCAGAAGCTGACGCGATCTTTTCTTTTCCGTATCTTTCGTCTGCAAGCTTTTCAAACTCTATGCTCTTCTTTCCCACGTAGACATTGTCCAGATACCAGCCCAGATTGTAGCCATCGATCCATACGGTCTGTGAGGTTTCCGCACGGAATCTTATGGATACTTTCTGTCCGTTGTAATCAGCAAGAGACTGCTTTATCTGATGCCATGTGAAGATCTGGTCTCCATCCATTATACGTTCTGAAGGAATAAGTTCCGTCCAGCCTTCTGCCCCTTCAGGCTTTATCTCAACGTAGAAATCAACTCCTGCGCCTGCCATTCCCATACCGGAATAGGAATCAAAATAGAGATAGTCCTTTTCACCTACCTTCACCTCCGGCATAAGGAGATAACTGTCAAGTCCGTTTGATGCCTTTCCGTTAAGTGTGGTTCCGAAGAGGTGCGTCTTATTCTTTCTCATGCCCTGCCATGCGAGTCTGTAGGAAAGTGTTTTATCCTTAAGCTCCTCGTCAGACATGACATCAACTGTTCCGTATTCCCAGTCATCCACTGCATCATCAGAAAGGGTTCCGTGGGTAAAGCCTGACTCTCCTGTTTCGAAGTCATAGCTTACGGAGTCCTCATAAGTATCAAAGACGATCTTCAGTTCCTTTGAATACTCGCCCCTGTTGCCGCTCTTGTCATAAGCAGAGACACGATAGATATAGCTCTTTCCGCTTTCCGCAGTTTCATCATACAGATTTACACGATAATGAGAGTTTGGCCTGTTCTTATCTTCTCCCTTGTTTATGAACTGGAAATCCGAAAGATTCTGCTCTATCTTCTTTATAACCTTGAAATCTTCTGACTCTCCATCCGTTTTTCTCTCTATGACATAATGATCCATGTCAGATTCTTCATTGGCAACGAAATGAATTCTCAGTCCCTTGTTTTCAATAGTTCCGCGAAGATCCTGTACCTGTCCCGGCGCAACATCCTCACCCTTGGTGATCTCCAGATTGTCAAGATACCAGCCTATGCCTTCATCCGCATCATGTCCGAAGAAGTAGAATCTTATCTGAAGAGGTCTGCCCTCCTTATTTATCTTATCTTCTTCCGGAGTATCCTGGTCATCCACATACTTATCGAGAGGTATGGTCACATGCTCCCAGCTTCTTTCCGTTATATCCGGTCTCAGAATAACGTCATAGATATCCTCCCAGTCATCCTCTCTTCCTGTAAAGGACGCCTGCACCTTACTTGTGGATATACCTGTAAATCCGTTATACATGTCGACCGACAGTGTCGGTATGGTCTTTGGATCATCCTTATCTATCACAACTGTTGTGAGGTCCACCGGAGGAAGATAAAGGCTGCTGTCCTTACGGCGTTCAAAATACGGATATCCTCCGTCGATTCCTATATAGGTCTTATTATCTGCTCCATCTTTTCCCTTCGGAAATTCCGGTTCCTTCACCGATTCTCTGTGAGACAGTTCCCAGCATCCGTCTATGATGAAACCCTTAAGTCCTGTTTCAGCCTTTTCAAAATCCTCAGACCACGGGAAACTTACACCTTTTCTCATGAGGATCTTTTTCTCAGCCTTTACTTTGGTATTCTTATAATCTGTAGCTTCTATTCCAATGTTTAAGTCCCCGGCTGTAAGCTCCTCGGATGGAATCGTATAGGTATATACTCCGTCCTTCTGAGTTCCGGACTTTACAGTCATAAGCTTTTCCTCTGCCTTCGACTCATCCTCTGTCCAGTATTTAAGCTTTGCGGAACGTATGGAAATATCATCAGAGATCTCCGCTTTTATGATTAGGTCACGCCCAACGTAAGCTTCATCCTGCATATCCAGCTTCACCACGGGAGCTTCTTTATCTTCACCAGCCTGAAGAACAGTTCCTATGATCCTTGACTGGTCTTCACCTGCGATCTTTGCCACCGCATCGTAGACATTGATAAGACCCGCACCGTAAGCAAAGTTGGGAGATTCAGTGAACTGTGAATCCGTAAGTGGCTCTGCGGTTTCCATGATGAGATCCCTTATCTCTGAAAGCTCATCATATTCCTCTGCCTTTCCGTATTTCTTCGCTGCAGCCTTTATGAGAGCTACGGCGCCTGTCACATGGGGAGCAGCCATGGAGGTGCCGTTCCATGACACATAGGTGCCACTTGAATCAACGGAACGGACCTGAACACCGGGAGCCGCTATCTCCGGCTTCGTAAGTGAACTGTCAAAGGCAGATGGGCCCTTATTGGAAAAGTTACCTATCTTCTTGTTCCTGTCCACTGCTGCAACGGCGATAACATTGGGATAATTGGCAGGATTTGAAATAGTGCCTTCCCCGGGAACCTCTCCCGAAGTGTTACCTGCCGCAAAAACAGGAATTATACCTGCCTCTTCCCAGGCATCCGTAACATCCTTGAACCATTCGTCGGTATCGGCAGCACCTCCCCAGGAGTTGTTGACCACATCCGGTTTCATCTGAAGCATCCATTCTGCCGCAGCTATAAGATCCGATACTTCTCCTCCGTCAACTCCCATGGCTCTTGCAGTGATGAATCTAGCCCCCGGAGCAACGCCTATCCTGTTTGTTCTGTCACTTTCAGAACCAACTATGGTACCTGCCACGTGAGTTCCGTGATCGTCAGAAGATGTCTTCTGAGGAGCACTCGTGCCGTCAACGAAATCTCTGTAGGCACAGCCTTCCCATTTATCTTCCGTAGACGGGTCATCCTCCTTATCCTTGTTCACCTCACCTGTTGTGGGATCATAATCATAAAAATGTTTTTTCAGAGCAGGAAGGTTGTAGTTAGCTCCTCCGTCTATGATTCCCACCACAGTGCCTTTTCCATCGATTCCGAAATCCTCCCATACCTTATCCGCATGTATGAGACTGACACCCCATTCTATGTCCCTGTCATCAGGAACAAATATTTTCGTCTGCTGTGTCCTCAGCATCCTGTCCAATGGGTCATCCTCAACAGGTTCAATGTTCTCAACATGTCCGTTTGATGTGACTTTGATCACCTCAGGAAGAGCTGCGATTTCCAGAATAAGCTTCTTGTCCTTAGTCTTAATGTGGATGGCATTGGTGATGTAGAAGGACTCCCATTCAGAGACCTTTGTACTGTCGTTTTCTATCGCCTTTTCTATTATCTCTTTTGCCTTCTTCTGCGATACATCCGCCTTTTCCGCTCTCGAAAGTCCTGAGTCTTCAGGATTTCTGAATTTGATGAGGACATCATAGGGACTACTCATTTCACTGAGCAGTGCTTCTGCCTCCTCAATCATTTCCGTATTTTCTTCCCCTTCGGATCCGAATCCTCTGTCTGAAGATCTGCTATCTTCACTAGTCACGATCCTTCCGTTTTCGCCTGAGACGTTTTGTGACTCATCACCTGTGATCGAAATTTCACCTTCAACCCTTTTCTCCGCATACGCCCTTACGGGTGCCGCAGTCCCGAAAATTTCGGCAGTCGCCAGAGTGAGAGCCACCCCCCGCGCTGTGAGCCTTTTAATAATTTTACATTTCATACTTCTCGTTTAACCCCTACTATCAGTAAACCCCTTTGGGCTTTAAAGCCACATCGATATCCACGGTTTTATAACCCGGAATATATACAGTTATGGTATATACAGAATATTTGTCTCCATCCATGACAACAGCATTGCCAAGTTCCTCTCTGTATGTGTAAAGTGCGAACTTTATCCATTTCTCCTTTGAAGAGTAATTTGAGTTTATCTCGCTGTATCCCTCTATATACACAGGAACCCCTTCACCGGGAGCTGTGCCCTTCTTATGGAATACGCCAACGGTACCCTTCAAAATGTCATTCGGAATTTCCTTGTCTGTCACCTTGATATAAACATCTCCTGTCCCTGAAAAAACAGGGATTCCGTCCTGTAACTCGAACTTAGAATAACCATAGTTATCTGTTAAGGCCGTCTCTACCGGTGCATCTTCTCCCGTAAACTCAGGAATACTGATACTGAGATCCGCACTCTTGATACCAGGTTTCTTAACTGTGAGATCCGCCTTTCCGTCTTTCACATATTTTGAAAAAGTCTCATATGGAATACATATCTTGCTGACAAAATTTCTCTCCACCACAGTCAGGCCCTGAAGTTTATCTTCTCCTGCATAAACCTCTACATCCTCAAGAGTCTCACCGTAATTCAGATTTGTTATTCTGAGATAAACAGGCATATCCGGGATGATTGTTCCTGCAAGGATCACCTCCAGTGCCCTGTCCTTTTTGTAATCGAGGTCTATGGAAGCTTCATCCTCATCGAGAGGCGCCTTCACCTTAAGCCTGTATTTTATGTCTTCCTCCAATGTCTCTGTCTGAAGAGCATTCTTTGAAATAATGGTTATCTTTTTATCATTCTCACTTATCCTGTAATCTTCATTCTTTACAAGAATTCTCTCTTCTGCCCCAGTAACATTTTTTGCGAGGCTAAGTTCAAGATCGGAAATCGAGTTCTTATCCAGAGAGAAATTGCTGATGGTTATAACAGGATTCTCTGTCACATAATACCCCTGATACTTATCTTTATTGAGCGCAGGATCCCCCATCACAGAAAGGTAAACTGTAACCGGCATTACTCCTCTACACTTCAAAGTGAAGCTGACCGAACCCCAGGATATGTTGTTCTTTATAAATTCCCCGGGAACTGTAAGTCTGTAAACTCCCTCCTCTTCGGTTTCAGTAAATCCAAGCTGAGCCGTGACGTCTGTATCACCTTTTACAAAAATGATCTTTTTAATATCTTCAGAAGGCACATTTACAAAACTGAGCTCAGTTTCAAAATCCTTCTTTTTTGATACCTTTTCATATCTTGGTGAGTATCCTGTTCCACCGTTTTTGAAGCTTATGCTTCTGTCTGTTGTAACGTTTATCTTGGCCTGTAATGCATTTTTGCCATCATATTCCACTGTGAGCCAGAAGTAATTTGTGAGCCCCGACGGCATGAAATCCATAACCTCTGCACTTGCCTTTCCCGTTGCCGCATCAAATGACAGCTTATCAAGTGTGGTTTTAAATCCACTTGCTCCCGTGATACTTACATCCCTTCCGTCACCTGTGTAATTTGAAAGCTCTATACATAGCTTCTCGTCAAAGGCGTAGCTGTACTCCTTATATGAACCTTCTGACACCGGTTCACGATCCAGTGCAACTTCTATCTTTTCCTTTGGTTTCTCCGTTTCCTTTTCCCTGAATCTGATGGTAAAGGTCGGGGTTCCGATATTTTCAAAGGAATCCATAAGTTTTGCCCTTACTTCCGAAGGTAGATCCTCATAACCGTTATCGCACTTCACACATATCTCTTTTCCCGGTCCGAAGCTTCCGCTATACCCGTTCCATCTGGCGTCAATAGTTATAGTAGTTCCATCACTTGTATTGAATGTAATTGTCTTTGGAAGGTAAGCCTGATAACTTGAAAGTTCCGCATCTATGAAATCTGTTTCCACTGCCTCAGGCTGAACATATCCTGTGATAACCCAGTTATCAGGATGCTTCTTATTCTCCGGGCCCTCAGTAGTCGGTTCCTCCTGTGTAGGGTCTTCTGATGTTGGATCTTCCTGTGTCGGCTGTTCCGGCTCTGTAGGATCCTCCGGATCAGAACTGCCGGTGTCTGATTTTGAGATCTCTACAGAAAGAGTTGCATCATATTTTTTTAACTGATCTTCTATATCACTGTAGCTTTCATCCACCCGGAAGGACACAGGCTTTGCCTTCATGATGCTACCGGAAACCGCATCACCTTGAAGCTCCCAGTCCGTTACTATGGCTGTGGTCAGCTTACCGTTTGAAAGATAAAAGCTTATTCCGCTGTTCTTTATTTTCTTTTCTATATATTGACGGGTCTTTTCCTCGTCACCCCTGAAATTAACGTACAATGTTCTCAGAGGCTTGATTTTTGTCACTGTGACAGCATCCCCCTTACGGTCATCCTTTTTCCCGCCGTTATCTCCCGTAGTCTCCGGAATGTCCTGAGGCTCTGTTTCAGGTTCTGTGGCTTTTGGATCCGGCTTTGTCTCAGACGGTTTTGTTTCAGGCTCTGTCTCAGGTTCTGTCGGTCTTACTCTTCCTCCCGAGCCTCCACCTGATCCACCGGAACCTCCCCCGGTCACCGGCTTTCCCAGCTTTACCCGGGATACTCCGAGAACATAGTTTGTTTTGATTCCCTTGCCCTCAACATAATGAACTGTTCCGTCTGTTTCCGACCACTGCCCGTCTTTATTTACAAAATAGTGATCCGGCGTAAAAGTATTTGCCGCCATGACACCGTTCTGGTCGAAATAATAACAGTAGCCGTCTATCCAGTTCCAGCCTGTCAGTACCCGTCCTTTTGTTCCGTCGCTTATCTCATTTAAAAAATACCATTTTCCATCTGTATCCAGAAACCATCCTGTATCCATGATTCCATTCTGGACATTCATATGATATTTGTATCCATCCGGTGCAGTTACCCATCCCGTTATTTTATTTCCAAAGGCATTGAGATATATCCAGTCTTTCCCATCGTATTGAAATCCTATATCTTTAACGATCGAGAACATGCTTCCGGTGTTAGCCGCATTGGAAATCGATGAAAACGGTACACTGACCAAGGACAATGTCAGCACCGCTGCCATTGCCCTATATAATTGCTTTTTCATCACTACTAGCCCCCTCCATTTATTTGGTTAGTGCGCGCTAACCACCAAAATATAGTAAATTAAAAGAGAGTTAGCAATATCTAACTCTCTTTTAATTTACTATATCCTCTATTTATTTTTTTAATTTCGAAAAACATTAAGGAAGTACTGTTTTTTCTGTGTTTTCAAATTGCCGATTTCAGTTCTTCTTAGGCTTTGGTTTTTTCTCTGTCTTTGAATATATGAAAATGTCTGCTGCTCTTCCTTTACTGTAGGAGGAGTCCATCATATACCGTGATGCTGCTTTGTTCGCATGTACATTACTCATTGCAGACTTAAGCATAGATACATAAGCAAAACCGATTATGAGAGAAACCACAAGTCCGATGGCCGCCCCCTTTGCTGTAATTCCGGCTGCGCCAAGGAAAAGCATTCCCAGCAAAATAAGAACAAACGGAATCAACGTTCCCAGGAAAAAGTACTTCCAGTAAAGCCCCTTATCGATCGGTAATTCTCCGACCATCCTGCCGCTCTGTCCGTTGATGCCAAAGGTGTAGGTATTATCCTCATATTTTGTGGTCATCATCCATACAGGGAACATGGCATATTCTGCTTTTGCTTCTGACAGATTTATAGTCTCTTTCTTTTCCTCTACGGAATCGTATCCGCTTACCTGAGCTCTCATTTTTTCCCTGAAGGTGTTTCTTACACGCTCATTCGCTCTAGGCTGTGCATCCTTTTCTTCTACATCATATCTGTCTGCCAGATATCCGCTGAAATATGCAGCATCATATTTTACAGCCTTTGACATGTCATAGGGCTCCAGAGACTCCATTACAGTGTCATCCATCTTTGTAGAAGCATCCACCGGAATCTTTTCAAAATTCATCGCTCCGCTTCTCTTTACGAAGTAGAAGTCACTTTTTTCATAGGTGAAAGCGGCATCTTCTCTTTTACTTCTTTTTACAGCTTCATAAGTCACAGAACCTTCTGCCTTGCAGCTATAGAGCCAGAACGGAACATACAATCCCGTAATGGAATCGATTCTGTTATTGGCCGTAAATGATTTGGGAAGAAGCTTTTTACCCTTAACAAAATCATTTAACTTTGCCTTTGCACTTTCCTTATCCACCTTAAATGGAAGTACATAATCCGGTTCATATAGTCCCGCAAATGACTCAGGAATGATCGCCTGATTACCACAATACGGACATTCTGTGGCTGCAGTTTTCTCGTCGGCAACCATCTCTGCTGTACATGAAGGGCAACGGTATCCCTTCACTTTGCCATCTTCATCAGTGATAAGAAGCTTCTCTTTTGTAGTCCATACCATGCTCGAAGACGCAGCATCCTCTGCCTCAGCTTCCTGAGCTGCTTTAGCCTGTTCAATAGAAAAACTGACTCCACAGTACTCGCATGTCATCTGCTCTGTAGAACCGCTGTAAGTAAGTTTCGCGCCGCAACACGGACACTTAAAATTAAGTACATCTGCCATGATCCCCTCCCTGCAGTATATGCACCGGTTTAATATTCTCTGATTTTTACTTGTATAAAAATTATATCCTATTTCTTTAAGAACCTGCAATCAGCGTTTCTTTTTTATCGACCTATCTGATAAAATCGGCTTTTCCGACGATATATATAAGAGTAGCTTATATGCTTGGAGCGTCAAAATGGCTTCAAAAACATTTATCCTTTCCATATCCGAATTTACTAAGAGTAGACTATGAGTAAAAAGACCGACAGCTTAAATTTCAAACTGCTTATCGTATTTCTGCTGATCACAGTTATCGCAGTATGTACGAGCGGTTATATATCATACAGGCAGGAATATAGCCGATATCTGAAAAACTGTCAGGATCAGATTCAGGCTGTTTCCGGCTTTCTATGCATGCTTGTAGAAGACGACTCCGACGAATTTCCGTTTTTCAAAGATTATCTTATAGATCACAGAGACGAGCTTTATCTCCCCATCGACTTCGGCACCGACTGTTCGGATGCTGAATACTACTTTCACACTCTCATGGATAAAAAATTTCCGGATCAGGAGTTCGGAAAAGATTACAGCTATGAGGATTTCGATAAAGAAACCAGTGAAGCCTGCACCATATATAACTATCTCTATTGGACTGATATATTCTGGAAGGCTGAGAAAACTCTGAACGTTCCCTACACCATGCTCCTGATACCTAAAGGCGACGGATCCGATGAAGTGTATTACATTATAGACTCCGACAGGAGACCTTATGTTAATGATCCTTCACGCATGCGCATCTGCGATCTTGCGGACATGCCTCGTGAAGGTCACGAAAAGTTCTGGAAAACCTGGGAAACCGGTGAGCAACAAAGCGGCTTTGATGAATCAGATAATTATTACGGGCGAACATATGCCTTCTACACCCCGTTTTACATGAATGGTGAGCTTGTTGGTATAGTCGGAGCAGAGACATTTACAGAAACGATCAACAAAGAGCTTCTGAAAAATGCTCTCGTGGAAATGGCCATGATCGCAGTGATAGTATTTATCGCCATGGACATTCTGCTCATATTCATTAACGAGATATGCCTGAAAAAGCTGTCACAGCTGCAGGCTGATGTTCAAAAATATACCGACAACAAAGATCCTTCCATTGCAGACGTTATCATAAATAATGCCAAAGGCCGGAACGAAGTCACCGCTCTGGCCCTGCAGCTGGCATCCATGATGAAAAGTATTCATGAGTACACCACTACTCTGAATCATACCATCCAGGAGCTGAAAACTACCCAGGCAAAAAATGCGGAGCTTAGTATCCAGGCGGACCGTGATACACTGACCGGTATCCGAAACAGAAATGCTTACGAAAAAGAAGTGCAGCTCATAGAACTGCACATGGACGATGATGATGGCTGCAGATTCGGAATCGCCATGATAGACCTGAATTATCTCAAAAAGATAAATGACACTTACGGGCACGAAAAGGGCAACATCGCCATTAAGAAACTGTGCCGGCTGGTCTGTGTAACTTTCGCTCATTCCCCCGTATTCAGAATAGGCGGTGACGAATTCGTAGTTATCCTGAAAAACAGCGATTATGATGGAGCCGAAGCCCTGATAGAAAAGTTCCGTGATACCATAAGTGAACTTTCATCCGATGAAGCTCTGGAGCCATGGGAGCGTGTTTCTGCCGCCGTAGGCTGGACCATGTTCGACCCTTACAATGACAGTAGTGTAGAGAATGTTTTCAAACGTGCCGACAGTCTGATGTACGAGAACAAGAAGGCCATGAAAGCAAACAGGGAATGAATATAAAACTGCACTGGATTTTCTGTTTTTCAGTAATTTATAAAGAGAGTTCACTTTCATGAACTCTCTTTTTGATATATCCATATTCGATGGAAGATAATATCTCAGGCGGTATGGATTAAATATCCCTATGTGCTTTTCTTATAGAAGTCTGCACCATCTCCGAATTCAATAAAAAGTCCGCTGCTGTCCAGATGGTAATATTCAAAATCCGTCCATCCGCTGTAGGTTCCATCCTTCAGCTTTTTCAAAGACACTTTATTATATGCATTTTCCGCAGTAAAGCTTCCGTCCTGATTTATAGATACAGTCACAGGTGCGACTCCACTTCGTATATTTGGCTGCATTCCCACAGTCTTCGTATAAGAATACTCATAGATACCTTCCAGCGGGGAAGTGATCTGCCCTGTTCTTGCCGGTTGCCCGTCCCATGCTCCATCATCACCAACATAATATCCATCCGGGGTCCAGGAGTTCGTAAGCATCACTCCGTTTTCTCCAAGATAGTAATTTCCTACCCATTGATTGCTTACCGCTACTCCGTCATCCCCAAGATAGTACCAGTCTTCTTTGATCATGACCCATCTTCCTGCAAAAGCTGTCATTGCTGTCAAAACAGCGATCACCGACATTAACGCTAAGCCAACCGAAAATCTCACAGCATTTCTTTTCATGCCAAACCTCCTTACACACCTGTGTTTGTATGTCATCCTATTTTATAATCTGCTACCGCTGGCGGTTTTACAATATTTCTGTTCATGACAGAATATCCTCTTTGTGATACTTAGCTGCCCGATAAGAAATAACGCAGTATATCTGGTCACCCATCCTCCTATGACACCGTAGTAGCTCATAACAAGTGCAGGAATGAGGAAGACCAGAATTCCTACGAATCTCCATTTCGGTCGAATATCCGCATAAGCAAGAATAGCGCTCCTTCCCTAAAGAATCTCTAAAAAAATTTCGACAAAACTTCATACATGTATAAGAGAGGGAGCCTTCCGGTTTTTATAATTCATATTATTCTTTCAGTCTCATTACAGCTTCGTGTCATATAGTATAGCCATCCTAAGTAAACAAAAAACGAGGTGAATAAAAAATGAAAAAGAATAATTTAACAAACAAAATAGCAATTTTAGGTATTTGTGCACTTCTCGGAGTCGCTTCCGTAGGTGCCATCTCATCTCTTGCAGATGAGACAACAACCACTACAGAGACAGGTATGCCTCCTATGAACAATGGCATGTATATGGGTAAGATCACTGCTATCGAGAGCGGCTCAATCACCATTGAGACTATGGGCGGCGGACACGGTGGACACGGCGGTCATGGCGGACAGGGAAATCAGGACGGAACTATCCCGACAAATGCCTCCGGTGAGTTAGAAACTCCTCCTGAGCTTCCAACAAATGCATCAGGCGAGACAGAGACTCCTCCTGAGCTCCCAACTAACGCATCAGGCGAGGTAGAGACTCCTCCTGCTGACGGCAATGGTCAGGGCGGCCAGATGGGCGCCACAACCATGACCTTCACAGTAGACAGCTCTCTCACAAGCAGCTTCTCTGTAGGTGACATGGTTGAGATCACTGCTGCAGACGGCGTCAATGCCACAGCAGTAACTGCAGCACAGGCACCACAGGATCAGACTTCAGCATCTTAATTCTTACTGTATCATCACTTATGATGATCGGGACAACAGAAAGTTTTACATGATGAATTACACGACATAAGTATCCCGAGATTTACTTTGTATGTTCTCCGGGTACCTGTGCCTATTCGGAGGGACGTACTCCGCGATACATTTCATTTAGTACCGCAGAGCCGTCCCTCCGCTTATGATATATTTCCTATAAGCAAGATCAGATCATTACGAATATATAAATTCGAATTAATACAATAAAATAAACTGCCGATAAAAAAGATAACGCATTATAGCGGGTGCTTTCTTTTGCAATAGTACTTTTTATAGAAAGGAGATCTGTCAAATATGGATATCAATGGCTTTGATTTAAATAAATTAAGTCCTGAGCTTAAAGAAAAACTATCAAAGTGCAGGAGCAAGGAGGAGGTCTTAGATCTTATAAAGACCTCCGGTATAGAACTGACCGATGAGCAGTTGGATCTGTTGTCAGGCGGCAAAGAAAAAGAATATGGTAGCTATCAGTGTGATGTGTTCGGCTGCACAGAAGTTTATGAATCTACGATAGGTTGCGGTTAAGTGAAGCTGTTCCTGGGGTAAAATTCCAGTACTGAGATTTATTTCGATTAAACAAAGTATTTATGCAAAGAGATGAATTAATTAATATTTTCAGACTTCTTATCTCCATTGTTTCCGGTGAAGGGCGTGGAGAGGCTCTTTTTGGTTCAGAAATTTCCATGGTGGAGGCTGCCTTTGACCGTGCATTAAGCGGATGGACCTTTCCTATGGTATATCTGGAATTCCCCCTTATGGGCAAACCCTGTTGTGATCTGGGGGCAGGCTATGGTGAGGAGCTATTCAGATACGGAACCCTTCCGGATGCTCAGGCTTTCGGCTATAGAAAAGCCCTTGATTACTTCGCCACAATTTCAGGGAAGAAAGCGGCTTTTGGATACTCAATGGATCTGAGCCGGGGAGATACTGAACGGGCAGGCCTCTATCTTCAACATTGCGGGAATTATGATCTCATAGGGCCATTTCTCAGCGCCTGCGGCGAAGAAGCGAGGATCCCGCATTATATGACTGTCAGTGAACGTTTGGGAAAGTCCTGGCAGAGTGATTACATTGCTTTTTTTCCCGGGCGCCCTGGAACACCGACCCGTCTCGGTGGCTATGCATTTGGAAGTGATGATTTAAGAGAGCTCTTTAATCTGGCAGGTTTTACAGCATGGGAGACTGACATGATCGAACTATGCCGGGAACTAAGTACTTTGTGTAAGCCGGCGGACTATCAGTTCGACATACTTTCAGACGGCACACTATCAGATGATTTCGGAATTGCTTTCTCTTTCGGCTCGCAAACACGCCCGAAGATCGTAGCGGGGTCTCTCAGATCGGGCCCGGGGGCGAAGCTTATGAAAAAACTTCAGGAAATCCGGCTTATAGATGATCGCTGGAAGATGCTCCCTGATGCGGTGTTTGCCCGTGCGTTGCCATTTAAAGCTGATGATGGAAGCGAGAAGCTTATAGCTTTGGCCGTATTGTTGAATATGGTAAAAATAAAATTCAAGGCAGGAATTCCACGAAGTGTCAAATTTTATATCGCTCTCGAGGCTTCTGAGCTTTAATCTCTAAAACTTAGTGAACCTTATCATGAAGAATGGCCTGGCGCTTGCGATTAAGTTGATCTGTTCATGCTCTGAATTGAACACATTTCTGACTGTATGTTGCGGAAAGGATGGCTATGGAAAACACAAATTCCCAAAGGACTGCGGGAGAAGCCGGCTGGCGTCTCTCTCGCTATAATCTGAGCATGCAGGCTCCGGAAGGTGATGGTTATCTGATAGCAAATCTCTTAAGCGGCAGCTGTAGGATATATAACCTTGCGGAGTGTTATCTGCTTTCGATATTTGCAAGCCTGGATGAACACCATCCAATTATTTCAGATTTTGCGAAGGCAGGCCTGATAGTAAATTTTGATGAACTTGCCGCAATTGAAGCCAGAAGTCGTGCGATCACCGGATTTTCGAACAGCCTGAGTTTAACTATTTGTCCGACCATGGGTTGTAATTTTGACTGTCCCTATTGTTTTGAAAATCATGGTCATGGAAAAATGAGCAGGAAGACTCAGGATGAGATCGTAGATCTGGCTCGTCGTATGCTTGAGCAAAGCCGTGTAGAACGTTTTTTTGTTTCATGGTTCGGCGGAGAGCCTCTTCTGGTTCCGGAGATAATTGAGAGCCTGTCTGAACGATTTATGTCTTTGGCTGAAGAACTTAAAGTGGAGTATACAGCAAGGATATTAACAAATGGTTATTTTCTGTCTAAAGCTAATATAGCCATGTTAAACCGTGTAAAAGTAAACCGTGCTTCCATAACCTTGGACGGGATAGGCTCCGTACACGATAGAACCAGGCACCTGGTGAATGGTGAAGGAACTTTCGGTGTCATCACTGAAAATCTTCATAATCCTATACCTTTTTCTGTCTCCATAAGACACAATGTCAGCGCTGAAAATGCAGAGGATTACGAAAGATTCAGGTTATTTTTGGAAAAGCTTGCTGCTGAGACAGGCAATAACCTGATATTTACACCGGCACTTGTAAAGGATAATCCTGCATCAAAGAAGAGAGGAGCATGTTTTCGTCCGCTCCTTGATGAGAGGGCTGCCCATATAGAAGCTCTCAAGTACTCGGCAAGAATGACCAGTTTTGTCTACTGCGGAGCACCGAAGATCTGGGATCTCGGCATCGATGATAAAGGCAGACTCTATAAATGCTGGGAAGTGATGACTATGCCGGAGTTCAGTTTTGGTACGGTCAGCCGCTGGGATCCTGCAAATCCCATTTATACCGCTGACAGACCTGATCTTTTCACCAGTTTTATAAATGGTTCACTTCCGCTGGAAAACGATGAGTGCCGTGCCTGTATATGGCTGCCTCATTGTCTTGGCGGCTGTCCCTATGAGCGTCTTTATTCTCACGTCAGATGTCCCTTATACAAAGATGATCCTGAAAGATTTCTCCGTACATATTGGAACAGATGGCACATTAAGACATCAGATAAAACTGCAAAATAGATATAAACAGCCGGTATTATGAACACATTTAATTTCTATCAGAAAAAAGGGTCCAAATATCTCACAAATCATCGAGATATTTGGACCTTTTCCTGTTTTTCTTTTATTCGTCTTCGGTCATTCCTATGAGGTCGAACTTCTCCCTGGAGATAACTACCTCAAAGTCATCTTTCTTTGGTACAGGAAACTTAACCCAGATGGTACGGTCTGACATATTGTAGTACCAGCCGGACTCTGCTTCATCAAAGGCATCCCTGATGATGAAACGTGGAATCTGCTCTCCGTCGAGAGTAGCCCAGTATGCGCCCTTTTCCTTGCTGACAAGCTTTATCATCATGGTATCAAGAGTTGAAGGATACTCTCCCTCTTTCCTGAAGCGGATCTTCGTTCTGTCTCCTGCCTTCACTGTGATTTCGGTCTTTGCAAAGATCCCCTTTTCGAAATCCTCTGTATGTCCGTCATCATCGTAAAGTGTGAATGCGGCATCAGCCTCTCCGCCAACAAATATGTCGAGGTGCTTCATGGTATCTCTCAGGATATGCTTAACATCCTCAGTTGTTGTGAAGATTCCGTTTCCTCTCAGGAACATCGGAATGGATGATGCATCAACAGGAATTTCTATTTCCTGTCCGCCCTCATAAGCCTTGAGGTTGTCGTTCATGTCATACCATGTAGAGCCCTTTGGAAGGTAGAGCTTTCTGGTTACTGCGCCCTTTTCGAGAACATTGGCAACAAGAATACTGCTGCCGTACATGAAGCTCAGGCTCTCGTCCGTGTAGCAGCGCTTATCCTCAGGGAACTCAAGGAACAGCGGTCTCATCACAGGCATTCCTGTCTCATGGGCCTCAGCCATAAGTGAGTAAAGATACGGGAACATCCTGTAACGAAGATGGTAAGCCGCTCTCACATAAGGAATGTTTTCCTCATACATCCATGGCTGGGTCACGGTGTTGTCATTGTTTGCAGAGTTGATCGTAAATCTCGGCTGGAAGATTCCGTTCTGAATCCAGCGGAGAAGCAGCTCACTATCAGGAGCCGGGCCTGCGAAACCTCCTATGTCACAGCCCATGTTAGCGCAACCGGAAAGTCCCATACCCATGATTGTGGCAACATTGAACTTGAGAGTGCGCCAGTCTGTCAGATTGTCTCCGCCCCAGACCTGAGCATAACGCTGTATGCCGGCATATCCCGCACGGTTTATGATATACGGCCTCTCACCGGGATAAACGTCCTTAATAGCCTGCTTTCCAAGGAAAGCCATAAGATTCGCATGAAGGATCTTCAGCTCTGCCATGGTGCCACCGAGGCCCTCTCTGTCGCAGTAAGCATCTCTGTCTTCGGCACCATCCATCTCACAGTTGTCATTCCAGACCGTCTTGGTGCCTTTTTTAAGAATGTTTTCCTCTAGCAGCTTCTTCCATGCATTACGTCCCTGAACACTTGTAAAGTCGATGAAACGGCCTTCACCACCCCACCAGCGACCGTAATAGTCAGCCTTTCCGTCGGGAGTCTTGATGAAAGCATTCTCCTTCTCGAAGTACTCGATGTAAGGATGATGCTTAAGTATTCCCGGCTTCAGATTAGGGATTACATTGATACCACGGCGGTTCATCTCTTCGAAGAACTTCTCCGGCTGAGGGAATCTTCTCCTGTTCCAGTTGAAAACATATCTCAGATTGTCCTCTTCGCCACTTGAATAACCGCTGGCCAGCCAGAAGTTGTCGATAGGGATATCTTCCTTCTCATGCTTGTCGATGACCTTGTATATCTCCTGATCACAGTCCTTCTCCAGCTCCGCATAGTACATGGTGGAAGCGCAGTAACCCAGGGACTGCTTGGTAGGCATAGCCATACGGCCTGTGAGCCTGGTGTAGAGGTCCAGTACATTAGCCATATCAGGACCGTTCATGAGAAAGAGGTCAATGTCTCCGCCGTCAGTCTGGTAATAGCTGTAACGGTCCCAATAACCGGAGATCTCCTCTCCCATATCGAAGAGACAGTCATAAGAATTATGATAGAAAAGACCGAGAGCATGAAGATCGTCCTCGTTCACTCTGATGTAGAACGGGATGTGCTTGTACATGGGATCGCCCTTCTCCGGGTCATGACCGATAGCATCCTTCGGTGACATTCTGAGACGTCTTCCCTTCTTGTCGAGGTAGCCTGTCTTCTCACCGAAACCGTAGAAGTGATCCTTCTCTCTGTCCATCTTGTTGTAGTGATAAAGTCTTCCAAGCTGATCCTTCTCAAAGGCTCTCTCCGCAAGATCTGAGTAGATCAGCTTTCCATCTCTTGTGTAGAGACGGAAAGAGAAGGGTTTCTTAAGGAGATGAAGCTCAAGAGTCTCTGTTTTGAAAACAAGCTCCTTTTCCTTTTCCTCACAGGGAACATCAAGAGCCGTTATTCTCTTTCTCTCCCCGGATAGGAGCTCATCCATGGCATCCTCCCAGGCAGTAGTTACAAGTGTATAGGATCTCTCAGGGAACTGACGGTCAAAAGAAACTCTGATTCTGATGAGATCCGAAGTCATAAAAACGAGCATTACATCCGCTGCATCACCGTGGATGACATAGCCGTTTTCTGTTTTTTCTATTGATTCAAATTGTTTTAAAAGCATTATGTTTCTCTCCGGTTTCTTTACATACCTATAAGGTCAAAATCCTCAAATGACACCTTAAGTGTGTAATCCTCTTTCGGATTCTCATACTTCACTTCCACACTTCTCTTGGTCTGGCTGTAGTACCAGCCCTCTGTAGCCTTGTCGAACTGATGACGGTTCAGGAAATGCCTGAGCTTCCTTCCGGAAAGACTTACCCAGTATGGGCTTCTCTCCTTCTTAACCATTTCAACCTTCACAGTCCTGATGCTGTCCTCATAGTCACCCTCCCGTGAGAAGCTTAGATCCACAACACTCTTACCACTCATAGCGATTTTTGTTGTGAGGTAATGTCCCTTCTCATAGTCATTGGTCACACCGTCATCCTCGTACATGCAGTACTCTCTGTCTTCTCCCGGAACAACAGTGAGAAGAAGGTCTGTCACCTTATCCTTCTCCATGCTCATAAGCTGGTTCTCTGCCTTAGGCACGATGGCACCCTCTCTCAGGAACATAGGAATGGATGACATATCGACAGGTATCTCTATGGTCTGTCCGCCCTCGTAGCAGCGGAAGTTGTCGTTCCAGTCGTACCACAGGTTTCCGGCAGGAAGGTAGACACGGCGTGTGTCTGCTCCCTTTTCCAAAACATTAGCAACCAGGATATCCCTTCCGAAAAGGAAATCAAAACTATTCTCATATACCTCAGGATCGTTCTGGTATTCATAAACCAGAGCTCTCATAACAGGTGCTCCTGTCAATGTTGCCTCCTTCTCAAGTGAGTAGAGGTACGGAGCAAAACGGTATCGGAGAAGAATTGCATCTCTCACGAGGTCCGTTGAATTATGGAACATCCATGGCTCGGTCACGGTGTTGTCATTGGAAGCAGAGTGAATGGAGAATCTTGCCTGGAAGATGCCCTGCTGCACCCAGCGGACGAAAAGCTCTTCCTCGGGAGCGGGACCTGCAAAACCTCCTATATCAGCACCCTCGTTTGGCTGACCGCTTAACCCCATGCCTGTAATGATGGGTATGTTGTACTTCAGAGTCTGCCAGCTTGTGTAGTTATCACCGCACCATGTCTGGGCATAATGCTGAATTCCGGCACTTCCCGAACGGCATACTGAATACGGACGTGCTGATGGATCATTCTCCCTTACAGCATCGTTTGAAAGCTTGCACATAAGAGTGCTCATGATAGGCTTTAGCTGTCCGATGGTACCGCCCTTTCCGTCGAAATCAACGATGTCATCCTTGTCCATGAGGCTGTCGTACTCGCAGTTGTCGTTCCAGATGGAATCGGTGCCAACCTCGATGAGAGCCTCCTTCATGTACTTCTTCCAGAGCTCTCTTGCCTCCGGCTTTGTGTAATCCCAGAAGGCACCTTCGCCTCCCCACCACATTCCGATGGCGGTCTTTTTGGGATCCTTTGAATCCTTAACGAAAACATCGCCCTTCTCGAACTCCTCGAAATAAGGATGCATGAGAAGTATGCCCGGCTTTATGTTCGGAACATTCTGAGCGCCTTTCTCATTCATGGCGTGAAAGTAGGCCTTGGGATCCTTGAATCTCTCCTTGTTCCATGTGAAGACACAGCGCTTGTTCTGATAGCTTGTGTAGCCTGATGAAAGATGGAATCCGTCTATAGGGAATCCCTCCTCATGTACTGTATCGATGAAGTCGAGAACCGCATCATCACTGTCCTTTTCAAGCTCAGGATAGTACATGGAAGATCCCTGATAGCCCATGGCACGCTTGGGAAGAAGTGCGGGACGGCCTGTGAGCTCGGTATACTGATCAACCACTTTTTTGATGGTGCCGCCGGCAAGAAGGAACATGTCGATATCTCCGCCGTCTGCCTGCCAGTAGGCATATCTAGGCCAGTAATTGGACTTCTCACAGCCCATGTTGAACACGGACTCATAGAAGTTATGGAAGAAAACTCCCACTGCCTGCTTTGTGTCTCTGTCGAGACGGATGAAGAAAGGAATGTGCTTGTATAGAGTATCCATCTTCTCGGCATCGTATCCCATGGCGTCCGTAGCACGCTGGCGGAGGAAGGTCTTGTTTTTATTGATCCCTCCCACCTTCTCACCGAAGCCATAAAAGCAGTCATCCTCCTTCATACGGAAGTATGAAGTTATGCGGCGGTTTGAGTCCAGTGTGAAGGGACAAAGCTTTTCTGTACTGTAAAGTGTTCTGCCTTTCACATCCTTAAGCTCTATAGTGATAGGAGCTTTCCCGATATGTAAGCTGAGCTTTTCTGTCTCGAAAAGAAGCTCACTCTCGCTGTCCGTGAATTCCGGCTCAACCGGCTCCACTCTCTTTCTCTCACCTTCAAACAGAGGGTCCAGACGATCCTCCCATGCTGTCTTCATCAGCACATAGGACTCCTCAGGAAACTCATGGGAGAAGGATGCTCTTAACCTGATTACAGAATCACTCAGGAAGTACAGCTTGATGTCAGCATTATCCGTATGGATCAGATAAGCCCCCTTGATTTTTTCTATATTTTTGACTTTTGAACAGATTTCCATAACTATCCTCTCAATTTTGGGTATAAAAATACAGCCTGCACTTTTCCGGTTATCAAATATCCTGATGCAGGCTGTACGTTTAATCTTATTCACGCTCTTGCCCCACATGTGAAACACTACTGTCTTCATGTGGATTCCGAAAACTACGACTAAGACAAGAACTCACAGCTTTGTTAACTCTTCTTACCACCAGAAACTCGGTACAAGTCCGCAGAGATACGGGATAAGCAATGTGAATATCGGCATAAATGTTACGAGAAGCAGCGCTAAAACCATGGCTGCGAACATCTTTACGATATACTTCGTTACACCCTCTATACCTACCTTGGCGATTCCGCATCCTACGAAGAGGCAGGAACCAACAGGCGGAGTTACTGAACCTATACCCATGTTCATGATGAGCATGACACCGAAATGTACGTCGCTCATTCCGACGCTTCTTGCGATAGGAAGGAATATCGGTGTGAAGATCAGAACCGCAGGAGTGAGATCCAGGAACATTCCCATGATAAGGAGGAAGAGGTTCATGATGAACAGGATTACATAGCGGTTGCTGGAAATGCTCATGAGTCCGGCGCTTATGGCTGCAGGAATTCCTGTATAGGACATAACGTAGGACATAATAGAGCTTGATGCGATAAGGAAAAGTATGGTTGAGGAGCTTACCATGGTGTCTGCAAGGAGCTCATAGAATTCCTTTGCATGAAGCTCTTTATAAACTATTCCCAGGGCTCCGCAGTAGAGGCAAAGCACAACTCCGGCCTCTGTTGCAGTGAAAAATCCTGCCAGGATACCCCCCATAACGATGATTACCGCAAGAAGTGAAGGGATTGCATCAAATGCAACCTTCCATGGAGACTCTGTCTCTACGATGGTTGATGACTTGTATCCCATTTTCTTTGCCATGATGATGGCGATACCTGCTACGAAAACACCCAGCATGATACCCGGGATGTAACCGCCCATGAAAAGAGCCGCTACTGAAACACCGCCGGCTGTGATGGAATAAAGGATCAGCGGTCCCGATGGCGGGATCAGGATTCCTGTAGGTGCTGAACAGATATTGACAGCTGCCGAGTAGTTAGGATCATATCCTTCATCCTTCTCAAGAGGTCCCATGATGGAGCCCATAGCTGAAGCTGCTGCAACGGAGGATCCTGAAACTGCTCCGAAGAACATGTTCGCAAGAACGTTGGTTGCTGCAAGATATCCCGGAACCTTACCTACGAAAAGACGGGCAAATCGAACGAGACGCTTTGCGATACCGCCCTTGTTCATGATATTACCGCCCAGTGAGAAGAAAGGCAGTGCAAGAAGTGAGAATGAATCTACACCGGAAAAGCATCTCTGTGCCGCTGTCAGACTGAAGATGGAAAAATCCATTCCGCTTGCAAGCGCAGTGATGATGGAAGCGATACCGATACCTGCCGAGATCGGAACACCTCCGAGAAGCATCACGAAGAAAGAACCGAACAGAAGAACTGTTGCCTGTATAACGCCCATTATTTCTGTCCTCCATTCTTTTTATTCTTCATAAACATCTGTGCATATTTAAGAATTCTTGCGATGATGATAAACACTCCTGACAAAGGCAGGATCGCATACAGAGTCTTAAACGGTATGCGCATAACCGATGAAAAGTTTGTAGCATTGCCCTGAAGCTTTGCGCCGCCCATAACGAAGACATATATTACGAAGAAGATGATAGCTGCCTCGATAAAGATGTTGAGGGCGAGTTTGAAGCCGCCATTCGCCTTTTTGGTCACCAGATCCAGTGCCAGATGCTGGTCCTTATAAAAGCAGTAAGCAGAACCGATAAATGAAGCCCATATGAGAAGATATCTCAAAAGCTCGTCTGTAAAGGTAGATGGATCTTTCAGAACCCATCTAGTGAATATCTGCCATGTTCCGAAGACAAGCAGCCCGAACATGGCTGCTGCCATCAGAAAACGCATGACAAGTGTCAGATACTTATCTATTTTTTCCAAAACGATCCATCCTTCCAATCAATTACTTCTGAGCAGCCTGAATCTTCTCGCAAAGAGCGTATGTATCAGGCTCATCCTTCTGAAGCTTCTCATAGATAGGCTTTACTGCCTCCTGGAATGCAGGGATGTCAACATCCTCAACGAAGGTAACGCCCTTGCCCTTAACATCATTGATAACCTGATCCTCAAACTCCTTCCATGCCTGCTTGTAGTTTGATGACATCTCTGCTGCAGTCTCGTTGATGATCTGCTTCTGATTGTCGCTCATCTCGTCCCATACCTTCTGAGAGATAACAACGATATCAGGAATCATTGTGTGCATATCGTAGCTGTAAACCTTAGCAACGTCAGCGTGATCACGAAGAGCTGTAACATTGTTCTCAGCACCGTCGATAACACCCTGCTGAATAGCTGTGTAAATGTCTCCGTATCCCATAGCTGTTGCTGAACCGCCGAGTGCGTTCATCATATCGATAGCCATCTGTGAATCCATGGTACGGATCTTGAGTCCCTTAAGATCTTCAGGCTTACGGATCTCTCTGTCCTTTGTATAGAATGAACGTGCGCCGGAATCAAGCCATGTGAATCCGCGGAATCCCTGATCAGCTGTAGCGTCATATACTTCCTTCATAAGATCCTGATTCTCAAGTACCTTGAAATATGACTCCTTATCGTTGAAAAGATATGGTACTGAGAAAGCTGTGTATTCCTTTGAGAAGTTTCCGAGAGTAGCAGCTGAAACCTTCGCCATATCGAGAGCGCCGCCCTGGATCTGTGAGATCATATCTGTCTCTGAACCGAGAACACCGTTGGGAACTACCTCGATGTTGATGGTTCCGTTTGACTTCTCCTTAACTGTATCAGCCCAGCCCTTAAGTGCGATATTTACTGCATGATCCTCTGCCATGTTGTGACCAAGCTTCATGTTGAAGGTCTTCTCGCCTGATGCCTCACCACCGGCTGCTGCCTGTGTCGCTGTCTGGGATGTATTTGATCCACCGCATCCTGTAAGTGCCATACTTACTGTCATAAGGATCGCTCCTGCCAATGCTACAATTCTGTTCTTCTTCATCATACCCTCCATTTTTCACAGCCGGTTTCCACATAACGCTCTTCCGGCATAACATGCCGGGGATCTTATCCCCGTAACACTTTTATGAATTTTATTTTTTTCCGTCACGGATCATATCGATCAGATCCCGTAGATTCATGCTCAGCATATTTCTGCTTTGTTTCCATTCCTTGCCGGTTTTTTCAGAAAGAAAATCCACGAACCTCTGCTGTTTGTCCTCTGCCCAGATACCTCTCGGTACCATAACTGCATTTTGACGGCTTTCGAAAAGGTAGAAACATCTCTTATCAACGAGCATCCGGTCTATCCTGTCATACGGAAGTGACCTGCCAGTCTGATCGATAAGCACCTCATCACCTGTGAACCGATAGCGTACCCTGCTTTCCTGTCCCCTTCTGGTCTGAATGAGCTGTTCGGCTCTCATCCTGCTGGGGAAATCGGTGCTGACCATAAACCAGCATCCGATCAGCATAAGTGCGCCTCTTATCGCAGTGTTCTTCACAAAGAAAAGAGCCGCCACCAGTAAAAGCGCTCCAAGACCCGCTCTGAAAAGTATCTTCAGCCGTTCATAGCTGTAATATTCAGCCTGAAACATCCACCTGATAGCATCGTCGTTAAACACGGTATCTGCTTCAAAATATACAGAAGATTTTTTCATGCGCTCTCCTCTCTTCGTGAATATGCTGTGATTTTTGACATTTCCAAACTTTCCATTTGTTTATGTTTGCCACAATTCTAGCATCTATCTGAGTTTTTCGTATATTTCTATGTGACCTGTATATTGCAAAATGTGATATGCCCTGTTATTATTTCATGAAGATCCATAGCTATAACAAACTGCTTACAGGGAGACCAGCATGCCATTACACCACAGAGTAAATCACATCACAGATTCACACCTGACTCAGGGCGAAGCCACACAAAAGCTCCCGCTTCCCATCATCATAACCTGGTTCACCAACCGCACGAACGTGCAGTCTGTAGTACACTCTCATCCGTATTACGAACTGATACTTCCTCTGTACGGAGGCGTAATGTATTCCGTAAACGGAAGCCTCGTCCATCTCAACGAAGGAGAGCTCATAGTACTTCCGGCAGATATCTATCACTATGGAAAATATGATATTTCAACAGATGTATCAGACCGACTTCTCGCTCAGATCGATCAGACTTTCTGGGATCAGATCGCCACTGAAGAGCCTTTCCATGAACTTTGCCGACTCAAGACTCCTCTTGTGTTCAATGCCTCTGACGTGGCAGCATGGGAGATCAGATCGTTCTTCGAACAGATGGACTTAAACAGAAATATCAAGGATCCCGTCAGCCAGCTCATGCTGTGCAGTAATATGCTCAGGACACTTTTTATCTATATGACAGAAAGCCTCCACAACCAGCATTCCCCTGAACTGGCCAGAAATCAGCTTGTGGAGAAGGCCGTATCCTATATTCAGGAGCATTTTACCGATCCTGAACTCACAGTCTACGATATCGCAGAATATACCTTCTCCAGCAGAGAACATCTTTCCAGACTGTTCAAACGATACACCATGGAGAGTATTCATTCCTACATAACAGAGCTTCGCATGCAGCATTTCCACCAGCTTCTCAGAGAAGGAAAAAGCATCATGGACTCCTGTAATTACAGTGGTTTTTCCGATTACTCAAGCTTCACGAGAAGCTTCAAAAAGATTCATAATATGAGTCCGACACAGTATATGAAGTCTCTCGAAAACATGGATGAACAAAACTTTGATTCCTGAAATTTCCAGAAATTATTCAACAAAAAAGCCGGGAGTATAACTCCCGGCTTTTCATATAAATATCAACTGATATTGATCACGAATGAAACGATCACTTATACTGTTGAATCAAATACTTTTCCCAGACCTGTATCCTCTGCAAGGCTCTGAGATTTAGTCTTTTCTGCAGGATAAGCTATCTTTGTAGCGGTTTCACCACCGGCAACATAGGTGGTTCCGCATTCAGGACATACAGCGGTTTTGATGCTTACGGACGCCTGTAAAACCTTACCTCCACGTTCCTCAGCCTTTTGATATGCATTGCTTACATGCTCCTGCTCGTGCGCTCTGACCTTTGAAGGAGCTTCACTTACGGAAATGTGAGATGGAGACTTGAATGAAACATCCATTTCATTGGACCCGTCCTGATATTTACGCTGTTTACATGTTTTACATTCGGAAGGAGAACTGACTCTGCCTGACTTTACTGTATCAGAATCGTTGCCGATCGAAGTCTGAGAGTTCTGTCCATATCCGTTCTGGAATTGCTTATAATTAAGATAACCTTGGGCACCGCCGTAATAGGCTTTGAAATATCTTTCGTATGGATTACTGTCAGAAGATTCTGAACCGACAGCTCCGATAGGGTTAACAGCCATACCGCTCCTTTCCAAAAGTCCGACCGATGTAAAAACGGCATATCAGCAGATCGAACTTTTATATTTTTAAAACTAAATTAATCACGAACTTTGGTTTATATCCAAACTAATTATAACATGAAAAGGGGGGATGCTGTAAAGCTCTGTCTCGCAAATTACCGTGAAAAATTAAGTGAAAATATAAGAAAGTAGATATAAAAATTTGATTAAAATTAATTCATAATCCTTCTATAAAAAGATTATAAAATCTCTTAAATGGCGATGCCAAAAGCTAATTGTTGTGCTATAATAAATGCAGTAACACAAGATATAGTTTTTGCAAACGCGCTGTGACCAATCCAATGGCAGTGCCCGGCACACAAGATCCGCAAAGTTTTTTCTCCTCCCCGTTTGAAAGGCTTTGCGGATTTTCATTTTGATTTACCTCGTCTTTTCATTTTTTAACGGTGTATAAGTTTAAACATTATGATGAAATATAATATCTCGGATAACATAACTGTATGTCATAACTGAGTGTTTTTGTGTTAATCTACAGGTAATATCACAGTTTCTTTATGGGGAGGGACTAAAAAGATGAATAGCTTAGTTATCTTACTTATTGCCGGCATCGCATTACTGGGAGGATATCTCCTTTACGGAAGATATCTCGCAAAGACCTGGGGTATCGATGAAAAGGCAATTACTCCTGCTGTAAAATACGAGGATGGAAAAGACTATGTTCCGTCTTCAAAACTTACAGTATTTGCACATCAGTTCTCATCCATCGCCGGTGCAGGACCTGTTCAGGGACCTATACTTGCCGCAGCTTTCGGATGGGTTCCATGTCTTCTCTGGCTTCTGTTCGGTGGAGTTTTCTTTGGTGCAGTACAGGATTTCAGTGCCATGTACGCATCCGTAAAGAATGACGGAAAGTCGATCGGTATGGTCATCGAGAAGTACATAGGAAAAGCAGGAAGACGATTCTTCTCACTTTTCTGCTGGCTTTTCACTTTGCTGGTAATCGCAGCATTCACATCTATGGTATCCAGCACATTCAACGGCTTCACAAAGGCTGCTGACGGAACTACAGCCCAGAACTTTAACGGAGCTGCAGCTGCTACCATTTCAATGTTGTTTATCTTCGTTGCCATGGCCTTCGGTCTTGTTGAAAAGCGCTTCAAGAATATGAAGGAAGGTGTAAGAGTTGCCGTAGCGATCGGTCTTCTCGTTGCCATGTTCGCAGTTGGAATGGCTATGCCGATCTATCTCACTGCACCACAGTGGAATTATGTTATCATGGCATATCTTTTCGCCGCATCTGTTATGCCTATGTGGCTTCTCATGCAGCCCAGAGATTACCTCACCACATTCATGCTTCTCGGCATGATCCTTGGCGCAGTTCTCGGTCTCGTGGTAGCGCATCCTGAGATGAAGCTCAATGCCTTCAACGGCTTCGTACTCACTGCAGCCAACGGCTCACAGAGCTACATTTTCCCTACACTGTTCGTTACCATCGCCTGCGGAGCTGTTTCCGGTTTCCATAGCCTTGTATCTTCAGGAACATCTTCAAAGACAGTAAAGAACGAAAAGGACATGCTCTTCGTAGGATATGGCGCCATGGTTGTCGAGACACTTCTCGGTGTCTGCTCACTTCTCGTTTGCGGTGCAGTTGCTGTAAACGGTGCGGTTCCTGCAGACCTCACTCCGTTCCAGATCTTCTCACAGGGCGTTGCAGGTTTCCTTTCCACCTTCGGAGTTCCTAACAGTGTTGCGAATGTTTTCATGACCATGTGTGTATCAGCCCTTGCTCTTACATCACTTGATTCAGTAGCAAGAATCGGAAGGATGTCATTCCAGGAGCTTTTTGCAAGCGACGAAACTGACAAGTCAAAGATCCCTGCATGGCAGAAGCTTTGCCTCAACCAGTATTTCGCAACCACCATCACACTCTTCTTCGGATATCTCCTCTGCCTCGGTGGTTATGCCAATGTCTGGGCACTTTTCGGATCAGCGAACCAGATGCTTGCGGCTCTCGTACTTATCGGTGTTGCTGTATTCCTGAAGGCAACAGGCCGTAAGAGCGCTATGCTTTATGTTCCTATGGGTATAATGCTTACCGTAACCTTCTCAGCTATCGTTCTTAACATCATCGGTAACGTCAAGGCACTTTCTTCCGGAACCGGAACATTCCTCGTAAACGGATTACAGCTTATAGTTGCTGCATTCCTTATCGTTCTCGGTGTGCTGGTAGCTGTGACCTGTATCAAAAAGCTCATTGCAACAAAAGCAGAATACAAAAACGATACAGCAACTTCAGCGGCATGAAATAAACCTGTCGAATGATATAAAACCGGCCTTTTTATATAAAAGGCGCCGAAACAGATAAGAACCACAAAAAGATGCTGTCCCACAGATGATTGATCATCCGGGTGACAGCATCTTTTTTATTTTACCCTTTTCCGGAAGCTTGATGGTATCAGCCTTTCAGCTCATCATTTTAAAAGTCCCGCTACCATAGATATAAGTCCATAGCTCTCTGTCGGGAATGCGAATATCATTTTATTGATCTCCTGGGAGCTGATTTTCCTGTTGATCATCATGGTAATGATATCCACGAACATCCCCGCATCATCAGATATAAATGCCGCACCCACAAGGTCATGCTCCTTGTTGAAAACAAACGTGAACTCGGCATAGGTCTCATTTTTTGCTTCAAAAAGCAGTGTCTTTCCATAAGGAACAGTTACAACATCATAATGTTCCGTATCCTGCTTTGCCGTGTCTACTGAAACACCCACCTGTGCTATACGAGGTAATGTAAATACAAGATTTGGAACAACAGGGTAGCTTATAGGTGCAGTTCCTGCATCCAGGATATGATCAGCGATATAATTCGATTCAAAGGTTGCTGTAGGAGTAAGCTTAGGGATCTTCTTATCTATAACATCACCGGATGCGTAGATATTTGGAACATTTGTCTGGAGATAAGCATTGACCTTGATTCCCTTGCGGCTATATTCAACACCGGCTTTTTCCAGATCCAGGCCTTCTACATTGGCCTCTCGTCCGGTTGCCTCCAGAACATAATCAACAGTCAGCTTCTTACCGCTCTCACATGTTATCACAAACTCATCCCCCTGCTTTTCAATGGAAGAAACAGACTCATTAAAAGCAAATTTAACGCCTTCATCCCGCATCTTGTTTACAACGATATCAACATAGTCCCTTGGATACATCTTGAGGGCCCGATCGTTATGATGTATGACTGTAACTTCAGAGCCAAGCTCGATAGCCATGGATGCAAACTCCATTGCGATGATTCCGGCTCCTATGAAAGCGATCCTCTCAGGAAAGGTTTCCATATCTAGAAAATCTCTGCTATCGCGGATATACTCCTTTCCGGGAATATCTCTCTTTACAGGATGCTCACCGGTTGCGATAACTATTCTGTCCGCGGTCACCGTCTGATCTCCGGCCAGAACAGTATGGGCATCAACAAACTTACCCATGGCATGGATAACCGGCATACCTGCACGTCCGAAGATTCCCTGCTCCATAAGAGTCGGGAGCGGATCAATGACCTGCTTTTTATATCTCATAAGATCAGACCAGTTCACAGATGGTGTGCTGTCTACTCCGATTCCCTTGTAACGCTTTAATCCGTTTATAAATGCGAATGGTGCATCCAGAAGTATCTTGGCATCGCAACCGTAATTGGTGCAGGTTCCGCCGATGAGATCTCCATCTACAAAAGCGACCTTTTTTCCTGCTTTTACAAGCTTAAGCGCTCCATGCCACGCTGCATGACCGCTACCGATAAACAAAACATCATAATCGTACATATCTGTTTCCTCCGTTTCTGATTCGTCACATCATTTACTCCTTATTTCGGCACAATACCGGTTATAATTTGTTATTTTTTCGAATCACCGGTATGCGGTATTTTTTGACAACAGCAGTCGGTCATCTATCCTTTTGGCTGAACTCTATGCTTTTCACGCCGTTTTGCTGCGCTATATGATTTTCACGTCATGCATATGACAGATTCCAAAGATTGAGTAAATTTACGGAATATCCTATCCATATAAAAGTTGAGTCATTTTACGGAAATGCTGCTTTCTAAAAGGTGAGTTATTTTACGGAAAGCCGCTGATTCAATCTTCAATTCTACTAAAACCGAGGGTTTCTGACTCAATTTTCACACGAATCTACGTACTTTTTCTCAATACGACGTAAATTCGCTCAACTTTCCCGTATTTCCACTCAACTCTAAAATGCAAATGTCTGTTCTGCCGTAAAATCACTCAACCTTTAGATATAGCAACCGTAATTTTACTCTCTCTATTATCCGCGTTTCTCAGAAATACGGAGATGTCACCCGGATTTTATGTCAGTTTCCGGCGGGACTCCGAAATTTAAAAAAGCCTGTCGACGGCTTATACCATCAACAGACTTTATAAATACGCTTATATTTGATTTATTGAGGTGTTCTGGCTGATACGCTGTAGACCTCCACCTTTTTCTCCATACGACTGTTGAAAAAGATACGGTCTCCTGAATGAGAGTATATCGGATGCGGGTGGGCATCCTGTCCCAGCCAGTCAGAATCATGCTTGCAGAGAGGCACCCAGTTGAGACTGCCTCCATCCCAGTCCGGTTCAACCTTCGTTATGTAAGCTCCGTCCTTCCTGTGTGGATCCGGCCCGTTATCCGTGGAATTTTCTCTCTCGATTATTTTTTCACCCGGCATACGATAGTATCCGTCGCAGGTGAGGTTTCCGTGATGGTCCATAAGGAAGTGACCGTAGGCATTATACTCATCAGGAAGTGCGATCTCCCAGAACTTCCTCTCAGGAAGTCCCTCTTCATCCGTAACTGAAAAATCTATATCACATCTTCCAACCATTGCCGGACCCTGATCATATCCACCATGATAAATTATGGTCTTCCCATCATCTGTCCACATCTCATGGCACACCCAATCCTCACGCTTTCTGGCGTACCCCCTGCTGTTGCCGCCTGAGTCCTCCCCTTCTGAGCGTACATGGTATACCTGATCCTTCTTTCTATCATAGATGTTCACACGTCTTATGCCGCAGTCAAATGCAGGCCACTCATGATTGAACATTATCACATCGGAATCCTGTGGATTGAACTGAACATGGGTTATCCAGCAGAGAGGAACTGTCTTTTCAAAGAGCAATTCTCCGGTTTCCGTATCATACACGCACAGATAAGAGTTAAGCTTCTCATCCTGTACACGCTGATCGATGTTGTATTTAGGTCTCTTATCAAGTCCATAACCCTCAGTATCCGGATCAAAATCGAGAATGCGTCCATCTGTCATGGGAACACAGAGACGCTTTCCATCCGCACTTACGTGGGTGAATGCGGTCATCCTGCCATCAGGAACCCTGTTAAGCTCTCTGATATTTCCCTCTTTATCACTTCGGCAGATACTGTCATCCTGGATATAGTATATACGCTCATTGACGTAATCAAGTGAGACACTGGCTTTGCCCAGGCCCTTATTTTCTGTTCCATCGAAATACACATAGCTCTTTAAGATGCCATTTTTATTATCTGTGAGCTTTCTGTCGATCCCTCTGAACATATCATGCATCCATACATTGGGATGACCATCCCTGTCAGAAATAAGATATATCCTCTCATCGTCCCTGCTAAGCGAAGAGCAGGTAAAATACAAAAGCTGGGTGTCGAACTCCCCCCTTCCGGCGTCCCCGCTCACCAAAACTCTTCCGTTCAATGTTTTTTCATTCCCCATAACGACCACCTAAAATTGCTTTTTAATCACAGTATCATCCGCTGCTGAAAGATATTCCTGTCATCCTCATAGAACATGATGTTGCTTCTGAACACCACCTGACTGCCCACAGTTACCAGATCCTGCGGCTTCACGTCCTTCAGAAGATACTCTATAAGCACATGACATCCCGTATAGGACTGGGCATACGGATTTTTCTGTATAAGATTCTGAAATGTACTGTGCTTCAGCGCTTCGATATTCTCAGGAAAAAGGTCACTGCCCACAGCCACCAGCTTTCCTGCTCTTCCTGTTTCCTCCAGTGCCCTGCTCAGCATCATGCTGGTTCTCGATGAGACACAGCACACCGCGGCAACATCCGGCTGATTCACCATTTCTTTTATATTTTCGTAATTCTCGTCATTTATCCAATGATTATAGAGCTTATATACCTTGTTGGTGCAGTTATTCTCTTCCATATACTGATCAAAGCCTATCTCTATTCCATGATGGGAATATATATCCTGCTTGCCCGCGCAGAACAGAATACCTCCATAGGACATGATCCTCTCGGTGATGATCTCCGCAAGTGTCCGGCCGATGACATTGTAATTGGCCTGAACGCAGGAGAGACGTCCGCTTCCCGGAACATCACAGTCCACAGTCACCAGCTTAAGCCCTGCGTCAGTGTACCGTTTCAGCTCCGATGCATCAAAGGGAGAAGTATTGCCATCCAGCACCATGCCGTCGATCTCACCATTCTCCAGCTTTTCGCGTAATTCCCTGAGATTCATCTGCTCTTCCGTATCTTCACCCTCGGGAGAACGGAATGCAACATAGGGACATTCCAGAAGTCGGATATTCATATCCTTACCGTATTCTGCCCAGGCATCTCTCATGCCCTTCCAGATGGGCGGATAGTAATATCTGTTGTCGCCGGTGGTGTTTGGAAAACAGCCTACGATCAGTTTTGTCTTTCTGTTCAGGGACGCTGCCGCATAGTTCGGATGATAATCCAGTTCTTTTGCGGTCTGGAGGATCTTCTCTCTCGTCTCTTCACTGATACCGGTCTTGCCGTTGAGAGCCAGATGTACCGTTCCCAGCGAAAAACCTGTTTTTGCACAAATGTCTTTGATCGTAGTCTTTTTAGTCAAAATCGCACCTCTCGGTATTATAGTTTCACTATTGCCATAAATAAGGGCTCCGGCTTATATGTATCCTAAGCTCACTCAGACACTATCAGCCCTTCACGCCAAATCCGAAGAATCTGTCTGCATTGTTGAAGCAGATGTCCTCGATTATTTCTCTGAGATTATCCTCTGTTCCGAAATATTCGCCTCTCTCGCAGAGCTCACCGAGATAGTTACAGAAAACTCTTCTATATAATTCATGTCTCGGATAGGAAATAAAGGATCTGGAATCCGTCAGCATACCTACTGACAGAGCTACCGGATACAGGTTCGCACAGCTCCTGAACTGTCGGTCGATGCCGTACTGCTGGTCATTGAACCACCATGGTGCCGCAAGCTGAACCTTCGCAACGGTGCCGTTGTCACAGAAACCTGCCGCAAGTACCGCCCAGGTCTCGATTTTAGTGCCATCAAGCGGATAAAGCAAGGTTTTCGGAAGCTCTCCCATTTCCGTAAGACGGTTAAGGATCTCTCCCACAGATGTGACCGAACACTGATCATCCGTGCAGTCAAAACCTGTAGACTGGCCCACTTTCCGGACGCCTGTCCTGTTTGCATCAAGATAAGTTCCGATATGGAGCTGCATCACATATCCTTCCTTATTATAAAGTCTGCCCATCTCTACCAGAAATGCGCTCTGATACTTATCTACCTCTTTTTCTGTTAATGTTTCGTTCCTTCTGGCTTTCCGGAAAATACACTCTATTTCCTCCTCAGTATAATCCTCCCATTTAAAATGAGGTATACCGTCGTCGGAAACAGTTGTTCCGGTGACTTCTCTGAAATACTTAAGCCTGTCCTGCAGCGCCAGAAGCATTGATCTGAAATCCCTGATCTCGCGGCCAGAGACCTCTGACAGCTTCTTCAGATAATCATCGAAACTGTCCAGCTCCAGGAACATAGCCTTATCAGGTCTGAATGCCGTGATAACCCGGACTCCGCCTCTGTATTCTTCCTTCAGAAGCTTATGGTACTTAAGGTCGTCTGTAGGATCCTCCGTGGTGGACACGAGCTTCACGTTGCTGTGCTCCATGCACCACTGTCTCGTCATATGCTTTTCCTTAATGAGATCCTTTGTTTTCTGATAGATTTCCTCAGCATTGGCCTCAGTAAGTGGCTCATCTATACCGAAATACCGCTTAAGCTCCAGCGCACACCAGATGAAGATCGGATTTCCCACCATCTTCGGAAGCACCTTTGCGAAAGCCAGATACTTGTCATGGAACGAGGTCTCGTTTCCTGTGATATACTTTTCGTCTATTCCGAAGGTACGCATGGCTCTCCACTTATAGTGATCACCTTCCAGCCACATCTCCCCCAGATCTTCAAACTCCTTGTTCTCGTACATCGCCCTCGGCGAAATATGACAATGATAATCTATGATGGGCATGTGCTCCGCATACTTGTGATAGAGCTCCCGACCGGTCTCATTGGTCAGAAACAGCTCCTCGGAAAATTTTGAATTCAGTTTCATACTACTCTCCATTCCACTGTATTATGGTTTTATTTCATTATCAGAAAAAGTTGATGTGAGGATTTGTTTATACGTCATGAATGCCTGTGTCCATGACTTTTCGATACCGGATCCTCTCAGAATCCTATCAAGGCTCCGCCGTCGACCGGTATGCAGGAGCCCGAAATGTATCTGGCCGCTCTGCTGCATAAAAACGCCGCCGTCATGCCCACATCCATGGGATCTCCGACGGATTTCGCCGGGATTCGGCCCATGATCTTCTGAAGTCGAGGAGGATCGTTGTCCACCGCCTTATGGAACATAGGTGTGTCGATCCAGCCCGGAGCGATGGCATTGACAGTAACCCCGTACTCTGCAAGCTCCGCCGTGAGGACATGTATCATCCCGAGGAAACCTGCCTTCGCTGTGGCGTAGCCTGTCACCTGTGGCTGTCCGATATAGGAAGTCATGGACGCCTGAAAAATGATTCGTCCGTGCCGCTGTTCCTTGAAGTAAGGTGTCACAGCCTTTGCCATGGCAAAGGATCCCACCAGATGGACATCCAGCACCTTCCTGTAATCCTCCACTGTCATGTCCCAGATAAACTTCTTACAGTGATTTCCGGCGTTGTTTATCAGTATGGTCACCTTTCCGAAATCCGTCACCACCTTCTTCACCAGTGAATCAGCGCCCTCAGTGTCGGTTATGTCATGCTGATAATATCTAACCCTGTCACCGAATTCTGCCAATGTCTCTGCCGCGGCTTCCGGACTCCTGGATCCAACTACCGCAACCTCCGCCCCTGCGGACACAAGGCATCTGACGATTCCGAGTCCGAGACCCGAAGCTCCGCCTGTGACGATGGCTACTTCCCCGGTCAGGTCATACCAGCTTCTGATATCAAAATTTCGTAATTCCTCTTCACTTAATGCTGCCATTTCAATCACTCTTTCTTTCACATGCTCTTATAAATGCTACTTCCTTCTCCTGATACTTGTACGGAATGAAGAATTCCTTATGTCCCATGGCCTCGGACTTACTGGGCTTTCCCCCGGCAATTTCCGAAACATAGCTCATGAGCTCCTCCGCCGTTTCGTCGATACTCTTTTCGCCGAGAAGTACCGGACTTGCATCAAATTCCATATCTTCACTCATACGCTCAAAGGTGGCATGATTTCCGGTTATCTTTATACAAGGAGAAACCGCACTGCCAACCACATTTCCTCTTCCTGTCACCAGAAAGACCATGTGTGCCCCGCAGCTGATGAGATCCATGAGTCCCTCACTGTCATTCGGATTGGTTATCCCGAACTGCATCCAGTAAGGATCCGGTGTGGAATCCAGGAGCCAGAGTCCCGGGTGTTTCGGCGGTGAAGATACTTTGATCACACCTTCTATCTTTTTCGTCCCGCTCTTTATGACCGCTCCCATGGACTTCTCTTCTATGGTACTCAGTCCTCCGGCGAAGTTCCCCGGACTCACTGAGTACTGTCTCACCGACTTACAGTAGTCGAGGGCTTTTTCGTAGGTGTACTTTATTTCCTTCGCGGCTTCAGCATTTGCGGCTCTCTGCTCCAGCAGGTCTCCGAGCCCTATGGCTTCAACTATTTCTTCAAATATGGCAGTGCCTCCGAGCTCCACCAGCTTGTCAAAGAACCTTCCGACCACAACATTGCCCGCAAGTCCCGAGGTATAGTCGGAACCTCCGCACTCAGCCCCTATGACGAGATCAGAAAGCTTCATTTCGACTCTTTCAGTGTCTGCAAGTTTTGCCAATGTCTCCCTGACCCAGCTGACACCCTTCTCTATGGTTCTGTTTGTTCCGCCTTCCTTTTGGATGAACATCCATGAATTTGGCTTTCCTTCCTTTTCTGCTATATCGGAAAGCCACTCCGGCTGTATGTACTCGCATCCGAGCCCTACCGACAACACTGCTCCTGTATTCGGATGCCGTATCATGCTGATGAGCATGTTCACCGCATACTGGTTATCCGTACACCCGTCAAAACCGATGAGCTCTACATCAGGACTGCCGGAAAGCTCAACTATACGTCTCGCCACAAACTCCGAGCACTTAACTGTATATATCACCAGCACCCGGTTTCTGATCCCGGGAGAACCGTTCTTCCTTTTGAATCCGAGCCATGTTATTTCTTCAGCTTTCATTCAACCACCATCCTCCAAGCTCATATCCTGCAGCACCTTTTCAGGTATGATCAAACCTTTCTCAAGGCTCAAAAGCCGCAGGATCACTCATATCTGATATCCTTCGGAGCTCCCGTCACCGCATCAAGATGACTTGACCTCTCGTCGAAGTTTGAGCACATCACATGAAGGTGTATCCAGCTTCCGGAAGCAATATCTGCTGTAGCCCGCCCTATTACTACGCCGTATTTCAGGATACTCTCATCCTTCTTTATGTCGCAAAGGGCAATCTTGTGTCCTACCGGGATGTCCTCCACAGTTTCCATTTCTCTGAGATTTCCCTCGCCGATGATCTCGCACCGCTCTCCCTTCGGGATTTCCGTCAGGGCTGTAGCCACATTGTCAGATTCATTGATCCTGAAAGCTCTGTACAACATCTTACCCCCGTCTTTCCTGTAACTTTTATCCGGCCTGTGTCTTGCCGAAACCAAATCCGTCTACACGAAAACATATGTTTCGTTCCGGAGCATCTCACAGTATTCCGTATTTTGCAAATGCATCCGTCGAAGACATTCCACCCTCAATGGCTTTACGGACTACCTTCTCTCCAGAAGCCTTGATGAGTGCCTTCTCCAGCACCTCATCCTTTATTTCCTTCGGGATGACCAGTACTCCGTCAATGTCTCCGAAAATGAGATCTCCGTCATGTATGGTCACCTGACCTATCTCGATAGGACATCTGTACTTGAAAACATAAGTACGGATAGAGCTGTCCTGAGCCCATGTAGCCCTGCAGAATACAGGGAAATTCTGTCCGAGAACCTGAGGTGTATCTCTGGAATATCCGTCAAGGATCGCACCAACAGCACCTCTGGCCTTTGCGGTAGCTGTAAGAAGCTCTCCCCAGAGTGCGGAATTATGTGCACCTGTTGCTATATAGATCTCATTTTTCTGAAGCTGATCCAGAGCCTCTGTCATAAGTCCGAATGGCTTATCCGGATACTCATAGACATCATTCTCCAGAATGGTACAGGCATACCCTGCCACCTTCAGACGATTATCCGGTACACTTCTGTCTATAAATGCCTCTGCCGGAACCAGAGCCTCAAGGGGCTTTATCTCTGCCGGAAGGAACTGGTGAGGATATCCCATCTGGTCCAATATATCTCCCACCACCGGTGTGTATAATTTTTCCTTCATCAATGCGAACATCTCTTCGTCATTGCTCCACTGTTTTTCCATATCTATTTTCCTTTCATTATTTCAGCTATTCCATTAAACCCGACTCCCCGGTACCTGATCCAAAGAGCCGGAAATCGCCTTATTTCAGGCATTTTTAAGTAAAGAAATGCTGCCAAAATGCCGTCAAAGCATCTCAGCAGCATTCATTAAACTACTTCATATAAAATTCACCGTTTCACCGATCATCCGGCTACGCCGATCGGCATGATGAGATTTGGAATCGTCATGCAGAAGGCCGGTACATAGGTAACTACCAGAAGTACGATGATCATACAGATGTAGAATGGTATCATACTCTTTGAAAGCTTCTCCAGAGGGATCTTCGATATAGCCGCACCGATGAAAAGTGTTGAACCTACAGGCGGTGTAACGAGACCGATACCGAGATTCGTGATCATGATGACACCGAAGTGTACCGGATCGATACCGATGGATGTTGCTATCGGAAGAAGGATAGGTGTCAGAACCAGGATGATAACGCTCATGTCCATCATGGTTCCGAAGATAAGCATCAGTATATTCATCATGATAAGGATCGCATACCTGTTGGTGGTGATTCCGAGGATCGTTCCTGAGATCATGGCCGGAACCTTAAGGTATGTAAGAAGCCATCCAAATGCACTTGATGTGGAGATAAGGATCAGTACGATGGCAAGTGTGTTCAGGGCATTTTCCAGTACCATCCAGAAATCCTTGAAATTCATCTTCCTGTATATGAAGAATGAAACTATCAGTGACCATACAACTGCAATAGCTGCAGACTCTGTCGCTGTGAAAACTCCGGCAACTACACCTACCACAACTATCATGACTGTGAACATGCCCCAGATAGCTGAGGTGGCAGTCTTGAAAAGATAACTGATACTGAAAGGTGTTCCCTTAGGATAATTTCTCTTTATGGATATCACGTAACTGTAGATCATAAGAACGATGCCGAGGAAAACTCCCGG